>CANHQP010000013.1 GCA_947462925.1 Flavobacteriia bacterium | reverse complement strand
TGTTTAAACTCCAAGAAATAAAAGAAGAATGAAGCACTATCTGCTTATCAATATACCAACAGGTTACTTAGCCACGAAACTGCTTTCATTCTTCCCACTTTTTACATTACAATAATATAACATTACAAACATAGGAGCCACGAAGTGAATCCAAATTAGTCTTAAAGTTGCGAAGCAACGGCTCCTAAAATCTTGATGTCTGCCAGCCCTGCTGGCCTCACTTGACACAAATCTTCTCCATCCAACTTCCAGCGGTGCTTTCAAATTTTACGGTATAAATCCCAGGATTTTTCACTTCAAAAGTGGAAGATTCAGCGGTGATTACTTGCGTAAATACAACTTTTCCAAACGCGTCATAGATAGCGATATTTCCTTGTGCAACTGGTGAAATCACGGTCCATTTCCCTTCATTTGGATTGGGAAACACTTGCAATTTAGCCATTCCCAGTTCTGGCGTTGCAGCAACAGCAGAACCATATGTGAAACTAAATGGTTTGGTGCAAGAAAATGTTGAATCGTTTGGATCTGTGATTACCAAATTGCCAGTAAAAACAGTGTTTGCAGGCACTGAAGAAGCAGGCGCGAAAGTGACGTTCCAATAAAGTGCATTCGAAAAACCATTATTTCCATCGCCTGGAACACTCAAAAAAGAAAGCACTTGCAATGTATCAGCCATCGTGATATACGGATTGTCTGTCAAAACAGTCGTGAAATAGGGATAAATAATGGTGTGCTGACTGCTATTGTAAACCTTAATTTCAATAGAAGTAGCATCCAAAACCACATCTTCAACGATTATTGAATCGCAAATGGTTTGAGAAAAAACATTGAATTGCGAAAACAACGAAAGGACAAAACCTAAAAAGATTGTTTTTTTCATAGCTTTTTTTTAGATTTTAGGAAATTAAGACGTTTTGATAATAATATTTGTTGGGGCGCAATGCATTGCGCCCCAACAAATAACTTAGCGTTTTAATGTTGCGCAGCAACTACTCTTAAAATCCTAATATCTTATTGTCTTAATATCTTATTGTCTGCGAGCGCAGCGAGTCTATTTCCCGATTCCAACTTTCATTCCAATCGTCGCTACAAAACGGGTGTATTTATCATCTTGTTTCAACCACGTTTCTTGCCATTCATTGTTTATGAACTCAGAACTCGCTTGGTAAGTCGTTGAAGCGTAACTTCCAATTCCAATACCGAAATAATAGTCGAAAGAAAAGCGATCTGCCAACCATTGTTGGTATCCAAAATTGAAAGTAAAAATCGATTCATTGGTAAAACCTCTGATGCTTTCCAAAGTACTTGTTGAACCTCCTTCAATCAATTCGTTATATCTTCTGTATTTAAATTTTGGAGAAATATATAATTGATTTAAAGCTGGTCTACCATCTAATGGATAAAATTTAAATGCAATAGAAGTGAAAACACCCATTGCGGAATTTTTCTCATATTGAGAGCTTTGCGTCACAAAAAAACGATTTCTACCTAAATTTGAAACCGTTGGTCCTAACTCTACCTCCAAACTCATTGGATCGTCCAATACTCGTTCGTACGCAAAATTGATCTCACCAATCGACATGCGCAATGGATCAAATTTAAAAACATTCATGTGCTCCACCAATCTTCTTGGCATTCTTTCAGCTTCAGTGCGATTTCTATTAGATGATCTATCCAAAATAATGATTTGTTTATCATCTTGAGCAATCAGCTGTAAACCTGAAAAACAAAAATAAATTAAAAATAACTTTTTCATAATTGTATTTATTTAAACGGTTAAACGTTGAATCGCCGCGATTCGTTGTCAAATTAGTCAATTAAAATTAAACCTGAGTCAGATTTTACCTTATCTCCAACATAAAAATCTACTCTTCCTAGTTGAACACCAGCCCAACCAACTTGGTTAACCAACGTGATTTTTCCTCCTAAATTGTATTCTACTGTCGGTTTTTCCAAAAAAGTGTGCGTATGTCCGCCGATAATCAAATCAATTCCATCCGTTTTTTGCGCCAATTTCCGATCTGAAATCTTCTCTGTCGCGTATTCGTAACCCAAGTGAGACAAACAAATAATCAAGTCAACTTTCGCTTCTTTCAGTTTTTTAATTGATTCTTGCGCCATTTCAATCGGGTTTAAATATTTCGTTTCCTTGAATTGACTATCAGAAACTAAGCCATTTAATTCTACTCCGAGTCCAAACACACCAATTTTTACGCCACTTTTTTCAAAAATGTGGTGCGACTTTGTTTGTCCGTCTAAAATCGTATTCTTAAAATCGTAGTTTGAACATAAAAATGGAAAATTTGCAAATTCTTTGGCTTTCAAAAATCCATCCATGCCGCCGTCGAAATCGTGGTTGCCCATCGTTGCTGCGTCATATCCCAAATGCGACATCAATTTCATTTCCAACACTCCACCAAAACGATTGAAATAAGGTGTTCCTTGGAAAATATCTCCCGCATCTAAAAGCAATACATTTTCTTCTTCGGACCTGATTTTTTGAATCAATTCATGGCGACGAGAAACGCCACCGAGATTGGCATACTTGGCATGATTCGCTGGAAAAGCATCAATGTTTGAATGCGTATCGTTGGTGTGTAAAATTGTAATTTTTGTCGTTTTCTTCAAATTGGGAGTTGTCACCAATTGCGGTGAAACGATCAATCCACCAAAAGCCAAACTTGAACTTTGAATAAATTTTCTTCTATCCATGACTTACAATTTGATGCGTGTTACAACTATATTTGAAAGCGTTTTCCTGCTTTTAAAACCATCTAAAATTGCGTTTCGCAAAAGTAAATTAGGGTTTTTAACTTCCAATTTTTGTTGGAAGAAATTCATGTTGTCGCCACCATTCAGCAAATAATCAGATGTCACCACCCAAAAGTCTTCCATTTTCCAAATTTCATTCTGTCCATCGAAAATAGAATCTTGCAAAATTTTAAATCCGCTGATAGGCTCGCCACCAGATTTTTTAAGGTATTCTTTGATATCAACAATTGATTTTGCAGGCATTTTCACCAATAAAAACTGATTGTCAAAAGGCATCAATTTGAAAACATCACCTAACAAAACATTTCCTTTGCTAATTGGAGCGCGTAAACCACCATTGTTGATCAGGCAAATCATCTTTTCATTTGGTAATACTTCTTTGCCTTTTTCAAGTAAAATATCCGCAACCAAAAATCCTAAATTTCCATTGGGCCTTTGATTGATAAAATCAACTTCAGCTTGTGCAATGACTTGGTTCATTTCTTTATCCAATTCAATTTTGTAGGGCGAAACAATAGAATCAACGCTTCTTGAATTAGAATATTCCACAGACAAAGGAATGGATTTCCCATTCACAAAAGTTTGTTTACCAAAAGAGCAGGCCGATAGACCTGCTCCTAAGATGAAAATATAAAATTTAAATTTCATTATTCAATAATCAATGATTTTTGAACTTCTCCATAAGGCGTTTTAACTTTCACGATGTATGAACCAGCACGCATAGATTCCGTGTTGATATTCACAACAGAAAGATTAGAAACTGCATTTGATTTAACAGCTCTTCCTTGCATATCGATAATTTCGTAGCTCAAAATTGTCGTTGCATCTACATGTAAAAACAATTCTTTTTTCGCTGGATTAGGATAAACAATAAAAGCGTTTAACAATTGTTCCTCAATTGAAGCCAAACAACCGTTTGTTTCATAAGTCATGTCAGAGAAATTCACATAACAAACATATTCTGGATTGTCGATAAATGGATTTCTGTTTTCTTGCAAAGAATCGATAAAGTCATTTCTAGAAATTTCCCAATTAGATGGTAAATCTTGCAATGCCCATTGTTTCAATACATATTGATCTTGTCCATAAGGAATACTTCCGCTGATATAAGATGGGAATTTCCAGTTGTTTCCACTCACTGAGTTGTAGCAAACCGCTTCGTACATCATTGCTCTTGCAGCATCACCTTTGTGCTCATCACGTGGCTCATAAACCATATGACCATTCGCATCTAAACCAAATTTAGCGCCCAAATAAGTAGAAGAAACTGTTACCACTTTACCCAATGGATAATTACTTCTCACAGCATTTGCTGAGTTTTGATTGGTTGGGAATAAATGGTGATAGTCATTATATTCTGGCAATAAATCTGCTGGATTTGTTGGCATCCAGTTGTGGCAATAAGTATGCTCTCTGCTGAATCCTTGTGTTGTAAAATCAAAAGGTTCAGTATAAATTTTATTTTCACCACTGTAAACACAAGTAAGCACTCGTCTATCATCCGTTGTGTCACGTGCGGCAAACAAAGAAATCAATCTAGTTGAATAATTGCTGTAAAACTGCTCTGTATGTGGATTTGTCAAGTTATGCAAATCAGTCACAAAAGTAGGACTCGCAGTATTGATTCCATTGTAATATCCTGCTGGCATCATCGTAGCTGGAGTTGTTACATTTCCTGTCAATGGATTTGCAGTCAAGTAATTTCTGTATACTCCCGGACCGTTATATGCATAAACTGCGAAATAATAATCTGTGGAAGCTACAATGTTATTTGGTCTAAAAGTGTTAGCATTTGCACTAAAAACAACTTGTGCATCGCCAATAATGTCACCTCTTTTGTAAACCGCTCCGTCAGCAGGAACTCCTGTAATTGCAGAACCTTTTTTACGCAAAATCAAATAACCATCTGGTGCCGTTGCAGGCGCTGTGAAAGATCCTGTGATACGGTAAGTTTTCACATTTGTAAAAGTCAAATTCGTTGGTTGAGAAGTTGGTTCAGTTGCATAGTTTCCTCCAATTCCCAAAACGTTAATAATGTATGGATTTTCATCAGCATCATTACTGGCAATGTTGATCACAGCATTTCTATTTCCTGCTACAGAAGGAGTGAAATTAATCGTCAACGTTCCGTTTGCCAAACCTGCAATAGCAGTTGGTGCTGAACCTACAGCAAAATCAGCTGCATCTGGACCTGTTATTGTAACTCCTGAAATATTTAAAGGATTTGTTGTTCCCAAGTTTTCAATTGTAAAATTGATTGGAGCCAACGTTGATACTGGCGATGCAGTTACAAAACTACCACCATTTACAATCGTTGTTGTTCCTTGTTTCACATTGATTTCTTGTTCTGGTGTTGCTGCACCTACTGCGATATTTACATCGTCTAAACCAATGTTTCCAGTTACTTTATTCGTGTAGTTAAAACGAATGTAACGAGATAAAGCGTTTGGAACGTCTGTGAAAAGAGTATAGGTTCCAGCTGGCGGTGCAGTATGGCTTCTCAAGGTTGTCCAAGTTGCACCATCGACAGATTCTTGCACTAAAAATGTACCTCCACTAAAACTGTTTCCTGCCAAGTAATAAGTTAAATCTCCAGGATTACTTGCAAAGAAAATGGTCATCATATCACCTGAGCTATCAAACCTTTTAGCAGGTGGCGTATTTCCAGAAGCAGTGTAAAAAACACTTTCCGTTTCAGTCCAACCCAAAGGCAAACCGGCAGTTGTAAAACTCCATGAAGTTGGCAAAACCGCTTGTGCAAAACCTGAAAGGTTGCAAGCGACAGCAAGGAGCATTGAATAAATGATTTTTTTCATAATTGTTTTTTGTTTACTTATTTTAAAATTGTAAAGCGATAGATAAATTGTATCTAAATCCTCCACCATACATTACACCTGCAGAAGCGGCATCAAATCCAGGACCAAAAGTACTAGATAATGTTGCATCAGTCATAAATTCACTATTTAAAGCGTTCTGAACCATTGCATTGAACTGTAATTCAGAATGCTTCATTTTGTATTTGTATCCCATAAATAAATTCAACATTCCATATCCAGGAAGTTGCCAAGACTCACGCCCACCGTTTTCTCCGGTCAATTTAAATGGATCAAAGTCTGCGTAAAAGCGATTAAAATACATGTATTGTGCTTTTACATAGAAATTTTTAAAAGGCTCATATCTCAAAGCACCACTGTAAGTTGACTGTGGAGCATCACCAACATGTACTCCTTTTGCATCAAAAGTTAATGTTGAATCAGCGTCTGCAAATGGAAGATCAATTGTTGGTGCGGAATTCCAAGTCCAATCACCAATAGAAATCATTACTTCTGTTGATAATTTTTTAGAAATATTATAGGCTAAGTCTATCTCCCCACCGTAATGAATCGCATCCATTCCGTTTACATTGATTCTAATAGTGGTTGTTGGATCTAATGGATCTGGAACCGCAAAACCATTTGGAACCGGCTTGTTTTTCCAATTGGTTGCATATCCGTTCACGTTCAAACCAAAAAACTTGCTAGCGTAACTGTAACCAGCCTCAAATGCCAAGATGTTTTCATTTTTGATTTCAGGGAAAAAATCATTGATTCTGCTGTTTACTACATTTTGATACATTGGTGTTCTCGATAAATAACCTGCATTTACAAATATCGTAGATTCCTCATTTAAAATATAACTTGCTCCTGCTTTAAAAGTTCCACCAGGAATCCACTTCCATGGCGTTGTAAAATCTTTCAAGCCTTCACTTTGAGCATTGTAAGTTTGTCCGTTATACTGGATTTCATCATTGGCTCCAATTCTCAAGGTGGTATCTCCTACTTCCAAAACTTTTTTCTGAAAATAATCTGCGCCCTTGTAACCATTGTACACCCCAGAAAGATTGATGAAAGCTGTCCAACGAGTTCCTGTGTATTCCACCTGACCAAAAACTCCTGCCCATTGAACAAATCCATCTCTGTCATTTTGAAATGGTTTGTCTGTGTCTGCAATCCTATCACCGACTCTTTTCATTGTTGAGGAAGCATTTTGATTAGAAGGATTAATGAAGTAATCTCCTCCTAACAAATCTCTGATTTCCCTGTAGTGTGTTCCTTTATAACTTCTGTAATCTAAACCACCAGAAAAACTCCATTCTTCTGACATCTTATAGTTTACCTGTCCTAAATAACCAATCCAAAAATGGTTGTTGATTGAGGCAGTTAAAACCTGGTTTGATTTCAATTCTGTTGCAGAATAGACAGGATCTATATTTGGTACAATCTGTCCAAAAAATGTTGTAGCTTTATTATTTTGAATAATGGCATCCCAATCAATTGTTCCATCTTGTGCACGAACAGCAGCACCATAATTAGAAAGACTTGTACCTCCTCCTCTACCGATGGAGGCGTATGCTAAATTGGAAACTGATAATTTTTTATTTACTTGCCAAAAATCCTTTAAAGTAATCTGTGGCTTATTGTAGAAATTCAATCTTTCATTTAAAATTCGCTTATTACCACTTCTAAAAGTGTTTTGAACACTTTCGTCAGTTACATATCCCCAATGTTCATTTGCTCTAATTCCTCTGTTGTAAATTTGAGATTGATCAACCGGAACTCCGTTTTCATTTGCAACCAATGTATCCCAATATTGGATTCTTTGGTTAAAAGAACGTTGACCATGTCTTTGAGGTGCCATAAAAGCACTCAATGAAATTAAATGTTTACCTGCTTTCTTTTGAACTTTTGCATACAAAAACGCTCCTTGCGTTGAAAGTCCATCAACCCAACCTTGGCCTTGTTTATACGATCCAGAAAGTGTAACACCAAAACCATTTTTCATCATTCCAGAATTATATGAAATCGTGGATCTCATCAAATTTCCAGTACCATATTCTTGTTTGATAGTAGTTCCTTTTCTGTTTCCAACACCAGAAGTCATAATATTGATTGTTCCTCCGATAGAAGGCATCGCCAATTTGGTAGCTCCCAATCCTCTTTGCACTTGAATATTGGAAGTGATTGCATCTAAACCAAACCAATTTGACCAATAAACTGCTCCATTTTCCATGTCGTTTACTGGCACACCGTCAATCATGACACCCACATTACGTTGGTCGAAACCACGGACCGTAATCCTAGCATCACCATCTCCTCCACCCTGTTGTGTTGCGTAAACACCTGGAGTTGCATTCAACAACATTGGAATATCTCTCGAACCCAATTCTTCTTGAATTTTCTTTGGACTAATTCTAGTAACTGGCACTGGTGTTCGTCTTCCGATAACAGCACCACTGATTACTTGGACTTCTTCCAACTCCAACGTTTCACCTAAGGAAACTGGAAATCGAAGTTGCGGTGTATTTACCTTGATTTTTGTAATCAAAGTGTCGTCCATTATTACTGACATGGTATACTCACCAAAAGGAACATCTTTCAAAATCAAAATTCCTTGTTCGTTAGTAGTTCCTTTGATTTTGTCTGACAATTTCACTTTGGCAAAAGGGACAGAAGTTTTTGTGGCAAAATCTGAGACAATTACTGTTACTTCACTCGTTTGAGAAAAGGAACAGAATGGAATTAATAAAATAAATAGAGCTATAAAACGCATCTTTTTTAATTTTTAGACAAAGAAAAAGGCCGGATTTTTCCGACCTTCACTCTGATAATATTTATTATTTTACAATAACTCTTTTAGTAACGATACCATTTCCAGTTTCCACTTTGATGATATAAACACCTGGTGCATCACCAATGTTGATTATTGCGTTGTTAGCGTTTGCTTTTACAGTTTTAACTGTTTGACCTAAACTGTTAACCACAACAATTTTCTCGATTCCAGTTGAAGAAACGACATTGAAAGTACCATCAACAGAAGGATTTGGGAAAACAGAGAACTGACTCATTTCTGGAATTTTGTTTACAGACAATGGGTTGCAATTGCATGCATGTGTTCCTAAAGACATCCAGTTACCAAATTCGATTGGGTTTCCAGCATTACTTTTAATCGTATCACCATTTACATCTAATAAGATGGTATTTGAAGGAATTGAATCATATTCAGCCAAGGCATTAAATTCAGTAATTGCAACATTTGTTACACCTTTCAATACAGTTGATTTACGAATTAAAGAGTGATCTACAGTTACAATAACACCAGCACCTGTGTTGTATGGAGCCGTTGTTGACCAACCTGTATCAGGACCTGGATTTTCACCAATTTTTCCAAAAATATCGATTGGAATTAAAGCTGGCGTAATTGCAGACAATTGTGTTGTTGCACTTCCTGTTAAAGTACCTTTAAATAAAACAATTGCATCATTTCCATTCCAATAGAAAGCATTGCTTGTATTGTACACTGGAGAGAAAAAACCATCTGCTCTAACTTGCAATGAATCCCAGATTGGTGCTTCTTGTCCCGTTCCTAATGGATCTCTTTTGTCTAAAACAGCTACAAAAACATCATGTGCTCCAACGGTACCAGACAATTGCACTGCATCTTGAACTTCAGCAGCATTCGAGCCATTTGAATAACGAGCAATCACATACTCACTTAGGTTGATTGCAGCATTTGTAGGATTGTAGATTTCAATCGCTTTGTTGTTAGACCTTCCTTCAACATACTCAGAAATAAAAAGTTTCGAACAATCCTGAGCGAAAGTTGAACCTACAGTAAAAAGACTAACGAAAAGTAAAGCTTTTTTCATAACAGATATTTATTTAATTAAGGGAATACTTTGAAATTACTATGAACGTATCGGCTTTAAAAAAACCTAATTTAAATGAGTTAAAATAAGCAT
This sequence comes from Flavobacteriia bacterium, assembly GCA_947462925.1. GTDB lineage: Bacteria > Bacteroidota > Bacteroidia > Flavobacteriales_D > Crocinitomicaceae > JAQVCM01. The sequence goes on along the minus strand of CANHQP010000013.1, from coordinate 62,806 downwards.
CTAAACTTCTAAACCTTCTGGTTATCAAGCATAGGAACATTTACTTCATAGTTTATATTGTTTTATTTTCGAATGGTTTCAATCAATCTTTTTTGATGATATCAAGGGTAACACCCGAAAACTTGATACAAATGTAAGACATTTTTTAATGTGTTTGCATTATGATAATATTAACAATGATTAAAGGTTTTTGCACATTTTATGCTTAGTCCTTCTAGAAGTACTATTTTTAACCAGTTATAAACGAAAAAATCATGTTTAAAAAAATCAATTTTCTAAGCTTTTTATTAGTTGTTTTTATTTCAAAAATCGCTCAAAGTCAATCAATTGAACAAGTTCAAAAAATCATCAAACAGCCTTTAACAGTTGAAAGTATCTGGAAAAATTACGAATTCTCTTCCAAAGGATTTCCTGGGTTTAACGGGATGAATGACGGTGAACATTTCACAAAAATGAATTTCGATAAAAGTAAATTTTCTATCACGAAACATGCTTTTTTGAATTATTCAGGTGAAGGAGAAGTTCTAGTCTCTGAAAAAGACCTTTTATACAAAGGTGTTTCGATTCAGGTAGACGACTATTCTTTCAACGCGGATGAAACCAAATTATTGATTACAACCAATGCACAATCGGTATATAGAAGAAGTTATATCGCTGACTTCTTTGTCTTAGATTTGAAAACTAAAAAATTATTGCCTTTAGATGAAAATAGAGCTGGTTCAACCTTGGCCGAATTTTCTCCAGACGGAACAAAAATCGCCTACATTCACAACAATAACATTTTTGTAAAAGACCTAATTTCAGGTAAAACAAATCAAATCACTTTGGATGGTGTAAAAAACAATATCATCAATGGTACAACTGATTGGGTTTATGAAGAAGAATTTGCTTTGACCAAAGGGTTTGATTGGTCGCCTGACAGTAAATACATTTCCTTTTTAAAATTCAATGAAAGCAAAGTACAAGAATTTCAATTAGCATACTATGGTAAATTGTATCCTGAAATTTACAAATACAAGTATCCAAAAGCTGGTGAGGACAATTCAATAGTTACCGCACATGTATTCAATTTGACTTCTAAAAAAACAATCACCTTAAACTTAGGAGAATATGAATATATTCCTCGCTTGCAATGGTCTAATTCTTCAAACCAACTTGTCATCCAAACATTGAATCGCCACCAAAATCATGTAAAATACCAATTGGCAGATTTTACAGGCAAAAGTTTGGTTCAAAAAGTGATTTTTGAGGAAAAATCTGACACTTATGTAGACATTGACGATAACCTAATTATTTTGAAAGATGGAAAATCATTGCTCAGAACATCTGAAGCTTCCGGTTTTATGCACATCTACCAGGTAGGTTTTGATGGAACGAATAAACAAATCACGCAAGGAAACTGGGATGTCATTGAATTTTTAGGCATCAGTGATGACAATCAAACCATATTCTATACTTCTGCAGAAAAAGGTGCTATTTATAAAGGAATCTATAAAATCAATTTAAATGGTTCAAGCAAAACTGCCTTAAGTATCGAAACGGGATACAACCGCGCAGAATTTAGTAAGGGAATGAAATACTTTGTGAAATACCATTCTGATGCAAATACTCCAAATGTTATCACCCTTTGCGATGCCAATGGAGAAGAACTTGAAATCTTGGAGAACAACCAACGTCTATTAGATAGAATGAATAATTATTCCCTTTCTAAAAAAGAATTCATGACCATTGAAGGTGCTGCAGGTAAATTGAATGCTTGGATGATCAAGCCTATGAATTTCGATCCAACTAAAAAATATCCTGTTTACATCAATATATATGGTGGTCCAGGAAGCAACACTGTGACTGACGAATTTGATGGAAATGATTACATGTATCACCAACTTTTAGCACAAAGAGGTTATATCGTTTTCAGTGTTGACCCAAGAGGAACCATGTTTAGAGGAGCCGCATTCAAGAAATCTACTTACATGCAATTGGGTAAATTAGAATTGGAAGATTTTATCGCTGCAGCCAAAGAATTAGGGAAAATGGAATTTGTGGATAAAACTAGAATCGGAATCCAAGGATGGAGCTATGGTGGTTATATGACCTCACTGGCTATGACCAAAGGTGCAGATTACTTCAAAATGGGAATTGCTGTCGCTCCAGTTACAAATTGGAGATTTTACGACAATATTTATACAGAAAGATTCATGCGCACTCCACAAGAAAATGCTACAGGATATGATGATAATTCACCTATCAATTTCGCAAATAAAATCAAAGGAAAATATTTCTTAATCCACGGTTCTGGCGATGACAATGTGCACTACCAAAACTCAATGGAAATGATTACGGCTTTGACTAATGCAAATGTGCAATTTGATCTCTTCATTTACCCAAATAAAGATCATGGAATTTATGGTGGAAATACTCGAAATCATTTATTCAACATGCTATTCAATTATACGTTAGAGAATTTGTAAAACAGATTTAAGCATTATTTAAAGAGGTATTTTAACTAAAGTACCTCTTTTTTTTGCAAACAAAATATTCGATTTTTTGTTTGAGAGTATGGTTTATTAGCAGCGTTTAAAGTAGAATGCATACAAAAATCAAAAATTGGGAAAAATTATGCTTTTTTTTGAAAATTATGTAACAAAAATTTGTTCTACATTACTTTTTGTTTACTACTTTAGATGCCGTTATTAAAAGAATGACTCACACACATAAAATCCGTTAACAAAATGGGCGAAATTGCTAAATTAGAATTAGAGGGAAAAGTTTATGAATTCCCAGTTATCGAAGGAACCGAAAATGAAAAAGCGATTGATATTAGCAATCTGCGTTCAGCAACTGGTTACATTACATTAGACATTGGATATAAAAACACAGGTGCAACTCAAAGTTCAATTACTTTCCTTGATGGAGAAGAAGGAATTTTGAAATACAGAGGTTATCCAATTGAAGAATTAGCAGCCAAAGCAACTTTTATTGAAGTCGCTTATTTATTGATATACGGAAATTTACCTACTCAAGCTGAATTAGATAAATTTTCTTCTGATATCACTAAACACACTTTGGTTCACGAAGACATGAAGCAATTTTTTGAAGCATATCCTGCGAAAGCTCATCCAATGGGTGTATTGTCTTCAATGGTTTGTTCTCTTTCAACTTTCTATCCTGAATCTTTAGATCCAAATAGAAGTCCTGAGGCCAAAAACTTGACTGTATTGCGTTTATTAGCGAAATTGCCAACTTTGGCAGCTTGGTCATATAAAAATGCCATGCGTCATCCTTTCATGTATCCTAAAAATGAATACGATTATTGCAAGAATTTCATGTACATGATGTTCTCAATGCCAACGGAAGAATACAAAGTTGACCCAGTAGTTACTGATGCCTTGAATACTTTGTTGATCTTACATGCTGACCACGAACAAAATTGTTCAACTTCTACTGTAAGAATCGTTGGTTCTTCTCAAGCAAATTTATACGCTTCTATCTCAGCAGGAATTTCTGCACTTTGGGGTCCACTTCACGGTGGTGCAAACCAAGCTGTATTGGAAATGCTAGAACAAATCCACAATGATGGTGGTGACGTTGACAAATGGGTATTGAAAGCAAAAGACAAAAACGATCCTTTCCGTTTAATGGGATTTGGTCATAGAGTTTACAAAAACTTTGATCCTAGAGCTACAATCATCAAAAAATCTTGCGATGATGTGTTGGAAAAATTGAATGTAAATGATCCACTTTTGGCAATCGCTAAAAAATTGGAACAAGTTGCTTTGGAAGATGAATATTTCAAATCAAGAAGTTTATATCCAAACGTAGATTTCTACTCTGGAATCATCTACCGTGCTTTGGGAATTCCAACTGAAATGTTTACTGTTATGTTTGCATTAGGAAGACTTCCAGGATGGATCGCACAATGGAAAGAAATGACTGAGAATAACGAACCGATTGGTCGTCCTCGTCAAATCTATAACGGTGAAGTATTGAGAAAATACATTCCAATTTCAGAAAGATAATTCAATCAACAAGAATGTAAAAAGGCTGTCATTTATGACAGCCTTTTTCTTTTTCAATATTTTTCCTTGTAGAAATACAAATCAATGAAATCTATTTCTTCACAACCTTCATTACTTTTATTTTCCCACTGAATTCAAATTGAAGAAAGTAAAGCCCTGATTGAAAAGTGGTGCAATCTAAGTCCAAATTTGATTTAAAACTACTCTTAAAAACTTCTTTTCCAGAAAGATCGACAATTTGTATTTGCACTAAATCAGATTTTTCATTCTCAATATGTAAAATTTGATCTACAGGGTTTGGAAAAACTGACAAATGCTCAGCGTTATCAAGTACTTCTACTGACAACAAACTATTTTCAATTGGAGCAGTATAAGATTCTGGAAAATCATCATTTGGTCCAATCTTAACCAAGGTAATATTCTTTCCTCCTGTTCCAAAGCTGGTGTTATATCCAACTAAAATCGCTCCTCCATCAGAAGTTGAAATAAATTGATTTGCCTGATCTTGTCCCAAATTAGAAGTATTTAAAGCAGGAAAACTTTCCCAAAATAAATACTCACTGTACCTGCGAACAAAGCAATCCTCTCCCACACCAAAAACTGGAATTGTACTATTTGTGGCTTGTTCAGCAATATAAAACTTGGTGGTATTGCCATAAGAAGTCAAATAATCAATTCTTGCATCTGTTCCACTTTGATCGACTAATTCAAAAATCAAACTTCCATCAACATTAGCCAAATACTTGTAAATGTATGTAAACTGGGTTTGATCATTATTGATTACAAAATTGCTTCCAACTGCACGAATAATCCCATTATTGACTGTTACATCATTTAAAGAATAATTTCCGTTTTGACCTGTGTAATTTGTCCAATCGATGTTTCCATTTACATTCATTTTCAACACAATGGCCTTCTGCATCAATGAATCGGTAACAAAATAATCTCCTACCACGATGAAAGTGCTATCATTAACGATATTTACATTTTTAGCGATGTCTTTACCTGCAGAGCCAATCGTTTTAGTCCAAATTGTATCACCGTTTGATTTTAATCGCATCAAATACATGTCTTCTACCTCTGTATCATTGGAACTCGTTTCTCCAACTAAAATGAAAGTAGTATCCGGCATCATCACTGCGCCATGTAATTTTTCAAATTTTGAACCACCATAAGTTTTTTCAAACAATAAGTTTCCTTGAAAATCAGTTTTGAAAAAATAAAAGTCAAACAAACCATTTCCAAATGAATTGGTATATCCAGCGACATAAATTCCATCGCCTTCAACAGCGAAAATACGTCTTCCCCAATCACTTTCAGCGCCCCCATAAGCATTTGACCAAAGTCTATTCCCCAAACTGTCTACTTGCAGTATAAATGCCTGCGCAGGAGCTTCGCCAAAACTACTTGATGACCCAGTAATCAGATAACTGCTGTCTGAAAGCTGACAAATGCCTTCTCCAAAGTCATAACCGTTGTTCGTGTAAATATTGAAAAACTTGATTTGCGCTTGGATATTTTGAGTAATCGTCAAAACTCCAAAAATGAAAAGGATTTTTATAATTTGCATCTTAATCTTATATTAAATGATTGACCAAACGCATTTTTGGAAACAACCCCTAAAACGTCTTCAGTTCCTGCACCAGCTTGTATTTTTTTGAAGTTAAAATTTGCATAAAATCCAGCTCTAAATCCACCGAATCCACCGTAACTCCCAATGAATCCTAAATCTAAAACTTTGATTGGCCGATAATTAAACCCCAAATAAAGCATGGGTGTATAACTCAATGTTGGATAAAGTCGCAATCCAAACAACGATTGAACTTTCCCTTGATAATTTTCATCTATCAGTTTGGCTGCTTGAAACATACTTGGCAAAGCGACCCAATTTTTTTTCCTTTCAGTTTGAATTTGCAAAGTGTCCAACACAGAAAAGTCATTTCCAAAAAGAGATTGATTATTGAAAATTTGCTCAAAATTGAAACCGGAATAATTATATGATGAGTCAACAGTATAACTTTTCATTCCCTGATGCATGAAGGCTAAACCTAAATTTTTTGCTTGTAATTGGATATATGCTTTTCTACCATTTAACCATTGAAAAGGAATTTTGAAATCCAAATCAAGAGCAGCACCTACTCCATTAGAAAATTGATTTTTGTCTGTATAAGAGAACGAACCGTCGATTTCTAAATCAATCGATGTCGCTTCTTGATCTTGAGTCAATAAACCAGTTTGTAAATTTCCCTTGTAAACATTCGAAACATTCACAAAATTCAGGGTAATAGAGGATTTTCCTTTTTTTGAAATTACGCCAAATCCTACCTTCTGAAAACCGGTAATATTCAAAGTTGTTCCAGAAAATTCAGCCGTTGAACCTAAAAAATGGTCATTTCCTTTGAAAACCAAACCATATAAATCATCAGAATATGCGGCAGATCCAAGAAAATAATATCCACCTTTTAAAAGAAATCCCCAATTTTGATTTCCAAAAATATTTACCTTGTAATTGCGGTATTCGAATTCAGCTTGTAGATTTTTACCTAAACGATTTAATCCTCTGTGCGCATCGTAGCTTTTATCGATCACCTCGTTTGATATTAATCCGCCGTTAAATAATCTATCTGCCATGCTATTGCGTAAACCAGTTGAATTGTACGCATTGTCACCCGATAAAATGAATTCATGTTGAATCAACGTAGTATCATATTGAATGGGCATCCACAATTGACCAAAAACTTGATGAAAACCAAGTAGGAAAAAGAATAAAATGGAATTTCTCATTTACAATCGATTTTCAAGTTGAAAAGCAGTCCCTAGTTTAAATGCCATGAAAGCACCTTCAGGAATCAGCACAAAATTGGAGTTATTCGTCAATGGATCAGGTGTATTAAGTACTGATTTGATAACCACTTTTTTGATAGAATTAATTTTATTCAACGTATTCGAATTCAAATCAAAATAAATCGTTGCATCTGATTTTTGCATTTGACCTGAAATCATCGTTCCGTAAACAGAAGAAGGAATTAGTTCAGAACCATTGACTGTTTCAATTAATTGACCAGATGCATCCAATAAAAACATTTTCACTTCTCCTTGCAACGGGAAGGCATTGGAAACTTTCAATTTCAATTTTCCAGCAACTATATGTGTATTATTTGGGTCTGAATCGATGTTCAAATCAAAAGTATCTTGAAATGTTAAATTGGTCATTGAGGCACTCAGGGGCATTTGTGCTTTCAACATTACTTGCAATTTACTGTTTGGAAAAAATTCGTCCCAACCACCTGAAATATTTCCGTATGGATTAAGTTCAAGCTTGAAATCTAATTTTTGATGTGCTCCCAAATTTTCGATGAATTGTTCAACATTGCTATTTGAACTGGTAAATAAAATCGTTTTGATTGAGGCAAAAAATGAATCCCAAGTTCCAGTGGCTTGATTAATGATAAATGGAACGCCCATTTGTGGGTGATTCAACGCCACACTTGTGCCAGAGTATGAATTGGTATTTGTCAAAGAATTTAACGTTGCTCTTGCAGAAACTTTGATACCATTTGAAATGATAAATTGAATATTGGTAGCAGGTAAATCAAAAATTCCACTCGTGATTTTATCTAAAAATTCAACATATAAATCTGAAGTATCTTGAACAATTATATTTCCAAAATAGCCACGTGCATAATTCATTTTGATACCTTCCATTTCAATGATGAACTTGGTAGTATCATAGTTATTGACAGTTACAGCTACTCCAGATTCATCTGTTTGAACAATCATTTGAGATTGCAACAAATTAAATCCTTCTCCATTTGTTCCAGTCAAATTTAGCTCATATCCTGTCAAATCAATTTCTGCACTGGTAACAGATGGATTCGCATTGGTTCCTGCAGGTGCTTGAAAAGTTTTCGAAATAGCTAAACCGTCTTTTTTCGCTTTTGGCAATTTGACAGTGAAAATCGTTTTTGTTTCAATCGGATTTTCAACGCTAATTTTGATTTTTCCTTCAGAAATAACCACACTTTTAAGCTCAGCACCTTGTAAATCAAAAAGATGGTCTTTATTGTTGTTTACAAAACTTGTTCCTGGTTGCACATTGAGGCTTCCTGAAGCAATCGAATATTTTTGAGAGATTGTAGTATCAGGAATTTCAATGTAATCCGATAAATTTAAGTCTAAGATATTTCTATTGATTTCCAACTGATAATTTCCAGAGCCATTGACAGCTAAAAAAGAATCTGTGACCAAATTTTTTAAATTAAGTGTATCGCTTACCAATGGCAAACTCCAATCTGATTCCCAAATCGCCTTTTCTTTTCTACATGAAACAAAAAGTACCGAAATGAATATACTGGAAACAATAAAAAAACGCATAGGCTTTTATTTATGTATTTGAACGAACGATTTACTTTAAAGGTTGAAATTAAACGCGCTCAATTATTGTTGCATAACCTTGTCCAACTCCAATACACATGGTAACCAACGCATATCTTTTGTTAGATCTAACTAATTCATTGGCTGCAGCGTGCAAAATTCTTGCACCTGACATTCCCAGTGGATGTCCCAAAGCGATTGCTCCACCATTAGGATTGATTCTCGGATCATTGTCATCCAATCCCATTTTGCGAGTACAAGCCAAAACTTGTGCAGCAAAAGCTTCATTCAACTCCAAAACATCCATTTGATCTAAAGTTAAACCAGCTCTTTGTAACGCTTTTTCAGAAGCGTAAACCGGACCGATTCCCATGATTCTTGGCTCAACACCAGCAACTGCCGCGCTTACAATTCTAACCAAAGGTTTTAAATTTTGAGATTTTAAAGCTGATTCAGAGGCAATTAATAAAGCAGCGGCTCCGTCATTTAATCCAGATGCATTTCCAGCTGTCACTGTTCCATCTTTCGCAAATGCAGGTCTTAATCCGCCTAAAGTTGCCAAAGAAGTTTCAGGACGCATAAATTCATCTTTATCAAAAATAATAGGATCTTTTCTTTTTTGAGGTATTGCAATTGGCGTAATTTCTTGCGCCAAAATGCCATTTTGTTGTGCTCTAAATGCTTTTTCTTGTGACCATGCAGAGAAAACATCTTGGTCTTCTCTCGAAATATTATACAATTGAGCTAAATTTTCAGCTGTATTTCCCATGCTATCAACACCGTAAAGCGCTTCCAATTTAGGATTTATAAATCTCCACCCAAAGGAAGAATCAAACATTTGGGCATCTCTACCAAATGCTGAACTTGTTTTAGAAATCACCCAAGGTCCACGTGTCATATTTTCAACACCACCAGAAATGTAGATTTCTCCAGCCCCATCTTTGATTGCCCGAGCGGCGTTAATTGTTGCTGCCATTCCTGAAGCGCAAAGTCTATTGACAGTTTCTCCTCCTGCAGTAATTGGAATTCCAGCCATTAAGGCAGACATTCTTGCTACATTTCGATTATCCTCACCTGCTTGATTTGCACAACCAAAAATCACATCTTCAATTAAATTTAAATCTAAATTTGGATGCTTTTCAACCAAGGATTTCATTACGTTTGCAGCTAAATCGTCAGGGCGAACACCAGCTAAAGTTCCACCAAAATTTCCAATCGCAGAGCGAACTCCATCAACAATATATACTTCTTTTGACATTGAATTATTTTTAAAGTTCAAAGATAACAAACATTACTTTCAAAGCCTAAAATGAAGAAATTTGTTCATGAAATTGAAAAAGTGTGTAAAAATAATTTGGAAATTAAAATCACAAAAAAAAACCACTTTAAATGAATAAAGTGGTTTCTTAAAATAAAATAATCTCTTAGTTTTTCGGCGCTTCAGCAGCAACTTTACCTTTAATTGTCAATACAATTGGATCTCCAACATTGGTTGTTACAGTAATTGTTTTTGTAAATTCACCGACTCTCTTGGTGTCGTATTTTACTGCGATTTTCGAACTTTTTCCTGGTTGAACCGGCTCAGATGGTTTCTCAGCAGTTGTACATCCACAACTTGTTTGCACATTACTAATAATGATTGGCGTTTTACCTGTGTTTTTAAATTCAAATGTAAAAGTTTCGTCTGCTCCAAAAGCAATATTTGGTCTTACAATTTCCAATGTTTTAAACGTAATTGGTAATTTTTGTTTAGCAGTTTTTGTTGTTTTTGCTTTTTTCTCAGTTGATTTTGCATCTTGAGCAGCAGCCGAAAAACTCAAAGCTGCAAGCACCATCATTGTCAATATTGATTTCATAGTTTCTTATTTTTATACAAGGTTACAATTTTCTATTTAGTCAAAGGCTTTAATTAACAAAAAATTAGGCATTAATTTAATCAATCGAATCTGAATATTGAGTTAACAGCTTGTTTTAGAGAATTTATTCCTTGGATTACTCGCTAAAATATTGATCTAAGACATCTTTGATTGAAGCATATGTTTTGTTGTACTTTTTTTCAATCTGGTCCTTTTCTATCCATTCCACTTTGGTAATTCCTTCTTCCATTTGAGGTTTTAATTTCTTTGATCCATCGTATGACAATTCGTACCAAAACGTTTTTTTCAATGTTGGAACTCCTGCATAAGTATAAGTGTGATATGTAATAAGAATAAGGTCATTTACAGTTGGATTTTTAATTCCGCATTCTTCTTCAATCTCTCTTTTGGCAGCCATCACTGTACTTTCACTTGGCTCAACTTTTCCTTTAGGCAAATCCCAAACGCCATTTCTTTTGATAAACAAATATTTATCTTTTCTTTTTACAATTCCACCTGCTGCTTCAATGATATCATAATTCTTGAAAAATGAAATCATTTCATCTTTTGGATTTTGACCAATAACATAAAGTTGAATTTCTTTGGGCAAATCACTCATTAAATTTAAAATGAATTGATTTTGATTTTCTCCAATCGAGTGACTAATAAAAAAACCATCATAATTTGAAATTTCATCAACAGAAATGAAAATGATTGGTCTATCTTGAATAAAAACTTTGTACATTTGCAGCATGATTTTAAATAACGACAGAGCACTAAAAGTAGCCGAATTTTTATTACAAATTAAAGCAATTAAATTGCAACCAACAAATCCATTCACTTGGGCATCGGGTTGGAAATCCCCAATTTATTGTGATAATAGAAAAACACTTTCCTATCCAACAATTAGAACTTTTATCCGTCAGGCATATTCTGAAGTGATTTTAGAAAAGTATGGAAAACCTGATTTTATTGCTGGTGTTGCCACTGGTGGTATTGCACAAGGTGCTTTGGTTGCTCAAGAATTGGGTATTCCCTTTGTATACGTGAGAAGCACACCAAAAGGTCATGGTTTGGGAAATCAAATAGAAGGAGATTTCGAGAAAGGACAGAAAGTAGTGGTAATTGAAGATTTAATTTCAACCGGTGGCAGTAGTTTACAAGCAGTTGATGCTTTGCGTGAAGCTGGTTGTGATGTCAAAGGGTTAGTTGCAATTTTCACTTATGACTTTGACATTGCCAAAGAAAACTTTAAAAAAGCAAATTGTCCATTTGAAACATTGACTAACTATGATTTCTTGATAGAACAAGCAATTAGAAAAGAGTACATCAATGAAAGCGATTTGGATTCACTTCAAGCATGGAGAGCTAATCCGTCCACTTGGAATCAATAATAATTGAATTTTAGCATACTAAAATATTCCGCGCATGAAAATTGAGAGCACAAAATCATTGGTAAACGCTTCACCACAAACAGTTTTTGACTTTTTAATCAATACTGAGAATCTATTTCACATCATGCCACAAGATAAGATGAGTGATTGGAAAGCAGATGAAAAAAGTTGCTCTTTCAAAGCGCAAGGTGGATTCCTTATCTCTTTAATTCAAGTTGATTCCACAGCACCAACGCAAATCGTGATGAAATCAGGCGAGAAATCACCATTTCCCTTTACTTTGACAGTTCATTTGAAAGAAGTTGGTGCTCAAACAGAAGGTTACATTGCTTTTGATGGCGAAGTAAACGCATTCATGAAAATGTTGGTCGATAAGCCCTTGACCAATTTGTTCAATTACATGTCTTTCAAATTGCAGAAATATTACGATCCAGAAATTTGATTTCTTTTAAATCGTAAATTTTATTCTCTGAATTGCGTTCTACAATCAGTCTACCGAAATCATCCGTACCCAAGATTTTGCCTTCAAAAATTCCTGTTTCGTCTTCAAATTTGCTCAATTGATTTCTTAACCAAAGTTGATTCAAATAATCTGTTTTTAATCCCTCTAGATCTTTGAATTGCAATTGATTAAATCTAAATTGAAGTTTCTCTATAAATTTCAATGCAAGGTTTTCAATTGAAAAGTCTTCTTTTTTCTCCAATTTCAAACTTGTTGCATTGAATCCGTCAAATTCGGTTTGATTGACATTAAGTCCAATACCAATAATACTGCTTTTAAGCAAAGAATTTTCCAACTGATTTTCAATCAAAACTCCAGCAATTTTTTTAGTGCCAATTACAATGTCATTTGGCCACTTGATGGATGCTGAAATGCCAAAAAAACTTAAAAAATCAATTAAAGCAAGGCTGACGAAATGTGTGACCGATTGATGATTTGCAACTGACAATTTATCATATTCCAAAAAACAAGTAAAAATGAGGTTTTTATAAGGCTCAGCCGCCCAAACAGCGCCTCTTTGACCTCTACCTGCGGTTTGTTCACCTGACATTATTACCGTTCCATGAGACAATTCACCACTTTGAAGTAACTTGGCAGCATAATTGTTTGTAGAATCAAGCGTTTCTTTGAATATGATTTTTCGACCAATCATGTTTAAACTTTATCGCTGAATGAAGCGTTTATAATGCGTAAAGTTAAAATATTAAATTAATTTTGTAAAGAACACAAATTATAGAATGTATAAATTAATAAACAACATAGATTCAAAGGTACTTTGCGATTGCATAGTCGAAGGAATGCAAGAAAATAAAGCCAAAGACATCGTTGTTCTTGACTTAAGAGAAGTTAAAAATTCAGTAACTGATTTTTTTGTGATTTGTTCAGGTGAATCAACAACTCAGGTGGACGGTATCAACAGTTCCGTAATGAGACATACAAGAAAAGAACTTCAAGAAAGACCTTGGCACCAAGAAGGTAAAGAAAACTCAGAATGGATTTTATTGGACTATGTGAACGTTGTAGCTCATATTTTCCATAAAGATTCTCGTAGTTTTTATGACCTAGAAGACCTTTGGGCTGACGCAATCAGAACAGACATTCCCAATTTGGATTAACAACATTTATTTTACAATTTCATGTCAGAAAATCAAGAAAAAAAGAAAAGTCCTTTCAACATATATTGGATATATGCGCTGATTGGAATTGCTGCAATTGCAATCAGTATTTTCACAAGTAGCTCCAATGTAGTTGAAATTAAGCAAGATGTATTTTTTACTTTGGCTGATTCCAGTTATGTTAGTGAGGTAAAGATTGTGAACCGTGAACGCGTTGATTTTAAAATCACTGAACAAGGTAGAAAATTCATCACTGAAAGCAAAAAACCAAGTTTTGATAAGCTTAAAAAAGTTTTAAATCCTGTTAAGAAAACGAGACAAAGTATGAATCCTAGTTTTCAGTTCAAAATCGCTGATCCAGGAAACTTTTTGACACGTTTAGATGAGAAAAACAAAGCTTTACAAGCGTTAAATAAGCCAACAATTAATTCTGAACCAGTCGTTGAAGAAAATTATTTGGGTGCTGTTATCAATTTCTTGCTTTTACCAGTGATTTTGATTGTCGTTTGGTTGGTTATTATGCGCCGTATGTCAGGTGGTGCTGGTGGCGGAGGCGGTCAAATCTTCAACATTGGAAAATCTAGAGCGCAGGTGTATGAAAAAGGTAAATCTACCAACGTTACATTTGCTGATGTTGCTGGTCTACATGGTGCAAAAGAAGAGATTCAAGAAATCGTTGAATTCTTGAAAAACTCTAAAAAATATACTGAATTAGGTGCAAAAATTCCAAAAGGAGCCTTGTTGGTAGGACCTCCAGGAACAGGTAAAACTTTATTAGCAAAAGCTGTTGCTGGTGAAGCTAAAGTACCTTTCTTTTCGCTCTCTGGTTCTGATTTCGTTGAAATGTTTGTTGGTGTTGGAGCTTCTCGTGTAAGAGATCTATTCAAGCAAGCCAAAGAAAAAGCACCTGCAATTATTTTTATCGATGAAATTGATGCTATTGGTAGAGCTCGTGGAAGAAACAACGGAATGGGTTCTAACGATGAGAGAGAAAACACATTGAATCAGTTATTGACTGAAATGGATGGTTTTGGAACAAATTCTGGAGTGATTATTCTAGCAGCGACAAACCGTGCAGACGTACTAGATAGCGCTTTGATGCGTGCTGGTCGTTTCGATAGACAGATTTATGTGGACATGCCAGACATCAATGAGCGCAAAGAGATTTTCAAAGTGCATTTGAAACCATTGAAGTTAGATGATTCAATTGACATTGATTTCTTGGCTAAACAAACGCCTGGTTTCTCGGGGGCTGACATCGCAAACTTATGTAATGAGTCTGCCTTGATCGCAGCTAGAAAAGCTAAAACGCACGTTGAAAAACAAGATTTCTTGGATGCTGTTGATAGAATTGTTGGTGGTTTAGAAAAGAAAAATAAAATCATCACCAAGGATGAAAAACGTGCCATTGCTTTCCACGAAGCGGGTCACGCTACAACTTCTTGGTTGCTTGAACACGCGCATCCGTTGGTGAAAGTGACAATCGTTCCTCGTGGACAATCTTTGGGTGCTGCATGGTACTTGCCAGAGGAAAGAAGTATCACGACTACTGAGCAAATTTCTGATGAAATGTGTTCAGCTTTAGGAGGAAGAGCAGCAGAAGAGTTGATTTTTGGTAAAATTTCGACTGGCGCTTTAAGTGACTTGGAAAAAGTAACGAAACAAGCGTACGCCATGGTTTCAATCTATGGTTTGAATAAGAAAATAGGCAATGTTTCTTTCTACGATTCTCAAGGACGAGATAGTTTTACGAAACCCTATTCTGAAGAAACAGCGAGGGTAATTGATGAAGAAGTTAGTTTATTGATTGAAACACAATACCAACGTGCTTTGCAAATCTTGACTGAAAACAAAGAGAAATTAACGACTTTAGCTGAAAAATTGTTGGAAAGTGAAGTTATTTTCAAAGAAGATTTGGAAGAGATTTTCGGAAAACGTGCTTGGGAACCTTCTGAAATGACAGGTGAAGAGTTTGTTGCTGGCCTAGCAGAATCATCAGAAGCGAAAGAAACACGTGAAAATGAAGAAGCGAAATCTGCTTCAGAAAACAAAATCGAAATGAAAGTTGAACCTTCGAAGCCTGAAAATTCAGAAGAACAAGATTCAACTGAGAATAAAGATAAAACAGAAGAGTAAGTTTCATTTCAAGATTGAAATTTAAATTAAAATAATTCAAGTATTCCCGTTTGGTTTTTGGCTAAACGGGATTCTTATTTTAAAAAAAAACGATGAATAATATTCTAGTGAGAGCATTGTCAGGAGCTTTTTTTGTTGCTTTAGTCATTGGCAGTTTGAGTTATAATTTATTGACAACAGTGAGCTGTCTATCCCTATTCACACTTCTAGGTTTAAATGAATTTTACAATCTTTTCAAAAGTTCAAATACTGTATCAGTTTCTACATTTCTAGGAACTTTTGTGGGATTTGCAATTTTCTCCTTATTTGGTGCAAATCAACTTGGATTCATACCAGAAATATATATCTTACTTACCATACCGCTTTTGTTTTTGAGTATGGTGACAGAACTTTGGCGCATGAAAGAAAATCCATTGCTCAATTTAGGCGTCTTATTTTTAGGGTTTATGTATGTTGTTGTTCCATTTGTCTTGATGATTTTCATGCAAGCACAAACAATTGAATCGTATACATTGATCTTCATGTTTTTGTTGATTTGGACCAATGATACTTTTGCTTATCTGACTGGTCGCTGGCTAGGAAAAACAAAGTTGATTGAAAGGATTTCCCCAAATAAAACATGGGAAGGTACAATTGGTGGTATTGTGATGACTTTTGTTGTTGCGCTTGTTATCGCTTATTTCAATGATCAAAACTACTTATTTTGGGGGATTTCAGCAGTGATTATTGCTCCTGGTGCGATTTATGGAGATTTATTAGAATCACTTTTTAAAAGAAGTTTGAACATTAAAGACACAGGAAATATTATGCCTGGACACGGTGGAATTTTAGATAGATTTGATGCAGTCTTATTTACAGTTCCATTTTTCTTTTGTTGGTGGCTGTTTTATACCTATTTTTGACCCAAATTTTTGAAATGAAAATACACAGAGAAGGATATTTAATCATTGCGATTGGTCTAACAATATTGGGATTGATCCAAGTAGGGAACTACTTTTTATATACCTATTTAGAGTGGTTGTGGCTGTATTTATTACTCAGCGCCGGAGGTTTAGTAATGGCCTATTTGATCATTCAATTCTTTAGAGTACCGAATATCACTTGTAAATATGATCTCAACGATGTGATGTGTCCTGCTGATGGCAAAATTGTTGTGATTGAGGAAGTCGAGGAAACTGAATACTTTCACGACAAAAGAATCCAAATTTCAATTTTCATGTCGCCGATGAATGTGCATGCGAATTTCAATCCAATTTCAGGGATTGTTAAGTATGTGAAATACCACAAAGGTCTTTTCTTAGTGGCTTGGCATCCAAAAAGCAGTACTGATAACGAAAGAAGTACTTTTGTAATTGAGCATCAAAATGGACAAAGTGTTTTGTTTCGCCAGATTGCTGGCGCTGTCGCACGCAGAATTTGCTATTATGTTCAACCTGAACAAGAAGTAAAAACGGGTGAAGAATTTGGTTTTATTAAATTTGGTTCTCGAATTGACGTATTTTTACCACTTGGAAGTGAAATAAATGTTAAAATTGACGATGTTGTCAAAGGAAGAATTACTAAACTTGCAGAATTAAAATAAATATTTGTAAATTTATCCTATAAAATAGATTGTTATGAAAAAAGCGTTTGTAGTATTATCATTGATGTTGTTTACAGGTTCATTAACTTCTACAGCGATTGCTGCTGTTAGTGGTAACAAAATGGAAGTTAAAAAAATCGACGATAAAAAGAAAAAGAAAAAATCTAAAAAAGGTAGCTGCTGTGCAGGAAAAACTTCTTGTGCTGCTGGTGAGAAAAAATCTTGCGCTGCTGGTGCAGAGAAAAAATAAGATTTTTTTAAGAAGTTTAAGGGACTGTCTAGTAATAGACGGTCCTTTTTTTTGAATCATATTTTGTCATATATTTGAAATCAAATTTTTCTTTTAAAAGCATTTTAATCAATGAAAATATTGAAAATTATACTTGCACTTTCACTTATTTTTAATGTTGCTGCAGCAGTATTCATGGCAACCGGAGGAATCTGTTACGACGAAAAACACAGCGTATCCAAAAAATTAAAAGCGATCGTTCATCGGCCTAAATCAACTTATTTTATGGGAAGAGATTTAATTTTTGAAATTTTACCAGCTGATTCGCAAGCAATCGTTTTCCTAGGTGATAGTCACACAGAACATTTCTTATTGGAAGAACTATTAGGAAAAGAACATCTTAAAAACCGTGGAATTAGTGGTGATCGAGTAAAAAAAATGATCCCGAGACTTGAACCAATCGTGGCAATGAGTCCGAAAAAAATATTCATTCAAGGAGGAATCAATGATTTAGGAACTGGAGATTCCAAAGAAGACCTAATGAGTTATTATACAGAATTGATGGATGAAATTACCCTGAAAAGCCCAAAATCAAAAGTGTACTTGCAAAGTATGTTCCCGACGGAATTGAAAGATGGTTCAACCTACTGCAATCCGCAAGTAAACAAAGATATACAAGTTGTCAATGAATTTTTGGAGCAAGAAGCGAAAAAACGTGGTTTTACTTACATTGAAATATACAAATCATTGGCTGTTAATGGTCTTTTGAATCCAGACTATTCTTTTGATGGCATTCACTTAACCGCAGAGGGATATTTGGTCTGGACCAAAATTTTGAAACCTTATTTAGAAGAATAAACCTAAATTAGATTCTTTTTCAATGGTTAGCTTGTACTCGAAATACGAGTTTCAGCTTAAGTTCGTATCTTTGCACTCAATTTTATTATAGCACCACTTCATGAAGTACCAAGAATCTATTGAAAAACGAAGAACGTTTGGAATTATCGCGCACCCTGATGCAGGGAAAACGACATTGACTGAAAAGTTACTGCTTTTTGGTGGTGCAATTCAAACTGCTGGTGCGGTTAAAAATAATAAAATTAAAAAAGCTGCCACCTCGGATTTCATGGAAATTGAAAAACAAAGAGGAATCTCAGTTGCCACTTCGGTAATGGCGTTCGAATATGGCGGAAAACAAGTAAACATTCTCGATACTCCTGGTCACAAGGATTTTGCCGAAGATACATACAGAACCTTGACAGCGGTCGATAGCGTTATTTTGGTCATTGACTGTGCAAATGGTGTGGAAACGCAAACTGAAAAATTGATGGAAGTTTGTCGCATGAGAAACACACCAGTGATTATCTTTGTCAACAAAATGGACCGCGACGGGAAAGATGCTTTCACACTTTTGGATGAGCTGGAAGATAAATTAGACATCAAAGTGCGTCCCTTGACTTGGCCTATTGGAATGGGAGATTATTTCAAAGGAGTTTACAATATTTACGACGAAAATCTAAATCTTTTTCAAGCCAATAAAACCAAGATTTCAAAGGAAATTGTTTCTATTTCAGATTTGAACGATCCAACAATTGATGAATTGATTGGCGACAAACCAGCAGCTGAATTGCGGGAAGATTTGGAAATGATTGACGGCGTTTACGATGCTTTCGACAAAGAAAAGTATTTGTCAGGAGAAGTTGCTCCAGTCTTTTTTGGTTCCGCGGTCAACAACTTTGGAATTCAAGAATTGCTAGACACATTCATTCGCATTTCGCCTTCACCTCGAGGAAGAGATACTGATTTGAGAATGGTTGAACCGAGTGACGATAAATTTTCGGGATTTGTATTTAAAATCCATGCGAATTTAGATCCAAAACACAGAGATAGAATTGCTTTCTTGCGCATCGTTTCTGGTCGTTTTGAGCGTAATACTTTTTACAACCATGTGCGTTTGGGCAAGAAATTTAAATTTCCGAATCCAACGTCTTTCATGGCGCAAGACAAAAGTGTCATCGATGAAGCTTTTCCTGGAGATGTAATTGGATTATATGACACTGGAAATTTTAAAATTGGCGACACATTAAACGAAGGAGAAAAATTCACTTTCAAAGGAATTCCAAGTTTCTCTCCAGAAATTTTCCAAGAATTAGAGAATTTAGATCCAATGAAATCCAAGCAATTGGAAAAAGGTATTCGCCAATTGACAGACGAAGGAGTTGCGCAAATGTTCGTTCAACAGCCTGGAAACAGAAAAATCGTTGGAACAGTGGGACAATTGCAATTTGAGGTAATTGCGCACCGTTTAGAGCACGAATATGGCGCTTCTTGTCGATTTGTTCCGAGAAATTATCACTTGGCTTGCTGGATCACAACCAACAATGACGAACAATTGAAAAAATTCTTGAACGCGAAAACAGGAAACATGGCCAAGGACAAAGACGACAATTGGGTTTTCTTAGCTGAAACGCCTTTCTTGTTGACGATGGCAGAACAAGATTATCCTGATTTAACCTTCCATAGAACGTCCGAGTTTAAGTTGGATTAATCTTTTTTACAGATTTTCAAAATCTGGCAATTCATTCAATATTTGAATCTGATTGTTGTTTCTATCAATGAAATACAAGGCATGTTCGATTCCGTTGGTAACCCACAGATAATCGACATTTAGAGTAGCGTTATAATGCGCGATTTGTTGTAATGTATTCTGACTCAATTTCACTTCTGGTGCTTTGCATTCGACCAATAATTTGGGTATTTTGTCTTTGCCAAAAATCACCACATCACAGCGGCGATTAAGTTGATGTATTTGAATTCCCAATTCTGATGAAATGAGTCCCAAAGGAACATTCTTTTGATTGATTAGAAAATGAATTACATGCTGACGAACCCATTCCTCAGGTGTTAAGATCAACGTTTTCTTGCGAACAATGCACCAAACAAAAAGTTGCTCGTTTTTCTTTGTAAGCTTTAAGTTAGCTTGAGGTAAATTCAGCGGAACAATCATGAATTGAAATTAATAAATTCCCTTCACCTTCAAAAATTCTTCCAACGCTTCAATATCAGAATAGATGACTTCTCTCGCTTTACTTCCTTGGAAAGGCCCGATGATTCCATAACCTTCTAATTGGTCAACAATTCGACCCGCACGGTTATAACCCAATTTCAATTTTCGTTGCAATAAACTTGCTGAACCTTGCTGATGTGTCACCACAATTCTTGCTGCATCTGCAAACATTGGATCGATGTCATTCAAATCGATTTCTTTGTCTTCTCCACCGCCTTCGCCAGTATATTCAGGAAGAATCAATGCTTCAGGATAAGCCCGCTGATTTCCGATAAATGCACAAATTTCATCTACTTCAGGCGTATCGACAAATCCACATTGCAAACGAATCATTTCTGATCCTGTTGATATCAGCATATCTCCACGACCAATTAATTGATTGGCTCCAGAAGCATCCAAAATTGTTCTTGAATCGATGGCAGATTGCACTCTAAATGCAATTCTCGCAGGGAAATTAGCTTTGATCATCCCCGTAATTACACTTACAGAAGGTCTTTGGGTAGCAACAATTAAGTGAATTCCAATTGCACGAGCAAGTTGCGCAATTCTGGCAATTGGATGTTCAATTTCTTTTCCAGCCGTCATAATCAAATCTGCAAACTCGTCAATTAGTACGACGATGTAAGGCAAATATCGATGCCCATTTTCAGGATTTAATCTGCGAGAAATAAATTTGGCGTTGTACTCTTTGATGGTACGAACTTGGGCGTCTTTCAGCAACTCATAGCGTGTGTCCATTTCGATACAAAGCGAATTCAATGTGTTTACCACTTTCGAAGTATCAGTGATAATCGCATCATCTTCTCCTGGCAATTTTGCCAAGAAATGACGTTCAATTCTACTGTAAAGTGTTAATTCCACTTTCTTTGGATCAATCAATACAAATTTGACTTGTGAAGGATGTTTTTTGTAAAGAATCGAAATTAAAATCGCATTCAAACCAACAGATTTTCCTTGTCCAGTAGAACCAGCTACCAACAAGTGAGGCATTTTGGTTAAGTCAAAAGTATACGTTTCGTTGGTGATGGTTTTTCCAATAACAACAGGCAATTCGTAATCTGAATTCTGAAATTTCTCCGAAGCAATCAATGATCGCATAGAAACCATTTCAGGATTACTATTTGGCACCTCAATACCAATAGTTCCTTTTCCTGGGATTGGCGCGATGATTCGGATTCCCAATGCTGACAAGCTTAGAGCGATATCATCTTCCAAATTTTTAATTTTCGAAATCCTAACTCCTGGAGCTGGAATAATTTCATACAAAGTTACCGTTGGACCGACTGTAGCCTTGATTTTTGAAATATCAATTTTATAATGAGAAAGCGTTTCAACGATTTTATTTTTGTTATCCTCAAGTTCTTGCTTGTTGATATTTACAGAACCTCCTCCCCAATCTCTCAATAAATCAATTGAAGGCAATAAGTATCCAGATAAATCCAAGGTTGGATCATAATCTCCGTATTCTTTACGCAGTTTATCTTGTTCATCGTCCGAAAGAATTTCATCATTTTCTGGAGCAACAACAGTGAAATCATCAGCATCTAATGGTTCGGAGAAAACACTTGTTGGCTCAGGAATATTGATTTCAAAATCATCTTCAATTGGAGCAACAGTTTTAGGCGTTTCAGGCATTTTCATCGTGATTTCAAAATCACTATCTGCATCATCTTCGTCCTCGTCTTCATCGTCAAATACAACAGGTTCGAATGGTTTGTCAACGATGATTTGTTCTTCCTTGATTGGGTTGATAATGTGGATATCAGCCATTGAATTTTCAGGTTTAACCCGCACAGTTTCTAATTCCTCACCCTCATTTTCTAAAAAGTTCTTAGAAATATATTTATTCCAAAGAGCTTTAAAATCAGGATTAAACAAAGCAACTAAAACGACATACAGCAACACTATAATAAATACCAAAGACCCAAAACTACCCAAAGTAAACATGAGCCAATTATTAATGTGATAGCCAAAGGATCCACCCAAATAATTGACAGTGCTTGCAAAATAGCCAAAGAAAAGTGAAGACCAAATCATCAAAACCAACGAATTGACAGCAGTTTTTGTGATTGGAAAAAGTTGTATTGCCAACAACCATTTAAAACCTATGATAAAAATGACGAAAGAAAAAGCAAAAGAAGAAATGCCGAACCAACGATAAATGAATAAATGAGAAATCCAAGCTCCCACTTTTCCTAACCAATTCGTTACAGGCTCGGTATTCTCCTCAAACAGAAAATCTAACAAAGATTTATCCATTACTCGATCTTGATCAGCCTGCCAAGTAAAAAGGTAAGACAAACAAGCTAGAAAAAAATAGCATGCAGCCATCGATAACAAAGCACCGACAATGGTTTTTGTTCGTTTTTTATCAAAACGATTTGAAAGAGAGGCCAAAGGATTTTTCTTCGGATCTAAAGGAGCCTTTTTTTCCCTTACAGGCTTTTTTTCAGCTTTTTTTTCAACCTTTTTTTCTTCTATTTCCTCTGCTTTTTCATCCTTTGGGATAAATACATTTTCTTGTGCCATTTCGAAAGACTATTTAACAAAGATAAACATCAAAATAATCAAGTTCATTTACTTTCAAACCAAGTTTAAACAATGCAGTGTTAATGTAGGCGGAAAATGGAAATTCAAAGCTGCTTAGCCCAAGTTATTCCTTTATCTCAGGTTGAGATTGCATCATCAGATCTAAAAATTCATCAAAACTAACTTTTTTAAAATCAGACGGAATTCCAAAAAGGTCTTTGTTTACTTCAGAAATTTCAATCTTCTCCAAGGTGTAATGCAAAATACCATCTTCAAGCTGGAGGTAATAATCGACAGGTAAACCTTGAATTCCTTTCAAAACATCTAAATATTTAGGGCTAATTTTAGGGAAATACCACATTTCAATAGGTTTATCAAAACTAGCTGCACTAACCAAAACCCTTTTTGCTTTCATTCCAGCGATTTTTTTGGATCCAAATTTATTTTTGAAAGTGTATTTTGAAGGAATTGTATCTTTGGGAACATGTTGTTGAATAGCAAACTTGGTGTCGTTGTAATTTATCAACAAATAATACTTTTGGAAAATCAAATGTTTAATCAAAACTTGGGGTCCTAATTGCCCTGTTTCAGATTCAACTCTTACCAAAGTGTCGTTTGTATAAACGATTGATTTAGAAATTGTATTCTGTGTGCTATCCATTGGATTGATAAACTCAATTTGATAAATTAATCTTCCTTGAAAAGGCGCTTGTTTTTGCGCTAAAACTGCAAATTGAATCAATAAAATAAATAGAATTAATGTTTTTTTCATAGCGCTAAATTACAAGTTTTTATAAAACCCACATTTTTATTTTTGTTACCATTTTTAGGCTTCATTTCATCAATAAAAGTTGATTTTATTCGATTTTAGTTCGGATTCCGGTTTCTTAATCTGCGTCATAAATTGTACATTTGTATTCTACAATCGATTATATGCAGAAGGAAATTAATTTCATTATCAATACCTCAGAGATAACAGCAGGTACAAGGGGCGCTTCATTAGGTCCATTGGCGATTATCACTGCGGCGAGAAAAATCGGAAGTTCCATTTTTGGAGACAATAAAGTAACTTTTTTAGAAGACAAAAATCATTTGTTGGACCACCCAACCAACTATCGTTTTGCCAAAAGAATCGACGGACTATTAGATGTTTACAATAATGTGAGCAATGCCGTTTTTGATTCTGTAAATTGCAACGAATTCCCAATTGTTTTGGCTGCCGATCATGGTTCTGCAGGAGGAACAATCGCAGGAATTAGAAAATCATTTCCTGATAGAAAATTGGGTGTAATTTGGATTGATGCGCATGGAGATTTACATTCTCCTTACACAACACCTTCTGGAAATATCCACGGAATGCCGCTCTCAACAGCACTAAGTGAAGACAATATTCCTTGTCAATCAAATGATGTTGATGCTGAAACCATCTCCATGTGGAATCAGTTGAAAGAGTTACATGGAATTGCGCCTAAAATTACACCTGAAAATTTGGTTTTTATTGCTGTTCGAGATACTGAACATCAAGAAGATGCTTTGATGGAGAGATTGAACATCAAAAACTTCAAAGTAGAAGAAGTAAATGATTTAGGAGCCAAACAAGTTGCTGTAAAAACCCTGGAAAAATTGAATGATTGCGACATCATTTACATTTCTTTTGACGTGGATTCAATGGATCCAGATATTACTTCCTATGGAACAGGAACGCCGGTCAAAAATGGATTATTACCTTCCCAAGTAGCCGAAATTTTCAATGAATTAATTGAAAGCCAAAAAGTGGTTTGCATTGAATTTGTTGAAGTAAATCCATGTCTGGACGAAAAAATCAATGCGATGGCAGAAACAGCTTTTGAGTTGTTACAACCCATTGTACAACAAATAAAATCTTAAAAATAATTGCCAATAATATCAAATGGAACAGCTTATAAAACAAATCATTATTACCAATTCTGAAACACTTTTTGGTCAGCAAATCGAAGAAAAAACAATTCAATTTCAACAAACAAGGAAAGAGTTTGAAGGTGATTTAACATTGGTAGTTTTTCCATTTGCCAAATTATTGAAAACTTCTCCAGATCAAGCTGCCAATCAAATAGGCGCTTTTTTGAAAGACAATTTAAAAGAAATTGCTGCTTTCAATGTGGTTCAAGGATTTTTAAATTTGTCACTTTCTCCTGAATATTGGTTGAATCAATTGGAAACAATCAATCAAAATCCAACTTTTGGTTTCCAAGAGCCGAATAGCAAAGCGACAAAAATGGTTGAGTATTCTTCGCCAAACACAAACAAACCCTTGCATTTAGGACACTTGCGCAATAACTTTTTAGGTTATTCTGTTGCCGAAATTTTAAAAGCAAATGGTCACAAAGTTGTGAAGACACAGGTAATTAACGACCGCGGAATTCACATTTGTAAAAGCATGTTGGCTTGGGAACGATTTTCTCCACTGAATGAAAAAGGTGAAAGAGAAACTCCTGAAAATACGGGATTAAAAGGCGATAAATTGGTAGGGAAATACTATGTCGAATTTGACAAGAATTTCAACAAAGAAGCCAAAGAAATCATCGAAAAATGGGACGCTGGAGATTTTTCAAATTACAGTGATGCCATTAAAAATGAATACATCAAGTTTGAAGAAGCTAAAGTAGGAAAGGACGAAAAAGCTGTTGCTGCATTGGATGATAAAATCAAAGATTTAGCCAAAAATCAAACAGGAATTTTACGCGAAGTGAAAGAAATGTTGGTTAAATGGGAAGCGCGTGATCCTCAAACATATCTTCTATGGTCAACAATGAACAGCTGGGTTTATACTGGATTTGACGTGACGTATGAGAAAATGGGCGTCAATTTCGACAAGCTTTATTACGAATCTGAAACTTACATTTTAGGAAAAGATTTGGTCATCGAAGGATTGCAAAAAGGCATTTTATTCAAAAAGGAAGATGGTTCAGTTTGGATAGATTTGACAGCTGACGGTTTGGACGAAAAATTATTGTTGCGTTCAGATGGCACGTCTGTTTATATGACCCAAGATTTAGGGACAGCTACTGATCGTTTTCGTGATTATTCTGACTTAGAAGGAATTGTATATACCGTTGGAAATGAACAAGATTACCATTTCAAAGTGTTATTTTTGATTTTGAAAAAAATGGGCTATTCTTGGGCTGAAAGTTGTTTCCATTTGTCTTACGGAATGGTTGATTTGCCATCAGGAAAGATGAAATCTCGAGAAGGAACGGTTGTTGATGCTGATGATTTAATCGATGAAGTAGTAGGTAAAGCCAAAGAAATGACGCAAGAACGCGGGCATTTAGAAGGAATGTCAGAAATTGAAAGAGAGGAGCTTTTCAAATTAATCGGTTTGGGAGGATTGAAATACTATCTTTTGAAAGTTGACCCTAAAAAGCGCATGTTATTCAATCCGGAAGAATCTATCGAATTAAATGGAAATACCGGTCCTTTCATTCAATATGCGCATGCAAGAATTCAATCGTTGTTAGCCAAAGCAGGAGAGATTGGTGATTTTTCAAAAGCAACTTTGGGCGCGGAAGAAAAAGAAATCATCAAAGTATTGGCGCAATTTCCAGCTGTTGTTGACGAAGCAGGAAAAATGTATTCGCCAGCGCTGATTGCAAATTACACTTATGAATTGGTAAAAGCATTCAATCATTTCTATCAAACTGTTCCGATTAACATTGAGCCTGACTTGGCAGTTAAAAATTTACGATTGATTGTTTGTCAAAACGTTGGTTCGGTGATCAAAAATGCAATGAACTTACTTGGAATCAACGTTCCAAATAGAATGTAATTCAACATGAATATTTTAAAAGCGGGTATTAATTACTCGCTTTTTTTGTGAAATAGATTTTATAAAAAAGAGATTTTAAGCAAATTTCTTAGGCAAATTGGAATCAAATCGCATGATTTCGCCAGATACTGGATGCTTGAAAGACAAGACTTTCGCATGTAAACCCAATCGACCAATGTGATTTAATTTTGCGCCATATTTTTTATCTCCCACAATTGGATGCTTGATGTCTTGCATGTGCACACGAATCTGATTTTTTCTTCCAGTTTCTAAATTGACTTTCAAAAGTGTTGTACCTTTTTTTCTTGAAATTACTTCGTAGTGCGTGATTGCTTTTTGACCGTATGTTTCGTTTTGACTTGAATGGACAATCAATGCTTTGCTTTCTTTCAAATACGATATAATGGTGTCTTTGTCTTTTCGAACTTCGCCTTCAACCAATGCTACATAAGTGCGTTCGATGATATTGTCATTCCAAGATTCCTGCAATGTTTTCTTGACTTTTTCTGTTTTTGCAAATACCAACAAACCAGAAGTATCGCGGTCTAATCGGTGAACGATGAAAATTCTATTCTTTGGATTTGCTTTTTGAACGTGTCTTGTCAACATGGCATAAGCGGTTTTGGTTCGCTCTTTTTCAGAACCCATGGTCAGTAAACCAGCTTGTTTATTTACCACGATGATTGCTGCATCTTCAAAAAGAATGTCAATTCCAACCAATGGTTTTTCAGCAACTATTTTTTCAGCCAAAATAGTCATTATTTGGCCAGTTTTCAGTGGAGCGTTGAATTGTGTTTCGACTTTTCCATCAACGGCAATCAGTTTTTCTTTGAGTAAAAATTTGACATTATTTCTACTTTTTCCTGGCAAGGATTCCATGATGAACGGCATCAAAGTGGTTGCAGATTTGACGGTAAACTTCAAATCTTTCTTTTTTGCCGGTTTTCCAGCGGTACGTTTTTCTTTAAATTTCATTAGAATCCTTGAGTTGGAGCGCAAAGATACGGTTTTAGTTTTAGAGTTGTTGTTATTGTTTGATGGATGGAATTGTTTGGAGTAAGTGTTTTTATCCGTTAGAATCACTTACGTGCCAATAAAATCTAACGTTTCGGATGTTTGTTCAGCATTCATTATAACTCAAAAGCGACGAAGTTGTTACCGACATAATTTGAAATGATAATTTGGATTACAACCCAAATACAATGAATAAAATGCACAAAAATTGGCTAAAACGATTAAGTGTTTTTTATCCGTTAGAATCACTTAGCCACCTGTAAATACATGGAAAATGAAATCTGTTTCGACAAAAAAAGGATTTTACTTCAAAAAAGTATACATCAAAATATTCGCACCCATTTGTAATGCTTGTAATCTTTTCTCGGTTGGATCATTGTGAACAGCTTGGTCTTCCCAACCATCACCTAAATCAGTTTCAAAAGTATATAAACACACTAATCTGCCTTCAACAATTATCCCAAAAGCTTGCGATCGTTTGTCATCATGTTCATGAATCTTTGGCAAACCATTGAAGTTATATTTCTGGTGAAAAATAGGATGGTTACTAGGCAATTCAACCAATTCTTGATTAGGAAAAATCTTTTTCAATTCTACCCGAATAAATTCATCCATCCCATAATTATCATCGATGTGTAAAAATCCACCTCCTAATAAATAAGTTCTGAGATTTTCCACTTCTGCATTGGAGAAAACAACATTTCCATGTCCTGTCATGTGCACAAAAGGAAAATTGAAAATATCATTGCTTCCTGCTTCAACATAAGGAACGTCTTTGCTGATATTAGTAGAAAGATTTTGATTACAAAAGGAGATTAGATTTGGCAATGATGTTGGATTCGCATAATAATCGCCACCGCCATTATATTTCAAAACTGCCAATTGATAAGTTCCTTGGGCAAACGAGAAAGCACCGATTAAAAAGCTAAAAAAGAACAACCAATTTTTCAACATAAATAATGAATTAATCAATTAATAAACATTGCATGCAAGCATATAGTCCAGCAGTTTCTGTTCTCAATCTATTTTTCCCTAAAGTTACAAAATCATATCCAGCTTTTTGAGCTGTTTCGATTTCATCCAAAGAAAAATCACCTTCAGGTCCGATTAAAATGGGATAATCATTTGGTCTAAAAACATCCTTCAATGTCGTTTTATCATTTTCAAAACAATGCGCTAAGGCCGCATGAGGATGCTTTATTATGAATTCCTTAAAGGAAATTAATGTATTTAACTTTGGTAAATGAGTCCTTTTGGATTGTTTCATAGCTGAAACCAAAATTTTCTCCAATCGATCTTCTTTGATTTGCTTTCGTTCACTGTTTTTGCAAAGTAAAAGCGTAATTTCATCAATTCCTAATTCCGTAGTTTTCTCCAAAAACCATTCAATTCTATCAATATTTTTGGTTGGTGCAATCGCAATATGAATGTTCTTTAAACTTTTCGGTTCAAAATCATATTTTAAAATCACCACAGTACAATGTTTGGGATTAGCATCATCGATCTCAGCCAAATAAGTACCTCCTACTCCATCTAGAAGTGTAATCAAATCTTTACTTTTTAATCTCAAAACACGGCATGCATGTTTGGATTCTTCTTCAGAAAGTGTCACTCGAACTGACTCAGAACTGATTGTGGGGATATAAAATAGATTCATTTCAATGCATAATTTTATAAATCAACTCTTTCATTAAATCTGCCTTGGAAAAAGAATCATTGTTTAAACCTTTCGATTTTAAATCATATTCATGTAAATAAGAAATATTTCTCGAAATCATTTTTGGTGGATAGATTTTACTCGCATTCAATAATTCTTTCACTGCAAATGGATGAATTTTTAGTAATTGACTAATTGCCTCATTCGATTTGTTATTTGCAAAATGAATACGCATCAATTTGAAGAAAAAAGTAAAAATATTACCAATCACAAGTACTAGTTCACCTGATTTTGGATTATGTTCAAAGTAATTTACAATAGTTAGTGCTTTGTGCACATCTCTAACGGCAATCGCATTGGTCAATTCATAAACATTATAATCCTTAGAAATCCCAATGTTCTCCTCAATATGCACTTCATTTATTGTAGTTCCCTTTTGAAGAAGTAATGCCAATTTATCTAATTCATTCGTGATTTTGCTCAAATCGTTACCCAAAAAATCTGCCAATAAGGTTGAGGCTTTTGGAGTAATCGCATACTCCGTTGTTTTCAAATAATTATTTATCCAATCTACTAATTGGTAATCTCTGATTTTATCTGAACTAAATGTCAAGCCATTTTTGGAGATTTCTTTAAAGATTTTTTTTCGAGAATCGAATTTTTTATACTTGTACAAAATCACTAAAACCGTTGTTGGTTCAGGATTTGCACAATACTTCTCCAACAATTCTATGTCTTTCAAACCTTGTGCTTCTCTAATAACAACCAATCTTCTTTGGGCCATGAGCGGATAACCTTTGGCTTCAGAAATAATTGACTGCACATCTGAATCTGCACCATAACAAATCATTTGGTTGAAATCTCTTTCATGTTCTTCCAACGCATTGTCAATAATTGATTTTGAGATCAAATCTATGTAATAAGGCTCTTCACCATGCAAGAGGTAAACAGACTTAAAATTTTTATTTTTGATGTCTTGAATTATTGATTTATGATCCATATTTCAAAGGTAATAAACTAGTAAAAGATAGACATGTTTTTTATTGAAAACTTTTAATTTTCTAATTTTTGATGCGCTTTTTTGTCTGCTAGCTAATTTATTGAAAAATATCTTAAATTTATTTGGCACAATTTCTGATATTTGCACAGAAAATAAAAACAAAATGAAATTTCTATTAATTGCATTCAGCATTATTACTTTGACAGTATCAGCGCAAGATTCTAAATCTCAAGCGATTTTGGATAAACTGTCAGCAAAAATGAAAGGTTTAAAAGCTTTCTACATCGAATTTAGTGCAAGTATCAAAAACTCGGCAGGTGCTAACGAAAGTGAAATTGGAAAAGGTTGGGTAAAAGGAGACAAATTCTGCGCTTCTTATGGCGACAACACAATTATTTCTAATGGTCTAAAGACTTGGACTATTGTAAAAGAAGAAAAATCGGTTTATGAATCCGACGCTAGCGGTGGCGATGAACAATCAATCAACCCTAAAAAATTGATGACAATTTGGGAAAAAGATTTTAAAAACGCCTTCGAAAAAGAGGAAACCTTGGGTGGAGAAACAGTTTCAGTCATCAAATTGGTGCCGAAAAACCCAGGCAAAGTTGACTACCATACAATCATTCTATACATTTCAAAAGCGGATAACGAATTGAAGAAGGCAGTTATGAAGGCCAAAAATGGGACAACAATGACTTATTCCTTGACAAAATTCACTTCTAATCCAACGGTAGAAGATACTAAATTTGTTTATGATTCAAAAAAATATCCTGGTTATAGTTTGATCAAAGATTAAAACATTAGCACATTTTCTTAAAGCCCATTTCTTAATTGATTTGGGCTTTTTTGTTTTGAAAAAATAAATTCCGAGCGCATAGTCACAAAAATAAAAAGCCACCTGATAACCGATTAAAATTGCTCCAAACTTACTGGTTCACTTTTACTTAATGTCATTAATTGACTTTGAAGCAAATGCAAAAAAAGACGAGGTAAACTTGTAAATGCGCCGAAATAAATGAATTGGATGCTAAATTTTATGTTAGTAAAGCATTTACAAAAAAGTAGGGCAAAAAAAAGCCTCCTGATTATGGACAAGAGGCGACCCAAATGTTTTCACAACGGAATAATCCTTATTGTGATTTGCTTCAAAAGTTCTGACACAAACTTATTAATTAATTTCATGTAAACAAATAAATCAGACGAAAAAAAAATATTTTCTACGGATTATGAAGAACGTACATAGATTACGATGTCTCAAACTACGTTTGTGTAAAATTTTGATAAATGAACCGAATAGAGTTTGTAAAAAGTTTAGTTGGAATTTATGGTTTGACCAATATTTCTAATCTCGAAATAAAACAATACGAAAAAGTATATTTAAAGCAATTCTTTGTGCGAGGATTTCAATACTATGAAGGTCCAAAGTGCATTGATGAAATCAATAAAAGTGGATTGATTGAATTAGTTCGCGAGCCAAAAAACCCTGTTGATAAGCGTGCCATAGCTTTGTATTTCAACAAAAAGAAAATTGGATTTGTACCCAGAGAAAGCAACAAAACTATCAGTATTTTAATGGATACTGATTTATTAGAATTTCACGCTGAAATTACAAATATCGAACCTGAAGCAGACCATTGGGAACAAATTAGAGTGGCTATTTATGCTTTGAAAGAAATAAAAAACAACGAGGATTGGAAAAAAACCGAACCGTATGCCGCGTTGAAAACGCCAAAATATTATTCTTTGAAATCAGAGGATGATACTTTGACGAGAATTTCCACAATTGGTAACTATGAAAGTGAATCGCTTCCGAGAATTAAAGCCGATATTTATTTTGAAAAAAAATGGTCTAAATCAAATGAATATGAGGAAGCTTCACTTGTTTACTATTCACTTGATTCAATTGATGAATTTGAAAAAGAACTGAATTCGGTAGACACGATGCAAACCATAATACCTTTTATCTCCCAGCAGGAAGAAGATCTTTTGATGGAAAAAATCAATTTCTATTACAACCAAAAGAAGGAATATCGCAAGCAAGAAAGGTTTTTTGTATTTGATATCAATAAACTAATGGACAACAATTTTATAGCTACAGGCATTAAGCCAGTGGTGGGAGAATATGGTTTGCCTTATTTTGAAGTTGTTTTTGAGGATAAAAGCAATACAATTTCTCGATTAAAAAAGTTGGGCTTTGCCCCGACGAACAAATTGAAAAACAGGAAATGAATTCACTATTTGATAGAATTTCAAACAAATTTTAACGGAAAGAAATCAAATTGAATATTTTAATTAGTTTTAAGCAACTTAATTTATATTACGATGAGCAATGAAAATGGGAAAGTGATTTTGGGGTTGGATTTAGGAAGCACCAGTATAGGTTGGGCGTTGGTTCTTGAAAAAAATAATCAAGAATCTGAAATCCTCAGAACAGGTGTTAGAGTAATTCCTTTAAGCACTGATGAAATTGGAAATTTTGAAAAAGGAAAGGCAATAACAACTAACCAAGACCGAACAAACAGCAGAAGTGCAAGAAGAAATTTGCAACGCTATAAACTACGAAGAAGTGTATTGCTTAAAGTTCTGATGAAAAATGGATTTATTACAAATGAATCAAATTTTTCAGAAGAAGGTAAAAACACTACTTATCAGACACTTGAGCTGAGAGCTAAAGCTGTTACTGAAAAAATATCAAAGGAAGAATTTGCAAGGGTTTTACTATCGATTAATAAGAAACGAGGATATAAAAGTAGTAGAAAAGTAAAAAATGAAGATGAGGGACAATTGATTGACGGAATGGAAGTTGCTTTAAAACTTTACGAAGAAAATCTAACTCCAGGTCAATATTGCTTATTACTTTTAAATGAAGGCAAAAAAAATCTACCTGACTTTTATCGATCTGATTTACAAAATGAGTTTGATAAAATATGGGATTTCCAAAAAGAGTTTCACGTTGAAATTTTAACTGAAGATTTCAAAGAAAAAATAAAAGGCAAAGGTCAAAGAGCAACTTCCGCAATTTTTTGGTCAACTTATAATTTTAACACAGCAGAAAATAAAGGAAATAGAGAAGAAAAGAAATTACAAGCTTATAAATGGCGCAATGAAGGCTTGCAAAAACAATTGACCAAAGAAGAAGTTGCGTATGTTTTAACAGAGATAAATAACGATATCAATAAATCCAGTGGATATTTAGGAGATATTAGTGACCGTAGTAAAGAACTGTTTTTCAACAAACAAACTGTTGGACAATTCATGTACTGTCAAATTCAAGAAAATCGCCATACACGATTGAAAGGGCAAGTGTTTTATCGTAAAGATTACGAAAATGAGTTTGATGCAATTTGGAAAGAACAGTCAAAACATCACAGTTCACTTTCAAATGAATTGAAAACTGAATTAAAGGATATTTGCATTTTCTATCAAAGAAAATTGAAATCACAAAAAAGTTTGATTAGTACTTGCGAACTTGAAAGTAAAGAAATTGAAGTTTCTATTGATGGAAAGCCTAAAATGAGATTAATTGGCCCTAAAGTAACTCCTAAATCTTCTCCATTATTTCAAGAATTTCGAATTTGGCAACGCTTGAATGACTTAGAAGTTTTACATAAAAAAGACAGATTAAAATGGAGATTAGATGAGGAATGTAAAAATATTTTGTTTGCAGAACTTAACGTTAAAAAATCACTCAAAAAGGATGAAATTTTAAAGTTACTCTATCAAAATCACAAAGAACTAGACTTAAACTTTAAAGATATTGATGGTAACAGAACAAATGCAAATCTATTTGAAATTTATAGTAAAATCATTGATTTATCAGGACATGGAGAGTTTGA
The DNA here is from genome assembly GCA_947462925.1 of Flavobacteriia bacterium. Classification (GTDB taxonomy): domain Bacteria; phylum Bacteroidota; class Bacteroidia; order Flavobacteriales_D; family Crocinitomicaceae; genus JAQVCM01. Next base: position 28,694 of record CANHQP010000013.1, on the reverse strand, counting down.
ATTTTCCAAAATGTCGGCTAACGAAATCCTTGATTTAGTTGAAAAAGTCTTCAAAACACTGGGGATAAATACAGATATTTTACGATTCAATGCCGATTTAGAGGGAAAAGCTTTTGAAAAACAGGCAGCATTTCAGCTTTGGCATTTATTATATTCTTATGAAGGAGATAATTCCAATACTGGAAACGATAGTTTGATAATCAAATTGAACGAGAAATTTGGTTTCGAAAAAGAATTTGCATCACTTTTAGCAAATATTACGTTTGAACCCGATTATGGCAGTTTGAGTTCTAAAGCAATTTCAAAAATTCTACCTCATTTAAAAGACGGTTTTGAATATAGTGAGGCAGCTTTTAAAGCTGGATACAACCATTCTAAATCGTTGAATAAAGAAGAATTAGCTACAAGGGAATTAAAGGACAAATTAACACTTCTAGACAAAAACAGTTTAAGAAATCCTGTAGTTGAAAAAATATTAAATCAAACTATTCATGTTGTAAACGCAATTATTGACGAGTACGGAAAACCTGATGAAATTCGATTGGAGTTGGCTCGTGAATTGAAAAAAAGTGCAAAAGAACGAGAAGAAACAACTAAAGGAATAAATAGATCGACTGCCGAACATGAAAAATTTAAGCAAATTCTTAAAAATGAATTTGGTTTATCATATGTGAGCAAAAATGATTTGATACGGTATAAACTTTACAAAGAACTGGAACCAAATGGCTACAAAACTTTGTACTCGAATACATATATTTCTTCTGACAAGTTATTTTCAAAAGATTTTGACATTGAACACATTATTCCACAATCAAGAATGTTTGACGATTCTTTCTCCAACAAAACGCTTGAATTAAGAAGTATTAACATCGAAAAAGGAGATAAAACTGCCTATGATTTTATCCTTGAAAAATATGGTGAAGAAAGTTTGCCAGACTATGAACAAAGAGTAGAAGATTTGTTTAAAAATGTCGAAGGCAAAAAAGGAAAATTGAACAAACTTCTCAAAAAATCTAAGGAAATTGAAGATGGTTTTATTGAAAGAGATTTAAGAAATTCGCAATACATAGCCAAAAAAGCACGAGAAATGCTTTATGAAGTTTGCCGCACTGTCAATACAACTACCGGAAGTATAACAAACAGATTACGTGAAGATTGGCAATTGGTCAATGTTTTACAAGAATTAAATTGGGAAAAGTATGAAAAACTAGGTTTGACTTATTTCGAGACAAACAGAGAAGGAAAAAAATTACCTCGAATTGAAGATTGGACAAAGAGAAACGACCATAGACATCATGCTATGGATGCATTAACAGTTGCATTTACGCGACCAAGTCATGTACAGTACTTAAATCATTTAAACGCTCGAAAAGATGAAAACAGCAAAGAGTTTTCTAAGGTCATTGGCATAGAAAAGAAAGAACTTTACAAAGATGAAAGAAATAAATTAAGGTTTAATCCTCCTATGGAACTTAATAAATTTCGTGCAGAAGCTAAGAAACATCTTGAAAATACATTGATTTCTTTCAAAGCAAAGAATAAAGTGGTTACTCCAAATAAAAACAAAACTAAAGGGAATGAAAATGCTCAAACTACACTCACACCAAGAGGTCAACTGCATTTAGAAACGGTTTATGGAAGTATAAAGCAATATGAAACTTCTATTTTAAAGGTTGGAAGTAATTTCAATGAGGAGATGATTCTTAAAGTTGCAAAAAAGATTCACAGAGAAGCCTTATTGGCAAGACTTAACGAATTCGACAATGATCCTAAAAAAGCATTTTCTGGAAAAAACAGCTTAGAAAAAAATCCAATTTACATCAACGAGTCTAAAACCCAATTCGTTCCTGAAAAAGTAAAGATTGTTAATGAGATTACTATTTATACTATTCGAAAACCTATCACTCCAGATTTGAAAATTGACAAAGTTATTGATGTAAAAATTCGCAAAGTATTAGAAGATAGATTGCAAAAATTTGGTGACGCAAAGAAAGCATTTTCAAATTTAGATGAATTCCCCATTTGGTTAAATGAAGAAAAAGGAATTTCTATAAAAACAGTTACCATTTCTGGAATCAGCAATGCGGTTGCTTTACATGACAAAAAAGATAAAAATGGAAATTTACTTTTAGATAAAAAAGGCAACAAACAAGCGGTTGATTTTGTAAATACTGGAAACAATCACCACGTTGCCATTTACAGGGACGAAAAAGGAAATCTTCAAGAAAAAGTTGTTTCATTTTATGAAGCAGTCATCAGAATAAATCAAGGACTTAATGCGGTGGATAAAACATTCAAAAGTAGTGAAGGATGGACGTTTTTATTTACACTAAAGCAAAATGAATATTTTGTCTTTCCAAATGAAAAAACAGGTTTTAAACCAAATGAAATTGATTTATTGGATATGAATAATTATCATTTGATAAGTCCTAATTTGTTTAGAGTTCAGAAAATCTCTTCAAAAAATTACATGTTTACTCATCATTATGAAACACAAGCTATTTCTGGTGAAACCTTAAAAAACAAAAAGGAATTATCAAAAATCATATATAATTTTATACAAACTCCCTCTAATCTTGAAAACATTCTGAAAGTCCGCATTAACCACCTCGGAAAAATAGTACAAGTTGAAGAATATTAATTTATTTCAAATATGTGGCGCAATTAATATTTGCGTCACATATTTTTTAAATTAAAAGTATTAACCAAGTATCAAAAAAACATATAACCTTTTCAAAATTAAACCGTTGAAGTAGTTTATCAACTTTAAGAACTACTTTCATGGTGAAACGTACACTGCATTTTAGCAATCCTGCTTATTTATCTTGTAAAAATCAGCAATTGATCGTTGAATTAAAAAACGACGAGCGAACCATAAAATCCATTCCCATTGAAGATCTAGGGATCGTGATTTTGGAGCACCAACAAATCACAATTACCACCCGTTTATTGGAGTTGTTGCTCGAAAACAATGTGGCTATTATAACCTGCAATGGCAAATTTATGCCCAGTGGGATGTTTTTACCATTCGAGGGCAACAGCGAGCAAACACAAAGAATGCGCACTCAATTAGATGCTAGTGCACCACTAAAAAAACAATTGTGGCAACAAACTGTAAAATACAAAATCAACAACCAAGCGCAAGTTTTGATGCATTTGGGAGAAAACAACGAACGCTTAATTCATTTAATAAGTGAAGTACTGAGCGGAGATACAAGCAATTGCGAAGGCCAAGCGGCATCACATTATTGGGGTAAAATATACGGTGGAAATTTTGTACGTTCCCGAGATCCAGAAACTCCCAATGCTCAATTGAATTACGGCTATGCGATTTTGCGTTCCGTTGTCGCCCGCTCATTAACCTCATCAGGAATGTTTCCATCCATGGGCATATTTCACCGAAACAAATACAATGCATTTTGTTTGGCTGACGACATCATGGAACCTTATCGCCCGTTTGTGGATTGGTTGGTGCTTCACCTTCCCGACTTGAATGAAAGCGAAACTGGATTAACAAAGGAACAAAAAATTGAATTGCTAAAACTTCCGCAGTTGGATGTGGAAATAAACGGACTCAAACGGCCGCTTTTTCATGCTGTCAGCATCACAACTGCCAGTTTATACAAATGCTTTGCTGGAGAACAACGCAAAATTCACTATCCTGATTTTAATGCTTAAAAATGAATACGGACCGATTTAACGCTTATAGAAATATGTGGGTAATGGTACTGTTTGATTTGCCAACGGAAACAAAAAAAGAACGGAAAGCTGCTTCCGATTTTCGAAAAAAATTGATTGACAATGGATTTATGATGTTTCAATTTTCAATATACATTCGGTTTTGTCAAAGTTCCGAAAATGCAGAAGTACATACCAAACGTGTAAGAAATAATTTACCAGACAAAGGGAAAGTGGGCATTTTTGCTATTACAGACAAGCAATTTGGGAAAATGGAAATTTTTTATGGAATCAAAAAAGAAACAACCAACCCTCCTTCACAGCAATTAGAGTTATTCTAATTTAACGTTATTTAATAATAACTAGGAATTAAAAACAGCTGATTGGAATGTTTTAAGAGGCTATTTTGATAAAATATTTTAATTCCTAAAAAACGCTTAAAACCCTTGCTATTTCTACGTAATAAGCCACAAGGTTATGACTTATCCGTAAAAATAGAACTTTTGAAAGCAAATCACAACCAATTGTGATGAACGGTTAAAATCTGTGAGTTATGACTTATCCGTAAAAATAGAACTTTTGAAAGCAAATCACAACTTCGCCAAAACGAATATCAAACTTCAAATAGTTATGACTTATCCGTAAAAATAGAACTTTTGAAAGCAAATCACAACTGTTTTTAATATAGTTTGTAAATAAAACAGGTTATGACTTATCCGTAAAAATAGAACTTTTGAAAGCAAATCACAACTTCAAGCCTATTGTGTTTGCAGACAATGTTGTTATGACTTATCCGTAAAAATAGAACTTTTGAAAGCAAATCACAACCAGCGTTTATCATTGATGAAATAGTTTTTGGTTATGACTTATCCGTAAAAATAGAACTTTTGAAAGCAAATCACAACGTTACGTATCACCTGAGGACGATCAAGCAGTTATGACTTATCCGTAAAAATAGAACTTTTGAAAGCAAATCACAACTTATTTTGAATTGTGTATAAAGTTGTATTTGTTATGACTTATCCGTAAAAATAGAACTTTTGAAAGCAAATCACAACAAACGCTTTCTCGTTCTTTTTGTCGCTATGTTATGACTTATCCGTAAAAATAGAACTTTTGAAAGCAAATCACAACCAGTATTCAAAGCGATTTTACAAACGTCCAGTTATGACTTATCCGTAAAAATAGAACTTTTGAAAGCAAATCACAACCGTTTATCATAATTTATTTATTTAAAAGTGGTTATGACTTATCCGTAAAAATAGAACTTTTGAAAGCAAATCACAACCTCTTTGTACGTTCCCGTAATGCAATGGTGGTTATGACTTATCCGTAAAAATAGAACTTTTGAAAGCAAATCACAACTGGTTTTATAACTTCAAACTCTCTATCTATGTTATGACTTATCCGTAAAAATAGAACTTTTGAAAGCAAATCACAACAGCATCTCAGGAAAGTCTTTGATTGACTGTGTTATGACTTATCCGTAAAAATAGAACTTTTGAAAGCAAATCACAACAGGCTTTCTCATGTTTTCGGATATGATAAGTTATGACTTATCCGTAAAAATAGAACTTTTGAAAGCAAATCACAACAACTTTCAACTGTTGGTATTAAACTGTCCTGTTATGACTTATCCGTAAAAATAGAACTTTTGAAAGCAAATCACAACCTCACATCTCTTATTCCGTATAATTGAAAGTTATGACTTATCCGTAAAAATAGAACTTTTGAAAAAGCAATAATTTTCAAAAAATCTTTTTTAAAAAAAATCGCTGACTTAAAAGCCAACGATTTCCAAAATTTAGGGAGACTGATGGGTCTCGAACCCACGACCTCCGGCACCACAAACCAGCGCTCTAACCAACTGAGCTACAATCTCCATTTTTTGCGTGTGCAAATATACTACATTTCTGTCTTTTTCAAAGCATTTCATAGATTTTTTTTTAATTTTAGATTAAGAAAATTGCTAATATTGTTGAATATGAGTGCAAAAACAATGATTGTAAAAGAGTTTGAAAGAAGGATTTTTGAAGAATCTTACAGTAGAATTTTCAAGTGTTTATCACTTTTGAATGAAGAATCAATTTGGTTTTCGCCCAATGATCAAATTCCAACCGTTGGAAATTTAATTCTTCACCTATGCGGAAACGCCAGACAATGGGTACTTTCTGGAATTGGTGGTGCACACGACAACCGATTTAGAGACCAAGAATTTATTGTTCAAAAAAACATTCGAAAATCAGACCTGATATTTTTACTTGAAAATTTAAAGGTCAATCTCAAAAACACACTTTTTGAGATGCCTGATGCTATTTTAAACGAAAGAAAAATAATCCAAGGATTTAACGAAACAGGTTTTTCAATTTTAGTGCATGTAATTGAACATTTTTCATATCATACTGGGCAAATTACGACACTTACCAAAATGATAACCAATAAACAAACTGGTTATTATCATGGATTTAATCTCAACCAACTGAATTAAATTAAAATTAAAGTTTTTCACATTTCATATTGTTGAAAAGTAGCAAACTGCAAACTCTCCATAAAATCATTTATCCGCTATCTTTGCGCTAAAGAAAAACATATGCTTAAAATAGGTGTGCTTGGAGCCGGTCATCTTGGAAAGATTCACATTAAATTAATCTTAGAATTGCCCTCAGTATTTGAACTTGTTGGTTTTTTTGACCCCAATGATACTCATGCACAAGAAGCGATTGATCTTTTTGGAATCAGAAGATTTGATTCGCTAGATTCCATATTAAACGAAATTGATTGTGTTGATATTGTAACTCCTACCCCTGCCCACTTTGATGCAGCTGTTGCAGCAATAAGAAAAAGTATTCATGTTTTTGTTGAAAAACCAATCACACAAACCATTGAGGAGGGAAATTCATTGCTTAAATTGGCCCATGAAGCAGCAATAAAAGTGCAAGTAGGACATGTAGAAAGGTTCAATCCTGCTTTCCAAAAGGCATTAACTCATTTGCAAAACCCCATGTTTATTGAGATACACCGATTGGCTCAATTTAATCCTCGTGGCACAGATGTCCCAGTAGTTTTAGACTTGATGATTCATGACTTAGATATCATTCTAAGCGTCGTAAAATCCGACGTCAAACGAATTTCAGCTTCCGGTGTTGCTGTTGTTTCAGATACTCATGACATAGCCAATGCACGAATAGAATTCAACAATGGATGTGTTGCTAACTTGACTGCCTCAAGGATATCTCTAAAAAACATGCGAAAAACTAGATTTTTTCAAAAAGACAATTACATCAGCGTAGATTTTTTAAATAAAAAATTAGACCTGCTAAAATTAGAGGATTTAGATGGTGAGGCAGACCCTTTTGATGTAGTTTTTGAACTAGGAAAAGGTAAAAAAAGTAAGAAAATTATTTTTGATCAACCAGAAATTGATAACTCAAATGCCATCAAAGAAGAACTTATTGCTTTTCATCGGGCAATTACCGAAAACTTAACCCCGATAGTATCGATAGAAGATGGTTTAAGAGCGTTGGAGGTCGCTAACCAAATTCTAGATAAATTAAAGACACCTAACATGGTGTTTTCTGACAATAAAATCTAATTTGCGTCGTTAACTAAAAAATAAAATCAATAGCTATTTATGAAATTATTATCTTTAATTGGTTTACTATTCATTCTCTCTTCATGTATCAAAAACAATCCTGAACCAACTTGGATCCAAATTGAAAAATGGCAATTAGAAGCCAATCCATTCATTAGCGGATTGGAAGGAGAATTAAATCACAATTTCACAGACGCTTACGTTTATATTGATGAAAAAATTATTGGGATTTTTGAATTACCAATAAAATTGCCGCTCTTGGTGGATGGTTACAAAAAAATAATGATTTATCCTGCCATTAGAAACAATGGAATTGCAGCAACAAAAAGAATTTATCCATTTTGTCAACCGCACGTTTTGTATGCCACTTTGGTGAAAGGTGAAACAATTACAATAAATCCAAAAACGCAATATTACACCAATTGTAATTTCGCCTTTATTGAGGATTTTGAATCTGCTGGAATCAAATTTACAACCGACCCAACTTCAACTGCAACAATTGAACAGATTCAGCATACTGATCCAGGAAAATCTGGGAATTGTGGACATATCGCCATGAGTATCAGTGATTCAATTTGGACAGGCTATACAGATGCACAAATGGACCTACCAAAAGGTAGTGCTGAAGTTTACTTGGAAATAGAGTATAAAACAACCAATAATTTGTTAACTGGCGTTTTAGGAATAACCCTTCCTGGTACGAATAAAATCAATCCTTACATCCAATTAAATGCTCAATCTGCAGCAGATGCTACTTGGAAAAAAATCTACATCGACTTGAAAGAAATAGTCTCTAGCTCTACCACAGCTGACTATTTTGAGCAATATTTACAAGCTAAAATTGATGACGGTAAATTAGAAAGCGACATTTACATTGATAATTATAAAATCATTCATTTCTAATGTTAGCAAGTCGTAAAGCCACTTTCTTAATAATTATTGATTTTTTTTCAGCCTTTGTCTCTTGGGCTCTATTTTTTGTTTTTAGAAAAATTTACATTGAAAAAGTACCACTGGAAATTAACGATACTTTCTACTATGGTATTTTAATCATTCCTGTTTGTTGGATTGGATTATACTTTTTGCAAGGAACCTACGCTGATGTAAAAAGAATGTTTCGGATGAAAATCTTAAGTCTGACGTTTTTCGGAACACTCATAGGCTCAACATCCATATTTTTTATTTTCTTATTAGACGATACTGTTCAGACCTATGCGCATTATTATCAATCATTTTTGGCGCTTTTTGCAATTCAATTTTTAGTCTCTTTTATACCAAGAATTGTTTTCACAAGCGTACAAGTTAAAAAAATTCATACCGGAAAAGAGGGCTTCAATGCTTTACTTTTGGGCGGAAGTGAAAAGGCTGTTGGTATTTATAAGGAAATTCAAAACCTACACAAAAGCATCGGAACTCAATTCATTGGATTTGTCAACTTAAATGGAATTGATACGCTATTGAAAGATGAATTAAGCTATTTAGGGCATGTTGATGATTTAGAAAAAATCATCGAACAGTACAAAGTTGAAGAAGTAATCATCGCATTAGAAAGCACGGAACATCAAAGGCTAAGTTCAATTATCACACGACTTTCTGGAACTGGTATTAAAATTAAAGTATTGCCAGACGTATTTGATATTTTGGCTGGATCAATCAAAATGACGAACATTTTCGGTGTTTTACTGCTGGAAGTAAATCCTGATGGAATGCCGATTTGGCAACAAAGTATCAAAAGATTTATCGATATTTCACTTTCATTAATTGCCTTGATACTGCTGATTCCAGTGTATATTTTCCTTGCCATAGCGGTAAAAACTTCATCGAAAGGCCCAATATTCTTTCGACAAGAACGCATTGGTCTGAATGGACGAAAATTTAAAATAATCAAGTTCAGAACAATGTACATGGATGCGGAAGCTAAAGGTCCTCAGCTCTCTAGTACTTTCGATCCGAGAATTACCAAGTCGGGACGATTCATGCGCAAAGCGAGATTGGATGAATTTCCTCAATTCTTCAATGTATTGATTGGCGATATGAGTTTGGTAGGTCCAAGACCCGAAAGACAATTCTATATAGACCAAATTGTTGCAAGAGAGCCGCAATTTTTACAATTAACGACTGTTAGACCTGGAATTACTTCTTGGGGACAAGTGAAATATGGATATGCTGAAAATGTGGATCAAATGCTACAACGCATGAAATTTGATTTGCTATACTTGAAAAACATGTCGTTGGCGCTTGATTTAAAAATAATGCTTTACACGATATTAATCATATTGAAAGCCAAAGGGAAATAAGAATCACATTCTGATAATCTTCCCATCCTCCATCTCGATAATTCGATTGGTTTTTGCGGCAAATTCATTGTCATGCGTAACAATGAGTAATGATTGGTTAAACTCAATAGCCAATTGCTGAAAAATATCGAAAACAATTTCACTGTTCTTCTTATCTAAATTTCCTGTAGGTTCATCTCCCATAATTATGAGTGGATCATTTATCAACGAACGAGCAATGGCCACGCGTTGTTTTTGTCCACCTGAAAGTTGATTGGGAAGTTTCAACGCTTCGTTTTCAATTCCAAGCATTCTGAGTTTTTCATAAGCGCGATGTTCAACTTCCTTGGCAGAAAATTTTCCCAGTTTCAATCCAGGAAGCATCACATTTTTTAAAACGTTAAATTCATTCAATAAATAGTGAAATTGAAAAACAAAGCCAATCTTTTCATTACGCACTTTAGCTAAATCACCTTCTTTTTTTCCACTCATCGAAACACCATCAATGATCAATTCTCCTTCATAATCAGTATCCATCGTTGAAAGAATATAGAGCAAAGTCGATTTTCCGCAACCAGAACGACCAATAATGGAAATAAATTCTCCTTGATTTATGGAAAACTCAATATCATTCAATACTTTGATTGTCATTGGATCATGAAAATATTTGACAATCTTTTTGGCTTCGAGAATCTTATTTTTCATGCTACTTTCCTCTGATAATAATTACTGGATCGATCTTACTTGCTTTTCTGGAAGGAAAATATCCGGCGAAATAAGTCGTAATCAATGAAAATATTCCGCCGATGATGTAAAAGTTGGGATTATAATTGATTGGATACGTTTTGATTGTGGGCAAAGCTTCTGTGTTGAATGGAATTTGATCGATCAATGCTGACATCGTAAAACCGAATACTAGACCAAAAAAACCACCAATAAAACCAATTGAAAGCGCGATTGTGATGAATATTCGATTCACGTCTTTCCCAGAAAAACCTGTCGCTTTCAATATAGCTATGGAATCCATTTTGTCATAAATCATCATGTTCAAAATGTTATAAATCCCAAATCCTGCAACGATTAAAAGCGTAATTCCAACAGTATAAGAAATCAAGGTACGGACAAAACTTCCGGTTTCAAATTGTGAATTTGCTGTTTGTATATCTAGCGCTTGCACTTCAAAAATCTCTCTATACTCCTTGGCAATCGCAGGAGCCAAAGTCATATCGTTTAATTTAATCTGAATATCAGTTATGTAACTTTTTGAAACGCCTAATAACTTTTGAGTGGTTTCGATGGAAGCATAACTTTGAACATTGTCCAAATCCTTCAAGCCTGATTGAAAGAAACCTACAACCTTCAATTGCACCAACTCACCCTTAGAAGTGGTAACTTGAATAACATCACCAATATTTGCCAACATTTTTTCAGCAACTCCTTTCCCTAAAATGATACTGTTGGAAGTGTTTTTCAAATCAATCAAATTGCCTGCAACAACATATTCACTGAATGAAAAAAGTTTATTTTCAGCTTCTACATCAATGCCATTGATATTTCCAGATAAATCGCTAGCACCAACATTGTAAAAAACTTGACAAGCAATTTTTGGTGAAATTCCCAAAACGCGCGTGTCTTTTTTTAGTGCTTGATAAATTGCACCGTAATTATAAATCTCCACTTTTGATGATTTCGGCTTAACAGAATTCACAAAATTATGTGAGTGACTAAATTCCTTAAAACGATCAATCGGTTGAATTTTAGAAGGTTGTACCTCATTGTATAACCGAATATGTGGTGTCCGATTTAAAATCAAACCGTCCAACAAATCGTTCAAACCAGACATAAAACTCAGTAGTCCAATAAACATGGTAATACTAAAAGTTACCCCTACAGCCGCAACCATCGTTTGCTTGAAACGAGCCATCAACAAGGATTTGGCGATACTAACTGTCAGAGATAGACTCATTCTTCAGGTTTTGTAATGACTGTGTTTGCATCAATTCCCGATAAAATTTCCACTTTTCGGTAGTCTTTCAATCCAGTTTTTACTTTGATCTTTTCACCTTCCTCATTGTAAACAAATTGTTCATTGAATAAAAAATCCCTTGGAATCAACAAGGCATTCTGTTTCATTTGAATCAAAATATTTGCTTCGAAAGTCGTATTTGGATACAAAACTGGCGGCTGATTGACAAATTCCGCTTCGACTAAAAAAGTACGGCTTCTTTCATTCATGTATGGAACGATTTTAGAAACTCTAGCTTCAAAAGATTGACCTTTGTAGCTATCTAATGTGACTAAAACTCGAAGTCCAAGTTTGATTCTGATGATGTCTTTTTCATCCACTTGCATTTCCAAAAAATAGTTTTTGGCATCACCGATAACTGCCAATGGCGTTTGAACGTTGACCATTTCTCCGCGGGATTTGGAAATATTGTAAACGATTCCATTGATTTCGCTTTTCAGTAAATAGTCATTTTCCATTACATCTGAAATTTGGAGATTTCTAGCAGATTGCGAAGCGTTGAAATCCAATTGACGCTTCAATTCATCGTATTTAGTAACTGCAGATAAATAAGCATAATTTGAATTTTCAAAACGCAATTGCACTTGTTCCAAATCCGCTTTCGAAATTGCTTCTTGTTTCCAAAGTGCCATTTGGCGCTGGTAAGCCAAGGAATCGATTTTCATTTTTGATTTTGAAACTCTTAATGCCTGCAATGCTTCATTTAATTTCGCTTGATTAGATGATTTACTGTTGAAATCAGCCAATAATGCAGCATTTTCCTTGGTCAACTTTTGAGATTGATTTGAAATGGAAAGAATTGGCGTTCCTACTTTTACAAAATCTCCTTCTTGCACAAAAATCTGATCAATGATTCCATTTGCTCTAGAAAAAACATCGTATTGATTTTTGCTTTTGACAATTCCAGAAGCGTAGATTGATTCAGAAATTGATTCTGATTTTGGTCGAGTAGTTTCTACTTTACTTTTACAAGCGAAAAGCAAAATGACGCTAAAAAAGAGTATTAATTTATTCATAGTAAAGTAAAGTTACAAATTACTATTGAACAGATAACTGATTTTTCAACTAAAAATTAAAACTTACAATAAATTAACTAAAAAACTGAAAAACAGATAAATAAATATTATTTTACTAATTTTTTTAATCCAATCAAAAAAGTGTTTTCGTCATTACTGAGACTGAATTTTATCAGTTTCTGAATGTTATTTGATTTTCAGGTCAAACATTTTTTGATCTTCGATAAACCCAGTCAAGGTATCTCCAATGGCAACTGGACCTACTCCTGCTGGAGTTCCAGTAAAAATTAAATCTCCGATTTTCAAAGTCATAAATTGCGAAATGTAAACGATAATTTGGTCGATATCAAAAAGCATGTCTTTCGTATTTCCAACTTGTACAATTTGACCATTTTGTTGCAATGAAAAGTTCAAATTAGTCAAATCTAAAGTTGACTTATCCAAGAAATTGTGCGAAACTGGAGCACTGTGTTCAAATGATTTTGCAATTTCCCAAGGCAAACCTTTTTCTTTGCATTTTTGTTGTAAATCTCTGGCTGTAAAGTCAATTCCTAAACCGATTTCATTGTAATAAGTGTTTGCAAACTTTGGTGCAATGTTTTTCCCAAGTTTATTGATTCGAACGACAATTTCACATTCGTAATGCAAATCTTTCGTAAAATTTGGATAAAAAAATGGACTTTTATTGGGCAATAACGCCGTATCAGGTTTCATAAAAAAAACAGGATTTTCAGGAATCGCTGAATTCATTTCTTTTGCGTGATCCGCATAATTTCTTCCAATACAAATAATTTTCATCTCAATTTTATTTACCAAATTTACTTTTCAATGCCGCTAATTTATCTTCCATAGATAAATTGTCTTCTACCTTATTTACCTTCGGTTTAACTTCCTTTGGTTGATTTTGAAGTAATTTCTCAGCTTTAATCTTGTCCATTTCTTGTTTTAACTTTTGCTTGGTGTATTTCGGAAAATCTGTTGATTCGGAAACAAACCACCCGTAATATCCAGGTTCTTCAACATCAATTTGTTTGACCGTTTTGCCTTTGTGCTTTCCAAAATTATAGACAGCGTCGCCATCTTCATTAATAGCCAAACGGCCTGCGAAATCTAAAATGTTCAAATTCCCACCTTTTGAAAAATCCGCCAAGAAATCAATGTTTCCTTCCAAGTCAGGATACTTTTCAAGTTGAGCGTTTAAAACTTTCCACGTCGCTTCTGTATCTGCCAAGGCGTTGTGTGCATTTACAATATCGCTTTGACAGTAAAACTGAAAAGCAGCAGCAAGGGTACGTTGTTCCTTTTTATGAAAGATATTTTGAACGTCCACAAACTTGCGTTTTGACATGTCAAATTCACTTCCAGCGTTGAGTAATTCTTCTGCTAAAAGTGGAATGTCGAATTTATTTGAATTGTATCCACCCAGATCAGCATCACCAATAAAAGAAGTGATTTTAGAAGCTAAATCTTTGAACGTTGGACAATCTTTGATGTCTTCATTGGTGATTCCATGAATTTCAACTACCTCATCAGGAATATTTATTTCTGGATTAATTCTAGCAGTAAAAGTTTCCTCTGTTCCATCAGGATTAATCTTGATAATTGCTATTTCAACAATTTTATCTTTTGAAATATTTAATCCTGTTGCCTCAAGGTCAAAAATGGCCAAAGGACGCGCTAATTTAAGTTTCATTTGAAATTCTTTGAGTTCAAAGATAACGCAATCGTTGGAATGAAAACTGCTTTTTGTGAACTATTCTACTTTGAATTTTTTAATACAAAAAAAACCTGCACTTAAAAAAGTACAGGTTTCAAATATTAAGTTGAAAATTGACTACAATTCTCTATTTACATCAAATTGCTCTAAATAATCAGCCACTTTTCTTACAAACATTCCACCCAATGAACCATCAACAACTCTGTGGTCATAAGAATGAGACAAGAACATTTTGTGACGGATTCCGATGAAATCTCCTTCTGGCGTTTCAATCACAGCAGGAACCTTGCGAATCGCACCCAAAGCTAAAATAGCGACTTGGGGTTGATTGATAATTGGCGTTCCCATTACATTTCCAAAAGTTCCCACATTTGTTACAGTGTAAGTTCCACCTTGGATATCTTCTGGTTTCAATTTATTGTTTCTTGCATTTCTAGCCAATTCATTTACTGCTTTCGCTAAACCTGTCAAATTCAATCTATCAGCATTTTTAACAACTGGAACAATTAAATTTCCAGAAGGAAGTGCTGTAGCCATTCCTAAATTGATATCTTTTCTTTTGATAATTTGATTGCCACTTACAGCTACGTTAATCATTGGGAAATCTTTGATTGCTTTTGCAATCGCTTCCATGAAAATCGGTGTAAAGGTGATGCTTTCGCCTTCTCTTTTCTCGAAATCTTTTTTGACTTTATTTCTCCAATTCACGATATTCGTTACATCAGCTTCTACGAAAGAAGTTACGTGAGGCGAAACGTGTTTAGACATTACCATGTGGTCAGAAATCAATTTTCTCATTCTGTCCATTTCGATGATTTCATCTCCTGGCATTGGCAATACAACTGGCTCTTTGATGTTTGACAAGAAAGATGAACCGCCGTCGTTTGAAGCAATTGCAGCAGCTGGTTTTGCAACTGGAGCAACTGGCGCTGCAACTGCAGGTTGAGAACCTCTTGTCTCAATATAAGATAAAATATCTTTTTTAGTAACTCGTCCTTCTTGACCAGTTCCTACAATTGTTTCCAATTCATTCGAAGAAATTCCTTCTTTGTCAGCAATGCTGCGAACCAATGGCGAATAGAATTTATTTGAGTTTGCAATCGCTGGAGTTGAAACCACTGGTGTTCCGTTAGAAACTGGCGCCGCGGCTACCACTTCTACATCAGGTGCAGCAACTTCAGTAACCGGCGCAACAACTGCTCCACCATCTGTTGAAATAATTGCGATTACATCACCAACTTGAGCTACTTGATCTTTTTCAAAAAAGATTTGAACCAACGTTCCTTTTGCTTCAGATGGAAGTTCATTATCCACTTTATCAGTAGCTACTTCAACCAATGGTTCGTCCATGTCAACATTGTCGCCAACATTTTTTAACCAGTTTGTGATGGTAGCTTCTGTAACGCTTTCACCCATTTTGGGGAGTCTGATTTCTACTTGTGCCATGTTCCTAAGAGGATTTCTTGTTTTTTCGAGTACAAAAGTAAGAGAAAAAAGGTGAAAAATTGGTTCTAGATGAAAAATTAAAACCAATGAATTGAATTTTGTTCAATTTATATAAAATCAAACAATTAAGAATCCAATTTTCGCCAAGCTTTTCGGACGATTTCAAAGTCCTTCCAAATGCTGTAATCTCTTGCATAAATTAGATTTAGCTTACTCAAAACTGAGCTATTTGCGAATTTCATTGCATCCAGAGGGTTTAATATCCCTCTTTTGATTGTCGGCAATTGTTGGGCTGATTCTTGTTTTTCTGCATAATAACCAACCAAGGATTTTTTTCCTATCATACAATGAATCATGTTTTTGACCCAAGTAGATTTCTGCTTGAAATACCAAATAAAATAAGGCGCGCTAATCAAAAAACAAAAACTTAAGATAAAATCAAAAGTTCTCTTATTTCTAATATTACTTGGCTTAGAAATTTCATTGATATTGAAAACATACAAATCTCCTGCTGTATCAATTGAATTACTTCCGATTAAATACAAACTGTCTGGCTGAGCAATCTTAAAATCAATGTTATTACTCCCTAAAAGCGACATCCAATGCATGATTACTTGAGCGGAAGTGTCTTTGGCGCAAAAAATAATTTCGTCTACCTTGTGAAAAAAGACAATTTGATCCAATTGAGAAAGAATCCCAATTTGCTCTTCAGTTTTATCATCTGAATCAGAAACCAACAAAATGGAATCGATTTTTGAATTCGTTTGTTTCAAAATGGTACTCACTCGCGCTGATTCTTCTTCAGAACCAACAATGATAAACTTTTGATTTTGTGCACCAGAAAGATTGAACTTTTTCTTCAAACTCAAATGCAGAAAAACGCGCGAAATCAAATAATAAATAAAAACCCAAGCCGTTCCGATTAAAATATACAACCTTGAAAACTGCCAAGATTTAGGTAATAATGCATAGATCACCAAAATCATCAAAGTACCTAAAACAGCTCCTTTGAAATATTTCGAAAGTTTAATGGGGAAATCGTAACCTCCCGTATAAAAAACACTGAGTAACCAGGTGAAAGTATAAGCGGGAATGGCGACATTTAAAATATTTGGTGGAAATTCGATGTTCGCTTTTTGCCAATAATGAGTCAATAAAATCAATCCGCCAAAAAGATAGAAGAAATCAAAAACAGGCAATGCAGCTCGCTTGATAAATCGGGTGAAAATCGCCAATCCAGCCCTCAAATAGATCGCGAAATTGATTAAAAACGAAAACAATTTGGCATTCTTCTGAGAAAAGTGCTTTTCAGCAAAAATGACCATCGCTCGATAAAATACAAACACATAATTCACCGAACTTTTCTTCGTGCTTTCACCTTTGTAGTGGATAATTCTTGTGTCCGAAAAATAGTAGTTTTTATAACCTCCTTGAATGATTCTGTAAGACAAATCGATGTCTTCACCGTACATGAAAAACGCTTCGTCCAAATATCCGACTTTATTTAAAACTTCAGTGCGCATCAACATGAAAGCACCACTCAAAATTTCAACTTCATTCGTTTCAAATTCAGATAAATAACCCAAATGATATTGTCCAAATTTCTTTGACTTAGGGAAAATCGCTGACAATCCGAAAATTTTGTAAAAAGCAACTGCTGGCGTTGGCAAACCGCGCTTGGATTCAGGCAGAAAATTTCCTTTTCCGTCTAACATCCTCACTCCTAGTCCACCCGCTTTCGGATTTTTATCCATGAATTCAACCACTTTCAAGAAAGTGTCTTCTTCAACAACCGTATCTGGATTTAAAAGCAATTGATATTCGCCTTTGGCAATCGCCATGGCTTGATTGTTGGCTTTTGAAAAACCGCGATTGTCTTTGTTTGCAATTAAAATCGCTTGCGGAAACTTTTGACGCACCATTTCAACCGAGCCATCAATAGAATTGTTGTCTACCACAAAAACTTCCCCTGAAATATTCTCTAGTGCTTTAAAAACAGAATTCAAGCATTGCTCTAGAAAATACTCAACGTTGTAGTTGACTATAATTACTGATATTTTGACGGGAAAATTACTCACGTTTTGGTTAAATCTTATATTTATAGAATAGCTATACAAGATATTTCTATCGGTACATCCATCGGCAATTTACTTACTTGGACTGTTTCCCTGGCTGGTGGTTCATTGGTAAAAAAAGAAGCGTAAACAACATTAACAGCAACAAAATCATTCAAATCTTTCAAGAAAATTGAACATTTCACCACATTTGAAAAGTCCATTCCTGCTTCAGTCAATAAAGAACCAATGTTGTTTAAAACTTGAGAAGTTGCATTTTCAATGGTATCAACAACCAAATTTCCAGTTTTTGGATCCAAAGGAATTTGCCCGCTCACATATAAAGTGTCATTTTTTAAAATCGCTTGACTGTATGGACCGATTGGTGCTGGTGCTCCTGGAATTTGTATTATTTTCTTCATCTTTCTTTACCTTTGTGCAAGTTTACTAATTTTAACCCAAAAAACAGTGAAAGTACTCCTTCTGGATAATTTTGATTCGTTCACATACAATCTTTTTCATTATTTGGAAGCACTGGATTGTGACGTAACTGTTGCCAGAAACAACGCTATTTCTATTGAGGAAATTGCATCCTTCGATAAAATTGTACTTTCTCCCGGTCCTGGTTTACCTTCTGATGCTGGCATAATGATGGAAATCATTGAAAATTATGTTTTCCAAAAGCCCATTTTAGGTGTCTGTCTAGGGATGCAAGCATTGTGTGAATACTTTGGAGGAACACTTTACAATCAACCCATTGTAAAGCATGGTGTCATTGAAAAATGTAAGCACAATAAAAAAAGTAAATTATTTATAAATGTCCCTGAGATTTTTGATGTAGGCTTATACCACAGTTGGGCAACAGACATATCAAAAATCAATGACTTAAATGAAACTGCATTTTCAGAAAATGAAATTTTAATGGCTTTTGAACACGCACAGTTTCCTGTTTATGGGGTTCAATTTCATCCAGAATCATTGATGACAACTCAAGGCAGAGACATCATTAAAAACTTCTTGTCTGCTCACTGACATTTACTTTCAATTCAACGCCACAAACATTTTTTGAAAATAAAATGTTTGCTTTATAGCTTTTAATCGGTATTTTTAGAAACGAAATTGTAATAATTACTTAAATAATTTAGATCGAATATGAAAAATTTAGTTTTATTGCTTGCATTTAGTTTTATTGGAAATTTAGCTATAAGCCAAACTTGTGTTGGGAAATGGACTACAATAGACGATGAAACGGGTAAGAAAAAATCAACTGTTGAATTGTATAAATACAAAGATCATCTCTATGGTAAAATTGTTTATTTGTATCCGAGAGAGGGTCGAGAAGAAAACCCCGTATGTAAAAAATGTACAGATGACAGAAAGAATAAACCTTTAGTTGGACTTCAAATTGTACGTTACTTAACTTGGGATGGAAGCGAATGGGAAGGCGGTACGATAGTTGATCCTGAAAATGGTAAAATCTATTCTACTAAAATGTGGTTAGATGAATCAAATCCTAACAAATTATATGTAAGAGGTTACATAGGACCATTTTTCAGAACACAAACTTGGTTGAGAGTTGTAGAATAAGAAAAATTTAAAAAGTGGCTTTTAAGTCACTTTTTTTTTGGCTTAAAAAATTGAAGCAAAAAAAAGAGGTTGTTCTTTTAAAACAACCTCTTAAAAAATTAAGATTATTTTCTCATTAATGTTTTTGTTTCAGTAGCTCCTTTATCTATTGCTTGCTCTTCAATTTTTTTAACTTCAAGCGTAGCATTAGTAGGTTTTTTCGCATTACCCTTTGTCACTACAATGCCTTCTGCTACTTCAGCAGCAGTTTGCTTTGGTTCTTTTTTAGTTTCTTTTTTAACTACTTTTTTCTCTTCTACAACTGCTGGTGCTTCCTCTGTAGCAGGGGTAACTTCAGTTTCTGTAGTTGTTGTTTCAGTTGTTGATGTTTCTTCAACTACTGGTGCTTTTTCTTCACCACCGCAACTTGCGAAAGCTAAAGACAAAACCACTGCGGACACGAATAATACTTGCTTTTTCATTTGGTTAATTTTATTTTGATTTTCGT
Source organism: Flavobacteriia bacterium (assembly GCA_947462925.1). Taxonomy (GTDB): domain Bacteria; phylum Bacteroidota; class Bacteroidia; order Flavobacteriales_D; family Crocinitomicaceae; genus JAQVCM01. The sequence continues at coordinate 8,815 of CANHQP010000013.1, read as the reverse complement.
GATAAATATAAATAAAAAACTGATGTAATTTCAAGAATGTAAAAGTTAAATAAACAGAAAACTATTTTGTTACGACTAAAACAATGGTAATTAAAAAATGTAACATTGAATATTTGAAAAACAAAATACAAACCATTTACTTTCAGATACTTGAATAAATTTAAAGGATTTACAAATTGAGTTAAAATCAAAATTCACAATTATTAGCTTAAAGCCGATAGATTTTTTTGACTTTTCAATTTGAAGAATAAAATTTAAAATATACCTTTGAGATAAATAAAATACAAATTTAAAATACAATAATTATGGCTTTTGAATTACCAAGTTTACCTTATGCATATAATGCATTAGAGCCGCACATTGACGCGCGCACGATGGAAATACACCACAGTAAACACCACAATGCTTATACAACCAACTTGAATGCTGCCATTGCAGGAACAGATTTAGAAGGAAAATCGATTGAAGAGATTTTAAAAAATTGTGCTGACAAACCAGCTGTTAGAAATAACGGAGGTGGATTTTGGAATCACTGCTTTTTTTGGGAAATTATGGCTCCAAACGCAGGAGGAAATCCTACGGGAGCTTTAGCAGCTGATATTGATAGTACTTTTGGATCTTTTGAGGCTTTCAAAGATGAGTTTGCAAAAGCTGCAACAACAAGATTTGGTTCCGGTTGGGCGTGGTTATGCGTTACAGATGGAAAATTAGAAGTTTGTTCTACGCCAAACCAAGACAATCCATTGATGGGTGAAGGTTGCAAAGGAACAGCGATTTTAGGTTTAGATGTTTGGGAGCACGCTTACTACTTGAATTATCAAAACCGTCGTCCAGATTACATCAACGCATTTTTTAATGTAATTAATTGGGAGGTCGTTTCTAAAAAATATGCAGACGCAAAATAGTATTTGTTTCTCACTAAATGTAAAGTCCATGTTTCAATACATGGACTTTTTTATTGCACAAAAAAGCCGTTAACCCATAGATTAACGGCTTTTCTTTAATTATTTATTTTGGATTATGCGTTAGCATTCATGTTATCCAAAACATCCATTACACTTTTCACTGCAACAGCTGATTCTTCTAACAATGCTTTTTCTGCATCATTCAATTGTAATTCGATAATTTTCTCGATTCCGTTTTTACCTAAAACTACAGGAACACCTAAATAGATATCTTTCATACCATATTCACCATTCAACCACGCGCAAACTGGGAAAATTCTTTTTTGGTCACGTACAATCGCTTCAACCATTTGAGCAGCAGCAGCACCTGGAGCATACCAAGCAGAAGTACCTAATAATTTAACGATTTCACCACCACCAAACTTAGTTCTTTCGATGATTTCGTTCAATTTCTCTTCAGAAATCAATTCTGTTACAGGAATACCTGAAACTGTTGTATATCTAGGAAGTGGAACCATAGTATCACCGTGACCCCCCATCAATACAGCTTGAATATCTTTTGGAGAAACTCCTAATTCTGCAGCCAAGAAAGCTCTGTAACGCGCAGTATCCAAAACTCCAGCCATACCAAAAACTTTACTTGAATCTACTTTTGCATTCAAATAAGCACAGTATGTCATTACATCCAAAGGATTAGAAACGATAATGATAATCGCATCTGGAGAATGTTGAATGATATTTTCAGTAACTGTTTTAACAATTCCAGCATTTGTAGCGATCAAATCATCACGAGACATACCTGGTTTTCTCGGCAAACCTGAAGTGATTACTACTACATCAGAATTTGCAGTTTTTGAATAATCATTTGTAGAACCAGTTGTTCTGGAATCATACAAATTGATTGGTGATTTTTGCCAAATATCCAACGCTTTACCTTCAGCAAAACCTTCTTTGATATCTAATAAAACAATTTCATTGGCAATTTCTCTTTGGGCAAGAACATCAGCACAAGTTGCACCTACATTTCCCGCACCTACTACAGTTACTTTCATGTTGATATATGTATTAAAATTTAATCTTTAAAATTGACGCGCTAAAGTTACTACAAATGTGCTTATGAGGCTTTAATTTGTTAGGAAAAATATAGAATTGTCAATAAGAATTAACAATCTTTGTCCAATGGCAACCGTTCTTAATATCTTGCGTCATAAAAACGTTGAATGTGGAAACAAAAAAAGTAGAATTAGAATTAATTATCAAAGGCTGTATTCAGAACGAACGCAAAGCCCAAGAGAAATTATTTGCTATGTTTTATGGAAAAATGCTAAGTGTTTGCTTGCGTTACACCATCGATCATGATTCTGCACAAGAGATTCTACAGGATGGATTTATAAAGGTCTTTGAAAAAATTGAATCTTTTGATTTTAAAGGTTCTTTTGAGGGTTGGTTAAGAAGAATCATTGCAAACACTGCCATTGATTCGATCAGAAAAAACAAGAAAAAGCCTGTATTGTTTGAAAATGATACTGATTTTGTTGCTGAGATTGTCAACCCAATGGAAGAAGCAGAAATTGAAAGTTTTAGAACTTTAAAAGCAGAAATAGCCATGGAAGCGATTAATAAACTTTCTCCGGCTTACAAAACTGTTTTTAATTTATATGTTTTGGAAGAATATACTCACAAGGAAATCGCTGAAATCCTTGGAATTAGTGAGGGAACTTCCAAATCAAATTTAGCCAAAGCAAAACAAAATCTTCAACGCATAATAGAAACAAAACTTGTTAAATTCGATTAGAATGAGCAAAATAGAAGAAATATTTAAAAACAGTCTGAAAGATATTGAAGCACCTTATGATCCAAAAGCATGGGAAGCAATGTCTAAAAGATTAGATCAACAGCTTCCTGTCAAAAGTGTAAAAACTTCTTTCAAATGGGCTTGGGTAGCATCATCCATTTTAATTGTGGGTGTAGCAGCATTTTTTGCGTTGCAGAAAAATGAAACTAGCCCAAAAACTACAAAAAATTTGAATGTAGGAGAAAACCCTATTTCAAATGAAAATAACAATGAATATAAAAATGCTAACGTTAAACAAATTGCGTCGACTACCAATGTAAAATCAAATTCTGGTTCTAACAATGTATCTACGACGAACGACGATGGTGCAGAAAAGGAACTGTTGAATGGCATTCCACCCAAAAAGGCGGAAAACATTAATATCCCAAATCCAGGTGATTTTGCTCCAGCAGATTTCGAAATAATTCTTCCTAAATTTTCAGATAAATATTGTGAAAACGAGATTATTGAAATCAGCAATGCAAACGAAGGTGCTTTTAATCTTATTTCTTCAAATGGTACTAATAAGCTAATAAAAGAAAAAACCAAAGTAAGCATTGATTTACTTCCTGGTGATTATTTCTTTAGCTTCTTGAAAAATGGTAAAGTTCAAAAAGCATTTGCATTTTCTGTTACTCCAAAAGTAAAAGCTGATTTTTATGCCGACGAAGAAATGGTCTTTTACAAAGGACTACCCATCAATTCGTTAAACTCTAGTAATTCAGCTGCAAAATATACTTGGACGAATGAAAAAGGAATTGTACTTTCAAGAGAAAAAAGTTTTGATGCACATTTCTTTACCAAAGGAAATCACGCGGTGACACTTACACTGCAATCTGAAAATGGATGCGAAAGTAAAATCACTAAAAATGTTAGATGTGAATCAAGTTACAATCTACTGGCAATGAATAGCTTTATTCCAACAAGTTCTAATTCCAAGATAAATACTTTCTTGCCTTATGCCCTGCTAGAAAGAAACATTCCTTTTACAATGCAAATAATCGATCCGAAGACTGGACAAACGGTTTATGAAACAAAAAGTGAATCAGAACCTTGGGATGGAATAGACAAACGTACGCAACAATTGATTGCTCCAGCTACACCCTATATTTGGAGGGTAAATTTAGAAAAACCTGAAATTGGTGAGTCTAAAAACTATCAAGGTACAATAACAAGATTTGAGGATTAAGCTCACTATACTTTTAAGGAAAGTCATTGGTTCTCCAATGGCTTTTTTTTATTCAACTATTTTTTGCCTGTTAAATCATTTTTTTAAACCAAACCTATGACAAGTACAAATAAATAATTCACCTTTCCTAGTTTAATCAGCAAGCTCACCTACCCTGTTAAATAGGACAAATTACCAGGAATCAATTAACCAAACAACACTTGAAAGCATTCACGATTATCAAATAAATGACAAGGGCTAATTTAATGTCTTAAAAGTTAAAATTATTAGTGCCCTTTAAAATAACGTGAGGTATTTTTGGAGATTAATTGTTATTAATACAGTAAAAAAATAGGTGAAGGACTGAGGAACATGAGTTTTGAGAAGGTCTTTTAAAAGATGAAAAGTCTAAACATAAAGCAAAAAAAAAGTCCCTCCGCCGAAGCGAAAGGACTTTCAAAAAGTGAGTTAAAATTATTTTTTAACGAAAGTACTTTTAACAACATTACCATTTTGAGAAGTGATCTCACAAATGTACATTCCGTTGTTCAATGAAGCAACATTGATTTGACCAGAAGTTGAATTCAATTCATTATCCAAAATCATTTTACCATCTAAACCGTAAACTTTGATGTTTGACATTTGAACGCCATTCAAGTTAAAGTTAACTTCGTTAGTAGCTGGATTTGGGTAGATTGAAGAAGTCATGTTCAACTCATCAATTCCTACAGTGTAGTTAACAACTGGGAAAATAGCCAATGCAGCTGTTGCACCAGCACCCCATGAAGCAGGAACTGTATGTAAAGTATTGTCTGACCATAATTCAAAAGAGTTTGTTGTTGCAGCAGCAAAATCTCCGAAAGAATTACTAATCATAGCGATTGCACCAGTACTGTTAGAAGGCAATTCAACCCCAACTAAGAATGCACCTGAAGCAGGCATAGTGATTGCAGTTGGAAAGTTAACAGCAACATTATAAATACGTGGAGCACCACCAGCTAATGCGTATGCAGCGATATTAGTATCAATTTGTGCCAAAGGAACTGTAATAGAACCAAGTTCAGCACCCAAAGCAGTAGTACTTGAGAATTCCCAAACTTTAACTTTGATTGAACCACCCATATCAACTTTAGCTCTAATACCAACTAAAACACTTTTGATAGTTCCACTACCAGAAAGACCAGTTGTAGCATCAAATTTCATGATTTTAGCAACATCACCGAAGGCATTATTTCCAAAAACAAAACCACTATCAAGTGGAGCAACAGCATCAACTTGATAAACTGCAGGTGTACCTGTAAAGAACTCAGAAAGAGTATCAATTTGTCCAAAAGACGTTGCGCTTACACCAGCAAACGCGAAAACAGAAAGTAAAATTTTTCTCATAGTTTTTTAAATTAATTTGTCCAAATGTACAACGAAAATTTATATCCACCCCATCGAAATAGTTTTTTTTTATTCACATCAGGTTTTTAATATTAATTCATTACTAAAAAGTTAAAATTACAACACGATATTTTTAAAACTGTTAAAATAAAACAACTTATACGTTGGCAAATACCTCATTACTTTCGTGCTTAGGCAAAAAAGCATTAAAAATTATTCCTTTCAAACTAATTGTTGTATTTTAGTGTCAAAATAAGACCATTATGAAATCTGTTTTAAATATCTTTCTCTTTTTAATGCTTTCGAACTACGTTCTTGCACAAGACTTCCAAATAATTGAAGATAAAGAATTTGAAACAATTTTTAGTCACAAATTAAATGACAAAAAACTACTCTTAACTACTTTAAATAATCTTGATTACATCAATTTCAAATCTAACTTTAAAATTACAACTCAGAAAATTGCTGAACCATCATTACCAAAATTTAGCACCTCAATTTTAATTCCTAATCGAGGAAATGTTGAACTACAAGTTATTTACGAAAGTTATAAGGAAATTAAAGATGTCAATGTTTTACCATCAAAGGGCAATTTGAAGAGAAATGTTGATCCATCAACAATAGCTTATCAATTTGGCGATGTGTATTCGAAAGACGAATTCTATCCTGGCAATTTAGCTGAAATTTCAAATCCTTTTATTTTAAGATCTGAACGAGGCGTCAATGTTACTGTATTTCCGTATCAATACAATCCAGTAACGAAAGTGCTCAGGGTTTATGAAAATATTCAAATTGTATTGCATTACCTTCCAAATCAAGATGGAAGTAATGAGATTGAATCAAACATGCATACTAATTCTTTTCAAAACTCTTTCTTTCTTAACTCCAAAACGTTAAAATACAACGCAATAGAAGAAAACGGGGATTTATTGGTAATTTGTCCTGATTCGCTTATCGAAACAATGCAACCCTTTGTCAATTGGAAAAATCAAAAAGGAATTTTTACAAAAATAGTTGGTACTTCAATTACAGGAAATTCGGCCAATTCGATTAAAAATTACATCTTAAGTGAATACAACAACAACCCAAATTTACTTTATCTATTATTGGTTGGTGACCACACAGAAATTCCCGCATACATCTATGGAACTACTGGAGGTGAAGAAATAATCAGTGACACATACTTTGGTCAACTAGCTGGTACAGATTTATTTCCTGAATTGTTCGTTGGTCGCTTTTCAGGCGATACAGCACAAATCAAAAACATGGTTGACCGTGTCTTGGAATATGAAAAAAGTCCTGCGACGGGAGATTGGATGACCAATGCCATGGGAATCGGATCAAGTGAAGGAGCAGGAATAGGTGATGACAATGAAGTAGACTGGTTACATTTGCGAAATATTGGAAACCAATTGACTAATTATGGTTACAATCAGGTATATGAATTTTACGATGGAACCCATGGCGAACAAGACGCTGCTGGAAGTCCAAATGCGACCATTATTCTTCCAGCTTTAAACAGTGGGATTGGACTGCTTAATTACACTGGACATGGTGACATCAATGAAATGGTAACAGGAAGTTTCACTTCACTCAATGTAAACAATGCAACAAATAATGGAAAATATCCTTTTGTTGTCTCGGTAGCTTGCAATAATGGCACTTTTATTTATGGAACTTGTTTGTCTGAAACTTGGTTAAGAGCGAGTAAAAACGGAACACCAACTGGTGCAATTGGAGCTTGTGGTTCGTCAATTCTCATGTCTTGGGCACCACCAATGCAGACGCAAGATGAAATGACTGCTATTTTAACTGAATCATATCAAAACAATAAAAAAATTACTCTTGGTGGGTTATTTTACAATGCGCAATTGAGTATGATGGAAAATTATTCTGGTCCTGATGGAGACGAAGTGATGCAAACCTGGGTGTTTTTTGGTGATCCTTCTGTTGTCTTCAGGAATAAAACTACTCAAGAATTGGTTGTGAATCATGTTACCCAAATTGCTCAAAGTGAAACACAGCTTTCAGTAAATTGCAACCAAGACCAAGCTACCATTGCCATCTCTCAAAACGATACTTTATTAGCTACAAGTATTGTAAATGCTGGGATTGCAAATTTTACACTTCCAGCTCTAAGCTCTAATTTACCGCTTCTTGTTACTGCTACCAAACAAAATTTCAAAGCATATCAAGGAAATATCCAAATCACTGAGGCTTTACCTATTGTGCAAGACACTGATTTTGAATTGCAGTCTATTTATCCAAATCCTTCAAATGACTTTATGCTAATCAATATCACCACCATAACAAAAACGACTGTTCACTTAACAGATGTTACGGGTAGAGAAGTGCAAAAAATTGATTTGGAACTTGGAAATTCAAGCAAAAAAATTGAATTAGCAGAATTAGCGTCTGGCGTTTACCAGTTGATGATTGAATCTAAAAACAAACATCAAACAGTAAAAATCATTAAAAATTAGTGCTTTTTACTATCGCGCAAACCTTTAAAATCATTTCATGAAAACGAAAAAAGAAATCGTAGACAATTGGCTACCTAGATATACAGGTGAGTCTCTTGAAAATTTCGGATCTTACATTATTCTGTGTAACTTTTTGAACTACGTCACCAAGTTTGCTGACGAAAATCAAGTTGAAATCAAAGGAATTGGCAAACCCATGCAATGTGCTACTGCAAATGGAATTACGCTAATCAATTTTGGAATGGGAAGTGCATCTGCAGCAACAGTAATGGATTTACTTTCAGCCATCAAACCAAAAGCAGTTTTGTTCTTGGGTAAATGTGGCGGTTTGAAGAAGAAAAACGAAGTGGGTGATTTAATTTTGCCAATTGCAGCCATTCGAGGCGAAGGAACAAGCAATGATTATTTTCCGCCTGAAGTTCCTGCATTACCAGCATTTGCTTTGCAAAAAGCGATTTCAACTACCATTCGCGATGCTGGTTACGATTATTGGACAGGCACTTGCTATACAACAAACAGAAGAGTTTGGGAACACGACGATTCGTTTAAAGAATATTTAAATTCCATTCGCGCGATGGCGATTGATATGGAAACGGCGACAATTTTCACCGTAGGTTTTGCCAATAAAATCCCAACAGGAGCATTGCTTTTAGTTTCTGACCAACCAATGATTCCTGAAGGCGTAAAAACATCTGAAAGCGACTCAAAAGTGACATCAGAATTTGTTGACAGACATTTAGCCATGGGAATCTTATCGCTGAAACAATTAATCAATAACGGAGATACTGTAAAACACTTGAGATTCTAATCTTGAAGTCAAACAATATGTGAAGGATGGTGAAATTTTCACTGTCCTTTTTTTATACACAAAAAAAGGACCTCAAATCAAATTGAGGGCACTGAAAAAGGATGACTTTTTCAAAAGTATTTCTTAAAGGCGATTATGAAAAGTTTCGATTTTTCGTAATCGCTTTTTTTATTGGAACTGATATTAGGTTAAGAAGTTATTATATTGCTCTTCAGAGTTCTTTTTTAATCA
>CANHQP010000012.1 GCA_947462925.1 Flavobacteriia bacterium | reverse complement strand
GTGCCATTTAAAATCCAAGTTTGGAGGCCTCCAAATAGTTTTTTCTTCACATCAATACACACTACGATGGTAGATGAACCAAAAGTTAGAGAAGCTTCTTTAATAAACTCTGGATTTTCTGCCGCATAGCTATTAATCACAACTTTTTCAGCACCTGCACTGATAATTTTTCGGATGTCTTCAATTGAACGAATTCCACCTCCAACTGCAAATGGCATATTCGCTTCCTCTCCAACATTTTTGACAAAATCCAATGAAATCAACCTTTTTTCTTTACTTGCGGTAATGTCTAAAAAAACCAATTCATCCGCTTTTAAATCATTGAATATTTTTACAGCATTGATAGAATCACCAATATATTTGTAGTTCTTAAATCCAATAGATTTAACCAACGCTAAATCTTTTAATAATAAAACGGGAATTATTCTTGGTCTGAACATAATATTATATTTCTAAAAAATTATTCAACAACAACTTACCTGAATCATGGCTTTTTTCAGGATGATATTGAACACCAAAAATATTTTCTCTTTCGAATGCCGAAACAAAATTTGTTTCATAAGTCGTTTCATTCAAAACGACGGTTTTATCATCAGTTTTTACATGATAACTGTGCACAAAATAAAACTCTGATTGATTTGTTAGCCCCTTCATTAAGGAACTTTCTTTTTTAATTTCAATCTGATTCCACCCCATGTGAGGAATTTTAAATTTTAAAGTATCTTGTACTTGAAAACGGACCACAGTTGCATTTATCCAACCAAATCCATTTACATTTCCTTCTTCACTGAATTTAGCCATCAATTGCATGCCCAAACAAATTCCTAATATGGGCTTCTTGTCAATCAAAACTGATTTGTTAAGAACATCCCACAATCCTTTTTGATGCATTATCTCAACTGCTTTTTCAAAATGACCAACTCCAGGTAAAATTAATTTATCAGCCTGCGCTATCACTGTTGGATCAGAAGAAATTACGCCATTGGCATTTAACTGAATCAATTTCTTTTGAACCGAATTCAAATTACCCATCGAGTAATCCACAATGACAATTTTTTGTGACATCATTTTTTGAATCCTGTTAAAGAGATTTAATAATTTCAGCTAATTTCTTAACTTGAATTTTTCGGGAGTAGTTTTCTACATTTACAGAATTACACTCGATTTTTCCGTTTATGTCAAATTCAGATTGCAATTTGATTAATTCATAGAATAAACTAGTTGAATTTTCCAAAACAATTCCTGATTTTGAATCAAGTATTATTCTTTCCTGCAATTGCTCATTCACAACTAAATTCGATTCGATATTATAATATTTTTGCTTTAATACTTTTGCTTCCTCGTCGTTTGAATAACACATTATAATCTTTCGTCTTATTCCGATATAATCATAAATTTTTGTTCCAGTATATGCGTAATAATTGAAAAGTAACATCACGTTGTTTTTCGCTAATTCTTCTAACAATAAGCTGTTTGGCAATTTAGATTTAATTGAAACATAATTTTTCAGTGACGAAAAATCATTCGAAATCATTGAATTAATTTCACTTGGAATATTAATACCGTATAAATTAAATCTAATTTTAGCTTTCGGAAATTGGAGGACATATCTATTCAATACGTCAAGAAAACTTCTAATTGGATGCCAATCATAAATAGTTCCCACAAAAGCAATTTGTAATATTTCACTATCTTGCTCGATATGTTTAACTTTATCCAATGCTTCTGGATCAAAACCATTTGGCAAAATATGAAATTCTTTATTTGATAAAAGACTTGAAATTTTAGTTTTAAATATCTGATCTACGGTAGAGATACATTTTACATTTTTAAGCGCACGTTTTTCAAGAAATTTATTTAAAAAACTAAATCCATGATTTAACTTATTTGACTTGTTTTGAGACCACGGGTCTCTGTAATCTGCAATCCACGGTGTTTTAAACTCTTTACTCAATTTTGATGCATATTCAAAAAGGATGAAAGGATCACCTGTTGCGATAATGGCATCTACTTTATTTTCTCGTAAAAAACGTTTTGCCTCCTTATATAATTGAACTTTCGGGCCGACAGAAAAGAAAAATTGCGCCAATTCATAGAAAGCAGTGATTGACTTTCTTACAACCACAAATCTTTCATGTCCATATTTCATTAATAGACGGTTACTCAAATTTGGTTTGTAAGGTGTTCTTATAATTTTACCCAAATCGTTTCTTTCAGAAATAGGTATATTATTATGACTAGCTGAAATGTAATCTATTTCGTTCCCAAAATCATTGTTCCATTGACGAGTAACCAAAATTGGATAAACATCAAATTCATTTAAATACTTATACCAATTATATGGTCTCAAGCCGCCAACAGAAACATAAGGAGGGAAATCATAAGCTAATATTAGTATTTTTTTACTTTCCAAAACTTAAACTTTTAATATTTCGACATCAACAAAAAAAATCATTTTCGATACTAATTTGTTGAAATACCTTTATCTAAAAAAGAAAACTATTGTCTCGTTTTATTACGGGTTTCTAAGTTAATTAAAAATGTGATTTTAATTCGACTTTTTTAATAATGTGTCCGTTTTTTTAAACAATAACTTAGCTTTTGTATAGATTTTCTAATTTTTTCATTTCTAATTCTCGATTTCCTAGCGCCAAAACTTGTACATATCCTTTTTCTATAAAATCATTTGGATAATTTTCCAAAGCTAATTCAATTGTCTCTGCTAATTCAGACGATTCAGATGTCTTCAATTTAATACAAGTTCCTTCAAAAAGATCTTTGTCATAATTAAGATTTGAGACAATTAAAGGACACTGAGCTGCCATCGCTTCCAATGCTGAGTTTGGCGTTCCGTCGCTTATTGGCGTCATAATACATAAAGACGCTTTTTTCAAAAACATCCACATACTTGATTGGTCTAGGTAATCAAAAATGATATAGTTGAGATTAATTTCTTCTTTCAACACATAAAGTTTTTGCACTTGCTCCTGGTAATAATGCTGGTCAAACTGCTTACCTCTTATAAATACAAAAGTATATCGATTTAATATCTCTTTTCTCAATTTAGAAATCGCTTCTATCTGTAATTCAATATTATAAATTGGGGACATAAAACGAGGAGAAAAAACAAACTCATTATCTCTCAAAGAATCAGGAATCAATTCTGGTTGTTTGATTTCACTTATTTTTGAAACATCTACACCAGTTCTAATTAGCGCTAATTTTGATCCTTCAAAAAGCGCTTTTGCATTATCAATTTGTGTCCACGATGTTCCAGTAACTGATATTGCAGCTAGGAAAGCCTTGTTAAACATCTTAAACAAGACGTTAAAATAGATGCTTTTTATACCTTTTTGTTTTAGCAATCCAGGAATCACAATTAAAATATCAGATCCTCTTAAAGTAATAATAGAAGGAATTTTAGTAAAATTTAACCACAATGCATTGGGAGCAGCAAATAAAACATGAACCAAATCCGGTTCAATTTCTTTAATAACCTTTTTAAATTGTCTAATTGCTCTCAACGTCCTTAGAGGACTTGTAATTGAAAAAGGAGCAATCTGCGGGAGAATCTGAATGTTTTTTTCAGCAAGTTCTTTTCTAGTTTGCTCAGATAAATCACATAAAGTATCGCAAATCAAATAACAACAATAGCTATCTATTTGATCTGAAAAAAAAGAAATCCATTTGACATCATGAATACTATTACCATTGGCAATGTATAAAATCTTTTTCATCATGATAAATATTCGTTTTTGATCCATTTATGGAAAACATAAATACACCAAAGCTTGTGGGCATGATCCTTGTGTTCCGCTAAATGCTCTTTCCATATTTTTTCAACATAGCTATAATTCAACGGAACCACATCTTGCTTGTCAAAAATAATTTGTTCAAATTGTTTTTTCCAGCCTTCACGCATCCATTGCCCAATTGGGATCCTAAAACCTTGTTTTTCTCTGTAAATCAATTCTTTGGTAAAATGTTTTTCAGATATTTTCTTAGTTATGTATTTATTAATCCCATCGTGCATGATATAATCATACGGTAAATTGTTCGCAAATTCAACCAGCGATTTGTCAATAAAAGGTGTTCGAAGTTCCAATGAATTAAACATCGTTGCCCGGTCAGTCTTAACCAAATAATCATTAACTAATCTCGTTTTCATTGAGGCACTCAATAATACATCAAAAACCTCGTCGTCATTTATTAAAGCTTCAATAATTTTTCCTTCGTGCTCTTTTTTTGGAGCATTATAAAATAATTCTTCATTAAACAACTCTTTTAATGAAGCGCGAGAAAATCCCATATTTCTATATAAAGCACTTGCTAAAATAGAAATATCTTTATTCATCACACCTGAAAGATAGTTGGCCTTTTCCAATTTAGTCAATTTAGAAATCAACTTCATTGGTTGTTTTAGCCAATTTCTATTCGACCATTGCTGCATTCGTAATCCTTGGTTATAGGTTCTGTAACCGGCAAAAACCTCGTCTCCACCATCACCACCAAGTACAACTTTGACTGATTTGCCGGCAAAATGAGAAACATAGTATGTTGGTATTGCAGATGAATCAGCAAAAGGTTCTCCATATTCTTTAAGCAAAGCATCTACAATATTTAAATCATTAGGATTCAAAATGATTTCATTGTGCTTCGAGCCTATTTGCGCTGAGATTGCTCTCGCATATGGCAATTCATTGAAAGATTCGTATTCAAAACCAACACTAAACGTATTGATTTGCGAACCGTAATTTTTTGCGGCATAAAAAGAAATCAACGAAGAATCTAATCCACCACTTAAAAAGCAACCTACAGGTACATCAGATAGAAGTGTATTCTGGACCGCTTTTTCAATAAGAATTTCTGCCTGATTAATAGATTCTTGTAACGTTAAGTCCGTTTTATTTTTATAATTCAACTGCCAATATTCATATTTTTGAAACATTTCACTGTTAAATTCAATAAAATTGGCAGGAGGAAGTTTTTTTATTTCTTCATAAATTGAATTTTCAACTGGAGTTGACATTTCAGAAAAATAATATCCTAACGCATGAAAATCAATTGTTTGTTTTAATTGCAATGCTTTGAATGATCGAATATCAGAACTAAAAGCGAAAAACTGCTCATCAAAATGATAATACAGCGGTTTTTCACCAAATCTATCACGAGCTATAAAAGATGTTTGTTTTTTAAGATCAATAATCACAAAAGCAAACATTCCTTCTAACATTTCTAGGGTTTTTGAAATTCCCCAATGTTGATACGCATAAATTATTGCTTCCGTGTCAGAGGTAGATGCAAAAACTTGACCCAATTGTTGTAATTCATTTTTTATCAACGGATAATTGTATATTTCTCCATTAAAAACAATGACCACATCTCCATCTTTGCTCCACATCGGTTGTCGTCCAGATTCAGACAAATCAATAATGCTAAGCCGTTTGTGTGCTAGACCAAAGCTAAAATTGGTTTGATTTTGAAAAGTATATCCTTCTTGATCAGGACCTCGAAATTTTAAAGGTTCTGCCATATGACGAAGTAAATTTTCGTCGATTTGAAGTCTATTATTAAAATCAATAATTCCAGCTATTCCACACATTTAAAGTGATTTTTGATAAATATCAATTAGTTTGTCAATATAATGATTTATGTCAAATTGATGAGCAAATTCAGTCGCATAATTTGAAATATAGTGATATAGCTCTTTATTCTCAACCAATTCAATAATTTTAGCAGAGAACAACTTACAATCTTGTGATTCAATCAGATAACCATTTATTTCGTTCGACATAATAGTTCTATTTCCTCCTCCATCTAGTGATATTACTGGGAGACCTGATGCCATCGCTTCTATTAATGTCAAACCAAAACCTTCTGTAATAGCACTATGTACATACAAATCAGCATTCCATAAATTTTCTTCGACCTTATCTTGTAAGCCCAACAGCGAAACTTCGTTCTCGAGCTTTAATCTTTCAATTTGGGTTTCTAGATTACGTCTTTCCGTTCCCTCTCCAATGATAGATAAATGAACAGGAAAATTTCGATTCCTTAATTCAAGCACAACCTCAATTAAAAATTGATGATTTTTATTTTTGTCTAGTCTACCGATAGAAATCAAGTGGCAAATGGAACTTGATTTTGAAGTAACAAAATGATTTGGTTTTAAAAATCGTTGAACGTCAATTGCATTTTGCAAGAAAAATACATTCGATAAATCCATAGGTAATACTGACTTCAAAAAATTTTCAATATCTTCGGAAATAGCAATAAAATGATTTCCACCATTTTTTCTATATCGCCTCAAAAGGTATCTTTTCTCAAAATAATTTGTTAAATCTCTTTTTGATTTGACACTAAAAATCCCAATATTTTCCAAAGATCTCATTCTATCATGTGAATGGGAAAACCAATTTGCACTAGGGAAATGGCAACTTCTTGAAACGATTTCAGCCTCAAATAAATGAGAATGAATTATATCAGGCTTGAAAAAATCAAATGTATCTTGCAATTGAGTCACACTTAAAACGTGTTTCTTTGAAATTGAAAGTGATACTTTACTCGGCACGATTTCAATCAAATGTTTGATATCTTCAACATCATACTCAATTTTATCCTCAAAAAGAACTAACTTAACTATAAGCTCTTTTTTCTTGCTTAAAGTTCGAATTATATCAATGACAATTCGCTCAGCACCTCCTTTTTTAAGGTTTGGAATGATGTGGATTATTTTCAAAATTAGTCATCAATTTTTGTAGCGATAATATTTTCACCTTTAAAGTAAGTTTCAAACTTGTATTCACTTAAAACTTTGTAAAAAGGACGGCTGCTTAAAGGCAAAAATCGATCATGTAATTCAATAATTATAATTTTTACATAGGGCAACCATTTCTCTGCGTTTTTTTCAAATAAATTCTCCTCAGCACCCTCAATATCAATTTTTAAAATGTCAATTTCCTTTAAGTCATATTTTTTAATAATATCCACAAAACTAATTGCTTCAACACTTGATTCTGTTTGTTCTTCAATCTGCCTAACTTGAAAACTCCAAGGCAAATCATCTTCACCACTTATGATCTCCAAGTGACAACTTTCTGACCAAATCCCCTTATTTTCAGCATGAAAATTATTGTAATTTGCGAGGTTCTTCACTAATAGATTAAAATTATTTATTTCAGGTTCAACAGCAATAACCATACTTTCAGGATATTTGGACTTGAAATATAAAGATGCAAGTCCAATATTTGCACCACAATCTACTATAACTTTTGGACTAAAATTAGTTGAAATATCATAATCTTTGGTGTAAAAAACTTGGCTAACTACCAATCTATCAGAAGTGTTGCCTCTTATAAAAAAGGGATATTTCAATGATTTTAATTGAACTTTATAATCTTTCTCTTTATTTGCTTTTAAAAAAAACAGTTTTAACCCATCACTTAGTCCACAATTTATTAGGTAACTTAAAAGAGTATTTATTTTAATTAAAAATTGAAGTAGAGAACTTTTCATGCGATTTTATTTTTAATCTTTTTTATCAATTTTTGAAGAAAAGTTCTTCTAACCTGAAACCTAGACAAGTCGCTAAAACCTAATTCTTTAGCCCGAAAAACCAAGTCGATTCTGTTTATGTCCAAATTTTTAAATCGAACTATTCCATATTCATTTATCATTCCAAGTACTTCATCAGTCCACCATAAAAAAGGTGATTTAAGACTAGTAATATCAATTCCAACTTTTTTATAATCATTTATCCATTCTTTTTTTAATTTGAATAAATTTACCGATTTCAGGAAAGAGTCTATTGAATCAAACGTCTTGTATTTGTTAAGCAAATAATTATTATCATGATTGAAATTTATTTTTTCAAAACATTGATACCAAATAAGCTTACTAATTGTTCTTTCTGGAATTAAATAATCAAAATGAAGTACTTTAATATCTTTAAAATGGTATGATTCAGCATTAGTTGGCCAAGGTAATCGTATATTATGAATTATTGCTTTTGAGGTATCTTCCATGGTTGAAATTCCATCATCAACAAACCCAAAAACCATCTTTAATTTTCCAAAATAAAATTCTTGTTCTGGATCAAGATTAATTCGATCCATTAGAATTAGGCTTCCAGTTTTTAAATTTAAAATTGTATTCCATTCTGGTGATTTAGAAAAATTTGCTGAAAAAATTTCATCTGCATCAAGGGCAAAAATAATCTTTCTTCCTTCAATTTTTCGTGCTTCATTCAAAAGAATCTTTGTCCTCTCAAATTCATTATAAGAAGTATTATTATTTACCAAAATTACTTTTTCAAATTTTGAAGCTATTTCCACAGAATTATCTGTCGAATTTTGATCAGCAATAATAATATAATCTGCCCATAAAGAAGTTGCATTTAAAAATTTTTCCAAAATCCAAGATTCATTTTTAATTGGAGTAATGCAAATCAATTTTACTTTTTCATTCATATTTTGCTATTAGATTTTATTATTGCAAATTTTTCTTTTAGTTTCAAAAACATAATTTCAAAATAAAAATAAGAAAAATGTGAAACGATTAAGGTAGTTGATATTGAACAAAAATACAACAATATGTTATAAATCCAAATGTCGGATTTTAGATTCATAAATACATCCATGAAGTATAAAATTATTATCCAATGATAAACATAGATACCGTAAGAAATTTTACCTAAATAATTTAATGATTTTATATTAAATGACACTAGGGCATTTGGATTTGTTGCAGTATTTAAAATTAAAATTGCAAATAATATGGAATAATATTCGTCAGAAAAATAATTTAAATGAAATCCCCAAAACCAACCACCAAAAGTCAGAAATAAAACGATAAATTGAATAGTTTTGGAATACAACAGTTTTAAAATTGATTCCATTTTATTAAAATATATCCATGCAATTAAGCCTCCTGTAGCCATACAATTAATCTTGAAATACATAAAAAAATCGCCGAGTTGATGCAAAAACAATTTTGCAGTTTCATTTATTTTGAAAAAATGTATTGAAAGGTAATCGCATAAATGAGGAATTAAGGGAATTAAAATAATTAATACTACAATTGGATAAAGTACATTTTTAAAAATCTTAAATACCCAAGGCCAAAACAGATAAAATTGTTCCTCAGTTCCTATCGAGCCTAATTGAAATCCACCTCCGAGCCCGTTAATACCAAAACTTACTAAGTTTGGAACAATCAAAAAATAAATTAAGATTGTCTTAAAATTAGATAGTGGAAACTCCCAATTTGGTTTACCGAAATAATCAAACTCAATTATGAACGGAAAAACAAAAAAAAGTAAGATAACCGCTAAATAGTAAATTGGCCAAATCCTCAATGCCCTTCTTTTATAGAAACTAAGAATATCAATTCTATTTGTCTCTTTTTTTTCTTTGAATAATAAGTAGCTTATCAAAAAACCACTCAACACAAAAAATAATAATACGCCTAAATGACCTGAAGTATTTTTGTAAAATGAATGTTCCATCAAATTTTCGATACCTACTGACTTTTTGGATAACTCAATGTGTCCAAATAGCACGGTCAAAGCACCGATTGCTCTTAGTCCATCAATTCCGGTAAAATAAATTCTATCTTTTTCTTTCAATTTTACTTAAAATTAGTTCTAAATAATCCACTTTTAAACTTTCAACGCACGGAATTCCCAATGCAAAACTTTCATGTGAAACTAATCCCCACGATTCATTAAAAGAAATATATAAGTTTAAATCCATTGAACCCAAAATAGATAAGAAGTGGTTTTTGTCCAAATTTTTTCCATGTTCAATTATCCTGTCCGATAAATTTAAATACTCGAAAATTGACTTGTCTAAAACATGAACTATGACGTCTTCAATCATTAGTGCATGAATTACCTGATTGTGCAAGTTTTTATTAAATATGTCAGCACCAAAAACCCCTACATGAATTTTCGATTTGTCCAACTGTAAAAAATGAAGTCCACTTGGAAGAATCGGATTGGAAAGCGGTTGATGAAAACTGTCAAAGCCATACAAAGTCTTGAAAACTTGATCTAAACCTTCTTTTACGAAGCCAAATCGACTGATAATTCCTAATTTGCCTACTTTGATTAATTTTCCGATAAATTGCTGCTTTTCTTTTTCATGAAATTCACTAATTGTTCCATGAAAAATTATTTCAATTTTTACTCCCGCCTTTAAACGTTCTATCCAATCAAAAAAATAATTGGCAAATCCACTTATAATTACCTTTTCAAATTTTGAATCTTTGATATGTTTGCAAATTTCACTTGTTTCCTTTTTATTTAAAACTGGATTTGAATACCATTGTGGAATTTGAAGTGAATTATTTGGAAATAATCCAATCGTTGCATTGGCAATACCTTTCCAATTGCCTTCAGTTGGTGAACCGTAAAGTACAATTGAATCATTTTCTTGTCGAATTGAATTAATTTTTCGAACTAGTTCTTCAACCAACTGCTGATTGCTTTTGGGGAAAATTCTATTTTTAATTTTATTTATCATATTTCAAAAAATCAACTTTTCCAATTTTGCCTTTTCTGTATTTTTTGGGGATTTGAAAAAAATATTCATTGAATAATTGCTTTTCAAATCTTAATTCTTCCAATAAATAAACTTCATTTTTTCTTCTTAATAAAAATCTATTTAAATAAAAATTGAACTTCACTAAATTTCCCAATAAAAAATATTGAAATGGATTAAATCGCTTAAAATAAAATAGATACTCTGAAATTTTAATCTGCGCATTTAAATTATTGGTTTTTGAAGTACTTGCCGAATTTACATGATAAATCTCAATATCAGAACAAAAATAATTTCTTAACCCTGCTTTTCTTGTTCTAAAACAAAATTCCAAATCTTCGAAATATAGAAAAAAGTCCTCGTCGAAATATAAATTGTTAGCAGTAAGTTTAGACCTTTGAATCATAAAACATGCTCCACTCACAAAATCTACTTCATGATTGTGATAGTGAAATTTCTTAGGTTCGTACGCTACTTTTTTGCCACCCAAAATCCGATTCAAAAGTATTGAAAAAGGATTTTTTTTTATCTCTCTTTGAAAACCTACAAATTTCCTCCCCGTTCCCACCAGTAATGATTGATTAACTGAAGAAATAATCCGAGTAGTTAATAAACCTAATTTGTCCTCAAAAAGTAAATCTTGATTTTTGTAAAATGACATTAATTTTCCTAAAAAGTCACCTTTGATAAAAGTGTCAGGATTCAGAATTAACAGATAATCTCCTGAAGCTCTTTTTATACCAATATTATTCGCTCTTGAAAAACCTGCGTTATACCCTGAATCAATCCAAATAACGTCTTTAAAATTATTCAAAACAAGTTCTTTACTTCCATCGCCAAAAGCATTATCAACAACAATTATTTCTAAATTAATCGAACTTGAATTTTCATAAATGGAACGAATACATCCTAAAATTAAATCAGGTGTTTTGTAGCTAACAATTATAATTGAGATATCCATTTAATAAAGATTTTTGGTAAATCCATTTACAGAAAAATGATAAATCCCATTCAAATAATAATTCATTCTCTCGTCATCTATCCTATTTCCCAAGGGCATTCTTGCTAAAGCAAATTTACTATGCATATTACTTTTAAAAATATTCCCTGGTTGATTTAAAGTTGCTGTTTTATATCCTACTCTTTTTACAATCTCAAAGGCTTGTGAATCAACATCGAAAGTTCCGCCAAATGGATAAGCAAAATGATTTACTGTTTGCCCAATTTTACTTTCAATTTCAATTTTTGAATTTAGTATTTCCTCTCTTACCAATTGATCATTCTGTTGTTTTACACATACGTGATTCATTGTATGTGCCCCAATAGTAATCAATGGCTCAGTAGACAACAACTTAATTTCGTCCCAAGTCAAAGAAATCTCTCTACATTGTTTCTCTATTTCCTCATTAGTTAATTGAAAACTACTTTTCAATACTTGATGCAATTCTTTTGAGGGAATTGATTTTATTGCCTCACTCACTTGCTGAAATTGAGAAAAAGCATCATTTAAATTTTTCCAACAAAACTCGACCTTACCGATTGAAGAATCTAATATTAGTCGATTGGCTTTATTTGCAAATTCTTCAAAATAATACCACCACAACAAGCCTATGCCATTAGGCAAACAATTGGTTACATAGATCGTAGCTGGTACTTGGTGCTTTTTTAAAATCGGTAATCCATGGATTAAATTGTCTCGATAGCCATCATCAAAAGTCAAACAAACGAATTTTTTGTGAAGTTTGATTTTACCATCCAACCAATTTGATAGTTCATCTAAAGAAATAAAGTCATAGTCTTGCTGCTTGAAGAATAGAATATATTCTTCAAGTTTATCAGGACTAATCGCCAAATCTCTGTTTAATGTGTATTGTTCTCTTTCGTTTTCGGGCAAAACCCTGTGTAACATGAATATCAATCCCTTCCCTGCCAAAATTGGCTTAGAAAGTCTGCCTCGTGTTTTTACGAATAAGCCCAATATTTTTTGTTCAAACCAATTCATCTCAAAGTCTCTCTAAAATTAATTTTCTGATTTTCTTTTCAATAAACTTATGTGTCAACATTGATACGCCAATCAACAAACAAACAAAGGAAAATAGAAAAAACAAACTGTCAACATTGATATGCAATTTATTGGCAAAAATCTTCGCTAGAATATACACAGGGTATTGGAAAATGTAAATACTATAGCTGATTTCTCCCAAATAATCAGCAAATCTATTTGCGAAAAGAACAGAAAAATAAGTTCTGTCTAGAACAAAAACAAAAATCAGCAACAAAAAAACAGGGGAATAAAAACCAATGTTTTCCTTTACTCCGAACAAGAAATGACAAGTAAATAAAATTCCCGAAATAGCTATTAAAGTGCTGAAAATTTTAACAAAGTTCAGGTTAATCAAAAAGGAATTGTACCTAAAAAATAATACTCCACCAAATACGCCAAAAATAAAAGATGAAACGTGAAATAACGGGAAATCTTCAAAAATCTTTTGACTGTCCAAATCTATCACATTATACAGGTATTGCGTTGTAAACCAAAAAACAAGGACGATCAAAGCAATCAGTTTCGTACTTAAGAAAACGAACTTTTTAATAACAAACGGAAAAATTAAGTAGAAAAAGAATTCTACTGATATACTCCAATCTGGGTAATTATAGCCGGGAAAAGAACTGCATTTCCAAGTTTGAAGACATAACAACTCTACGATAGAATCTACTAACCTTAAATCTGTCCCCCAATATAAATAAAATAAGAAACAAAATAATAGTGCCACAAAGTAGGCCGGATATATACGTGCAAATCGAGCTTTCCAAAATTTAAACAGTTGAAATTGATTATCTAGGAACGACGAATAATAAAGGTAAGCCATTATGAAACCAGACAAAACATAAAAGAATGATACAGCCTGAAATCCATTACTAACGACTCTAGTTATAATTGGATTATTAATATTTGTGGTTGCTGTAGTTCCAAAATGGAAAAAAACAATCCACAACGCTGCTATAAATCTAAAGAAAGTTACATTTGGTAAATAAACGTTGTTTTTAATCATATTATTAATTAAACTTTTCTAAAAAGTATCATTGTCTGCACCTGTAAACTTCATTTTTTTTATTGGAATCTCATCTGTGAAACTAATTCCTCCAACTGGATACTTAACTTCCATTGGAACACCATATTTTTGAAACATTTCACTGCCCCAAGTTTGTGAACTAGCATGAAATCGCAAATGCGGCAAACCCATTTTGAATGCGAGTCTTTTTAATCCTTTGATCACCATGACGAATTTATCTTCATCACATTTCTCAAGATCACCAATAAATAAAAATGTATCATCAAATTTTATCCAAATATTTATTCCACAAACTTCAATCAAATAATTTTCTCCATAAGTTTTATATTGGAAAAAGTCAGCAGAATGATCTACAACAGAAGTATCGTTTTCCAAACAAGAACTTTGAAATGATGAACCCTTTTTCGCACTTTTTAAAATAAATCGGCACCAACTATTATGCATTTTTTGGGGTAACTTGAATGTGTTTTTCAATCTTATCCAAGGAACGCACTTTACCCTAATTAAGTATGGAACCAAGTCATCAAAATGTGACCATCCAAGCCGCTTTATAAACCCTGGGAACGAATTTTCGTTTGGAAAACCAAAAACACAATGAAAACCATTTTCTTTACAATATTGATAAGTTTCCAACGCCAACATGGTAAATAACCCCTTTCCTTTATGGTCACTGTGTGTCATGGTATCGCCTGATTGGGCTCCCAAAAATGTTTTTCCATTGTATGATAACAAGCAAGCGTATACGCCATAAAACGCAGCTGGCAAATTGTTTTGGTCGTATGCGATAAATCCCACGTAATTCTGATTAAGAAAACGAACTTGTTGCTTCTTGTTTAAAAAATCTTCATCAACATCAACATCAAAAGCATTCTTGTAAATTGAAATTAAATCACCGACTATATCCTGTTTTAGTTTTCTTATTTTATATGTTTCCATCAATTTAATTCATAGATTAAATTATACTTTTTTTGTAAAAAATTCACCCCATTGAATTATTTTTTTTTAAACAAGGACAAAATTATATAAACTCAATAATTTCCTTCTAATTTTATTTTATTTCCTTCTCTTGACAAGACTCCAAATAAATGGTGGTGCAATATTTTTGAAAAAATGAATAATTAGAATTCTGTTTTTTTCCTTTTTCGCCCTCACTAATTTTTCTTGAAGATACTTTTCTGTTTCTTTCAAATCGTCCAAATTTTCTCTCGCTTTAAAAATCGTTGAATGGTCTTCCAAAAACTCCTCCACTTCGTGCTGAGGTCGACCATTTGTATAGTAATACATTGCGATTGATTTTCTACTATTTCCTTCATCGCATTTTATAATTCTAGGATTACCGTGATAAGATTTACTGGTAGTTGAGAAAATAGCCATAGTATTGAAATTTGGTTCGATTTTTTTAACACATTCTGTCATGGATTCATTCCATAATTCAAACTGACCACCGTATTCAGTCTTCCAATTTTTATTCAAATAAACCAACACGTTAATTCTTCTATCTAACTTATTGTCAGGATGCTTATTGAAATCACTATGAATTTTCAAGAATCCACCAGGCTTCAATTCATGGTATCCGCCGCCAGCAAGTGTTGGATCTGGTATTAAATTTTCTATGCCGGTAAGATTTGATAAAAAATCCAAGAAAACCTGAGAATTTAAAAATCGAATAAAATCTCTAGCTTTTGGAGATAATTTGTATTCGCCTTTGGTAGCTAATTTATTTTCATTTGCATTTTTAAAATTATAATCTGCTTTAGATTTTAAATCCGGAAATTCATCTAAAATCTCATCTAACATTTTTTCATCGAAAAAATTTTCAAAATAACCGCTTGGAAATGGGCTTGCAGTGATATACTCTTCGTGTTTATCTTTACCTAGTTGAATAAAACTAGCTTCATCTTGCTTTAGATAATTTTTCATTTTTTCTTAAATATTTGTTTGAGCATTCTATATGGATAAAGCACCAATTTACCAATTTTAAAATCAATTAAAGTTGACAATTCTTTTTTTTCTTCAAATACATTTAAATATTGATTGTACAGAAATTCTGAATGCTTGTTAAAAATATATTTTTTAATAATTGAATGTTTCTGATTGGCAACTTTAAATGTTCTTGAATTTTCATTCACTCTAATTTTGAATAAAATCTTTTCAAAATAAATGAATTTAAAATCTCTAGAGAACAAATTAATCCACAATTCCCAATCTTCTAATCCTAACTTATCAAGGTGGGTATCAAAAAGTATTTGTTTAAATGTCTCAGCGCGGATCAATGCGCAAATTGCTATAGGATTGCCCACTAATATTTGTTCTTTTGTTGGCAATAATTGTTTTTTAACATCAGTTCTGCCACCAAAATAAAGGCAGTCTCCAAACAAAACATCATTCATTTTTATGTTTTCAAGCGCAAAAATTAAAGTTTCTGCTTCAATCAAATCATCTGAATCTAAAAACACAAAAAAATCAGCTTTGGACTTTGTGATTGCATTATTCCTTGCTGAACTAGGACCTTGATTTTCTTGATGTAGAATCTTGATTTTATCAATATTCAAAAAATCTTTCAATTTTTCAATTGACAATAAATCATCACTTCCATCATCAATAATCCATATTTCAAAATTATCATAAGATTGATTGAAAATTGAATCAATCGTATCTTGAATCGTAGTTCCAGCATTAAAATATGGAACGATAAATGAAATAAGCGGTTTCATTGTGAAATTATTTTGTGAAAAGCATTGAAATTAGACTCTATTGTATATTGTGTTAAAATTTTTTCTCTATTTACTTCAGTCAAATCATGTACTTTAGGGAAATTTATTTCCGAAATTAATAAATCAATTTTCAATGCCAAATCGTCAGAATTACCTTTTTCAAATAAATAAGGATAACTTGAGTTTAATAATTCAACAATTGGAGGTATTGAAGATGCAATTATTGGCTTTCCATAGCCCATGTATTCTATTAACGCATTCGGACTTCCTTCACTTATACTAGTCAAAAAACAAATGTCTGAAGCCTCAATTAGACCAGGAACGTCATCGCTAGTACCTATAAATAAAACATCTTCAAAAGATAATGATAAATCAAAAGATAAGGCTTTCAAATTATTTAAAGCGGGCAAATATTCTTTACTCCCAGCTAGAACTAACTTGGCATTTTTATGTTTTTTCTTTGCTTTGCTAAATCCATTTAGCAAAGTCTCATGGTCTTTCTCTGGGTAAAAATTAGCAGCAATAAAAAACATCAACTCGTCTGATTTGATATTCAATTTTTCTCGCCAACTATTTCTTGATTCCTTTGGTGAAATAAATTCGAATGGATTTGGTATAAATGATACAGACGATAACTCAATCTTGTGTTTTTCTGAAATAAACTTAGCAGCAGCCAAAGAATTTGCAGCATAAACTGGTTTAAATTTCGAAGCAATTTTTTCAAAACTACTGTAGGAGAACTGATATTCCATCGCAATTTGGAACCATACACATTTTTTCACTCTCGAAAATCTAAAAGTTGAAGCTGCTAATACATTACAATGATATGTAAAAGGAATAAGTATTTCTATTTTAGATTTTTGTATAGAATACCTAAAATTAAAATATAATTTTATTCGACTTTTAACATTATAAAATGAGTCAAATGATTTGTTTAAACACTTGTATTTCAATCCTAAATCATCCAATAAAACACAAAGCTTTCCTGTTCCTTTTCCAATAGCCCAAACTTCAACTTCATACTTACCACTCTCTTGCATAGATCGTGCAATGTATACACCTTGTTTTTCAGCACCTCCTAAATCAAATAAGGGCAATAAAACTAATACTTTTTGTTTGCTAGCCATGCAAGATTAATTAATTTGATACAAACTTTCTTGTAATTTCTTTAAACCTAATCGAATATTAGTATTTGGTTTGAATCCAACCGCTTTTAGTAACTTTTCAGAACTTCCAACTCGTCTTTCAACCTCATAATCATATCTATTAGCAGGAGACTCAATTAATTTAATTTCAGAGTCTGACTTTGTAATTTCTTTGATGTACTCTGCTAACTCCAAGATATTTAATTCTGTTTCATTTGCTATATTGTAGATTTCAGCTCCTGTTGAAACTTCTGATAATTTAACCAACGAAATTATTGTTTCTTCGACACTTGTAAAGTCTCTCGTTTGTTTTCCACTTCCGAAAACAGTGATTGGTTCATTTTTGAGTGCTTGTTCAAAAAAACGAGGAATCACCATTCTGTCATCTTGTCGAGGACCATATACATTGAAAAAACGCAATGAAATAGACTCAAGACCTCTTTCTTCGTAAACTGCCTTTAGATAAATTTCATTATATCGTTTCGCCATGGCATAACTCGTTCTAGGATCAATCATGATGTCTTCATCGACGCTTTTTTCTATTGCAGAATGACCATAAACTCCACTCGTGGAAGCATAAATAACTTTCTTAACACCATGTTTCAGAGCAGCATAAACAACGTTTTTTGTGCCTTCAACTTCGGTTTCCATTGTTTCAACAGGATTGTCAGCAACAATATCTACTCCCAAAATCGCAGCCAAATGATAAATCTGATCGCAATTTTCTGAAAGTTTCATTACCAAATCTTGATCTCTTACATCTCCTTCAACAAAAGTAATCTTGCTTAAGATGTAATCTTCAATTTTATTTCCTCTCAATAAGTTATCTAGTACAATTACTTCATCTCCTTGTTCAGCTAAATAAGCAGTTAAATGACTTCCAATAAAACCTGCACCTCCTGTAATTAATACTTTCATTTTTCTTAATTTTTCCAAAATCTCAATTCTAGAGACATTCTTGTTGTATTTTCATTAAAATTATATCCACCACCATGAACCAAATAAGGAGAGAAAAGCATCACTTGATTTTCTTTCGGGTCTGGCCTTTCTAACATCGGCTGTTCTCCTTTGACCGAAATAACACAAGGAACAGTATATGAAGTTCCGTTTAATATTGCTCCATCAACAGTTCGTTCAATTTCTGACTCCATTAAAAAATGACTTCCAGCAATTAAGCCTAGTGAGCTTTCGGAATTACTTCCGCAAATTGGAGCATAAATATTGACCGCATTTCTAAGTCAATCCAACCAAACATCTCTTTGAGGGGGATTGTTGTCTTGAAAATTTTGAGGTCTTACAATTCTCAAGAAAAAATTATTTATATCAGCATGTTTTGCTTTAGAGGATACCTCTAGACCAAGAACTTCTGAAATGCGTTCATTAATCAACTTAAAATCCACCGGAAATTGACTTACATTCCACCCCCACTGAATCATTTTTGCAAATTTAAGTGAATTTCATTGTTCACATATAGATGGTAATTTTCAAGCTCAAAATTTTCATCAATTTGTCCGCCAGCTTCAAGAATTAAATCACCGATAATCGATTTTGAACCGTCTTTAATTTTTACGAAATCAGCTTCAATCAAAAAATCGACAATTTCTTTCCAATCTGTATTTTCAATTAAATTTTCATCTTGTAACAATAAGACCTCATCAGAACCAACAAAAGTAGAACCATTCAACTCAAGTTCAATTTCCTTACCACCTAATTTATACTTTACATTCATTCCATTTTCATTTAGTTTTTTCTTCAAAAAGAGTTTCCAATATATGAATAAATTTTTGAATATTTCTCTCGTCATCAATATATTTATATTGAACTTCTGCTAATTCTTTAGCTTTGACAGCATCTTCAATAATTTCCAATGATTTGGCTACAAACTTGGATAAACTGTGAAACATCGGAAATCTTTCATCACTGAATTGATCGCTTGAAACACTGAAATCCCAAAAAACCTGGGGGATTTTAGTGGTACAAATATCAAACCCAGCAAAACCACCAGGTACCCCATAATATCCATGTAACCAGATTAAATTGAGATTATCAACCAAAGCTGAAGCAATTAAATCTTGTTGATGCCCTCTGAAAAATACATTTTTTTCTAAATCTAGCTGTTTTACAATTCTCATTACTCCTTCTTTTTCAGGGTCACCAGTTCCATACACATGAAATTCTGCAGTAGGATACTTCTCAACAATCAATTGAAAAGCATATAAAAAAGGATCTAGTGGTTTAGTGTGTGAAAGTCTTGTGAAAATTCCAATTTTTATTGGTTCTTTCAATTCATAATTAGACTTAAAAACTGGATTTTCAATATTGATCGCCAATGGAAAAAAAACGTGGCTGTAATTCCCAAAAGAATGTAATTCATTTTGATACATTCCATCTTTGAAACAAGTAATAAATTGAAAAAACTGCTTTTTATCATAACGATCATAATTTTCTTTGTGCTGAAAAATGGAGTTTTGAACACAAATATAAGTTTTTTTTAATTCCTTTTTATTCATAAACCTTGCAACAAAAGGATACAAATATTCACCAACTACAATTATCTTCGAATAAGGAGCTAAAAAATCATGAAACATCTGCCTTTCATTGGGAAATGGTTTGTTAAATAACTTTTTTGCAAACCTTTCCTTGATAGAGGGAACAGTTAATTGATTAATTTCATTTTCAAAAAAAATCGGGGTACCTAATGCTTGATGTTTTGAATAATAATGATCGTCCCAAATATCACTATAGTTCAGTGGATGCCACGATAAAATTGACAAATCAATTTTGTTTTTATTAATGGATTTATCAATTTCATATGCATATCTATTGGCTCCTGATTGATAAAAATCAGAAACAATAAATAATATTTTAGCTTTATTTTCCATCAAAAAAACAGTTGACTAATGAGGTAATTTTTTCAATATCTTCTATTGTTAAATCATGGTAAAAAGGCAATCGCAACAAGGTATCAGCAAATCTATCACAATTTTCAAGCGCTCGTCCATCATGTTTATCTTGGTAATAAGGACTTTTGTGCAAACTTAAATAATGAAAAACAGGCATCACTTCGTCTTTTCTCATAAAGTCAATCAATGCTGTGCGTTCCTCCAAACTATTCAGAATCAAAGCAAATAAATGTCCATTGTTTGTTTGATTTTCATTTATTTCTAAATATCTAAAATTTCCCTTATTTTTTGAATCCGCTAGTTTTTCATAAAATGAATTCCAAATCTGTTTCCTTTTTTCTTGGATTCTATCTAAATTCTCCAATTGGGCAAATAAAAATGCTGCTATAATATCGGACGGTAAAAACGAAGAACCGATATCAATCCAACCATATTTATCCACTTCACCACGGTAAAATTTACTGCGATTGGTGCCTTTTTCTCTAATTATTTCAGCACGGTCAAAAAATTGATCGTCGTTAATTACTAACATACCTCCTTCCCCAGAAATAATATTTTTGGTTTCATGAAAAGAAAAAGCGGATAAATGACCAATGCTCCCAAGCGGCCTACCTTTATAAAATGAATCAATTGCTTGTGCAGCATCTTCGATTACAAACAAATCATATTTTTTAGCCAATGCCATAATTTCATCCATGTCGCAAGCCAAACCACCATAATGAACTGGTACGATTGCCTTGGTTTTTGGTGTAATTAAAGCTTCGATTTTTGAAACATCAATATTCGGGTGGTCTGATTTTGAATCTGCAAAAACAATTTTTGCACCCCTTAAAACAAAAGCATTTGAAGTGGAAACAAATGTATAAGAAGGCATGATAATTTCATCTCCTTCTTTCGTATTGATCAAAATTGCTGCCATCTCAAGCGCGTCAGTGCATGAAGTAGTCAACAAGCATTTTTTAAAACTATACTTCTGTTCGAAAAAATCGTGACATTTTTTTGTGTAAATACCGTCACCAGAAATTTTCATCGATTTCACTGCTTCTTCGATATATCTTGTTTCGTTTCCTGTAAAATAAGGCTTATTAAATGTTATTTTCTCCATATCATTTTATCAAAGTGTGAAAAATTATTCCTAATTTATAAATAGTCATAAGTATTTTAGAAAAATCCTAATTAAAGAATGATTTATGCCCAATAAATGTTTATTTACCAAATTCGAACTAGTGACTTTGTCCATTATAAAATTTTCATCTCAAAATTAGGAAAAATATTTTGACTTTGTCCTGAGTAAATCGAAGTAAACATAAAAGAATTAAACAAAATCAAAAAAAAACACACACAAATTAATTAATCTGCAGTTCAAAAAAAAAAAAAAAAATCAAAAACAATTACTGATTTTTTTTCCATAAGTGATAAGTGTAGGTTTTATTCTGAACACTAAAACCATTTTTTATATAAAAAGCCATCGCTTGTTCATTTTTTTCTTGAGTAACAACTGTTATAGCAGAACTATCATTATTATTTGCATAATTATTGGCTTCGTGTAATAAAATTTTTCCAATATGCATTCCTCTTGCTTTTTCATAAACAGCAATTAAACCAATATCAGCAATACCTGATTTCATGCTTAAACTTATAAAACCCAATAATTGAGTATCTAAATATGCACCATACACTTTTGAATTTGTTTCTTCTAATGCTTTTTTAATCCAAGCAATATATAATCTTTCATATTCATTTTGAATAAAATTCTGATCTAACTTAAAGCGAGAATAAACCCCACTTTCTAGAACCAAACTAATCAAAGAATTAGATAATTCATTAATTGGTTTAACTTCATAAGTATTTTTATCGTTGAAATTGAGTGGCATAATTGCAGTGCTTTTAGCTAGTTCAACTTTTACATCAACTAATTGTGCTCCCAAACTTTTTAATTTATGATCCGACAAGGGTTCTTCAGAGAACAGATATATTAATTTGAACTCATTCTCAGGCAACACGGATATTTCAAAATGACCATTTTTGGGAATATATAACTTTCCAACCTCATAGTCAAAAAAATTAGAGTCCCACTCTAGCTGAATAATTTTACACATTTTTTTACTGCTATTCTTTTAAAATCATATAAGTATCTTTCGGTATTTTGTTATAAGCTGGAGGTATAGATTGAGGTCATTACAAGTTTTCATGAAATGAAATACCGATACAAACCTAAAAATAAAAAAAACAACAGCAGAAACATAAACAACTATGCAAAAAAAACTTTCCCGATGTAAATCTACTACTTAATTTCATTATATTCTTGAAAAAATCTACTCGCATTTTTCTGAGATTAAATGCTGAAATTTGTAAAAAACATTAGCTTTTAAGTTTTAACAATCTTTAATTTATGAAAAAATTAAAATAAACAAATTGAAATTTATCAAGCCTTAACAAACTTAAAACCAATACTATTTAATTTAATCACATTCTAAAAATTCAACTTTTTATATTTCAGTACTAAAAATTTTCTAAATTGTCTTTCCATTCTAGAATAGGCCTTACAGCTCCATTTATTTTACCAAAATAAGCATTTTTCCGTTCCATATCTTCTACTTCAAAGTTGATTATCCCTTCCTTTCGATATAGCATACTCATTTCTATATTCAAGAAATATAGATTCAAGGAATATACACCATCATTTAGTAAATTAGCCGGAATTTTACAAGTTCCAACGCAAAGATTATTTTCATTAGTTTTGAAATTGTGAATCGTTCCAAAAATTATATTCTCACTTAAGTCTAGAAAATCAATGGCTAAATTTATTTGCTTTGTACTAGTAAAATTCCAAAAAGAAAATTTTAAATAAATATCATGGGTAATAAAAGGATTCTCAGGAACAACCTCTATTGATTTTATCTTGACAAATTCATTGCCTTCAGCCAACTCAGGACTATTAAATTCAACTTTTGGTTTTAAATTTTGGGCATTTACCCGCATATAATGTTCAACAGTCTCATCTGCACCTCCAGCAAAAGAAATTTTTCCGCGCTCCATCAAAATTCCTCTGCTACAAAGAGATTTTACAGCCGCCATGTTGTGACTAACAAAAAGAACTGTCCTACCTTGACTGCTGACATCTTTCATTTTGCCTAAGCATTTCTTTTGAAATTCAGCATCACCAACTGCTAGTACCTCATCCACAATTAAAATCTCAGGCTCCAAATGCGCTGCTACAGCAAAAGCCAAGCGGACATACATTCCTGAAGAATATCTTTTAACTGGAGTATCTATGTACTTCTCTACCCCCGAAAAAGCAACGATTTCATCGAATTTGGAACGGATTTCTGCTTTGGTCATTCCTAAAATAGCTCCATTCAAAAAGATGTTTTCTCTCCCTGTCAATTCAGGATGAAAACCTGTACCTACCTCAAGCAAAGAGGCAATCCTCCCCTTAATTTTTATTTCACCTTTTGTGGGTGAAGTCACTTTAGACAAAATCTTAAGTAGTGTACTTTTTCCAGCACCGTTTCTTCCGATAATTCCTAAAACTTCTCCTTGTCTTGCTTCAAAATTAATGTCTTCGATTGCCCAGACATATTTCGAATTCCCTTTTTCCTCGCGAGAATTTTCGCCAGTAATTTTTTCATAAGGATCCTCTTTGCCTCTAATCTTGTGCAACCAACGGTTGAAGTCATGTGCAACAGTGCCTGTACTAACCTGACCTAATTGATATTGCTTATATAAATTCTCTACTTTGATGGCTGGCATCTTCTTAATATTTAAATGTTCTGGAAAGCTGTATATCAAACAGTATCCATGAAGTTTTTTTCTACTCGATTAAAAATAATGACCCCAAAAATCAATACTACTATAGAAAAGACAGTTGTGTAAATCAAGCCAGAAATATCTAAATAACCAATTCCAAAAAATGCATATCTGAAATTTTCAATGATTGGAGTTAAAGGGTTGTAGGATAGAATTTGATGCAATTTCCCTGAGGTAAAACTCAAAGGATAAATAATTGGCGTGGCATACATTAATAGTTGAATACCAAAAGTCAACAAGAAGCTTAAATCTCGGTATTTGGTTGTTAATGCAGAAAAAATGATTCCTAAACCTAATCCCATAATGGCCATCAATAATATTAAAACAGGTAATAACAAAATAGTTTCGTTGATATTAATATGTGCGCCGTGAAAATAAACACGATAAACAGCGATTCCAATAAAAAGCAGGACCTGAATGCCTAATTTAATCAGATTTGATATTACGATTGAAATTGGTGTTGCCAGCCTTGGGAAATATACTTTTCCAAAAATACCTGCATTTGCAACAAAAGTGTTAGACGTCTTACTAAAACAATCTGAAAAATAATTCCAAAGCGTAATCCCAGAAAGATAAAATAAAATTGGATCCACGTTATCGGTCGGGATTTTAGCGATTCTACTAAAAACAAAATAAAAAGTAATTGTTGTAAAAAGTGGTTGAATGAAAAGCCACAATGGACCAAGCACAGTTTGTTTATATATGGAAACAAAATCTCTTCTTACAAAAAGCATGATTAGATCTCTATATCTCCATAGTTCCTTTAAATTAATATCTAACCAATGTCGCTTAGGTCTAATTATTTCCGACCAATTTTCATCCTTACTCATACTTTTCTAATCCTATTTTGTCAAACTAATTCATTTTTATCACTTTAAAGAAAGTAATATTCTCAAAGAATCTAATTTGTTGAATTATGAACAAAAATAGATTTTTTTTTTAATTCCAACTAATAAAAATAATCCTAAAAATGGACTAAGATAACATGTTAATCTTAGCCTGACTCCGAAAATGCTCATTATTAAACCTGAAATTAATGGAAAGGTCAAAAATAATTTTAAATTTACTCATCAAACATTAAATTTCTGAACATAGGAAGAACATTAGGTAAACAGTTTTATAGGCATCTAAGCTCAAAAAAACATCTACTAAGAAGGTTCTATAAATTACCAATTTATTTCAAACAAAGTTTGATAAAAAGACTGAACAAAAGCTAAAATCACGATAGCGATTATTGATGTTTTTAATAAAAAATGACTGGTCTTAAGTTTATTCAACAAAATGAAAGATGAAATTACAAGAAAGCCCATCATCGTGTAAATTTCACGATACTCGTACGACAAAAGCACAAAAGTGAAGAATAAGATTATAATCAAGGTGCAAAATGAAAGGTATTTGACGCCAATCATTTGATTCCCAAACAAAAACAATACACTCGCAAAAAAACCTATCCAAAGAATTGAATTGACAACCAAGTGGTTATAAAAAACAAGAGTAACATTGAAGGGGTATCTTACACTATGGAAATCTCGTTGAATCGGTTGATTAATGAACTTTACAAGTATTGATAAACGATTTTTTATTCGAGTATTAAAAAAATTATTTTGTCTAAAATCTAGATTGATTTCTTTAAGAAGCTTTTCAGATTTTTTTTCTAAAAAAATTCTTTCTTCAAGTTTTATTTTTTTTTCTATGGAATTAAACATGTAATTTCTTGATTTCAGTATTTTATTTTGGTTCGCAATACTAATCTCTTCCTCCGAAAAAATTACATTTACTTTTCTATTATCGCTTTTGTTATAAAACCAATGAACAGGTGATTCAATATCCCACCAATTATTGGAATAACCCAAAGAGCCTGATATTTTTTTAATTTCTTGAAATGATGAATGCTTGTGGTCCTGAAAATGTAAAGTTGAAGCCAACGGAATAAATTTCTCAGTGTAATAATAATTTCTAATTATCCAAATTGAGTCAATTATTATAAAGGAAAAACCGAAGCACAGCAATGTTACAATAATGTTTTTAAAATTAGTTTGTGAAAATAAGAGATTTAATAGCAAAAATGCAGCAAGTGCAAAGGGAAGAAATAAAAAGGGTCGTAAAAAAACAGCAATAGTAAAAAGAAAGCCAGATAAAATTAGTGTTTTAAATTTAAAATTTTTCTCTATTGCTTTAATGAAAAAATAAAAGGCAAAGATTAGAAATGACAACCCTAATGAATCCGTCAAAATGAGGTTATTATACTGTGAGAAAAAAGGTACAGTACCTAAAATGAAAACAGATAAAATGAAGAGAAACTTATTTTTAGTGAAATTGTAAATCATTAATGCTATAATAAGTTTAGCAAAAGCATTTAAAATTGTTTGAAAAATAATGAACGTAATCAATGCATTTTGCTGATTTAAAAAAAAACGAAAAGTAACGTAGAAAAATGCAAATCCTGGGGAACGAAAACTATAAAAAATGGCTTTTTCATTCTCTTTTTTATTTGAAATATTTGACACAAATTCAATGTCATTTGACACTTTATAAAAAGTATATCCTTTTCCGCATATTAAATTTTCAGAAGAACTAATATACTCTTTTGTGTCACCTTCAATTTTAAATGGTTTATTTAAGGAAAGTCCATTGGGTTCTAACCCAATAACTAGAAACACTATGTTCGAAAATAATAAAATAATAAACAAAAAATAAACATTTTTTTTATCGTACTTAAACATATAATCTTTTAATATTCTCATTTAGAGGAAATTTTTTTGTTTGAATTTTGTCGTGTATTTTTCTTGAAAAATTACTTATCACTGCTATTTTTTTGTTACTTTAACTATTTTAACCGATAATGAAAGTTTATTTAGTGTTTTTTAACTGCTAATAGCCGTTAAAATTGTTTTATTTTCAATCGTAAATAGATCTTATGATTACATTAGGTCTTGCTTGAACTTGTCTGAATATTTTATTTACATACATCCCAATCACCCCTAAGAAAGTTGATAAAATTCCAAGAATGAATATGTTGACTGCAATAAGTGATGTCCATCCTAACTTAACCTCATTCATGTAAATTAGTTTATGAAGTATTAGAATAAAAATAACAATTACACTTAGCAAAGAAACTGTTAATCCAAAATAAAACAACCATTCTAAGGGCTTTCCAGAAAAAGAGGTGATAGCATGAATCATCAAATCCATTTTCTTTTTCCTAGTGTAAGTGCTTTTACCTTGTCTTTGTCCTTTTTTTACAGAAACCCCTTTCTGATTAAAACCAACCCAATGAAACATTCCGAAAATAAATAAATTGGCATCACCCAGTCTCATCAACTCTGTAACATATTTTCTTTTCATCAATCTTTCGGTAACTATATTATTCGGGAGTTTAGTGTCAGATAAAAGGTTAAATATTTTCCAGAACAATCCTCCACTAATTCGTTCAAATAAATTGCCTTTGCGATTTTCTTGAAAACCGAATATCACATCCAATTTTTCGTCATTCCGCATTATTTCAATAAATTGAGATATAACAGTAGACGGTGTCTCTAAATCATTATCAATCAGAAAAATAAGATCTCCTTTTGCTTGAATCAACCCTTCTTGAATAGCAAGGTGATGCCCAAAATTTCTAGATAAATCAATTACTTTTATTTGAGGAATGTTTTTTTTTTGAATTAGAAGAAATTCTAGTGAATCATCAGGCGAACCATCATTTACGAAAAGTAGCTCGAAATTATTTATCTGAGATTTATTAACTTCAAACAAAACCTGCTTCAAATAATCCTCTAAAAAAGGTCTTGAATGATATAATGTAGTAACAATACTTAATTCTAAATTTGATTTTTCAACCATATACCTTAGTTTATTAAAAAAAGAAATTATAAAAAACTTAATTTTGAATTTTATAATCTTTTACTTGTCTTTTACTATAAAGCGAATCCTAAAATTACTTTATTTTTGTTAAAAGCAAGCAAAGATAAAAGGAATTATAAAACATTGAAATCATCGACCTTGTTGTAAATCATAAAATTTGAATATTGTTGAACAAATAAATTCTATTTCAGATGTTGTAAGCTCATAATAAAACGGCAATCGCAATAAAGTATCTGTGAACTTATCACAATTGAGCAAATTTCTTCCATCGTGTTTATCTTGATAAAAGTAGCTTTTGTGTAAACCCAAATAATGAAAAACAGGCATAATACCGTTATTTTTCATAAACTCAATCAATGCTGTTCGCTCTTCTATACTATTCATTATCAAAGCAAACAAATGTCCGTTATTCGTCTGGCTTTTATTTAATTCTAACAATTTGAAATGATTTTTAATAGTTAAGGGTTTTAACATATCATAGTAAGAATTCCAAATAGCTTTCCGTTTTGCTTGAATTTTATCTATATTTTCTAATTGAGCGAATAAAAAAGCGGCTATAATATCCGATGGTAAAAAAGAACTACCTAAATCAACCCACCCATATTTATCAATTTCACCTCGAAAAAATTGCGATCTATTTGTTCCTTTCTCGCGTATTATCTCTGCCCTTTCTACAAATTTTCTATCATTAACAACTAGCATTCCTCCTTCACCAGAAATGATATTTTTAGTCTCGTGAAAAGAGAAAGCCGCTAAATGCCCAATTCCCCCAAGCGGTTTTCCATTGTAAAAAGAATCGATTGCTTGAGCAGCATCTTCAATTACATAAAGACTGTATTTAACTGCTAAAGACATAATTTCATCCATATCACAAGCAACGCCACCATAGTGAACAGGAACAATTGCTTTGGTTTTGGGAGTAATTAAAGCTTCGATTTTGGAAGTATCCATGTTTGGATGGTCTGGTAAAGAATCTGCAAATACAATTTTTGCCCCTCTCAAAACAAAAGCATTTGCAGTAGAAACAAATGTATAAGACGGCACGATTACCTCATCTCCAGCATTGATATCTATAAGTATTGCCGCCATTTCAAGTGCATCTGTGCAGGAAGTTGTAAGCAGACAATGGTGAAAACCATATTTTTCTTCAAAAAAACTGTGACATTTTTTTGTAAACATACCGTCACCGGATATTTTCATAGAATGAACCGCTTCTTCAATGTATTTTGTTTCATTTCCCGTAAAATAGGGCTTATTAAATGTAATCTTATTTAAAGCCATGCATGAAGTGTTATTTCTGATTTATAAATTAAGAATACCTAATTAACTGAAATACTTGTATTTAACACATTAGGATCTTACTGTAAATGGCCATATTATTTTGCCGTTCCACAATTTTGATGCTAAATTAGGAACAATAATTAATTAATCTCAAAATTACTGATGTTTTTTTTGAAAACAGAAACTTACGGCAAAACAAATCGATATAGAAGTTTATCAAAAAATATCTACTGCTTAATTTGTAAACTAAGTTTGATTAAAAAACATTAATTACTTTATTGTAAGTTAATTAATTATTTTTTTTTCCAAAGGTGATAGATGTAGGTTCTATTTTTGACATTAAAACCATTCTTTAAGTAAAAAGCCATCGCTCTTTCGTTCTTTTCCTGAGTAACAACTGTGATAATAGAACTGTTATTAAAGTTTGCATAATTATTTGCTTCATTTAATAAAATCTTTCCGACATCCATCCCTCTTGCTGTTTCATTAACAGCAATTAAACCAATATCGGTAATGCCAGATTTAAAGCTAACAGATATAAAACCCAATAATTGATTACCTAAGTAAGCTCCATAAACCATTGAACTCGATTCATATAGTGCTTTTTGAATCCAAGCAATGTACAATCTTTCAAATTCATTTTGAATAAAATTTTGATCTAAATTAAATCGAGAATAAACCCCACTTTCTAGTACCAAACTAATTAAGGATCCAGATAATTCTAAAATTGGTTTAACTTCGTAAGTACACTTCTGCTTCAAATTACTAGAAAATAATGCGGTATTTTGAGCTAATTCTACTTTTACATCTAAAAATTTTGCTCCAGAACTTTCTATTTGATGATCCGACAAAGGTTCCTCAGAAAAAAGATATACTAATTTGAAATCATTCCTAGCTATCATGGAAAATTCAAAATTACTATTTTTGGGAATAAGCAACTTTCCAACCTCGAAATTAAAAAAATTCGAATCCCAATCTAGTTTTATAATTTCAAACATTATTTTATTGTTTTTGTTGGTGTTTCTTTATATAATGCAAATATATTTTGGTTTTTCAACTATTCTAAAGTATGCTTTAATAAGACAATTCTATTTTCAACAAAATAAGAAACTAACGTAAATAATTCCTCATCTTAATTTCAATTAAACCTTTAGGGAAAACATCCTGGAACGTATTACTAAAATTTGTAAAATTAAAGCAGTCACTAATTTTTTCATTTTTATAATCTGAAGAATAGTTAAACATCTATTATTTTGGTATACCCAATTTCAGAAAAGTTAACAACAATACTTTTCATTTATAAAACACTAAAAGTAAAAACTTTTTTTTCATTTGCATTCTATTTTATTTTTTTTTAAATATGATTGGACTTCAGGGACCATTCATTGTTTAACAATATGGATATTATAGCTTTCGCTACATTATTAATTAAAGCTGATAATATTGCGAAATTCTCAAAAAGGACAGAACCCCAATTGAATTAAAATAATTATTTAATGTAGATGAATTATTGTTTAACAAATCCTTTCATTGACTAAACGTAGCAGTTTATCCTTTTCTAATGATTGTAAAACCAACCATTAAATTGCAAAATTTTCATTTTTAATCTTACTTTTCTAATACCATTTTATCAAACTAATTTATTTCTACAGTGTTATTTTATCTGATGATCTCAAAAAATCTAGTTTATTGAAATAAGAACAAAAATAGACTTTTTTATCACATGCGTTAAAACGGCTTTATTAATGCAAACTGATTCAACACAATTATTTATTGGCCAATAAATTAAATTATTTTTATAAATTCTTCTTCCGATTCAACAACAATTATTTCATCTACATCTATTTCATTCTTAGGTTCAACTACAAGAAGTAGAGCAAAAAAAGGCAACAAAGGAGCTCTCAATCGCACAAGAACCCCAAAAATAATAGAAGAAAAACCAGTGATAAAACCAAATATCAAAATGAAAAAGAAACTAAAAAGTAAAAATTCATTTTCACGAACCATTTTAATTCTTCGTTTTCTATTATTTGTAAAAAATTTTACGACAAAATAAATCAAAATTGTACTTTCAAGACCATTTAAAAACAATGAAACAGAAAGTGCTTCCCAAATGTAAGGTCTAAACAAACCTGCCAAAATTGCTTGAGGAAAAACTTTAATTAAACCGACTGGAGAATAATCTGTTACCTCTATGGTGTATTTCTTTCCCGTATATAATTTATTTTCGTTAAAATCCTTGGTTTGAACCTCAGCTTCTTTGATGTATTTCTCCACTGAAACTTCATCTCCATATGATTGGATTCCAATAAAAAATCCTCCAATACTCACTAATCCGATTAGCAATTGCACAAATCTTCTGAAAAATGCAAACTCTCGAAATCGATTGGAAATCCTTGAACTTAAAGCAATAAAAATAGGCAACATCAAAGAAATCAAGACTACAGACCTTAAATGATACATCATCCAAACATGAAAGATTATCAAAAAATAACTTATTAATTTTGATTTTTGAAATCCCAATAGAAGACTAAAAACGTGAGTAACAATTGAAAAAATCGAAATTACAACTAAAGTATCTTTAGAAATCCCTGTACACCAGAAACTTAATGATGGGATAAATAAAATAGAATAAGTGACCCAACGATTTGAATCTGGAAAAATTTTCAATATCAATTCATAAAATCGCCATGTTACATTGGCTGTAATTGTCGCAAAAAGAACAGATATTGTTAAAAAACTATTCCCTGCTATAAAAGAAAATAACGAAACTACCTTTCCAACAAAAAAAGATTCTTTCTCAGTCATAATCCACCTTGGCGGTAAGCCAGTATTTAAATCGTAGGCATTCATAAAGTCAGGTGAATTGAAATCATTCAAAAGATTATTCAAATATAAATCCGGCGATTTCAAGAACAATTTATTCATACAGCCTGCCATGTCGTAAAAAGCAATTGAATCGCCACCCTTCACGTAGAAAATATAATACAATGAAAATATGATCGCAAACCCAATTTTATAGAACAGGTGTTTTAAATAATCTTTGTAATACTCTTTTCCACTGTTTTTTGATACTTTGTATAAAGCAAACCCTAGAATTAAAATTAGCCAAATGAATAAAATAGCAAAATCAATAATTGTAAAAAAAGTAAGCCTTTTGGCTGTATCATTAAATACAAAAAATGAAAAGGATATTCTATCCATACTGTTCTAAATTGTCAATTTTCAAAGTTAATAAAACTATTGATTTTAAATTTGATTTAAACACAAAGCGAAATTAAAAGAACCTACAAGAAAAAATCGCAGTATCATCTACCAAATTCCTTGCGGCACGCCACTCGTCAAGCTTGGAAAAAATCAAATTGTTCATGTCTTCCATTTTTAATGGGTAATAACTGTGAACCAATTTGATTAATCGTTCCAACTCAAAAAATTCATTTTTTTCGTTTTCCAATTCAATAATTCCATCTGTGTACATCACCAAAGTTGTATTTGGTCCCAACTCCAAACTTCCCTGATTGATAAAAGGCAATTCTTCTAACATTCCCAAACCAATGGAACCTTGGTCCAACATCTGCACTTTTT
This sequence comes from Flavobacteriia bacterium, assembly GCA_947462925.1. GTDB lineage: Bacteria > Bacteroidota > Bacteroidia > Flavobacteriales_D > Crocinitomicaceae > JAQVCM01. The sequence continues at coordinate 43,225 of CANHQP010000012.1, read as the reverse complement.
TGCCATTGGTAATAAACGGATGATTGTGACCTGCGTTTATGTAATTCAACTTGCGAGTTGATGCATTGTAATGCGCCACAAAAAAGGTAATAAATTTTTCGCCTTTGGCACTTCGAATCACCTTTTTATTCAACTCTTCCACCAAAAAATCAAGCTCAAATCGCTGATAACTGAACAAAGTTCGAATTGTTGCTTGAAAATTGGCCATCAACATTGCAGCACTGATTCCTTTTCCTGAAACGTCTGCAATGCAAATAATATATTCATACTCGCCCAGAGGAATAAAATCATAATAATCCCCACCAACTTCATGTCGTGGCGTATATTTTGCTGAAATGTCCATTTTACGATTGGAAGGCAAATCCGAAGGAAAAAGCAATTTCTGCATTTCCGAAGCAACTTCCAACTCCTTTTTGATTCGCTCTTGAATGATTCCTAATTTGGTCATTCGTTTGTTTTCCACCGCAACGACAATGATATTGGCCAACGTTTGAATAAACGTCATATTTGTCAACGTTTCAGTCAACCTTAATTTTTCGTGTTCTAAACCAGCTACCAGCAAATAAGCCAACGGTTCATTTTTATGAAAAACGGGCACAACCACATCAAATTCATCAATAATTTTGGATGGAGACGATTCAATTACCGTAATTTCTTTGAAACGAGATAAATCTTCTTTGACGTTGATATCTTTTACTTTGCCTTTAAATCCAACCTTCAGCAAACTCAGCCATTCGTCTTGCTTGTGGAACAATACAAATTTGTCAAAACCCAATTGTTCTTTGAGAATATATCCCAAAATCCTAGTCAATTGATCAACTGGTTGATTCGTATTTATAGCGTTCGTAATTTCCAACAAGGAGTTTAATTTAAACTCTTGCAGCGAAATTTGATGCTCTAAATGTTGAATCAGTTTTTCTTGCATGCTTTACTTCTTAGCCAACTGACGAATTACTGCCATTTCTTTAAACTTTTCTTTTACTTCACCTGCTGGACTTCCAAAATAGGTCACGCCTGGTTTTAAATCTTTCGAAATTCCAGATTGAGCCAAAACTACAGAACCTTGGCCCAAAACAACATCACTCGCAACGCCGACTTGGCCCCACAAAATAACATTGTCTTCCATCGTCACGCAACCTGCCACACCTGTATGTCCTGCCATCAAGCAGTTTTTACCGACAATCGTATCATGTCCAATATGCACTTGATTGTCAATTTTGGTTCCTGCACCAATTCTAGTTGTCGAAGAAACTCCTGCATCAATGGAGCACAATGCGCCAATTTCTACATCTCTTTCTATCCAAACATTCCCGCAAGAATGCATGCGCTCTCTACCTTCTGTTTTCTGCTTGTAGTAAAATGCATAATGTCCCAACACTGAATTTGGACCGATAATCACATTTTCTTCAATTACCGTATCATCGCCTATGTAACAGCCCGGATGAATGGTAACATTCGCTCCAATTTTCACCCGATGACCAACAAAAACGTTGGGATAAATCAATGCTGAATCGTCAATTTCACAATCTTCTCCCATCATTGTAAATTGAGGCTTGAATGGAGAAAAATATTTGGTCAAGCGATTGTAATCATCAAAAGGATTTTTAGAAATCAATAAGGATTTACCTTCTGGACATTCCACTGGCTGGTCAATCAAAATAATTGTGGCCGCACTTTTTAATGCTTTTTGATAATACTTTGGATGATCTACAAAAACCAAATCACCAATTTCAACCCTGTGAATTTCATTTATCCCTGTAACCAATTGATTGCCATCACCAATAAATGGAACATCAATCAACTTAGCAATTTCAGCAACTGTATGTAGTTGTTTTAATTTCATTCCAATCAATTCTAATTGTATAAAATTACTTTCAATTAGCACTCGATTTTGCGGCAAGATGTTATTTTATCATTGTTGGGTTGTTAATTACAAATTTTTCTTTTTTTTGAACGAATATTGAACGTGGCTGTATTCCAATTCAACAAAAAACGAACTCAAATGAAAAACTTTCTTTTAATCACATTTATCACTTTGAATCTTTCCATTTTTGGACAAACAAAAATTATCGCCTTGAAAAGTCACAGTGGTGATTCGGAATCAATCAATTTTGAGTCTGATGGAAATTTCGGAATTGCTCCAACAAGACTTGATTCTGTGGTAAAAATTGGACCAAAATGCATCGTCGAAATCGATAATTATGGCGGCAGAGATACAGTATACGAACATCCTGCTTTTTTGAATCCAAACATTACTTTGGATGAACTTAAAAAACAATATCCAAGAATCAAATTTGTTGGTTTTGAAAAAGATTGGAAAGAATCAAATGGACTCAAAACCAAACCACGCAAAGGAAGCTTATATTTGTTTGGAATTCTTATGGTTGGGGTTTTGATTTCACAATGGAGAAAAAAATATTGCTAAAACATTAAACTTATAAAAATGAAACATTTAACACTTTCTTTATTTCTGATTTTGATTTTCAATCATGGATTTGCACAAACGAAAATCATTGCTTTTAAAAGTCATTCAGGAAATTCGGCTGATTTTGATGCCACTTTAGAAAATGACAATTTTGGAGACTTTCCTGAGATGCGCATGATCAAAATTTTTGACACTGTGAAAGTAATATCTGACAGTCAATTCGTCGAAGTTTGGCATCATCAATATTTGGGTACTATTGAGGATACATCAAGAAAATACTTTTATAACAGAGACACTAATTTGATTTCGCCAAATTACAGAATTGACACCAAAATCATCAAAGAAAATTATCCCTCATCTACTGTTTTCAAGCATTATGAAAGTGATAAAAAAATCAAGAAAAAAAGTAAAACAAAAACCAATAATTTGTGGCTATTGTATCTGATTTTAGGCGGAAGTTTAACACCCTTTATCATTCAATTATTCAAAAAACCTGAGACGGAAAATTAATTGAAATGATTGAAAAAACAATCAATCGAAGTCTGTTGGTGTTTATTGTACTGTTTGCAATCACACTACCCTTTCCTTTGCATTTTTTTCCTTCGATGGGATTTTTTGTCAGCGACTTTTTTCAATCGATCAATGAATTTACAGCGACGCACATATTTGGTGTAAACTTTAAGTTCATCTCCAATATTGAATCAGATTCGTTGGGACTTTACATTCATTGCTTTCATTTGTTGCTCATTTCATTGTTGTTAGGTTTTGTCTGGTCCAAATGGTTTTTGCGATTTTCTGAGAATCAAATTTTGTATTTCTTCCAAGTTTCAGCAAGTTATATTTTAGCGTTTTTTCTGTTGAAATATGGCGTTGACAAAATATTCAAAGTTCAATTCTATTTTCCTGAACCAAATACACTTTTCACGCCGCTTGGTTATTTGTCGAAAGACATTTTATTTTGGTCAACTGTTGGTTCATCCTACAGTTATTCCCTGATTTCAGGTGTTTTGGAAATCATTCCCGCACTGTTATTACTCAATAGGAAAACAAGATTACTAGGCGCATTTATCGCCTTTGGAGTGATGTTACATGTGTTGATAATCAATTTTAGTTTTGATATTTCAGTCAAAATCTTGAGTTCTTACCTTTTGATTTTAGCGCTAATTCTCATTTTACCTTATGCAAAAAGTCTTTTTTCAATTTTTTTGAATCAAGCTGAAAAATTTACTCGACCTACATTTGAAAATGACAATCCAATCAAAAATCGCTTTCAAAAACTTTTCAAGGCAGTTTTAATTGCAGCCATGCTTTTTGAATCCTTGTATTTTTTCGCAGAAAACAATATTTACAACGATGATTTAACACCTAGACCTAAATTTCACGGCGCTTATCAAGTAAAATCAAACTTTGGATTGACCTCTATCGCTTACAAAACAGATTCAAAATATTTCGGGAAAATTGATTCTATTAAAAGAATTTTCATTCATCGCAGGGGTTATTTAATCTTGCAATTTCAGGATGAACATTTCAAGGATTTTCCGATAGCTTTCAATGAAACCAAGAATTCTTGGATAGTGAACACAAAAAACAGTAAAGTGGAAGTGCATATTCACGCAGAAAATCACAATTATTTTTTCACTTGGGAGGAAATAGAATTAGTCGATAAAAAACCAGCTCGATATTATTTTGAACTCAAAACAGAAAAGATTGATTTAAAAAACTTACCACTTTCAAAACCTCTTTTTCACTGGTTTGTGGCGTGATTAGAAAATCATTTTTTTAAACTTTTGACGCAAAGCTTTTTTGTAGTCTGCTGGATAAGTTCTTTTTCCAGTAAAAACATCTGTCATCGCTTCTGCAAACAGTTGACCGTATTTGGAAAGCAACATGTTTCGAATGGTTTGACTTTCGTAAAACATTTTGGCGATTAGTACGCCTGTTTTTAATTCTGGTAAAAGGTTTTTATTCAACTTTTGGTTGTAAAGTTCTTCAGATTTTGCTTCATCCAAATTGCTTTCAATCAAAGCTTCAGCACAAAGTTTACCGCTCAAAATAGCGTTTGACAATCCTTCCGCAACAATTGGATCTGCAAAGCCAGCAGTATCACCAGTCAAGAAAACCTTGTTTTTCACAAAATAATCCGTTCTAGGAGAAACCGGAATCACAAAACCATGCGCATCTTCCGAAATGATATTTTCGATACCTAATGTTTTCAAATAGGCTTGATAAAATGCTTTTAAATTCAAATTGTCTTTGGTTTTTCTCAAAACCCCTACTCCAATCGACAAATGATTTTTCTTCGGAAAACACCATCCATATCCTCCAGGAACAGCGTCGATGTCAAATCTTACATCTTTCGAAAGTCTTTCAAAATCGGCTGGTGAAACTTCCACTTCATATTCCAATGCAGGAATAACATTTCGTGTCTCTTTCCAACCCAACATTTTTGCCGTCGCACTCAAAGCACCGTCAGCAGCAATGATAAATTTGGCTTGAACGATTCCTTTTTCAGTATTAATTTGATTTACTTCTCCTAGTTCAATCGAAGTAACTTTATGATTTTGGAGCAATTTAGCACCATTTTCAACTGCTTTTTCGACTATCAAAAAATCAAAAGTATCACGCATCACCATTGAAATAATGGGCGTTTCTCTTTGAGTAGTCAGTTTGAGGTTCTTTTTTTGAAAGAATGTATCGACAGCAAAAAATTCGGCTTCAATCGCACTTGAAATGTCGAAAGGAATTAATTTTCTTCCGCGTTCCACCAAACCACCGCCGCAAGTTTTATATCTTGGCAAAGATTCTTTATCTAATATTGCAACCGAAAATCCATGTTTCGCCAACTCATAAGCCGCCATTCCACCAGATGGTCCACTGCCAATTACCGCTACATCAAAAACATTCATGCTGTAAAAATAGAAAGTAAATTCTAAATGGAGATTGAATCGATTTATTAAGCAAGAAATTTATTTTCTAATCTTTCAAAATCCTTTTGTCATACAAAAACTGACATTCCGTCATTTATTCAATAAAATAATTGGCTACACCTTTCCATTTTGTCATAATTGCGGCATTTTTTTTCATCGGCACAAAAATTGACTTTGAGAGGGAAATCAAATTGAAAATTAAATAATAAACAATATGGGAAAGATTATCGGTATCGACTTAGGAACTACAAACTCTTGTGTTTCTGTAATGGAAGGAAACGAACCAGTTGTAATTGCTAACTCAGAAGGAAAAAGAACAACGCCATCTATCGTGGCATTTGTTGAAGGAGGTGAGCGTAAAGTTGGAGATCCTGCCAAAAGACAAGCGATCACCAACCCAACAAAAACAATTAACTCTATCAAACGTTTCATGGGTTCATCTTTTGATGACATGAAAACTGAAGCTGGAAGAGTTCCTTACGAAATAGTAAAAGGCGACAACAATACTCCAAGAGTAAAAATTGACGACAGAACTTATACGCCTCAAGAAATTTCTGCAATGATTCTTCAAAAAATGAAGAAAACAGCTGAAGATTATTTGGGACAAGAAGTAACTGAAGCTGTTGTAACTGTTCCAGCATATTTCAACGATTCTCAACGTCAGGCTACTAAAGAAGCTGGTGAAATCGCTGGTTTAACAATTAAAAGAATCATCAACGAGCCTACAGCAGCAGCTTTGGCTTACGGTTTAGATAAAAAAGGAATTGACCAAAAAATCGTTGTTTTCGACTTCGGTGGTGGAACACATGACGTTTCTATCTTAGAATTAGGTGATGGCGTATTTGAAGTATTGGCTACAGACGGAGACACACACTTAGGTGGTGATGATGTTGACAATACAATCATTGATTGGTTAGCTGACGAGTTCAAAAATGACGAAGGAATTGATTTACGTCAAGATCCAATGGCATTACAAAGATTGAAAGAAGCAGCTGAGAAAGCGAAAATCGAACTTTCTTCAACAACTTCTTCTGAAATCAACTTGCCTTACATCATGCCAGTGAATGGAATTCCAAAACACTTGGTGAGAACTTTGCAACGTTCAAAATTCGAGCAATTAATTTCTACAATCGTTGAAAGAACAATAGCTCCTTGTCGTTCAGCTTTGAAAAATGCTGGTTTATCTACAAGCGATATCGACGAAGTAATTTTGGTTGGTGGTTCTACAAGAATTCCAGTGATTCAAGATGCAGTTGAGCGTTTCTTCGGAAAAGCGCCTTCTAAAGGTGTAAATCCTGATGAAGTGGTTGCAGTTGGTGCAGCAATTCAAGGTGGAGTTTTAACAGGTGAAGTGAAAGACGTATTGTTATTAGACGTTATTCCATTGTCTGTTGGTATCGAAACAATGGGTGGTGTAATGACTAAATTGATCGAAGCAAACACGACAATTCCAACCAAAAAATCTGAGACTTTCTCTACAGCATCTGATAATCAACCTTCAGTTGATATTCATGTGATTCAAGGTGAACGTCCAATGGCAAATGACAACAAATCTTTGGGTCGTTTCCAATTGACAGACATTCCACCAGCACAAAGAGGTGTTCCACAAATCGAAGTAACTTTTGACATCGATGCAAATGGTATCATGCACATTTCAGCGAAAGACAAAGGAACTGGAAGAGAGCAATCAATCAAAATTGAAGCTTCTTCAGGATTGAGTGATGAGGATATCAAAAGGATGCGTGCTGAAGCTGAAGCGAATGCAGATGCGGACAAAAAGAAAATGGAAGAAGTTGAAAAAATCAACAAAGCAGATTCTTTGATTTTCCAAACTGAACGTCAATTGAAAGAATACGGAGATAAAATCCCAGCAGATAAAAAACAACCAATCGAAGATGCTTTGGCTGAATTGAAAGTTGTTTTTGAAGCAAAAGACATGGCAAACATGGACGCAGCAATGGATAAATTAAACAATGTTTTCCAAGCAGCTTCTCAAGACATGTATAACGCAGCTAATCCTCAAGGAGGTGACGCTGGTGCTGGTCAACAAGCAGAAGGTAATCCAGCGGATGAAGTGACTGATGTTGACTTCGAAGAAGTGGATGAGAAAAAATAATCTAGATTAATCTAGAGCAAAGCCGATTCTTAGGAGTCGGCTTTTTTATTTCCAATAATTACAAAACTGCTTCAATTGAAAAATTAGCTCCACCAAGCGCATTGAAACTTAATTTTCCATCTAACTGATTGACCAAATCTTTTAAAATTTCGATGCCAAAAGTTTCTTTCTTACTTGCAAAATCAAACCCTTTTCCATTGTCTTTGATCATCATCAACAATTGATTTTCTCTCTTTAAAATCTCTATATCGATAATTCCTTTGTGTCCTGCTTTGAAAGCATGTTTGTAGCAATTGGTGATGATTTCATTGACAATTAAACCCAAAGGAATGGCTTTAGATGCAGAGATCTCAATCTCCTCAATGTGTTTATTGATCGTGATATTTTGATGTGAATGTGCAAATGAATCGTGTAATTTTGTCAAAATTTCATCGATGTATTCTTTGAAATTAATTTTCTCGAACGTTCTGCTTTTGTTCAATAAATCATGTAAAGAAATGATTGAAAGCACACGATTTTGAAGATTCACAAATAAATTCTCTTGAATTTTATCTTTGCTATTATGCGCTTCTAAATGTATTAAGCTCGAGATAATCGCCAAATTATTCTTGATTCGGTGATTCGATTCTCTGAATAAATTTTGCAGTTCACGTAAAGCAACTTCTAAATTGGTTTGTGCTTTCTTCCGTTCATAGGTTTCGATTGCAAGAGAAACCATTTGAGCTGCAATCAAACCGAATTTTTGATCTTGTAAAGTCCATTTTTTTTCTTCACCCACATTTTCAAAACATATTACTCCGATAATATCTCCCTCTATTCGTATAGGTACGTCCATCATTGCATGAATATTATGTGGGATCAAATATTGCTCTTTCAATTCATTTGTCAATGGATTTTCCATGGCATTATTTGTAACAATGATTGTCTCATTTTCAAATAACTTAAAATATTCTGGCATAGAAATCCTCGGTAAACTTTCTTGCGTAAATGGAATGTGAGCTGATTCATCGAAATTTCCAATGCAATCAATTCTATCTTGATTCTCATCTATTCGCCAAACATTCACGCGTTTTGTTTCCATTGCTTTGGCAGACATTTCTAGTATCTCAAAAATAGCTTCATGAAGGTTTCCATCTCTAATTTTCCTTGACTTTGAAAAATGTTCAATCGCTAATGTCTTCTTAAGTATGTCGCGTTTTGTCTTTTGAAGCTCTAAATCGTCTTTCATGGAAAGCAACACCAACAATTCACCATCCGCACCGAGATAAGACAATGCATTGAGAACGATGGGAAAAAGATGATTGCCTCGCTTGATATTGAATCTAAAAACATCGGACTGAAAACTTTGAACTATTCCTAACCAATCTTTAAATTGATTTTCTTCCTCAAAAATAAATTGGGTGAAATTTTTTCCGATCAATTCCTTTTCCCTAAAGACTTTTTTTGAATGATCAGTAACAAAAAGAATTTTTCCGTGACGATCAATAATCATCAAAGATTCCTTGAATGGACGTATCAGATTTTCTAGTAGATATGGGTTGATTTCTTGATCCATAACAATTTATTTCTAGTGAAAGGTACAAATTATTTCAACACAAAATAACTTTAATCAATAGATTTTCAGTTTTTTATAAAATAAAACAATTTTTAACTAAAAAATTAAATAAAACTAAAAAGTCGGAACGAATTCATCCCGACTTTCAGTATTTATGCCGTTTCAGATTATATTTTTATAGTTAATCTTACTAAGAAATTTCTTCCTGCTTGAGGAAAATAATAGTTTTCATTGATGCGTTTTCCTCCAGAAATATAGCCGAAAGTGTATCCGTTGTTTTCATATAATGCATTTAAAACATTATTTGCTAATATTCCCAAATTGATTTCTTTAACTCCTTTGAACTTAAAACTGTAGTTTACCATCAAATTATTAGTAAAATAGGCATCGATGCTTTTTAATTCGTTGGAAGTATTATCCAAATATTGCTTCCCAACATATTTCGCTTGCCAATTGAAAGTCAAATTTTTTATCGGTTCATATTGTATTCCCAATGCTGCAATTACATTTGGCGAAAAAGCGATGTCGGTGTTTGAATGCTGGATTTCAGTCTGTATCATGTTTCCATTCGCATCATAATTGTCGTAATTGTCTACATATTCAGTGAAGTTTTGAATTTTATTCATGCTCAAAGTAAAATTACCTGTCAGACTAATTTTTTTCGTTATCAAATATCCCGCTTCAATTTCGACACCTGAGCGGTAACTTTTTGCGACATTGGCACGATTGTAAGCCCCGACATCGTTGATTTGTCCTGTCAAAATCAATTGATCTTTGTAATTCATCAAATAATAATTTGCGTTCACGAAGATTTTTCTTGCGTGAAATCTGTAGCCAACTTCCAAATTTTGCAGTTGCTCTGGTTTTGGTCTACTGTAGATTGAGCTCTGCACAAAATCATCCCTGACAGGCTCACGATTCGCAACACTGAAGGATGCATATAAATTGTTTTTGTTATTCAAATCGTAAGATAATCCAACTTTTGGATTAAAGAATGTGAAAGCCACATTTTGAGTCAAGGGAATCAAATCGCCATAATATTGATCGTTACCATCGTATTTATAGTCAATGTGACGAATTTGAAGATCCACAAAAAAGTTGAATCTTTTCAACTGATAATTCGCTTTTGCATAAGCACTTGCTTCAAACTTACTTGCTTGATTATCATAATAATGTTGATTGATTTCACTTTGTGAAGCCGTTCGAGCCCAAATGATTTCGCCAAAATGCTTTCCATCATACTGATTGGCTCCTCCACCAACAATCATTTTGAAATTTTTTAAATTGTTATAGGTTAATGAAAAAATGGCCCCATAGAAATCATTGTCTAGCCATCTTCTGCGAATTAAATCGGTGGTTGAAATCGTATCACTTCCGTAAATAACTGGTGTCAATCCATAAGTTGAAAATTTCTGATTCAATCTGTATTGTTCATAATATCCCGCACCACGCGTTAAATGTGCGGCGGTATTCAAAGTCAATTTAGGATTAAAAACATGAGAAAAATGCAATTGATAATGATCTTGCTGGTAATTATCAGTTTCATTTTGATAGGTGTAATAGTTGTATTTTCTTGGATCTGAATTAAACAAATTCAAAGAATCTTGCGTGGTTTGATAAGTTCCACCTGGATAATAGTTATTGTAAAAATGAGACAATAAACTATCTTGGTTTCCTTTCAATTTTGCTTCGGGAATTCCGTTCCAAGCTTGATAAGTTGATTCTTTACCACCAAAAACAATGGCTTTTAAAATAGATTTTTTTCCAATCCAAGCTCCTGAAAGGTAAAAGGATTTTAAATTTGAACTTGAACGATCTACATAGCCATCGGAAACAATGCGTGACAATCTCGCGTCGACCACAAAATGGTTATTTATCAAACCTGTTCCTACTTTCGCTGTATTTCTTAAAGTACTGAAAGAACCTGCTGAATTGTCCAATTCCACGTAGGCTTCTTTGCGAATATTATCCGATTTGATATTAATACTTGAACCAAAAGCTGCCGCACCATTGGACGATGTTCCTACCCCTCTTTGCACTTGGATATTGTCTGAAGACGAAGCAAAATCTGGCATATTTACCCAAAAAACACCATGTGATTCAGCATCGTTTAATGGAATTCCATTCACCGTTACATTTGTTCGCGTTGGATCAACACCACGAATTCTTATTCCAGTGTAGCCAACTCCTGCTCCTGCATCCGATGTCACAACAGTTGAAGGCGTGGATTGCAACAAATAAGGCAAATCTTGTCCAAAATTGTTTTGCTGGATTTCTTTTTCATTCAAATTTGTATAAGTTGTTGGAGTTTTTGAATCCGCCCTCACAGCTGCAACTTGTACTTCCTCAATCATGAATGCTGAAGGAACTAAAATCCAATTTTTTTCAACATCACTTCCTTTTACCAAGAGTTTCAATGATTGGGTTTCATATCCAAAAGATGAAACGACAACCTGAATCGAATCATCTTTGATTCCTTTCAAAAGATAAAACCCTTCTTTACCAGTGGTCGAACTGTTATATGATTGCTCGATACTGATTTTAGCGCCAACGATAGGATTTCCATCCTGATTGGTGACTTTTCCCTTTAAATTGTGTTGACTAAATGCACTGAATGATGTTACCAGTGCGAGTAACGTGGTGATTTTTGTAATCCTTGTTTTCATTTTTTTAAAAATTTAACAAGAATAAGGGGCTAATTCTCTGATTGTGAATAATTAGCAATTAACATTAAAGTATCATCTTCCCTACGCAGGCATTATCCTGACAGGTTCAATGGGTATAATCTCAGCCCTTTTGAGGCACCCCTTAGAGATGGTACAAATTTATGTAATAAAAATTTGATTTCAGCAGAAAATTTTGAAAACAAAAAAGCCAAGCTTCAAAATTGAAACTTGGCTCTCAAAAAAAATATTCTTTTTATCCTAAGAATGGATATCTATAATCAGTCGCTGGTACAAACGTTTCCTTGATTGTACGTGCTGAAACCCAACGCAACAAATTCATCGAAGCACCCGCTTTATCGTTCGTTCCTGAACCTCTTGCACCACCAAATGGTTGTTGACCCACAACAGCTCCAGTTGGTTTGTCATTGATATAGAAGTTACCAGCACTATTCTCTAATTTTTTAGTGGCCAAATTAATTGCATATCGGTCATTCGCGATAATTGAACCTGTCAAAGCATAATCTGAAGTTTGATCCAAAATGGTCAAAGTAGCTTCGAAATCTTTTGGTTCGTATACATAAATTGTCAAAACTGGTCCAAAAATCTCTTCACACATCGTTTTGAATTTTGGATTAGTCGTTACAACCAAAGTTGGCTCAATGAAATAACCTTTAGATTTATCATAATTTCCTCCTGCAATAATTTCCGCATCTGAAGAAGCTTTGATACCATCAATATACGCTGCAATTCTATCAAAAGCTCTCTCGCTAATAACCGCATTAACAAAATTACTAGTATCTTCAGGAGAACCCATTTTCATCGAATTTACTTGTTCAACAGCAATTCTCTTTACATCATTCCAAAGATTTGAAGGAATGTAAGCACGAGAAGCAGCAGAACATTTTTGTCCTTGGAATTCGAAAGCACCACGTGTCATTGCTGTCGCAACTTCAGCAGCATTTGCTGATTCGTGAACCATGATGAAATCTTTTCCGCCAGTTTCACCAACAATTCTAGGATAACTTTTGAAATTTTCGATATTATTTGCAATTCCTTTCCACAAATCGCGGAAAACACCTGTAGAACCAGTGAAGTGAAGTCCTGCGAAATCCTTGTGTTTAAAAATTACCTCTCCCGCATCTTTTCCACTCACTGTGACCATATTGATTACACCGTCAGGCAAACCTGCAGCTTGAAACAATTCCATGATTACTTGTGCTGAATAAATTTGTGTTTCCGCAGGCTTCCATACCACTACATTTCCCATCATCGCTGGAGCAGCAGAAAGATTGGCAGCAATGGAAGTAAAATTAAAAGGAGTCAATGCAAAAACAAAACCTTCCAATGGACGATATTGCAAGCGATTCCACATTCCAGGCAAAGATTCAGGTTGTTCTTTATAGATTTGTGTCATGTATTGAACATTGAATCTAAAGAAATCGATCAATTCGCAAGCAGCATCAATTTCAGCTTGAAAAACATTTTTCGATTGTGCCAACATAGTCGCGGCATTCATTCTTGCTCTGAAAGGTCCTGCTAACAAATCCGCTGCTCGCAAAAATACAGCAGCTCTATCTTCCCAAGGCAAATTCGCCCATGCTTCTTTTGCATTCAAAGCCGCTTCTATTGCTTTTTCAACATGTGATTTATCACCTTGATTATAAGTCCCCAACACTTTTGAAATTTCATGCGGTGGGTTCAATGATTTTTTATTAGCAGTATAGACTTTTTCTGCACCGATATACATTGGAATGTCAATAGGTGCCTGATTATACATTTGTTTATAAGTTGACAATAAAGAATCACGTTCCGGAGAACCAGCAGCGTAAGCTTTTACTGGCTCATTCACCGCAACAGGAACTGTTGAAATCGAATTTGACATAATTAATAATTTTGGCGTAAAATTAATGAAATTAAATGAGGCATAAGAGTAAAACAGCTGTCAAAAAAAATAAACTTTGCTAATCTATTGTGCTAGAGAACTGTATTTTAAATGCTAAATTTGCACAATTCAATTATCATTGCTATTTTGACAAAAACTTTTAACGTGCAAAGACTTATACTTTCTATTATTATCGTCATTTCCTTTCATTTTTCCTTTGGGCAAAACATAGGCAAAATACAAAAGGAGTTAAAAGAAAATCCTAAAACAAGAATTCAGAATGCAGCAAAATTAAGGGATCACTATGTGGACTTTTCAACAGATTCTTTATTTACTTTGGGAACATACTTGATTAAACAAGGTATAGAAGAGGATGATGTGCCAGTTTTAATGTATGGAAAAATCATTCTTTCCTCCTACAATAATTTAAATGGCAAGACAGAAAGCAGTATTAAAATGCTTAAAGAATGTGAGCTGTATTATCAAAAAAGAGGTGACTATGAGCGGTTGGCAGATGCACAAAATATGTTAGGTATTGCTTATATTTATTCTGGAGACTACAACAAAGCTGCCAATTCCTTTGTAAAGTCAATTAAAAATGCGGACAAACTTGATGAGAATAATGAGGCATTTATTGCTCAACTTAATTTAAGTGAGGTATACATCCGCGAAGACAAACTTGACCTGGCAGAAGCAGAAGTTTTGGCATACATTGAAAAATGCAAAAAGATAAAAGCTATCAATGGTTTAAAAAAGGGATACGACTTTTTGGCGAAAATAAATATGCAAAGAGACAATATGGATTTGACCATCTACTATTACGAGAAATCACTCAAACTTGCAATGAAAGATAAATCTTATATGAGTCGTGCTTCCGCTTTTAATAACATTGCCATTGCACATTTTGAAACAGGAAAACTCGATCTATCCTTTCATTATTTTAAACTAGCACTTGATCTTAGGATTAAGATAAACAGACCCAAAGAAATTTCAGAGAGTTATTATAATTTGGGGGATTGGAACTTTTACCAAGATCGTTTTGATGAAGCTTTAAAATATTATCAATTGTCATTAGGAGTAGCTTCAAAAAACAATTTACATCGAGAAATTGCGGACGCTTACGACAAAATCTCCATGAGTTATGAGGCAAAAGGTGATTATAAAAATGCATTGCAATTTGCGAAAAAATTCCAAGAAGAGGAAGCTAAAAATTACAAAAGAAATCAAGCGAATGAAACTGATATGCAGCGAACTATTTATGAAATGGAACGTGAAGAACAAATTCTGAAACAGAAAAAACGCGAAGATAAAATCCAAAATAAAGTAACTGTAGAAAAAGATAGAGGAAAAATCATTGTTATCACATTTACAATAATCGTTGCCTTAATGATCACTTTCTATTTCCTTCAAAACGCGCGAAAAAATAAGCAAAACGCAAAACTTATTACTGAAAAAGAATTTGACGAAACTGCTTCAAAATTAAAATTAAGAGACCAAAAATGGCAAGAACTAGAAGACTTTATTCAAAAAAATAACCACAACAAAAATTCAATAAATACTTTTGAAATTAAAGCAAATGTTTTCAATTCAATAGGTGAATTTCAATTTCTAAGACTAAGCAACGACAACTATATTTTTTGGGAAACCCCACTTTCAAATTTGGAAAATTATATACTGAAAAATTATTTTGTAGAAGCAATTGGAACTAAAACTGATGAGAAAACAATTATTCAAATCGTAGAAAATCAACCATTAATTGATACTACCAAACTTTCATTTTCATTCATTTCTTTGCAAGATAACCAGCTATTTGTTGACGGAAAACAAGGTTTACTTATTCAAAACTCTAGTAAAATGTCATTTCTCAATGAAAATGGGACAGTCATTACTCACCCAACTATACTAATTTCTGAACGACTCAAAAATGAACTACTAGCTACTGAAAATTGGGAGAAATTTTTAAGCCAAATTGATATGTTGCCTAGAATGTCAAATGAAATGGCCTTGGACACGATGTATCGTTGTTGGAAAGAAATGTTAGAAAAACAACATCTAGGAATTCTTTTTTTCTTTGATAACAGACTGGTGAACCTTGCGTAATCTTATTACCTAGTTTTCGATTAATAAAACTTTGTTAGCACATCCATAAATAGTTAGATGAGATTTTCCAAATCGGAATATTGCGATATTCCCGTTCTAAAAAGTTTGAAGATCACAATTTCAAATCAAAATGAATGCTTTAGGTCTATTTAAAAACCTTTTTACTTTGCAAGTCATTGAATTACTAATAATTTTCAAAAGCTTTCATTCAAAGTACTTAAGAAACTAGTTAACTTAATTTAAAGCAAATAATTAGAATCATACTTGAAAGAAAAAGCCCTTGAATCATATTGAATTTCAAACAAATGAGGATAATACTTTTTCATTTCCAAATGCATCAATTGAATTGGTAAATCTTGGAATTCTCCATAAAAATGATTGTATTCCATGAATTTACTTACCCCTTCAAAAGCTTGAAAGAGTGAATCATTTTCACCGTCAAATTCCAAGGGAGTTACTTGAGAGATTCTGCAGATTCTTTGGTCAAATGCTGGCGTACATTTTACCCATTTACCTTCGATATATAGTGAAACAAAGCCATGAAAGACAATTTCAGGTCTCTT
Source organism: Flavobacteriia bacterium (assembly GCA_947462925.1). Lineage (GTDB taxonomy): Bacteria > Bacteroidota > Bacteroidia > Flavobacteriales_D > Crocinitomicaceae > JAQVCM01. Next base: position 26,991 of record CANHQP010000012.1, on the reverse strand, counting down.
CAAATAGGTTGTTAATCTATCAACGCCAATGTGGTTTGTCACAATGGCAAACCCTAGTCTTGAAGGAATATTTATTTTCCTTGCAAGTGCAGCTAAAAGAATTGATTTTTCAACACACCAAGCCCTGTTCTTTGTGTAAATAAAACTTGCTTTTAGACTTTCAGATTTTAGATCTAAGTGATATGGATCATAAATAAACCCATCTCGAATCCGATTATATAACCATACTGCAATTTCTTTTGAGTTAAAATGTTCAGGAACATTCTCAAAAAATCCATCAAAGATGGTTGCATTAAAATCTAAAAAACTTGTTGGTGCCAAAAACTCTTCAAATCCCTTCATCAACAAATATGTAAATGACTACGCGTATAATTCTGCTTGCAGCTGAGCAATTTTGTCGTCTTTCAAATACTCATCATAGGGCATCATTTTGTCGATAAAGCCTGTCGGAGTGATTTCAATGATTCTGTTTGCTACAGTTTGCACCAATTCGTGGTCATGAGAAGTAAAAATGATTGTTCCATTAAAATCATTCATTCCATTATTCAAGGCAGTAATTGACTCCAAATCGAGGTGATTCGTAGGTTCGTCCATCATCAATAAATTTGCTTTTGCAAACATCATTTTAGACAACATACAACGCACTTTTTCTCCTCCAGAAAGCACTTTTGCACTTTTGAATGCTTCTTCACCAGAAAACAACATTCGACCCAAGAAACCGCGAATATTTACCTCTTCTTTTTCTTCATCAGTTTGTGCATATTGACGCAGCCAATCCATCAAAGAAAGATCGTCTACAAAGAAAGAGGTGTTGTCATTTGGCAAATATGCTGTGGTGATTGTTGTCCCGTATAAAAATTCTCCCGTATCAGGATTGCTGTTTTTGTTCAAAATTTCAAAAAACGCTGTAATTGCAACCGAATTTTTAGAAACAATCGCCACTTTATCACCTTTGTTTAAAGTGAAATTCAAATCTTTGAATAGCATTTCGCCATCTACAGTTTTAGATAAATTAGTGACCGTTAATATCTGATTACCTGCATCTCTTTCTGAATGAAAATTGATGCCAGGATATCTTCTTGAAGATGGTTGAATTTCATCCAAATCCAATTTATCCAACATTTTTCTACGTGAAGTAGCTTGTTTAGATTTAGAAGCATTGGCAGAGAAACGGGCAATAAAATCTTGTAATTCTTTCTTTTTCTCTTCCGCTTTTTTGTTTTTATCTGAACGTTGACGCGTAGCCAATTGAGATGATTGATACCAAAAAGTATAATTCCCAGTAAATAAATTGATTTTACTGAAATCAATATCACAAACATGGGTACAAACTGTATCTAAAAAGTGACGGTCATGGGAAACTACAATTACCGTGTTTTTGAAATCCAATAAAAAATCTTCTAACCAAGAAATGGTTTTTAAATCTAAGTCATTTGTTGGCTCATCTAAAATCAAAACATCTGGATTCCCAAAAAGTGCCTGTGCAAGCAAAACTCTCACTTTCACATCACTTGCCAAATCTTTCATTAACATGTAATGCTTTGCTTCTTCAATTCCCAAATTACTCAACAAACTAGCAGCATCTGTTTCTGCATTCCAGCCTTCCAAATCAGCAAACTCACCTTCAAGCTCTGATGCTCTCATTCCATCTTCATCCGAAAAATCAGGTTTAGCATACAAAGCGTCTTTTTCGTTCATGATTTCAAACAAACGTTTGTGTCCCATGATAACCGTTTGAAGTACAGGAAATTCATCAAATTCAAAGTGATTTTGACTTAATACAGCCATTCTTTTTCCTGGTTCTAGCTCCACTCTTCCACGTGTAGGATCTTGATCTCCAGTTAAAATTTTTAGAAAAGTTGATTTACCAGCACCGTTCGCACCAATAACACCATAACAGTTTCCATTGACGAATTTCAAATTCACATCGTCAAAAAGTGTACGCTTACCAAATTGAAGCGAAAGATTATTTACTGAAATCATTTTTCTTAGAAATTTTGTGCAAAGGTAGCGATTTTGTGCGAAAGTTTTAAACAAAAAAATCCGACCTAACTCAGTCGGATTTAATTTATATTTTATTAAAATCTATTTGGCAACGACCAATAGCTGTGTAGAACCTTCTTTGTTTATCACCAAATATGTTCCACTTTGCAATCCTCCAATAGACAATTGATTTGTATTTGAAGTCTTCAAAATCAAAGAACCTTGCATGTTGTATACACTGTAATCATTTGAAATGGAAGTGTACACCAAAGAACCATCATTTGGATTGGGATAAACCGTAAATGTTTTCTTGATTTTTTCCAACTCTAAAACTTCTGACAAATCATTGTTATTTAAAGGAGTTGGGCTATCAAAAACTACTCTAGTCGAACTTCCATTTGGAGAACTTCCATATGAAAAATCAACATCTAAATCTGGTAAATCAATTTCATCTATGATTGTTGTGCTATCAGGCGCATACAAGTACAAAGTCTCTCCAGCACTCAATTTGAAATTGGTGTGATTTGCACCACGATTTCTTTCCTCTGAAGCAAAAAACAATTGGTAACCGTTAGCAGGAATTACACTTTCATTCTTTGGTTTCAAGCGATATTTAGTCGGATTTGCAATGTCGTCAGTCAAGAAGTACTCTTCTAAAGTAATTGGGTAATTATTTTTATTGTAGATTTCGATCCAATCTTCAAATTGTCCGAATTCATCCGCCCAGTTGTATTCATTTCTTATCAAAACCTCATTAATCATTGGTTCAATAAAGTTTGGATCAGCAACAAAATTGGCAGAAATGACCAAATCAGCACTTGTAGAAACTGTTCCAGCATAAGTAGTTGATGGAACATTCGACCAACTTTCAAATTTAAATCCTCTTTTAGAAATGGCAGTTACTGGAAAAGGAATTGCTGCAAAATACTGACCTTTCCATGGAAACGGAGCTAAATCGTTTACACCTGAGACTGCTTTCGATATGTATAAATCATTGATTTTTATCAAACCACGATTTATAGTATTTACATTTAAAGTTATCCTAACACTATCTGCTATACTAAATTTCGCATTGAAATGATTTCTAACACTGCGCTGTCTATCAATAAAATAATTTGAAAAACCTGCATCTAAATTGTTCCATTTTGTCAAAGTTGGCGTTTCTAACATTCTTTCTGCGAGTGTTGAACTCATAGAAGGATATCTCCAACGGTTTACATGATCTGTTCTGGTATTCAAAATATCTGCTTTGTATTCATTAAAAATCGGCATCAACACTTCTGCTTTGAACTCAGTATTTAATAAATCAGCCATTCTATTGATAAACATCACTTTGAAATCATTATTTTCCAATAAATTTCTCAACAATCTATTTGCTTTTAACCAACCATTGTCAGTTTCTTGTAAAAAATACTCTAAAGCATTGAATGATTTGTACACTGTATCACACGAGCCACCAAAAGCTGCGTCAAGATCAAAAATAAAATGTCTCCATTTAGTATCAATTTTATCATCTTGGTATTTCCAAAAAGAAATATTCGTTTGAGGAAAGTCAGCATTCCCTAAAAAGATTTCAGAACAGAATAAATCCATTAACAATCCGATATCGACCTTGCTGGCAATGTATTCATAATTCTGTGGGACAGAAAGATCATTGTTTTCTGCGAACAAAGTAATTTGTTCAAATTCGTTGGCAACAGGAATATAGCCATCAGTCAACAAATAGGTATGATCTACAACACCAACATGGTCATTGTCCAAGCCATATCTTTCAGCAAAAGCATCCGCTTCTAATCTTTCTCTTAAATCATGTATCCCCCAAAACTCGCCATTCAAATAAACCGCATATAAAAAAGGTTTTACGTGATCCATTTTCATATCACCAACAAATTTATTTGATAGGTAATCACGTCCAATACAATCAAGTCGGTGACCTCCACCGCGTAAAACAGCGACTTCAGTTCTATCACCATTAGGTAATTCAAGACTAGTTTCATCATAATCAAAACGATTGTATAGCCTCAATGCTTTTTGTGCAGCGTGCCTTGAACCATTTCCATGGATTCTAGTCCCGAGCACTATTTCTCTTTCAAAAACCCCTGCAGTATCAAAAAATTGCACTATCGCTGGTCGTTCATATCTTCTTCCAAGAAACTCATAATTTCCCAAAGGTGAATCACCATAAACGTAAATTCCCGTTTCGTCATCAAAATAACCAATGCTATCAGTTATGATAGACATGATAGGAAGATTATAAGCTGGCAGTGATGTGAAATAAGTGTATGCTTTTTCTTCTGATTCAACGCCATTAGTTGAAAAAGTTTTCATTCTTAGAACAAATGCCTTTGGCACATTACCATAAGGCTCAACCCATCCACGATTATCGGCACGTGATTGACTGTAATCACCCATTGGATAATTCATGCCTGGATTTGTTGGGATCTCTGAAAACTTATTTGGTCTTAGGTTGGGATTTGTCAAAGTAATAGAAGCAGGGGCAGTTGGAGAATTATTCTCTACTTCCTTGCCATTTAAAGTGTATTTAATTGGCAGTGGATTTGATCCAAAGGTTATTACTGTATTGACTGGATAAACACCAGAAACTAGATTAACGCTTGGCGTAGACGGAAAAGTTGAAAGTCCATTATTATTGTTTGCATTCATGGAGGGCACTGAGTACACAAAGTTCCCTGTAGCATCTGGAAATCTGGAATAACTATAGTTTAAATGTTGATTTTCAGACGAAACTTGACTTACAATTCCTCCAGCATTAGATAAAACCAAAGATTCTTCATTCCCAACTTTAAAACTAGTATGATTTTCAGGAACATAAAGTCCTTTTCCACTCAAGTAGATGATTAATTTACCATTTGCAACAAGATTGATATTTGGCAGTTGCCATTTGGTCAATTCAATTTCATTATCAGACAAATAATAATCAGAAACATTTATCGTATTGGTTGAAGTATTGATTAATTCAACCATTGGATAACAATCTGACTCAAAGTCAAAATACAAACCGGTTTGCTTGAATAATACTTCGTTGATTCTCAATTGAGAAAATGACATACCAGCAGTAAAAAGAATCAATAGTAAAGTAAAAAGTAATTTCATGTATGCAAAATTAACCCATTTAATTCAAAATCAAAACTATATTCCCAATTTTTTTGCTTGAGAAGAAGATTTGGGTGGATTCCAAGGGTCATCATAAGACTTTTTAAAGAAGATTTCCTGAATGTAAGCGATTGATCTTACGAACCTCAAAAAATAACCAAAATAAACTACCATCAATGGAATGTAAATTAAAAAGTAGCTCACTGGCGCATTTTTGTACCTTCTGAACAATGAAAAAACCAAAAATTTCAGGTAGTTTACAGTGGTGTACAATAAAATGTTGGTATAGATCACAAATTTAAGCTCCGATGGAAAATTTACTACCATGTCAATCACGTATACATACCATTTTACGTTCAAAATCAAATTGTATGTAATGTTTTCCACGAAGGAGATAAAACTTGAAAAACTAAAATGTTGATTGGGAAAAAATACATCTTTATGCTTTCTCAATCTGAATCGAATCAAACTTTTATCCCAACGCAATCTTTGTTTGGCCAGTTTTTTAAAAGTGTTTGGCGCATTTGTCAAGCATACAGCATCCGGAGCAAATTTAATTCGGTAGCCAACTTTACGAATTTTCACCGTAATATCACCATCCAATCCAGGTCCAATATCCCAACCTTGAATTTGTTGCATGGCTTCCATTTTAAAAGCACCAAATGCTCCTGAAATAACACGATAAATGCCTAAGTGACTTGTAACAATTCTTCCTATGGAAATCGTATCATAGTATTCAATTGCTTGAAGCGTGGTTACTAACGAATCTTTGTAATTCTTAACCATAACATTTCCTCCAATTGCACCGATTCTATCATCTTCATAAAAAGGAACAATAATTTCGAAAATGGCATCTCTATTGTAACTGCAATCGGCATCCATATGCACTACAAACTTTCCAGACGAAAAACGCAAAGCTAAATTGGCTGCTGAAGCTTTTCCTCCTCTGAATTCATTTCTAATAAACTTATCAATGAATCCATTTTTTTCCATGTCTTTTCCAATTAAGGGTGTATCGTCATCCGATCCATCATCTACCACAATGATTTCAATATTTTGGTAAGTCTGCTCTCGCAAAGACATCACCAATTTGTAGATATGTTTACCCTCATTCTTTCCGGGAATAATAACAGAAACAAGCGGTTGCTCCAAATTCATTCTATATGTTGCTTCCTCTCTTAAACTTCTCGTGAAGCGTTTTTTCATAAACGCTGAATTTAAGGAAATAAAATCTACTATCACATATCGAACAAGTTCAAAAAATACGAAAAACCAGAATACCCTAGCAAAACGGGCAAACCCCATTGCTTGCAAATACTCAAAGAATTCGTTTACACTCATTACAAGCTATTAATCAATTCATTAATTTGAAGCTCAGAGGTAGTTTCCAAATTCAATTGCAAGGCTTTACCATTGATATCAAGTGCTAAATCACTGAAATTATTTTCAATTAGTTTCCTCAATAAATCCAGAATATCATTCAAGATACGATTTACAATTTTACTTGGAATATCATTCATTGTAATCAAAATGATTTCTGAAGAGTAAAAAGTGATCATATCTGAGGAGCGAATTGAAGAGCGAATTTCGTTCACAATATCACGTAAAAAAGCTTGCTGACCATTGCTTCCAACTTTGGCATAAAATTGTCCCGCATTGACAATATTAACGGCAACAATATTAGAACTTCCTTCAGTTTGTCTGATACGCTCAACCTCATATTTAACTACTGTTTTGTAGGTGTCAAATTTGACTGTGCCAATGATTTCTTCAATATCTTTCGGTGTGGAAGAATATCCTCTGAGTGCAACATCCTCACCTTTTTTACTAAGAGTATATGTAAAAATCTCTTTCGCAACAAGTTGTTCCACTGGATTGTCATGTGTACAACTCATACATTTAGCGCGAACATTGAAATCTTGGAATCGGTGATTACAATTCTTACAAATGTGCAGCACAGATGGTTTATCGTAATCAATACCAATGTGCTTCAAAGTTTTAGAACACTTTGGGCAGTTTAATTTATCATCTAAATCATTGGTAAAATCTGTCATTGGACCCACATAAGCACAAGGAAAGTGATGAACAATATCAAATGAATCTGTGTTTGTAGAATTACATTTGGTGCAAGTTTCTCTATAACTTAGGTGTGAAGATTTACAATTGGCACACAAATAAACTCGATCTGAATATTCAGCAGAAAATAGTCCTTCATTAACAGCAACTTGCAACAAATCAAATATTTGAAACTCATCGTGTGGCTCGTAATTACAAGCCAAAAAAGGAAATGAATAGTTTGTACTTGAAAGTGCGTAAGGCACAGGCTCTAATTCTTTCTCGTCACGGGTGTACATGTAGCACATCAATTTCGAAAGTACTTGAGCTTCAAATGAAATTGAATTAATGAAAGTCAATTCTGTTTTTCGCTGATTGATTGCTTCCGTAATATCGTGTATTAATGGAATTTGATCGAATGAATTTAGAATACCATCAATCAATTTAGCCACCAAGGGATCTTTGTGTGCATTACCATTCATCAAAAATACTGGCTTCAAGTAAACGTCTGGATTATGACTCCCACGAATTCTTCTCAAGACCATTCTCACAAACTCAACATTTCTACCTTCGATAATAATACCAGCATAAGTTGATGAACTATCTAGCTTTATTTTTCGACTTGCCGAAATATAAACATAAGTTCTGCTAGAATACTTAATTGTACCCTTCAATGCATTTATTTTTACGTTCTCTAAGGCCATTAATATTTAGTTTTAGTGATTTTAACTGCCATTTTCCAATATGTTTTCCAAAGTTTCAAATCATGTTTTGTCTCTGGATAAATATCAACGGTCAATGATCTAGTCGTTGGTTCATATTTCTTTTGAAATTCTTCTGGTAATCTATAAGTTGCAAAATAAAATCTTTTGATAATTCCACGACCCTCTGATCCGTCTGGGAAATGAAGATCTACTCTATCGCCAATCTTCAATGAAGCCAAATCTTCTTGTTGAAAGAAACCTCTAACAGAAATGTTTTCAGGTCTGTGAATTGACATGATCTCCTCACTTTTCAGAGCTACTTCAAATTCGTTCTTCATGATAGTCGTAACGGTTCCTGTTAGTGGAGAATAAAAAACTTTCTGACCTGAATCATCACCGCCACCAGCAACACCTTTTCCAGCGTATGTAGTGGTTGCACTTAAATCTCTTTTCATTCCCTCCAATTGATTCATACTTGCAGAAAGCATAGAAGTTTTTCCTCTTAAAGATTGAATGTCAAAATTGAGTTGATTGATTTTTGCCAATTGATCATCTAATTTATTTCTTGGCAAAACATCTAACATTACTTCATTTCTAATTCTTTGAAGCTCGGCCGAATATAAATTTTTGAGTTTAACTTTTTCCGCAATTAGAAAATTATTCACTTTAATTTCTTCCCGCACTTTGAAAATTTCTTTTTCAGACCATGAAATGTCGCCTTGCTTTTTAGAGTTTAAGGCAAAACCAGCAGAACCATAACCGCTGCCGTTGTTATCATCTGCATTTTCATCGTCTGGTATGTAGCTAAAAAGAGAATCTCCAATTTTAACTTCATCACCTTCCGTGACAAAAATATCTACTATCCTACAATCATCGGTATTTCTAATAGAAATATTTTCAAAACGAACTTGTCCATTGCCTTCAACAAAAAACATTTCGTTAATCAAATACCTGAAAAAGAAAAATAAAACAACTAGCAACAAGGCAAAATAGATTATTCTATCCCAATTGATTTTACCCTTTGTTTTACCTTTAGTCTGTATTTCAAGACCTTTAAGTACTGATTCGTTTCTTTTGAAGTTAATGTTTTTCATCTTCCATCATTGTTTTTTTATCCAACTCAATCAACCTATACAAATCGTGAAAACCGAAAGCTTTGATTCCTGTTTCCTTGTATAAAGCTTTAGCAAAAAGTTCCATTTCATCTCTAGATTTGAAATCTTCAGTTCTTAAATCGATCATGGCTTTGTTATTGTTTGCTGCAAATGCGCTTAACTTTCTTACCAAATAATCTTGTTTGACATTTTCGTAGCACATAAACCTAATCATATCCACTTTCGGGAACATTGCATTTACATGTGCTGTATCCATGTTGATTGGAATATCAATTGACAATTTCCATCCTTTTGCTTCACAAATAACTTTAGCTTGATCTATTATTTGCGAATATCTAGTCATCAATTCTGCTTTATTTGTTTTCCAATCAGCTCTAACATGTGGTTCAATATCTAAATGAATTCCAGCCACTTTCCATCCATTAAAAGGTTTCAAAAGGTCTTCTAAATCGCCTTTGAAATCGTCCGAATCTAACAATTTGTTTTGACCGATCATTGGATAAACATCAACCTCACTTTTGTTTAAAGCCTTAACCAAAGCGGTCTTAGAAGCGATTAACTTATCGTTTTCGGAAACTGCAATGTATGCCTCATCAAACTGATTATAAACAATATATTCATGGATAAAAGAAGGATTTTGAGTTTCAAATACTTTACTCCAAACATAAACTCCTCTTTGGGTTTCATCTTCAAAATCAAAGTAATTTGGTAAATCCAATTGAACAATCATTGAATCTAGAGGCAAATCATTTTGTTTAGAGTGAATTCTCAACAATTTGATGTACAGATTTTGTTTCAAATCCAATAGCTCAATGTCAATTTGAAGTAAATTGTCAATCAACTCTAAACCATGTAGGGGATTAAAATCAGCATCTAACATTTTTGCTTTTACGCGTTCTCTGCGAATTGCTTCGTTCGCCAAAACTCTTTTTTGATGAAAAACAATGTATTGTTTTAATTGATATCTGAATTCATAAGCTAAATTCAGAAGTTCAATCCTTTGATTTTTAAGATCTGAATCAAGAGTGTAAAGTTGTTTCTGTGATTTATACTTATTTACTGCTGTTTGTTCTTTATTTGTGAAAGGAATTGGAATTCCAACTGATACACCAACACTAAAAAATCTTCTGTATGCAGGATCAGCAGTTAACAAATCGAAAACATTATATTTTGCGTACGTTTTTAATCTCACTTCATTGTACCAAGCATTTTGACGTGAAAGATTTTCCTCTAAAAACAAACGCATTGAATCAGCCAGTTCTTGAGAGTTCAAAATCCCAAAAAAGTAATCATAATTCAAATCAAATAATGGCACTTCAGCTGCCAATAAGGTACTGTCAAATTTTGAATCGATGTGTTGGTTGTAGGAATTAAAAATTCCTTTCATCCCATTGATTTCGGCTATTCTAGTTTGTGAACGCAACAATTGTTCCTTATCAATTTTTTTCGCAAAGTATAAATCTTCTAGGTATTTAATTTGTCTATTAAGAATTCTTTCTCTTTCAACTAAAAGACTCTTTTTATGCTCATTAAACCAATAAATACATTCATTAATTTTAACCCCAAAATCATCTTTAGATTCATTGCTAGCCAAATGGTTAAAATAATTTCTTTCTGCTGGAAGTGTTTTCAACTGTGAACGAGAATCAAAAAAACCATCTTTCAAGATGTTCCATTCGAGTCCAGCAGAATATCTTCTGTTAAAAAGCATCCCTTCTTCCGGATCGACTTGCGATTGATTGAAGTTTTGAATTGCATCACCGCTGATAGCTAAACCAGTTTGCTTTTTCAACAATTTTTCATACGCGTCATAATAATTATCATAACTATATGAAGAATCTTTTTGTTGAATAGTCAACTTACTTAAAAAGGTAATTACAGAAGAATCCCGAGAAATTGGTTTTTCTTGGCTAAGCCTCGATTCCTCATTTTCAAATATCTTTTGAAGGGTCTTGATCGTAGCAGCAACTTTCTGCTCGTTTTGAGGTTGTGCAAACAAAAAATTAGCCTGCGAGAGCAACATCAGTAACAAGTATATCTTAAAATTTTTGATAGAGCGTAATTTTAAATGTTTGCAAATTTACGCAATTAAGGTACTCAAGATTTCATTTTTTCAGGACAATGACAAGACAACAAATGTAAAATTCTAACAATGTGTATTTTATATGTAAAATTTGTCAATAAAATTGTTAATAAATTAAAATTTAACATTCAAATTAACAGAATTTCCGCAATTAAAATGGCTTTTAGGACAAGTTTTGAATCCATGTAAACCACACGGCCTGCAACTCAAATCTAAATTAGTTTCTTTAATCTCAGCATCATCAGCTAGCGGACCGAAACCAAAACTGGGAATTGTTGAACAATAAAAAGCAGTTGTCGCAGCATTCATTGCTGAACAAATATGCATTGGTCCAGAGTCATTTACATAATTTCTCTGGGCATTTTGCATAAGTACTGCGGATTCCAAAAAAGAAAAATTTCCTGCGACATTTTCGCAATTGTCACACTCTACTTTTTCAATAATTGAATCACACAAACCTCTATCCCCTGGCCCACCAATAAAATATACTTTTCCCATGCTGGAAAGGATTCTAGCCAATTCAATCCACTTCGAAAGAGGCAATTGCTTTGTGAACCAAACAGAAGCTGGAGCTAAACAGTAATACTTTTCTTCCATGAATGGCTTCACTTTCTGAAAATCAATTTCACTTGGAAATAATTCTGGATTCACCATTGATACTGCTCCAAGATGTGCAATACATGCCAAATTTCTTTGCACTTCGTGCTCTCCGGTCAATTTGTGCTTAATTTTTATTGAGTACGCAAAGGAAAAAGGATTTTTATCAAATCCCACTTTGTGTTTTGCACCTGAAAATGCTGTCAAAATCCCTGTACTTGCGAAGCGATGTAGATTGATTACTTCATCATATCTATTGGCTCGAATTTTTTTTAGTAAAAGCACTAACGTTGAAAACTTAGGTGCTTTTTTGTCTAAAACCAGAACTTCATTAATCTTTTGATTATTTGAAAGTAAAGTTTCATTGCCTTTTCGAACTAAAATATCAATACTGCATCCGGGAAAAAGTCTAGCTAACTCAGAAACAACAGGCGTTGCCAAGATTACATCTCCTAAGAAAGCTGTTTGAATAACTAGAAATTTTTTCACTAAAATACTATTTGTTTAGGGGATATAAATGATTGATCTTCAGTAATTAAATGTAAAACTATTTTATACCCTTTTAACCCAAGTTTTAAACCATGCTAAGTAACCACCTTTGCTTTGTATAAAAATAATTATCCTGGTCTGCAAATACATGAGTATAAACATAATCACGACACATAAAATTGTAATCGGTAAGCTAAAACGCGTGCTATAACCTATAATTGGCTTCACTATTTGATAAATAACAATTAAATGACCTACATACAACCAAAGCGTATTTCGACTCATTTGTTTCATAAATTTAGGTAAATCCTTAACCACCAAACTTAGAAAAGCCATCACAGCTCCAACACATAAAACAACTCCAATTCTATGGTAAATTAAATTTGGACTATCATGCCAAAAATAACTTCTACCATATAAATAAATTTCAAATTGATTGCCTAAACGAGATAAAAGCAAAAAACCCAAACCAATAGCACCAAGTTTAAATCCAATTACTTGCTGGAAATGTTCCTTATTAATTTCAACAGAAAGCCATATGCCCAGTAAACCGCCACCAAAAATATAAGCCAACCATGGAGTCAGAGGAAACATGGATTTCGTTCCAAAATCGTTTAGGAAAGGTGCTACAAAAATAGGCAGTTCAGATAAATCAACGTTATGTAACATCGGATAAGAAGTAATGATCACAATCATCAAAACGAAAAATAAAAAAGCCATTACACCTTTGATGTGTCGAGAAATAAAATAAACAAACATTACCGTCAGCAGTCCAACAGCAATGATGTGTAAAACATCTACACGAAGTGCACGTTGTTTTTCCTCAATTGTCAACAAATTTGAAATCACTAAGAAAGGAATACTAATTAGTACGCCATAGAAAAATGAAGAATAAAGGCGTTTCTTACGTTCTTCTTCTTGAAAAAATTCTTTGTTAAATAGGGATTCTCTAAAATTGGTGTGTTTTAATGCTCCTTCCTTAAAAATACGCTTTAGCAAACTTTGACGAGTCGCTTCCTTTTCAGCAGTAAGTGACTTGTAAATCAAAAGTAAAATAGAAACTCCAAATATGGTCGTTAATGTCTCTGCTATGCCTACATTCAAAAATTGATCAAGACCATCTTTGGTGAAAATTTTACCAACTACATAAATAGGAAAATTTAAAAAGTACCCCCAAAACAGCAACGTTACGATTCTTTTTGCGCCAGCTTTTACCCTTGGATTTGATCCATCTGGTTTTTCTTGTGAAAGCATTAAAAAAGTAAAAACGGCTCCTGAAACTAGCATAAAAAATGGTGCAGTGTAACCTCTGAAACTCGTCCAGAGCTTGATACCAGCACTGCCTCCTTCTCTAATTGATAAGTCTAAAAAATCATAGGTAGTATGACCTTGAATCATCATGAATAGCGCCAAAACACGCATCAAGTCTAAAAATAAAATTCTTTTTGGCTTTTCCATATTGAATTGTAAAATTACAAGAAAATCAGTTGAAAATTCTAATAATATGAAGACTTGTTAAAATTATTCAAAAAAAAAGGATGCCTAATGCGGCACCCTTCTTCCAAAATGTATATAAAACCTTTTGTCACAGTTTCAAAAATTGAATCTTCTTATTTGATACTCCTAACTTCAAGTAGTAAATTCCAGCATCAATGTCATTTAAATCAATAATAGAATTTGGTGTAAACAAAGTTCCTTCAAGTACAACTCTACCTTGTAAATCAACAATAATGAAATTAGAATTTGGAATATCTCCAATGAACTGAATGTTTAAAACGTCGTTCGTTGGATTTGGATAAACACTGAATGAAACTTGCTCATTTTCAGATAACCCTAAATAATCCATGTATAAATCTAAGGTAATTATTGAATCACAACCCGCAGCATTTGGTATTGTTTGGGTGTAAACACCTGTTTGATCGTATGTCTGACCATTTAATGAAAATGAATTAATAGCGGAACCAATAATGGTGAAATATGTGGGTTGGTTTACTGTAATTAAGACAGTATCTGTATTTGAACAACCGTTTGCATCCGTACCTGTCACAATACAGTTAAGTGTTGATGCGGGAGTAAAAGCCTGCCCATCAGAAATACCGTTATTCCAACTGTAGTTTTGTGCACCACTTCCTGATAGGGTAATTGGCATTCCACTGCAAAACGTTTGGTCTGCCCCTCCTGAAACAACAGGAATTGAGTTTACGACTACATTGATAGAATTTGAGGTAGTGACACATCCAAATGCATCAGTGATTGTAACTGAATAATTTCCAGAGGTAATAACTGTTATGGAAGGAGAATTCGCACTATTTGACCAAAGGTTACCAGTACTCGCTGAAGAAGTCAATACTACGCTTTGATTTTGGCAAAAAGTTGTATTTCCGTTTGCGCTTATTGAAGCTGATGCTACTGTCAAATTTAAAGTTACGATTGAATCACAACCTGAAACGTTCGTTAAAGTATGGGATGCTGTGCTATTACTAGTTGAATATGTCACCCCGTTAATCCAAGTGTATGGACCGCAGGAATGTTGTACATCAACTCCAGTATTTGGAGCACCCATTGTCAGATTTAAAGTTACTGTGGAATCACAACCAGCGGCATTAGTTAAAGTGTTGGTTGCTGTATTGTTGCTTGAAGTATAAGTAACGCCATTAATCCAAGTGTAAGGACCGCAAGCATGTTGCACGTCAATGCCACTATTTGGGAAATTTACTGTAATTGTAAAAACTTCGTCGTCGGTGCAAGCACCTAATGCAGCAGTTCCAAACGCATAAATTGTTTGTGTAGATGTAATTGGACCTGACACAATATTTCCAGTACCATTTGGACCATCGTAATAATTCATTATTAAATCCGCATTGCCAGAAGGAGTGACTTCTGCAATTGCTGGCAATGAATAAGAAGAACAAACAGATTGACTTCCTGGGTTAACAATACTTATTGGACTGCAACTTGGTAAAATATTCAATGAATAATCTTCATATGTCCCCCAAGAATCAGTATAACATGGTATTGGTGTAGCAATGTCACATCCTCCAATTCTCATTCTGTGAGTACCCGCGGTTGCATTGGCAGGAATTGTAAAGGACGTATTTAAAGTTGTTGGATTTGCATTAGTAGAAACGCCCGTGTACATTTCTTCACCAGCATCTAAAAAAGAACCGTTATTATTCCAATCAACCCAAATTTTTGTATTGTAAGTATAACCTGTAGCGTATGTCAAATCCAAATTTACAACATCATTTTGACTAAAATCAGATGAAAGATTTGAATAATCGAAGTAACCTCCAGGTTCGCCTGCAGTTGGGTTACTTACTGTTCCATAAACAACATTGGTAATTCCTAAACCATCTGTACTTGTAGGTGCTGGTGTGCAATAACAACTGATGAATCCATTAATTCCAACTTGGACAGGGGTAGAAACAACAGGAGTTCCGTCTGAAATACAAGTAACAATACATTGATAAAAATTACTTGCAGATTGATTTGCTAAATAAGTTGAACTATTTGCACCAGCGATATCAGTATAAGATACACCATCAGTCGAAATTTGCCATTGGAAAGAAAAGCCACTTAATGCTGGAGAATTTTCTAAAGACAAGGTGAATGGTATCGTGGGACAAGCAGATGTTACAGTAGACAATGTATTTCCCGATGAAGGAATTCCCGCACAATAAGGCAATTCAGTTCCATTTAAAGATAAAAGAACCAGCACATGGACTATTTGGAGTTGGCCAGGTATCAAAAACGATATAGTAAGTGGTTCCTGAATTAATATTTCCAGTAACAGTAAGCGTTTTTGAACTTGCGCTTGACGTTACAAATCCAACTAACGCTCCACCAGAAGTTGGACATCCTGAATAAAGAAAAATCCCAGACCAAGTTTGACCAGTATAAGCAATCGTAACTCCCGAATAACTTGAAGTCGGTGTCCAAGTATAAACTGATTCCTGACCACCCAAATAGTTTCCACCTGTACCTGCAGCAGAATTTGCTGAAGTTATGTCATTGGTTGATCCACAGATCAAAGACTGTGTATAAGGCAATGCTGGTGCTCCAGGTATTACTTCAGCACTTGGACAAACAGTTGTGTTACCGATAAATACAAAATTGATAATGGCAATAAATGAGAGTATTAATTTTTTCATGGACACGAAATTAATAGCTTGAGTTTTATTTTGTTTCAAACAAAGATATTTAATTATTTATTAGTCTTATGAAATATTTAACAGAAAAATGAAATTGAATTAATAATTGAAACATTTCTCAAAAAAACTAATTCCAAAGTATAAAACTAACAACAATATAATAATAGGAACAAACTTTATGTCCATCAATTTCTGCTGGCAACCAATTATCCAATTTCAATAAGTTCTCATTGATTTGTTCTTTATATTTAGTTTCAATTTCTTCTGTTAATATCAAACTTTCGATTATTTTACCTTTAGAATCAATCGTTACTTTTGCATTAAATCGGGTTGGCATCATTCCGTATTCTGTTGTTTTTAAATCACAAAAAACACTGTCCATCATTAATTTCATAAATTGAGAATTAGAACCTGAAAAGACTGCTTCTTTCGTTAGATTTTCTGCTTCGTGAATTTTTTCGCATTCAGCATTCTGTGCAAAAATACCAATTGAAAAAATTAAAAAAATGATGAAAAAATATTGCTTCAACAACGGGCAATTTAGTTTAATAAACTTCAGCAGTCAACACCAGTCTGGTTTTTTGAATAGATTCTTTGGTGTTTAAATAAATAGATTTCACCACTTTTCCAGAATAACCTTTTGGGTCAAAAGAAACCTTTACATCTGCAGTCTCGCCAGGTTGTAAAGTGTTTTTAGAAATCTCTACTTTGTTACAACTGCAAGGAATATCACTAGCCAAAAATTGTACAACTTTACCACTTGTATTTCTCACTTTGAATAGTCGAATTTGAATAGCATTCGCATTGATTTTGCCCAAATCTTGAATTTGTAAATCAGCTTTTACAACACTAACAGAATCTTGAGATAAGATGCTAATACTTTGAATTTCGATTTTTCTTTCCAAAGATGCAGCTCGAGAATAAACTGAATTTTTTTGATCATTCGGATTATCGCTCACCAATTTATCAGCGGTATATTCTCCAAATGGAACTTCCTTGATAGAAATTTTAGCACCATTACTTGCCTTCGCATTTAAATATGGTTTAAAAACGCCATTCTCATATTCTGATAAATAATTTACCAAAGATGCAATTCTACGTTTTGTCAAATTTACATTGTATTCTGTTTTGGCTAAAGGACTTGCAAAGCCTTTGATTGTCAACTCCAAAGACGTTCCTTTTTGCAATTCTTCCAACATCAAGTCTCTAAACAATTCCAAATCTTTGACTCCTTGATCCACATATTCAGTAAAAAAACTTTCAATATCCTCTTGAGCGTCTTCCGCCCTATTTCCAGACAAACCATTGGCGTATTCCTTTTTGTAGGTTGGAATTAACGCAATGTAATCATGGTAATTGTCAATGTAATTTATTTTAGTTGTGGTTGCTAGCGTTTTTGGATCTGGCCAATCATTGTGAAAGTATAAAGTGACAGGCAATCTTTTATTCAATTCTGCTAATGTTTCTTTAGGTGTTGGAGGTATAATTTTAATTGGCTTTGTCAAAGAAAAAACATCACTGCAGCATGTTGGATTTTTACTGTAAAAGACGCCCAATCTATTACTTGACACATAGTTTGTATCACCATGAACAAAGAAATAAGTGTCATTTGCAGGACTATTCGTTGGCAATCCTAGGTTTACTGGTTTGTCAAATTTCCCATTGACTAATTTTGCTGCAAAAACATCATACCCACCAAAACCATCATGCCATGAGGAAGAAAAATATAGATTTTTTGATTTTTCGTCATAAAATGGACTTAATTCATTATCTGGTGAATTTCCCACTTTATATGCCTGCACTTTGCCAAATTGATTTCCATTTTTGATAAAACTGTAATAAATATCCATTCCTCCTTCGCCTCCATTGCGATCAGAAGAGAAAAATAAAACCTCTTCTCCGTCAATTTTCCCAATTGAAGGCATACTTGTGTTTGCACCTTGCTGATTGATAACATCACCAAGTGTATCGATAGAAGACCATTTACCATTTTTATAATTTGCAACCGCAATTTTACACTTGTAATTATAGCCTTCATCTTGGCACAAACTGAAATAAAATCGATTGCCATCCAATGAAAATGATCCATTTCCAGTATTAAATTTCTCTACAATCAAATCTTTGATGATTTCATTTTTAGCGTAATTCTGATTTTCATACTTAGAGGAGTAAAGTCTCGTTTTGTATTCTGTTGAATAAACTTCTTCGTTACTGTGAATTGAATCACCTCTGAGAGATGAAAATAGAAGTTTTCCATTGTAAATATTGTGTCCAAATTCGGAATTAGGCGAGTTTACTGTAGTTGGAAGTTGGTTGATTAAATAATCAGTAGAATCTTTGATCGCTGTTTTTGCCCAAAGGCAAGATTCCAATTCACGTTTTGATTTCAAATACAAATAACCTTTTTTGTCCTTCGTATATTTCTTTTTGGCTTTTTTAAATGTTTCAATGGCCATATCGTATTTTCCATTTTGTTTTTGCATTAATCCCAATTGCATCAAACTGGCAGGAAAAAGCGATGCTTCTTCTTTTGCGTATACTTTTTCGTAATAATATTCAGCTTTGCGGTAATCTTTGTATGCACGCAAGGTCTCTGCATAATTCCACAAAATGTTGACCGTTTGAGAATCTAATACCAATGCCTTTTGGTAGTATTCTAAAGCATAAACATAGTCACCCTTTTTATATTGCGCTTCAGCAAATTTCAAATAATTTGATAGGTCATTTTGTCCAAATGAAAAAAGGGACACGAAAACAAATGCAAAAATTATATAAAATCTGGACATACTCGGTGTAGTACTTTTTTGGGTTTGAAACGGGTAATGATATATCGGACACTCAATTCAATTCCTCCTCGAACATTACTAGCTGGTGTTAATTTTGAAAAATTGATATCATAACTTATACCAGCAAACCAGTTTTGGTAATCCATTCCAGCAGTCAAATATCCAGCATCTTTGTTGCGGTAAAATGCACCAAAATAAACTGCACGGTATTCGCCAAGCCGATCAATTAAAATATATCGTGCACTGGATCCTAATATGATTTCTTTGTACTTTCCTTGGAAATTCAATTGAAAAGTAGGCAATAAATCCCAGTCATAATTGATTTCAAACTGACCTTTGGCAAATAGATTTAAGCGCATATCACGTTGAACAGTTTGACCAAAAAAACCTTGATTTGGTTTGTTTAAATTGAATAGTGCCAAACCACCACTGATGCGTTTTCTTTCGCTTTTGAACCACTCATAAACCAAGCCTGTTCCAAGAGAAAAATTGGTGTTCTTTTGATTTTGAAAAATTTCGTTTGTAGGTAAACTAGGATTGTAAATTGTACCATCAAATTGCGCATCAAAAGAAAATTTATCCATGTTCACTTGGCGATGGTTCATTCCGATTTGCAAACCAGCACGAAGCGTGTGGACAGAATCGTTGGTTAAGTTAATTTGGTAAGAAGGTGAAATTTGCAATTCTATCGTTTTGAACTTACCATCACCTGCTTGATCGTGAAAAAACAGTGCTCCAAGACCTAATTGCGGAATTTTTGCAAACTTGGTATCGCCTGAAAAAGAAAAAGTACTGAATGGAACGGTAACACTTCGCCATTGATCTCTGTAATTTCCGTGAATTCGATAATCACCTTTGAATCGCCCACTATTTGCAGGATTTTGAAAGATTGGATTGTCGTTAAATTGCGACCAATGAATATCTTGCGCAAATGTCGAAAATGCGCCAAATAAACATAATGAAAGCAACCAATAAATCTTCACAGCGAGTTTTTAGATTATGAAGATATAAAAAAACATTTGAAAATCAATTTTAGCATTGAATTAACTAAATAAAAGAAGTGCAATGAGTCCGATTAAAATGATGAATAAAAACATTTTTGGATCTTTATACAACGGTTTTTTAGGTCTTTTCGATATTTTTTTGTGGTTTTGAGATAGTGCACTGAAGTTCTTGTAACGCAAGATTTGTTCCTGTGTCGGTTCAAGATTTGATTTATTCGTATTGATTTTAAACTTTCTCATTTTTTACTTCCAATTTTTTTGAATCTTTTCCAACAAACGATAAATGCGCATTTTTGCGTTGGCCTCAGAAATATCATAAATATCACCAATTTCTTTGAAACTCATATCTTGAAAAAAACGCAATTCAATTAAATCCATTTGATCAGGCTCTAAACTATTGATGCATTGAATGAGTTTTTCTTGATTTTCGAGACTCATGTTTGAAGACACATCCATTTCTTCAAAAACCGATTTTAATTGATTTTCATTAATGTCAATTGTTTTGTTGTTCTTTTGACTCCTGAAATATAAATTGACTTCGTTTTGAGCAATTCTAAAAAGCCAAGAACTAAATGGAAAACCGCGATCTTCATATTTTTGAATATTGACCATTGCCTTCATGAAAGTTTGTTGGGTCAGGTCTCCAGAAACAGTTTCATCGCCGCCCAAACGTTTGAAAACAAATCGAAAAATGGTATCAAAATAATTTTCGTAAAGCGCACCAAAATATTGCTGATTGCTTTTTGAAAGTTCGATCAATTCACTTTCAGAATAGACACTTTTATTTTTCTTTTTACTAAACAATTTCGATCTTTTGTAGTTTAAATGCAACAAAAACTAAAAGTAACAACTTTCGCTAAAAACATATAAAAAAGAAGTTCTTTTTTGCGTTCAAGTAAAAGCTAAATCAATAAAAAGTACCTTTAAAATAAAAAGAGATGAAAGCAAGAATAATAAGTACCGAAGAGATTTCAGAAAAGTTGATTTCATGGAAATTAAAAGACAATTCGATTGAAAAGACTTTTCAATTTGTAGATTTCAAAACCGCTTTTGATTTCATGACCAAGGTAGCAATGATTTGTGACAAGATGAACCACCATCCTACATGGACAAATACCTACAACAAAGTACATATTAGCTTAGAAACTCATGATCAAAACGCGGTAACAGAATTGGATTTACAACTCGCGCAGGAAATTGATTTGTTATAGTTTATAATCTACAGAAGTAGATTATTTCATGAATCTTAAATTTCGGCTGTACATGAAAATGAAGAGCGAAGAAATAATTCCAAATAGGATAAAATAAAAACTAGGAATTTCGCTGGCCGGAGCGCTCGCGTAAATGCTTATTAACGCAATTAAATTATAAACTATGTACAAATGAAAACCTAATTTTCTGCCTTTCCACATAAAAATGACACCGTTTAAACCAATAGCATATGCACCGAAGTTAATCAATCGATCCATATAGAAATTAGCGTTTGTATATTTAATGAGATTTAAGATTTTCAATGTAATTTCCGACCAATACACTTCTCCCATTTCTTGTAATTGGGTTACTCCAGACATATTTTGAGCAATGATCTCATCAACTTGATATTCTTGCAATGGGCCTGAAATCAATCCTAAAATGCTACTCAATAAACCTGATGAAATAGAAATTAAGCTAAATACCGAAAGTACAACTAAAAAAGTTGGTCGTTTCATCACAGGTTCATTCTGATTCTCTATTTCCATGATGCGGTTTTAACAAACGATTTACTTGCACTTATGTGCGGATGAAGGTAACAATCTTGTTCAAAGTAAGGAACAATTTTTCGATATTCAGTAATTATTTCTTGTAATTGACTACTGGTTTTCAAAGGTTTTCTAAATTCAATCGCTTGACAAGCATTCATTAATTCAATTCCTTGAATCGTGAAACAATTTTCAAGTACTCGGTATAATTTTGTTCCTGCATTTGAACCCATACTCACGTGATCTTCTTGGCCATTCGATGAATCAATCGTATCAACACTTGCTGGCATACACAATTGTTTGTTTTGACTGACAATAGATGCGGCAGTATATTGTGGTATCATGAAACCAGAATTCAATCCAGGTTTAGCGACTAAAAATGCTGGCAAACCCCTTGTTCCTGAAATCAATTTATACACTCTTCGTTCAGAAATAGAACCCATTTCAGCCATGGCAATTGCCAAGAAATCCATCGTAATCGCCAAAGGTTGACCGTGAAAATTTCCCGCTGAAACAACCAAGTCCTCGTCTGGAAAAACCGTTGGGTTATCCGTTACTGCATTGATTTCATTTTCAATGATTCCTGCAGAATATTCGATTGCATCATAACTTGCACCGTGTACTTGCGGAATGCAACGGAAAGAATAAGGATCTTGCACATGCGCTTTTACTTGCGCGACAATTTCACTTCCTGCCAATAAACCACGCATGATTTCTGCAGTTTTGATTTGTCCTTTTTGCTTGCGAATTTCATTAACAGATACACTGAAAGGTTCAATTCTGCCGTCATAACCTTCCAAAGAAATCGCCGCCACCTGGTTAAACTGCTTCCATAATTTACGTGAGGCAGCAACAGCGTATGAACCATAACTACTCATGAATTGCGTTCCATTCAACAAAGCCAAACCTTCTTTAGATTGCAAAACAATAGGTTTGATATTGAATTTTTGCACCAAGTCTTTTCCAGCGATTTTCGAACCTTCAAAATAAACTTCTCCTTCACCAATCAATGGCAAAGAAAGATGTGCCAATGGAGCCAAATCACCAGATGCGCCCAAACTTCCTTGTTGATAAACAACCGGAAGAATTTCGTTGTTAAAAAAGAATATCAATCGCTCAACAGTTTCAAGTTGTACACCAGAATGACCGTGTGAAAGTCCCAACACTTTCAATAATAACATGCGTTTAACCAAATGTAAAGGGACTTCTTCTCCTGCACCACATGCATGTGAAAGCACGAGATTAGTTTGCAATTGTTCTAAATCCGACTTCGGAATTACAGTATCACACAACGATCCAAAACCTGTATTGATTCCATAGATAATTCTATCTTCATTTTTCATGACGTCATCTAAATACTGACGGCAATTCAATATTTGCTTTTTCGAATTTTCAGACAATTCTAATTTCAAGTTATTGTCTAAAATGTGTTCAAGTGTTTCCAATGAAATCCACTCGCTTGTAATCGTAAATGTACTCATAGTGTAATGCTTTTTATTTGCTGTTGATAATTTGAATCAACTCGCAACTATTTTTGACCAAGGTGAAAAATCACCTCTTCTAAACTCATTTCTTCTTGTTCGCCTGACTCCATATTTTTCAATTGAATCAGGTTTTCATTCATTTCATTTTCGCCAACTAATGCCACATATTGAACACGAATATCATTTGCATATTTCATTTGCTTTTGCATTTTCGCAGCTGTCGGATACAACTCACAATCAATTCCATTTTGACGAATTTCTTTGACCAATTTCATGCAGTGCAATTGTTCCTTTTCTCCAAAGTTCACAAACAACAATTTCAATCCTTTGTCTGTATCAGTTGGAAACAATTCTAATTCAGTCAGCACATCATAAATGCGATCAGCACCGAAAGAAATTCCAACACCGGAAACATCAGGCATGCCGAATAATCCAGTTAAGTCGTCATATCTTCCACCGCCGCAAATACTTCCCATTTTGATGTCGTTTACTTTGACTTCAAAAATGGCACCTGTGTAATAATTCAAACCTCTTGCTAAGGTGACGTCAAATTTCAATTCTGCTTTTTCTAATCCTAATTCAATTGTTTGGTCAAGTACGAATTTCAATTCTTCGATTCCTTTCAAGCCTATTTCGCTAGATGCTAAAAACTGAGACATTTGAACCAGGTTTTCCTCATTGTTTCCCGTTAAATTGAAAAGTGGACGAATGATTTCAATCGCTGATTCAGAAATTCCCTTTTCAAGCAATTCTTTTTCAACGCCTTCCTGACCGATTTTGTCCAATTTATCGATAGCAACTGTGATCTCGATCAATTTATCTTGTTGACCAGAAACCTCTGCGATTCCAGACAATATTTTGCGATTATTGATTAAGATGGTAAAGCTTGGAATTTGGAAAGAGGTCAAAACTTCGTCGAAAATTTGCACGAAATCAACTTCATAAAGCAAAGATTTACTTCCTACTACATCTGCATCACATTGATAAAATTCTTGGTATCTACCGTGTTGCGGACGATCTGCTCTCCAAACTGGCTGAATTTGATATCTTTTGAAAGGAAATGAAATTTCATTCTGATGTTGCACAACAAAACGTGCAAAAGGAACTGTTAAGTCGTAACGCAACGCTTTTTCAGCCAAAGAATTTGCAAATCGAGGTAAGTTTTCGCTTGCCAAAGCATCCAGATCCGCTTTCTTTAGTTTTTCTCCTGAATTTAGGATTCTAAAAATCAAACGATCTCCTTCTTCTCCATATTTCCCCAAAAGCGTTTGTGATAATTCAAACGAAGGGGTTTCAATGGGTGAAAAACCATATTTTTTGAACACGTTTCTAATTGTATCAAAAATATAAGATCTTCGAGCTACTTCTTTTGGTAAAAAATCTCTGGTTCCTTTAGGAATCGATGGTTTCTGCGCCATTTGCATTGAATTTTAGGTTGCAAAGATACGAAAAGTAGCGAAGTAGAATCAATCTCAAAGACGAATTAAATGCAGGGAATAAACTAACAAATGCTTATCTTCGCGCAAAAACTAATTGCTATGCTTAAAATCGATATGCACTCCCACATCATCCCAAAACACTTACCAGATTGGACAAAAAAGTTTGGATATGGTGACTTTATCTTTTTGAATCACAATGAAGATAAATCAGCAGACATGATGCAAGGAGGAAAGTTTTTTAGACGCATTATTGAAAACTGTTGGGACGAAAACATTCGAGTTGAGGAATATCAAAATTTTGCAACGCAAACTCAAGTTGTTTGTACTATTCCAGTGCTATTTTCTTATTGGGCAAAAGCAAAAGATGGTTTAGAGATTTCCGAATTTTTAAATGATCACATTGCGGATTTAGTTGCGAAATATCCAAAAAACTACATTGGTTTAGGTACGATTCCGATGCAAGATACTGAGTTAGCTATTCAAGAATTGGAAAGATGTAAATCTATCGGATTGGTTGGAATTCAAATTGGAAGTAACATCAATGATAAAAACTTAAATGAGCCAGAATTTTTCCCGATTTTTGAAGCTTGCGAGCGATTAGGAATGGCAGTGATGGTTCATCCTTGGCAAATGATGGGCGAAGACAGTATGAGAAAATATTGGTTGCCTTGGTTGGTTGGAATGCCAGCAGAAACTTCTAGAGCGGCTTGTTCAATGATTTTTGGAGGAATATTGGAAAGGTTGCCGAATCTTCGTGTTTGTTTTTCACACGCTGGAGGTTCATTTTTGACCACCTTAGGACGTGTAGAACATGGATTTAATTGCAGACCTGATTTAGTTGCGATAGACAATCCTATTAATCCTAGAGATTACGTTGGTAAATTTTGGGTCGATAGTATTACGCACGATATCGATTTGCTTAAATATCTTTTAAAGATGCAAGGCAGTTCAAAGATTTGTTTTGGTACAGACTATCCATTTCCTTTGGGAGATTTAGAAATCGGTAAATTTATTGAAGAAAGTGATTTGTCTCCCCAAGTGCAAGAAGATTTGTTCGCAAATGCAACTTTGGAATGGTTGAAATTAGACAAGAAATTATTCCTATAATCAACTATACTTTTTTACACGGCGTTTTTCTCTTTCGAGATAACTTTCAAATTTAGCCGGTTGAGCAATTTCAACTTTTAAAAGTTCTTGGGTTACTGGATGTATAAATTGAACTTCGACTGCACAAAGAAAAAGTCCTTTATCGGTTTTCATGGCAGTATCTTCTTTATACAATTTATCTCCAACAATTGGATGTCCAATAGAACTTGCGTGAATTCTTAATTGATGCGTACGACCGGTGATGGGATAAAAGTCAACAAGCGTTAAAGATGTATCCTTCAAGGTTGTGATATTTTCAACAACTTCAAATTTTGAAACCGCAGTTTTTTCTCTAATGGGAGATTCAATAATTCCCTTTCCTATTAATGTTCCTTGGAGAATTGCTCGATATCTTTTTTGAATAGTTTTATGTTCCAACATCCTACCCAATTCAACGCGCACAGAATGTGTTTTCGCGATAATCACTAAACCAGAAGTTGCAGTATCTAAGCGATGAATTGGTAATGGCCATCTGAGTTTATCTTGCTGTGAAGATTGTTTCAAATTTTCTCCTAAAGCATTGTATAGAGTTTTAAAAAGATTGCCGCTAACTGGAATTCCTGCTGGTTTAACAACGACTGCAAGAAAATCATCTTCAAATGGGATTTCAAGATCTATATCAAAATCCTGTGGTGGCGTTGATTTTTTTTCAATCAATTGAATATTGTCCCCTAAATTTACCCATTGAGCAGTAATTCCAAGTTTATCATTTACTAAAACCTGATTATTCAAAATGGCTTTTTTGATTCCTTTTCTGGTTGGAATTTCTTCAAATTTGCCTATCAAATAATCAGAAAGTCGTTGTCTTTCAGAAATACTTAAAACGTTATGAGTTGCAATAATTATCATGCTTCAAAGATAGTATAAACAAGATTCGTTTGCACATAGAAGCGACGTCGTTTTGATTTTCAAAAAAATAATGGGTAAAAAAAAATCCCGTACAATTTACTGTACGGGATTTATAAAAGTGGCGTCGACTTACTCTCCCACCCTCAAAAGAGCAGTACCATCAGCGCAATCAGGCTTAACTTCTCTGTTCGGAATGGGAAGAGGTGGACCATGATGCAATAGACACCTAAAACGGTAAGACTTTTGAGACTTT
>CANHQP010000011.1 GCA_947462925.1 Flavobacteriia bacterium | reverse complement strand
ACATGAAAAAAGTAGTTTTTGATGACAAATTTTAGGTGGTCACTTTCAATTGGAATTACATGGTCAATTTAAACTGGAATGAGGTGGTCAATATAGCTGGAATTAGCAATACAACTATTCAACCCAATCAGCTCCCAATTGAAAATAATCGTTTCCTTGAAAAAGCTTTCATTCAACCATGGATCAATGAAGGTCTTGTGACTTTACCTTTTGTGGAGTTAGATCCTGCTGCTTCTTTAGTTCAATTAGACCCCATTTTCCCTTCACAAAGTTCAACAAAAACAAGTATTCAATCTAATGCTGGATCTTGGTTTTCTTCTAATGACAGTTTGCACGTCGATACACTTTTCAATGGGGTGAAATCATTGGTGTTCAAAGGGGATAAAAGTGATATTTTGGTTAGTGGAAGTAATCGGACAGACATTTCCATGAAGTACAACTATCAGCTAAAGGCAAAAGGAGTTTTCTTACGCAAAAAGAAAGGGAATTGCGAATTGAGTTATGTGCTGAAGGATTCCGTTCTGACGATTCATTTGCAAAGAAAAGATCAGAATTTCAATGGTGTCAGTGTGCTTTCTGAAACTAGTAAGATGGAATTTTATGTTCCGGATAACGTCGATGTGAAAATGGATTCAGATTTAGGCGATATCGATGCTAATGGATTAAAAAATAAAAACACTATTCTTCGCACCTCCCTTGGGGACATAACTACTGAAAATGTTTCGGGGAACATCGATTTGAATACAGATCTTGGAGACATTTCAATGAATGAGCTGGCGGGAAAAATACATTCCTTTACTTCTTTAGGAGATATTCATGGAGGACATATTTTGATCTCAGACAACAGTAAATTTAATACCAGCCTCGGAGATATCGACGTTCAATTGAGCAATGCACTCTCTGAGTTGAACCTAGATTTAAGTACAAGTTTAGGAAAGGTAAAAGTAGATCGACCTGAGCTTAAGAAAAAAGCAGGCAGTCAATTAACCTTTGGCAATGGGAAATTAAAAATAGTAATGGAAACAGATTTAGGAAAAGTGATAGTCCGTTAAGCTATCAATTAATAATCAAACAGTTAATAATTTAAAACAAGCATTTAAAATGAAAAAACATGTTATCCTTTTTATCGCAGTATTATTTAGTTCACAACTTCTTATGGCTCAAGCTACGCCAACTCAAAAAATGGAGGAATTTATAAACCAAAAAGGAGATGGATTCAATAAATCTTATGACAGTAGGGACACCAAGTCATTTAATTCCTTACTCAAGGAATATCTCGTAATTTATGAAAAATTACCAACGGATGACAAGAAACAATACACTTATTTGCTTGGTAACATTTACTATAATTTAACTTGTATTTATTCGCTTTTAGACAATAAGGCCTCAGCGTTAACATATTTAAGAAAAGCAATTGATGCAGGTTATAATGATTATGGTCACGTACAGAATGATACTGACTTAGACAATATTAGAAACGAAAAAGAATTCGCTGAACTCAATAACAAACTCAAGCAAACTGGAGATTATCTTAGTATCCTAAAAAGGGCAGGCAAATATAATCTTTCAGATAACAGAACTATTCCAAAATTCTCTTATCAAGCAAGCGATAACCCCAATCTGGTAGCATTGCGCAAAGGATTCAATCTCGATAGCATAGCCGGACAAGGTTCAGACGTGTTACAAATTTTAAATCTCATGCATTGGATTCACGATTTAGTTCCCCATGATGGAATGAATGGAAATCCAGAGGTGAAAAATGCCATGAGCATGTTGGAGATTTGCAAAAAGGAAAACAGGGGCTTAAATTGCCGAGGTCTTGCTCTGGTTTTGAACGAATGTTATTTATCAATGGGCATAAAATCGAGAGTTGTTACGTGTTTACCAAAAGACAGTTTGAAAATTGACCAGGATTGCCATGTCATTAATTCCGTTTATTCCGAATCCTTGAAAAAATGGCTTTGGATCGATCCCACTTTCGATGCTTATGTGATGAATGAAAAAGGAGAACTAATGAGCATTGAGGAAGTTCGAGAGCGCTTGATCAGTGACAAAACCCTCATTCTGAATCCAGATGCCAATTGGAACAATCAGCAGACGCAAACAAAAGAGAATTACCTTGAAAATTACATGGCTAAAAACCTCTATATTTTGCAGTGTACAGCATCAAGCGAGTACAATATGGAAACAAATTCTGAAGGTAAAACCTACAACTACATAGAGCTTCTTCCGCTTGATTATTTTGATCAAGAACCACAAAAAGAGGAAGATAAACGAGAAGAGAGCAATACGCTATGGATCTTCCACAAAACCAATAACCCAAATGTGTTTTGGGAGCATTGAATTAGAATTAAAAATGAGGAATCTATATTTGGAAATTGTATGTTGCAAAAGGAAATGCTGAAAGGCTGGATGAGATCTCAAGTCCAAAATCATTGGGGCTAGGATGTGCTTATGTAACCAATGCTGTCAGTTTCGGTCCTGCAACATGTCAACTCGGCTTGCCTGCTCAAGTTCCACTTGGGGGATTTGCAGCTAGTTCACTCATTACATTTCTCCCTGATTCGTGTATTCAGAATTCTATTTCATTTTCTATTGCAACAACATCATCGATTAACCAAATAAGTTGGAATTTTGGTGACCCAACTTCAGGAGCAAATAATAGTTCATCATCTTTAAATCAAAGCCATCAATTTTCTGAAATAGGAACCTATCAAATTACGGCTATTGTTGAATTTGATTGTTACACAGAGACTATCACTGAAAATATCACCTTGTTTAATTGCACGGACTCGGTAACATCGATTCTTTCACTTGAATTCCCTAATGTCATATCACCCAACAATGATGGTATCAACGATCTTTTGGAGGTTAAAAATTTACCCGAAAACACGGAAGTAATCATTCTAAACCGCTGGGGAAATATAGTTTTTTACTCAACTAATTATCAAAATAATTGGAATGGGAAAGACACCTCAGGTAAGGAATTGGTTGATGGGGTTTATACATATAGGTTCACAACCCAAGATGATAGAACTGGACATGGTTTTGTACAAATAATACGGTGAACTTCTACAGCCCTTCCTAAATCAGGTTCGAAGTTACTGGCTACAAAGAGTAAAATTGAGATTTAGCCAAAACCTTTGCAACATAAATCCTTCTTACCCCAAACTTTTCCTCCCCAATTTTGTTCCATAACTAACTAGAAAAAGATAGCTTTACAAAAAATACCAAAGTGGCAAGAAAAGCGATTGTTATTGGGTCTGGAATTGCGGGAATTGCTGCTGCGATTCGTTTGGCAAACAAAGGTTTCGCCGTGGATGTGTATGAAGCAAATGCCTATTTAGGTGGAAAATTGACCGTGACACAATTGGGAGATTACCGTTTTGATGCTGGTCCTTCGTTGTTTACCATGCCGCATTTGGTGGAGGAATTGTTTACCCTTTCAGGAAAAAATCCCGAAGATTATTTTGAATATGAACGTTGTAAAACGGTTTGTCACTATTTTTTTGAAGACGGAACTTTTCTGCCTTTCAGCGCTTCCAAAGAAGAGATTTTTGCAGAAATAGAACGCACCTTAAATGTCGATTCAAAACCAACAAAATTACATTACGACCGCAGCGCATTGATTTACAAGGCGACATACCAAGCTTTTTTGGAAAATTCCTTGCACAAAGTTGGAAACTATTTTAGCAAAGCCATTTTGCGTTGCATCGCATATATTCCTTGGCTCAATATTTTTACTACGATGCACAAAGCGAATGAAAAAGCGTTGAATCATCCCAAATTGGTGCAAATATTTGATCGCTACGCAACTTACAATGGTTCAAATCCTTATTTGGCGCCTGGTATTTTGAATATAATTCCGCATTTGGAACAAGAAATAGGCACGTTTTTTCCAACCAAAGGCATGCATTCAATTACCACCTCTTTGGTGAAATTGGCAGAAGAGCTGGGAGTGAAATTTCACCTCAATCAAAAAGTAGATGAAATTTTGGTTGAAAATAAATCTGTGAAAGGCATTCGAATTGGTGCCGAGCAGATTTTTTCCGATATTGTACTTTGCAATTCCGACATCAAACCAGCCTATAAAAACTTACTTCCCAAAGAAACTTTGAATCCCAAAACCTTGGCGCAAGAACCTTCGAGTTCAGCGATGATTTTTTATTGGGGAATCAAACAAATTTTTCCTCAATTGGATTTGCACAACATTTTCTTTTCTGCTGATTATCAAAATGAATTCAGCACTATTTTTGAAAATAAAAGTGTTTGTGACGACCCGACGGTATATGTGCACATCAGTTCCAAAATGAATGCCGTTGACGCACCAGAAAAAGGTGAAAATTGGTTTGTGATGGTAAACGTACCTAGCAATTCAGGTCAAGATTGGGAGGAAATGAGAAATCAAATCAGACAAAATGTGATTCAAAAGTTGAATCGTTTATTGAAAACTGACATTGAATCCTTGATTGAAGAGGAAGATTATTTGGATCCAATTCGCATCGAGCAGCGCACCTCTAGTTTTGCAGGTGCATTGTATGGCGCGAGTTCAAACGACCGAATGGCAGCTTTTTTCAGACATCCGAATTTCTCTAAAATCAACGGTTTGTATTTCGCAGGAGGAAGCGTCCATCCAGGTGGAGGAATTCCTTTGTGCCTGCTTTCCGCAAAAATTGCTACAGATTTGGTGAAGTAATTATTTGATATAAACAACAATCTTCTTATCCTGCTTCAATTCAATAGAAGCCTCCTCAAAAGAAGGCGCGCTGAAAGTTCCGCGGGCATTGTTTCCAAAACCATAAATTTCAGTCGGAACACCAAACATATTTTTATCTAAAACTGTATTGTCATTTGCGTCGTGAAAAACTGCCACCGCATAAGTGTCGTTTGGCAATTCAATGTTTCCAACTGTATTTCCAACTTTAGCATCTACAATAGCATATTTAAACCTTCCTGTTGTTGATGGAAAATCATCTTTTTTACGATAGACTGCAATGAATATTTTACCGACAGATTTTTTAATTCCTCTGACTTCGACAGATAACGTTGACTTTTTGGGAGCGGTTTGCATAGACAAGAATCCGAAAGTTAAGATGAGTAAAATTAATTTGTGCATTTTCAATCGTTTTTTGAATTAACAAAAATGGTCAATAATTGTTCATCGATTGGCAGTGTCTATTTCAATTTTGACATTTTCTATCAATTCAATTTGTTGTGTTTTTGGAGTTATTTTTTTCACCTGCTTCGTTAAGAGCCAATAAATTAAACTGATCAAAATGATAATCACTGCAAAGAAGATGATATTTCTAACCCAGTGTCCCTTGCTTGGTTTGGACAGCGAATATTGCGAAAAATTGAAATTTGGTTTGCTTTCCATGTTTCAAAGTTAAGTCAAATATTTACCTTTGATACAGATATGGAAAATTCGAAATACATTTTAGTCACCGGTGGAGCAGGATATATAGGTTCTCATACAGTCGTGGAATTAGTGAATGCTGGTTTTGAACCTGTAATTTTAGATGACTTTAGAAATGCAAAATCGTTTATTATCGAAAATATTCAAACGATTTTAGGTCGTAAAATTGAGTTAATCAATGCCGCTTGTCAGGATGAAAACAATTTAAGAACTATCTTTCAAAAATATAAATTTCAAGGAGTAATACATTTTGCTGCTGATAAAGCAGTGGGTGAATCGGTAAAAAATCCTTTGAAATATTATGACAATAACTTGTCTGGTTTAGTTTCCATCTTGAAAATGATGGAAGAATTTAAAACGCCAAGTTTGGTTTTTTCTTCCTCCTGCTCAGTTTATGGAAACCCTAGTTTGCCTGAAGGAGTTCATGGCGTGGATGAAACCATCAAAGAATTAGATCCAGAATCTCCTTATGCAAATACGAAATTGATATGTGAGCAGATTGTTCAAGATTGGATTGCTTCTAATCCAAATAGTAACGCTACTTTATTGCGTTATTTTAATCCAATTGGCGCACATAAATCTGGATTGATTGGTGAATTGCCACAAGGAATTCCGAATAATTTATTGCCTTACATCACTCAAACTGCAGTTGGCATTAGAAAATCTTTGACCGTTTTTGGAAATGATTATTCAACTGCAGACGGAACTTGTATTCGCGATTATATTCATGTAACAGATTTGGCTGTTGCACATGTAAAGGCGATTGATTGGTTATGGAATCAAAACGTTGGTACAGTTGAAATTTTCAATGTTGGAACAGGCAAAGGTTCCAGTGTTTTGGAAGTCATCGATATTTTTGAAAAAACAACGAATCAAAAACTGAATTGGGAATTTGGTCCAAGACGCGAAGGTGATGTGCAGGAAATTTTTGCCAATCCTGCTAAAATCGAAAGCAATTTCGGCTGGAAGGCGCAATTTGATGTTGAAGAGGCCATTTTAGATGCTTGGAATTGGGAAATTAAAAGACCAAAAGATGCGTAAGAAAATTTCCATTTTTGTATGTCTGTGCATTTTGGCTTACGGTGCGAATGCACAAAAACCTGATTCTAATTTGATTTCTCGATTTCGTCCAGGTTTTCTGTGGTTTTATGGAGGAATTCGACCTTCAAAATTGGTAGATGCAAAAAAGTATGACAGATTAGTAGTTGATGTTTTATACAATGATTGGATCAATAAAAATCAACCACTTTTTAAGAATCACTGGTCTTCCATTGGATTTAATATCCAAACGATTTTTGATATTCCATTTAATTCAAAAAATACTGTAGGGTTGGGAATTGGTTTGGGTTACGGGCATTCTAGAATTCAATCCGATTATTTTTTAAATCATGTAGATAGCAATCAAACAACCATTTTGACTGAAATTCCTTTAAATTCAGGAATTGAAAAATCAGTTTTTACCGTCAATAAAATATTTGTTCCCATTGAATTGCGATTTCGAACTGCTGGATGGAAACATTTCAAATTTCAATTAGGTGGAAGAATTGGATATCAATTTTTAGGGCAAACACATTTGTTTTCTAAAAACAATTCAGGATTGGAAGTTGAGACAATCACCTCGGGTTTTAAAGATTTAGATCCATTTTTGATGAGCGTGCATGCACGAATAGGTATTCGAAATTGGGCGCTCACTGCGTCATACAATTTAAATCCTTATTTTAAAAACAAGCAAAGTACTACATTGAATGGTTTAGAATTGGGGTTAAGTATTTCTCTTTTTTAGTGTAAATTATTGAAATACAATAATTTATTTTCAATTTACTTTCTCACAACGTTCGTTAATTTTGTCGGTTAGCACCTTTGGTGTTGTAACTTAGTACATGATTAAAATAAACAAAATGAAAAGTACTTTGCTTTTCACATTCGCGATGCTGATTTCTGGATTTGCATACAGTCAAAATTACAAAACAGCGATCGGCTTTAAAGGTGGTTTCCCTGGTTTTGGCGCTTTAAATATCAAGCATTCTTTAGGTTCATCCACAGCTATTGAAGCATCTATTGGTGGTGGAAGGAACTTCTTATGGTTTCAAGGACTGTTTGAAATCAACAAAGACATGGGCGCTGGATTCAATTGGTATTATGGAATTGGAGGTGATATTGGGACTTGGAACAATAATTACAACTATAAGTACCGTGATAATTATTATAATGGCGCTTATGGAGGTATTGATGGAGTAATTGGAATTGAATATACTTTCAATGAAATTCCTTTTAACATTGCAGTAGATGCTACGCCAACGGTGAGATTATTTCCTTATGTCGGTTTTGGCATTTATGGAAACATTGCTTTGCGTTTTGCAATAAAATAGAAATCCCTAAAAAGCAAAAAGCGGATTATTTCATGTAGAGATAATCCGCTTTCTTATGATGCATATTTTTTATTCAACTTGACTTAATTTCAACATGTTTGAACGACCGTTGTCATCCAAAGGAATGGAAGCAATGTTGATGACCAAATCGCCTGTATTTACTAAACCTTCTTTTTTCAAAAGATATTTGATATCAGCAATGGTATGATCGGTACTAACGCGCAAGTCATAGTAGAATCCTTTAACACCCCAAACTAAATTCAATTGAGTCAAAATTTGTTTGTTGCTTGTGAAAATATAAATAGGAGATTTTGGTCTTTGTGAAGCTAATTTATAAGCTGTATAACCTGAAAAAGACATGGCGATGATTGCATCTGCATGAACTCTCTGAGCCAATCGGCAAGCGTTGAAACAAATAGAATCTGAAATAAATCTTTCTTGATTTTTTTCCGGCATAACTTCTTTATTGTAGATGCCATCAAAAGTTTCCATTTCTTTCACAATGTTTGCCATAGTGCGAATTACTTCTACTGGAAATTTACCAACTGATGTTTCTCCAGAAAGCATTACTGCATCAGCACCATCCAAAACCGCATTTGCAACGTCGTTCACTTCTGCTCTAGTTGGAGAAATATTGGTAATCATACTCTCCATCATTTGCGTGGCAACAATTATTGGCTTCGCGTATTCAAAACATTTATTGATTAACATTTTTTGAATCAACGGAACGTTTTGATATGGAACTTCCACACCTAAATCACCACGTGCAACCATCAATGCATCACTTTCTTGGATGATTTCATCGATATCAGCAACAGCTTCTGGTTTTTCAATTTTGGCAATCACTTTTGCTTTACCGTGAGCAGTACTAATCAAATGTTTTAATTCGATAATATCTCTAGCAGAACGAACAAATGACAATCCAATCCAATCTACATTTTGTTGCAATGCAAATTCTAAATCCTCTCTGTCTTTTGGTGTCAAAGAAGGAAGTGAGATTTTGGTATTTGGCAAATTCACCCCTTTTCTTGAAGATAAAATTCCACCGTGAATTACTTTTGCTTTGATGTTATTAAAGCCATCAGAACTGATAATCTCTAGCGCCAATTTTCCGTCATCCAATAAGATTTTTTCACCAGGATTTACGTCTGCTGGAAGTTGAGGATAATTGATTGCAATCATTTCAGCGTTTCCGACCATTTTTTCTGTCGTAATGGTAATTTCTTTTCCATTTTCTAAAAGAACGCCGTTGTTTTCCATTTCATAAACCCGAATTTTCGGTCCTTGTAGATCGGCTAAAATGGCAACATTTAATCCTGTTTCTTCATTTAATTCACGAATGACACTAATTACTGCTGCATGATCTTCATATGCACCGTGTGAAAAGTTTAAACGACAAACGTTTAATCCTTCTAGGAACATCTGTCTTAAAATCTCTTTGTCGGAGGATGCAGGTCCTAATGTGGCAACTATTTTTGTTTTTTTCATATCAATTTTTTTATCTTTTAAAAGGTCAATAGTTTTCGTCAAAAATCAAATTTTCTGTCGAGCTGAATGCTTGAGGGTCAAAATTGAATGCGGTCAAGACGCTTGAATGACTCTTAATTTTTAATAACCAATCTTCAGTATCAATTGTTTGATTATTTACCAAAAAAAGAAAATAATCAATTTGTTGTTTTTCTGGAATTAAAAATTTCCCTTCCGCTTTGTTTTTGATTAAATACAAATCCAGCATTTCCTCTTCATTTTTTTGAATGAAATAGTTGTGTTGGGAATAACCATTTTTTTTGTGGTGAACAGCAAAAAGACTATCAGCCTTTGTAAGTTTCAACTTCAACAATTCATTCAAGCCCCAAACCAATCTGTAATCACTATGATGAGAACAAATGCCAATCATGTCATAATCATAATCTGCCTCGAGTGTAAGATTGTATTTGTGTTGTTTGGCCATGAAAAAAAATAACAGCGCTAAGTTAGTCATTATTTAAAAGATGACTATTGATACTTGTTAAGCTTGTGTAAATATTTCAAAATTCTTTGACGAAAAGGTATAATTTTATGATCTTAAATTTCCCCCATTAAAGTAAGCGTTTCTTTGGATGCGGCTTGTTCAGCCATTTTTTTAGAATTCCCTTTTCCTTTACCATAAGGTGTGTCATTGATTAAGACCATGATTTCATAGTTCCAGTTTCCATTGACACTTTCTTCTGTAATCACATTGAATTCCAATTTCAAATGTTTTTTTTGACTCCAAATAAATAGTTTGGATTTAAAATCAATTTCTTCTTCTAGAATTTTATTCAAATCCGCATAATTTCTTAAAATATTATGGCTGATACATTTTTTAACAGCCTCATATCCACCATCTAAATAGATTGCACCCATTAATGCTTCAAATGCATTTCCTTCCAAACTTGCAAGGTTAATTGCACGCCCTTTGTGGTACCTCAACACTTCCCTCAATCGCATTTCTTCTCCAATTTCTGAGAGTGTTTTTCTACTCACGACTTTGGATTTAATTTTTGTCAAGAATCCTTCATCTTGATCTGGAAAACGTAGAAATAACAATTCAGCAATGACCGCGTCTAAAATGGCATCGCCTAAGTATTCTAATCTTTCGTTAGAGATTTGATTTTCAGTAAGGTTACTAAAAGATTTATGGGTGATTGCTTCGTAAAAGAAACTCAGATTTTTTGGCTTGTAACCGAAACGTTTAAGCACAAATCTAATGATACGAAGGTCTTCGTTTGAACGTTTTATGGATCGCGTAAATAACCGCTTAAACAAAGTTTAGCTTTTGAATTTCTTTACTATCACAGAGGTGTTGTGACCACCAAATCCAAATGTATTTGAAATGGCAACATTCACTGTTCTTTTTTGTGCCTTGTTGAAAGTAAAGTTGAGTTTATTATCCAATTCTGGATCATCGGTAAAATGGTTAATTGTTGGAGGAACAATGTCATTTTTCACAGCTAAAATACAAGCAATGGCTTCAATAGCTCCTGCTGCTCCTAGTAAGTGTCCTGTCATTGATTTTGTAGAACTGATATTCAAATCATATGCATGTTCTCCAAAAACTTGAAGGATAGCTTTTGTTTCAGCAATATCTCCAAGTGGAGTAGAGGTACCGTGAACATTGACATAATCAATTTCATTGGCGTCCATTTCTGCATCTTCTAAAGCGGCAATCATTACATTTCTCGCTCCAATTCCTTCTGGATGAGGCGCTGTCATGTGATAAGCATCTCCAGACATTCCACCACCACAAACTTCGGCGTAAATTTTCGCTCCACGTTTGATGGCGTGATTGTATTCTTCTAGAATTAATGCTCCTGCACCTTCACCCAAAACAAATCCATCACGCTCAGCATCAAAGGGTCTTGAAGCTGTTTCTGGCGATTCATTTCTTGTTGATAAAGCTTTCAAAGCATTGAAACCTCCCATTCCCATTTCATTAACTGCTGCCTCAGAACCTCCAGTGACAATAGCATCTGCTTTCCCTAAACGAATTAGGTTAAAAGCGTCAATAATTGCATTTGTAGAAGAAGCACATGCAGAAACAGTTACATAGTTAGGACCACGCAAACCGTATTTGATTGAAATATGACCTGATGCAATATCAGAAATCATTTTAGGAATGAAGAAAGGGTTGAATTTTGGTGTTCCGTCACCTGAAAAGAAATTTTGAGCTTCGTCTTGGAAAGTTTTTAAACCTCCAATTCCAGAACCCCAAATAACCCCAATGCGATCTTGATTTGGATTTGACTCCATTAATCCAGAATCAGCCATGGCTTCTGAAGCAGAAACCATGGCGTATTGAGAAAATTGATCCAATTTGCGGGCATCTTTTCGATCCATGAAGTCTTCCACATTAAAGTTTTTTACTTCACACGCAAATTGTGTTTTGAATTTAGACGCATCGAATTGTTTGATTTCAGCTGCTCCACTTTTACCGGCAATTAAATTTTCCCAGTACTCAGAAACAGTATTTCCTATTGGAGTAAGCGCTCCCAAACCAGTTACAACAACCCTCTTTAATTCCATAC
The DNA here is from genome assembly GCA_947462925.1 of Flavobacteriia bacterium. GTDB lineage: Bacteria > Bacteroidota > Bacteroidia > Flavobacteriales_D > Crocinitomicaceae > JAQVCM01. The sequence goes on along the minus strand of CANHQP010000011.1, from coordinate 64,646 downwards.
AGAATGTCTTAATTCAACAATTAATTTCTTTCTAGATTATACGTTCTTCTCGATGTAAGAAACAGCATCACCAACCGTTTGGATAGTTTCTGCTTGATCGTCTGGAATAGCAATATTAAACTCTTTTTCGAATTCCATAATCAATTCTACTGTATCTAAAGAGTCAGCTCCTAGATCATTTGTGAAGCTTGCTTCGTGAGTTACTTCGCTTTCTTCAACACCCAATTTATCTACGATAATTGCGATTACTTTTGACTTGATATCAGACATTTCTAATTTTTTTAATGATTAATTCAGCTTGCAAAGAAAGAATATATGCTTTAAAAAACAAAATTATTAATCATTTAATTCAAAATTTGTTTGCAATTGGTTTTAAAAATCAGACAGATAGGTATTCTAGCTTCTTTTAATTCCATCATATTTTGGTTCAACATTTAGTTTTTTGATACTATTTTGGTCGTTTTTTTTCCTTGAAAATGATAAAAATCAGCTTATTTTTGCACTGTAAATTCCAAATATGATCAATTACAATCCTAAGAGCTGGCTTACTCTCATTTTTTCTATTCATAAAAGTGATACACTAAGAATGCTTTGGAAAGAGATCATTTATATGATTATTTTGACACTTTTTATTGCTTTCATTGAAATTCACTTTTTCCCCGAATCTATATTTTTGGAAAAATTGGTTTCTGTCTATCAATTAATCGGTTTTGTGATTTCGTTGCTTTTGGTTTTTAGAACGAATACTGCCTATGACCGTTGGTGGGAAGGTAGAAGAAAATGGGGTGAATTGGTCAACGACACCCGAAATTTTTCGGTGAAAATAAATGCCATTTTTCATCAACAGTCAGAAAAAGAATTCTTTGTTCGAATGACCGCCAATTTTGCTTTTGCCATGAAAGAGCATTTAAGAAATGGAGCCATTTTAGAGGAATTGGAATTGACAGAAGCGGAGATTACTTATTTATCACGTGAAAATCATATTCCGCTTGCCATTGTCTCGTTAATGTTTAATAGGTTGACGGAATTGAAAAGATCTGGTTTACTATCAGATGGTGAATTACTCATTTTAGATAAGAATCTCAACGGATTTATGGACGCATGTGGTGCTTGTGAAAGAATTAAAAACACTCCAATTCCATTTTCCTACAGTTTATTTCTGAAAAAATTCATTTTCATTTATGTGGTTACTATGCCACTCGCTTTTGTCACTATTTTTGGTTATTTTTCTGCTTTCATTGCTACTTTCGTATTTTATGTATTGGTAAGTATGGAAGTCCTAGCGGAAGAAATAGAAAATCCTTTTGGTTATGACGACAACGATTTGCCAACGGATCAATTAGCAGAAAATATTAAAAAAGCTGTGCATGGATTGCTGAAGTAAATTTAATTCAGCAACGGAAAAATATTTTATGCGTCATCGATTAACAAAATAAGTCTTCATGAAATTTAAAATAGTCGTTTCATTTCTTTTTCTAGGTTTTTTGTCTTTTGCACAATCATCCACCAAAAAAGTACTTTTTATTGGAAATAGTTACACTTCTGTGAACAATTTACCGCAAATGATTAAGGATGTTGCTCTTTCTGTCAATGATACGGTTGTGTTTGATGTAAATGCTCCTGGAGGATATACTTTTGAAGGACATTCAACAAATACTGTTTCTTTAAATAAAATAATGGCTGGAGTTTGGGATTTTGTTGTTTTACAAGAACAAAGTCAAATGCCTTCTTTTCCAGATCAACAAGTTGCAGCAGATGTTTTTCCCTATGCTCGTGCATTAGATAGTATTATTACGCAGTACAATATTTGCGGTGAAACTATATTTTACATGACTTGGGGCAGAAAAAATGGCGATGCTTCAAATTGTTCCTTTTGGCCACCAGTTTGCACCTACAATGGAATGGATAGTCTTCTGAATTTAAGATACCAAATGATGGCTGAGCAAAATAACGCCATTGTTTCTCCAGTGGGTGAAGTTTGGAACTATGTGAGAGCAAATCATCCTGAAATTGAATTGTATTCTTCAGATGAAAGTCATCCATCTGTGGCAGGAACTTACCTAGCAGCTTGTACTTTTTATTCCACGATATTTAGAAAAGATCCTACTTTCATTAATTTCTTTTCAACATTATCAACAGTGGATGCAATCAAAATTCAAAATGCAGTAAAACTTAAAGTGTATGATAGCTTGATGAATTGGAATATCGGTCTTTATGATTTGAATGCTGATTTCAGTTATTCCCAAGTTTCAGGCAATGAATTTTCTTTTACCAATAATTCAACTGCCCAATACGCTTTACTTTGGGATTTCGGTGATGGAAATACTTCAATTGATATCAATCCGATTCATCAGTACAGTCAACCAGGTGTTTATGAAGTAGTATTGACAATTAACAATTGTGGTAAAACTGATTCAATATCAAAAACCATAACTGTAGATGCATTGAATATTTCTGAAGATCAACAAGATTCATGGAAAGTTTATCCTAATCCAGTGAGCCATATTTTGCAAGTTGATTACTTTGCAAGTGATGTATCCAATTTTTTAATTTACAATGGATTGGGTGAAATTGTGTTGCGTGGAAATTTGACTTTTGGTACGAATAAGATTTCAACTGATCAATTAAATCAAGGAGTTTATTACATTGAATTTAATCATTCATCTTTTGCCTGTGGTAGAGTTAAATTCATTAAAATGAGTTCAAATTTTTAAATCAATTTAAAACTCAAATTAAAAGTAGTTCCATGTTTGGTGTTGTATTCATACTGGCCATTCAATTGTTCTGTCAAAGCTTCAATTAAAGTCATTCCTAACGAAAGGTGGTTCTTTTCAGCGTTATAGTGAAAGCCAGGGCCATTATCATGAATCATCAATAATATTTGATTGCCAATTTTTTTGATTTTTATTTCCAATTTTCCACCCTGATTTTCGAAGGCATGTTTAATAGAATTAGTGATTAATTCATTGACAATTAGCGCACAGGGAATTGCTTTATCCGAAGTAATGTTGAAACTGTCAATTTCGAGAATCAATTGTACTTCTTTGTCTGTCGGAAAAATGGTTTTTTGTAGGTCTCGAATTAATTCTTCTAAGTATTCTTTTAAGTCAATCTTAGTAAAATTTTCTTTTTCATATAATTTTTGGTGCACCGTGGCCATCGAGTGTACTCTATTAGAGCAATCCAAAAGAATATTTTGAAGTTCAACACTTTCAATCTGATTTCTCTGAAGATTCAACATACTAGAGACAATTGCCAAATTGTTTTTAGTGCGGTGGTGAATTTCAGAAAGCAAGATATTCCTATCTTTCAAGGTTTCCTCGAGAAGTAACTTTTGCTCTTCATTGATTAAAATTTTGGAATCTAATTCTAATTTTTGTTGAGACTGAAGAATACTGTACATCAAAACAATCATCAAGGTTAATCCAAATGCAAAACCATAATTTAGTTGCATGAACAAAGGATTTGAATCCAGAACTAGATTTTCAGAGGGATAGAGAGAGATCAAGAGAAAACTCATTCCGTGGAGCAAAAACATTAGCGTGAAAATGAGTACAAGTATATTTTTGTTCTTCGGGAGAGGAAAAAGAAATGAAAAGCAAGCAAACAAGGGAAACAGAAACAAAAACGTTCCAAAATTGAATTCAAAAATGACATTTACAAGAATAACATTAAAGTTAATCACCAAAAGATAAACGATAGTAGAAAATTTGAAGTTCCCAATTCTGTTGAAATAAAATATTGATAACAGTATGGCAATACTGGTAAACATGATTGATCCATAGATCCATTCTCCATTGTGGTAACAAAAAGCAGGAGCCAATGATAAAGCAGGTATCCAAATTAAAGTCATGAAATTTAATCCACGTATTTTAAATTTATCATGTGACAAGGAGTCAGATGAAACACCTTTATTAATCAGTAGCGTATAAGAATCAAAAATTTTGTCTAATAAATTCATTCCTGAATAAATCGTTTTTTATATCGTTCAATGTCAACTTCTTTATCCAAAATTGAAATATTTTTCAAAGATGCAACAAATTCTTGAGATAATAGTGGTGCCATCAAATATCCTTTTGCTCCCAAACCGTTAAAAATCTTCAATTTAGAATATATTGGATGGGTTCCAATCAATGGTCTTCGGTCTAAAACAGTTGGTCTTACACCCGCCTGATGATCTACAATTTTTATTTTCGCATCAACCAAAGCGTTAGCTTGACCAAGTAGTAAATCTTTTGCTTCGTTGGTTAAGTCAGTATTTGGACTTCGCCAAGTATAAGTAGCTCCGACCTTGAATTGATTTTTCCCCACTGGCAAAATGAAACATTTTCTATTCAATAGTTCAGTTGATTTTATTTCAGTTGATTCAACTGTTAAAATTTCACCTTTTGTAGCCTCTAGCGGCAGATAATTAAAGAAAGGATTTTTGATTCCATGATAGCCCTCACAAAAAATAATGGCATCATATTGTTCTCCATCAAAAGTTCCATTTGAAGGATTCAATTCGTCAAATTTGAAAGTTTTTTCGATCAAATGATTGTTTTCTTGCAACCATTTTTTTGCGTCGGAAAGAAATTCGGCGGTATGTATGTAGGCTGATTGTAATACTACACCTGTTCCGAATGTGTTTTTTACACCAGCAAAATCGGAATCTTCTTGTTCGATGGGTTTCATGTATGGACTGTAATCAGCCCAATTTTGTCTTTCGAGCCAAGTTTCTTTTTCTTGTAAGTGAGAAAAAGCACGTCTGATTGGAATTGGTTCGTAGTACTTATTTCCCCAAGAAGAACTGAGTTTGTCGTAAAAGTCTACCGCAACAGGTAAAAATTTGTCTATACGCCAACTTTTGGTAGTACGTCTAAAAACCAAAGGATTGATTACTCCTGCAGCGACACGAGAACTTTCATTCAATCCTTGATCAATGATTTTGAAATCAAAGTGGTTTTCATGCAGTCTTCTAGCAACACAGATTCCAGCCAAACCTGCGCCGATAATGAGAATTTTTTGGGGATTTATTTTTTCAATCATTTTGCAATCGCTAAACTAAGCACAGTTATTTGAATATCTGGTAAGACTTTCTGAATTTTTTGAATACAAGATTCCAGCGTTGAGCCTGTTGTCACTACATCATCTACCAAAGCAATGTGCTTGACTCCATTTAATTCACTGATATCTAAGTGAAAGACATCAGAAACATTGTCCCATCTTAAAAATCGATTGGCTTTTTTCGTTTGACTTTCAGTGTGAACCCCTTTGGTTAGAAAAGTGGTATTTACCGTTGCTTGCGTACTTTTTGCAATTCCAATTGCGATATATTCACTTTGGTTGTATCCGCGGATAAATTTCTTTTTTGGATGCAATGGGACGGGTATAAGTACTTCAATGGATCCAAATTTGGATTGATTTTGGGCTAGTCGCTCACCAAATCTGGCTCCCAATTCCGCTGCAAGGTCTTTTTTGCCTCGGTATTTAATTGCGTGTAAAATTTGTTGGGTACTCGAATCTTGTTCAAAATGCAAAAAGGCACAGGTAGATGTTAAATTGCACCTTCCCCAAAAGAGTTTATCGAGGGTACTATGTTCGCTAAAATTTTCGAAGTAAGTATAGCGTATATTGGCATCACAAATGTCACAAATATTTCTCATTCCAATTGTCAATTCTTTTTCACAACAAAGACAACTTGACGGGTAAACTAAATGTAATAAATCTTCCTTCCAACGGAGTATTTTTTTTGACCATTTGATTGCCTTTGTTTGGGTTTGAAAAGGTTCTCTCATATATGAACATTTGAATGTTTAAAACAAGGCAAAATTTAACTTGACATCTCTCTTATTTGGGCTTAAATTTATAAAAAAATAGTCATAATTCAACTAGTTTCAATTGATTGATGAATATTGTTGAAATATCGACAGTTGTACAGTTTTAAGGTGTGAATATCTTTATTTGAAATGTTAATAAGCCACCTATCGGTTGATAGCAAAGGGGTTTGAAAAGTGAATGTTGAAAAGATACGGATTTTGTGAATTTCTTTACTTGCGAAAGGAATAAAAAATGACAATTTTTGTACACCTCAAAGGGTGGCAAACACCCAAATTTAAAAATCTTCTCTCCAAAAGATTTTTGAGAAAAAATAAAATGAAAAAGGTCACAGAAAATAGAACAAAATCTTGTTTTATGTGCTAAATATATTGAACTAAAAAAACATTAAAAAATGACACAGAATGAACCGATATTGGTAGCAAATGAAAACAGATTTGTTTTGTTTCCAATTCAGCATGATGACATCTGGTCTTTCTACAAACGTGCTGAGGCAAGTTTTTGGACAGCAGAAGAAATTGATTTATCTCCAGATTTGATCGACTGGGAAAATAAATTGAACGACAATGAACGTCATTTTGTAAAGCATGTCTTGGCATTTTTCGCTGCATCAGATGGAATTGTAAACGAAAATTTAGCTGAGAATTTTTTGTCAGAAGTACAATATACGGAAGCAAAATTCTTTTATGGATTTCAAGTGGCAATGGAAAATGTTCATTCCGAAACATATTCTTTGTTGATTGATACTTACATCAAGGATACAGCTGACAAAAATTATCTTTTCAATGCGATCGACACAATGGATTGTGTTCGCAAAAAAGCAGATTGGGCTTTAAGATGGATTGAACAAGGGAATTTTGCAGAAAGATTGGTTGCTTTTGCAGCTGTTGAAGGAATTTTCTTTTCAGGTTCGTTTTGCTCCATTTTTTGGTTGAAAAAACGTGGCTTGATGCCAGGACTTTCATTCTCGAATGAATTAATTTCAAGAGATGAAGGATTACATTGTGATTTCGCTTGTTTGTTGTACAACAATCATGTCGTAAATAAACTTTCAAAAGATCAAGTAAAACAAATCATTTTGGATGCAGTTGAAATTGAGAAAGAATTTATTTTAGATGCTCTTCCTGTAAAATTAATCGGAATGAACAGTGATTTGATGTCTCAATACATTGAATTTGTTGCTGACAGATTGTTGCAAGAACTTGGAAATGAAAAAATTTACAATGCCACAAATCCATTTGATTTCATGGATATGATTTCGATTCAAGGTAAAACAAATTTCTTTGAAAAAAGAGTAGGGGAGTACCAAAAAGCAGGCGTGCTTGATGGTAAAAACACCCAAGATTTTACCATTGATGAAGATTTCTAAATCCAAACAAAAAACAAAATTTAAAAATTAAAAACCCCGAGCGCACTATGTATGTAATTAAAAGAGACGGTAGAAAAGAGGCCGTAAAATTTGACAAAATCACAGCACGCATTGTGAAAATGTGCTACGGCTTAGATCCGTTGGTTTCGCCTGAAGCTGTTGCGATGAAAGTCATTGAAGGAATTTATGATGGTGTTTCAACCACAGATTTGGACAATTTAGCTGCCGAAGTAGCTGCTGCTAAAACAATAGATCATCCTGATTATGCGTTGTTAGCATCTAGAATTGCAGTTTCCAATTTGCATAAAGACACTAAAAAGTCTTTCTCTGAAGTAATGGAAGATTTGTACAATTACATTGATCCTAAAACGAATCAACCAGCAAGTTTGTTGGCAGAAGATGTTTACCAAGCAATCATGTCGAACCGTGACACCTTGGATTCAAGTATCATTTATGACAGAGATTTTAGATACGATTATTTCGGTTTCAAAACGTTAACGCGTTCTTACCTTTTGAAATTGAATGGAGAAATCGTTGAACGTCCTCAACAAATGTTGATGAGAGTTTCTGTTGGGATTCATAAAAATGATATTCAATCAGCCATCAAAACTTATAATTTGATGTCTGAAGGTTGGTTCACGCACGCAACACCAACCTTATTTAATGCTGGTACTCCAAAACCACAAATGTCTTCTTGCTTTCTTTTGACAATGAAAGATGATAGCATCGAAGGAATTTACGATACATTGAAATCTTGCGCTCAGATTTCTCAATCGGCTGGTGGAATTGGTTTGGCTATCCACAATATTCGTGCTACAGGGTCTTATATTAAAGGAACAAATGGAACTTCAAACGGTATTGTGCCGATGTTGAGAGTTTACAATGATACTGCTCGTTACGTTGATCAAGGTGGAGGAAAAAGAAAAGGTTCTTTCGCAATGTACGTAGAGCCTTGGCATGCTGACATCTTTGATTTCTTGGATTTAAAGAAAAATCACGGAAAAGAAGAACAACGTGCAAGAGATTTATTCTACGCGCTTTGGATCCCAGATTTGTTCATGAAACGTGTTGAAACTAATGGAGATTGGACTTTAATGTGTCCTCACGAATGTCCAGGTTTGTCTGATACTCACAGTGCTGAATTTGAAGCATTGTATACAAAATACGAAGCTGAAGGAAAAGGAAGAAAAACAATCAAAGCACAAGATTTGTGGTTCAAAATTTTGGAATCTCAAATTGAAACTGGTACGCCTTACATGTTGTATAAAGATGCTGCGAATGCAAAATCAAACCAACAAAATTTGGGTACAATCAAGTCTTCAAACTTGTGTACTGAAATCATTGAATACACTGCTCCAGATGAAATTGCAGTTTGTAATTTAGCTTCTTTGGCTTTGCCAAAATTTGTTACTGAAGATGGTAAATTCGACCACGATAAATTGTTTGAAGTTACTTATCAAGCGACGATTAACTTGAATAGAATTATCGACGGAAACTACTATCCAGTGGAGGAAGCGAAAAATTCAAATTTACGTCACAGACCAATTGGTTTAGGAGTTCAAGGTTTAGCTGATGCATTTATCATGTTGCGTTATCCTTTTGAATCAGAAGAGGCTAGAGCTTTAAATCGCGAGATTTTTGAAACGATTTATTACGCTTCAATGACAGCTTCTAAAGATTTAGCGAAAGTTGAAGGTGCTTACGAAACATTCGCAGGTTCGCCAACTTCTCAAGGTGTATTCCAATTTGATATGTGGGGTGTTACGCCAACAAATCGTTGGGAATGGGATGTTTTGAAAGAAGAAGTTAAAACACACGGTGTAAGAAACTCTTTGTTACTTGCTCCAATGCCAACAGCTTCAACAGCACAAATTTTAGGAAATAACGAATGTTTTGAACCATATACTTCTAACATTTACACGCGTCGTGTATTGTCTGGAGAATTCATTATTGTGAACAAACATTTATTGAAAGATTTGGTGAAAGAAGGTTTGTGGACCAAAGAAATGCGTCAAAAATTGATGGCTTCAAATGGTTCCGTTCAAAACATCAATGAAATCCCTGCAAACATTAAAGAATTGTATAAAACTGCTTGGGAGATTTCACAAAAATCAATCATTGAATTAGCAGCTGATCGTGGTGCATATATCTGTCAATCACAATCTTTGAACATTTTCATGGAAAATGCAAACTTTGGAAAATTGACTTCGATGCATTTCTACGGTTGGAAAAAAGGATTGAAAACAGGAATGTATTACTTGAGAACGAAAGCAGCAACGGATGCAATCAAGTTCACAGTAGATAAAAACATTACAGAACAACCAGCAAGCAATGTTCAAGATGCAATTGTAAAATCAATTGAGGAAGAGCAAGCTGCCATTGCATGTTCATTAGATGATCCAGACGGATGCGAAATGTGTTCAGGGTGATTTATATCATAATTGACTAATTAAAGCGCTGCAAAATTCAACTTGTAGCGCTTTTTTTGTACCTTGTAATTATCCAAATTGATTGACATGAAAGACATCACAAACAAAGCAGAAATAGAAAATTTAATTGAAATTTTTTACGGAAAAGTATTTCAAAATGAAGTGTTAGCGCCTTTTTTTAAAGGTTTGGATTTTGAAGCACATAAACCGCAGATGGTTCATTTTTGGTCGTTTGTGTTAATCAGTGACCCAGGTTATAAAACCAATGTAACAGAAAAACATTTACACATGCCTTTGAGAGCCGAACATTTTGAAATTTGGATCAAACTTTTCAAGGAAACGATTGATGAATTATTTTTGGGCGAAACTGCGGAAATGGCTAAACAAAGAGCAGATTTAGTTGGTTGGACGATTTTGGAAAAAATCAAGGCGAAACAAAACAAGAATTAATCCTGCTCTTTTTTAGGTAAGTTCATTACAATTACAGTAAGCATAATTAGAACAATACCAGACCATTGGTAAATATTAACTTTTTCATGGAGTAGAAAATAAGCCATCAGAACTGAAACAGGAATTTCGACTGATGAAAGTATTGCGCCCAAACCAAGATTGATTTTCGGCATTCCAATTGAAAACAAAACGGGAGGTAAAATAGTACCAAAAAGCGCCAAAACAATTCCCCAACTTGTAAAGATTTGCCAATTAAATTTTTCAATGATTGTTGGAAAAGAAATAAGTACCACTATGATCAAGCCACCTAACAACATCCAAATCGTTCGTCGAAATGCATGCATTCCAACGGCGATTTTTCCTGAAGTGTAAACTGAAATAGTGTATGAAACAGCAGCCAAAAGTCCCCATCCGATTCCTATAAAATTGATTTTTTGTACATCAAAAAGCATATTGGTGGCTAGAATTGTTCCAAATAAAATTAAAATTACAGCAATTATTTTTCCGAATGAAGGCATTTTTTTTGTCAAGATAATATCCAAAACAACACCCATCCAAACGGTTTGCATCAATAAAACGATACCAATTGAAACAGGTATTAATTGCACTGCTAGATAATAAAAGGTACTGGTTAGTCCCAAGGAAGTACCAGCCAAAATCAACTTAAAGATGTTTGATTTATTTGATTTTTTAATCGTTGTCTCATCTTTTTTCTTTACCAATACATTCAATATTAGCAAACCAATTATCCCAATAACAAATTGAGAAACAGTAATTTCTGCAATATTGAATCCGTCACTATATGCAAGTTTCACATAAGTTGCTAAAAGGCCGTAACATGCCGCACCAAGTGCAACTAACAAGCTACCTTGTACAATTTGCTTTTTCATAAATCTGAACTTGATTGGTAGTAATTCGTTTTGATCGGTGCTTTACAAAATTAGTAATCAAAGTGAATAAGAGTAATGAAAACTAGATTATTATTCGGGAAGAAAAAAGTTAATTGTAATTTTTGTATCACAAATTGTGTTAATAACTTTATTTGACTCAAAAGTATTTTCTTTGAAAAAAAACTAACTTAGACTCAATAATTAACACTTTTAATAAATTAAATTCTATGAAAAACTTAAACAAATTAATTTTAGTTGGTCTTTCTGTTGCAATGATTGCAACGTCTTGTTCAATTGAAAAAAGAGTTCACAATTCAGGTTACCATATTACATGGAACAAGGTAAAACACCAAGCTGATGGTGAGAAAATTGAAACCGCTAGTAATGAAGTTAAAGAGCACAAAAACAAAAATTTTGTAAATCTTGAAAAAGAATCTGTTGCTTCAAATGAAAAATTGAAAGAAAATGCTGTTCAAGCAAACTTGGAGGTTGCGAAAGTGGAGCAAATTTCAAATGAGTTAAACCAAACTTCAGTTTTAACAAAAGAAAACAAGAAAAATTCCATTGCTATAGAAAGCACATCAGCTTTGAATAGCCAATCTTCAAAAGTAAAACAAGGCACTGAATCGAAAGTGATTAAAGCTGCTATGAAGAAAATGGAAAAGTCATCTAAAGCACCAATGTCTAAAGGAGATAGAGAGTTATTGATTCTTATTTTACTTTGGTTTTTCTTAGGAGCATTTGCAGCTCACAGATGGTACGCAGGTAAGCCAATTGGATGGAATATCTTATTCATTCTTACAGCAGGAGGTTGCGGAATTTGGGCAATTATTGATTTGATAAATATCATCAGAGGAGAGTTTAACTAATAATTCTTCTTCAATTATAAAGTGAAAAAGTATTTACTACTTATTCAATTAGCAGGAATGATTATCATACCTTTGGTTTTGATAATACTTCCTGCTAATTTTTTTGACAGTGGTCAAACCATTTGTTTATCAGTACTTCTCGCTGACACCAAGTGTCCTGGATGTGGCATAACAAGGGCCATTCAACACATGATTCATTTTGATTTTGTGGTTGCCTTTAATTTCAACAAGTTGTCAATTATTATATTTCCACTTTTGGTTTATATGTGGATTAAAGAGTTTTTTATTGTCTTAAAGAAGTATAAAGCGTTTGTTGCTTAGTGCTAAGATTTAAATTATTACGCTTCAAAAAGCCTTTACAAGGTTTGAAGTTTTAGCAGGAAAATCAAAAAAAAAGATGGAATCCCATTTTAATTGTTACCTTAGAAAAATGAATCGAGGGTCGACAAATTGCTGTAAAATGTGGAATAATCGTGCAAAAATAGTTTTGATTTTATTGGCTTTTTGCGTTCCCTTCTTTTCCAATGCAAAGGTTTTAAATAGTAGTTTGGAATCAACCAAGTTCCAACTTCAAGAATTTATCTTAAAAAAAGATACCAATAAGATTTACAGCTCTTTAAAGTTCATGAGTAATCACTTTGAGAACTTTAATTCACAAGATAATTTGGAACTTTTACTGCGGGTTTCCAAAAAAGAAAACAAACTGTCACTTTCGTCCTTGAAGGAATTATTTCTTCTAATTAGAAGATATTACAGTGCTGAAGGACAGCATTCTGAAAACTTTAAGTATACATTAAAAGCCTATAATGTTTTAATTAAAACCAAAGACCATGAAGGTACCATGTGGATTTTAATTGATTTGGGCAATGTTTTTTATGAAGAATTAGATTATCAACAAGCATTCAAATTTTACAAGCGGGCAGAAAATTCAGCTAGATTAGCAAAGTCTAATTACGGTCTTGGCGTTGTTACCATGAATTTGGGCCTTATCAAAGAGAGATTATTTTCATTTGAACAAGCATTGGGGTACTATTCTGCAAGTGCTTATTACAGAACAATTTCAGGACAAATTAACACCCTTTCGCTTATTTATGTAAAGATTGCATATTGTAATCTAAAATTGGGAAAACCAGATATATGTTTAAATTATGTCCATCGAGCAGAAACTAATTATAACCAAGCTAAAGTTTTTGGGAATGAAGCAAATGAAGCTCCCTATTCCATTAATTACGTTTATGCTGAGTATTTTGCGTCTAAAAAGAGGTTTGATAGTTCTTTGATATATATTCAAAAAGGAATTGATTACGCCGCTAAAAACCAGATGATTTACGAGGAATTGATGGGAAATAATTTTAAATCCGAATATTATTTTCAAAACGCACAATACAAGGAAGCAATCAAAAGTTTAAATCACTTTTTGCCTTTTTTCAAAAAAAATAAAATCCTCAAATTCGAAAGACACGTTTACGATATTTTTCACAAATGTTATTCAGCCTTGAATGATGAGAAAAATGCAACTTTATACGCCCAAAAGTATGTTTTGATCGACGACAGTTTAAAAAGATATGACTCAAATGATAATCTGGAAATGATGAGATCCATTGTTTCGGTTTATGAAACAAATTTCAAAATAAATAGCACCCAGAAAAATTTACAGTTTGAAAAAGTGAAAAATGCCATGCGGCAAAATGAAAGGAATAAGTATTGGTACATCGCCATTATATCGGTTTTTTGTGTTTTTCTGTTATTTGGCTTGTTTTTAAATACCCAAAAGAATAAATTAAAAATGGTCGATTTACACAATAGATTGATTGAGCAAAATAATAAAATTAAGTTTAATTCAATTGAACTAAACAAGTCTAATCAATTGAAAGACAATTTGTTTTTTGTGATTTCTAATGATTTAAGCGAACCACTCAATAGACTAAAATCAGATTTAATAAATTTAAAAGATTCCCTGGGTGACAAAAAAATTGCCGAAAATATAGAAAGCACTTTAAATGAAACAATTCATCTATTTGAAGGTCTGTTAGATTGGTCAAAAACGGATCAAAATCAAAACATTTTTAATCCAACAAAAGTGAGTTTGGATATCAATATCAATAAAGTAATTTCTTTTTACCTAAATGACATTCAATCAATGGATATAACGGTGATTAATAAAAGCGTTGCTTTATCTACCTTTGCTGATCAAAATATTCTTCAAACTTTGTTGCGAAATATTATCAGTAATTCAATCGCAGCATTAAGAAAGTCTGATTTTCCGAAAGTGATAGAAATTGAAACTTTTGTGCATAATCATTATTTGATTGAATTGTTGATTTCAGATTCAGGTCCAGGTTTTCCAGTGGAAATTTTGCACCAATTTAATCAGATGGAATATGAAATAAACGCCAAAAGAAGTGGCTTAGGTCTTTCCATTTGTAAAGTGCTTTCGAAAATGAGTGGTTGGAAAATTGAAATCGCTAACGACAGCAAACATGGAGGTGCGAGTATTAGTATTTTTATTCCGATTTATAATCAAGTTGAAGCTAGTGAAACAGCCAAAGAATTGCAAGTTTCAGATAAGGTCAAAAGTACATTCTTGCCTTTGAATGAGTTCAAGGTGTATCAAACTTCTGAGATTAGGACATTTTTAAAAACTGTTGAACATTTGGACGATGTTCCTACCAAAGATTGGATTGTCGCCATAGAAAATGCAGTGAGAGAGGGAGATGAAAAGTATTTTTCTGATTTACTAGATAAATTAAAAGTGTAGATTTAAATGGTTTTATTACAGCGTATTAAATTTGATTTAAACAAGACTTTTTTGCTTCTTGTAGCTTGGCTTTTTACCGCGAATTTATACGCCACGGAGATTCAACCCATTCAATTTCTGAAAACTTTTAATCAAACAAAAGATACTGTAGGACTTTATAAAAACTTGTATGAATTAGAAATTAATTTTGATTACTATAACGAGCCTGAATTGATTGTCGAATTATTGAAAAGTGGAAAATTGGCAGAAGAATTAAATGCCATTCAACTGAGTCAAATTTATTTTGTGACCAAAAAATATTACGATGCAAATGGCAATAAATCTATGTCATTTGAATACGCGCTCAAGATTTATAGATTACTCATAAAAACAAAGAAGGACGAAAATTTGATTTGGATTTTAATTGATTTAGGTAATATTTTCTACGGGCAAAGCGATTATGAAAATGCCCAAAATTTTTATCAAAAAGCGGAAAATATTGCTCTCAATGAAAAAAAGTACCATCAACTGGCTGTAATCCATCTAAATTATGCGCTAATTCATTCAAAAAGAAAATCTTATCAAGAGGCTTTGAGAGAAATGAGAATAAGTAATTCTTTCCGATTTAAAAGCGAAAACATTAAAATGATTTCAGACAATTACATCAAAATGTCAGAAATTTATTTGAAAATTGGCCAAAAAGATTCTTGTTTATACTATTTAAAGCAGGCACAGTTTGTTTATAAATATAGAGGTATACCGACTACAATTTTAGTGCAAATTCCAAATATGATTGAATTGACTTATGCAAAATATTACCTGCATGTCAAGGATTATGATAAAGCCCTAAAGTCGATTGCCAAAGCTAGAAATTACAGTAAGAATAGAACTTTAGTTTTTGCCTACATCGAAGATGTGGTGGTTGAATCAGAAATTTATTTGGCGCAAAAAAAGTATGAGGAGTCCATTGATGTATTAAATCAATTATTGATTTTTTTAAAGGAAAATGATATACAAGATGAGCGAATTTCCATTTATAAAAAGTTAGGATCAATTTACTCAATGAAAGGAGATTGGGTCAATGCTAATTTAGCTTATTCAAATTACATCAAGCTCGAAAAGATTTTAGACAATTCCAATGTAAAGTCTAAACTAAACGTCATTCGTTCTGTCTCTGAAATGTATGAGAGTGATCTGAAAATTCGAGAATCAAAGGAAAAACTTGAAATAGAAAAATTAAATTATCAGCTCACAATCGATGAAAAAAACACTTCTATCATCATAATTGTAGTTTCATCAGTTTCCTTTTTTGTGTTTTTTATCTTGTTTTTAACGCAAAGAAATAGCAAGCGCAGATTAAAGATTTTGCATCAGAAAATGGTCGATCAAAACCTTGAAATTGGACTTAATTCAAAAGAACTCGAGAAGTCCAATTATTTGAAAGACAAACTTTTTTCCATCATTGCGCATGATTTGCGAAATCCATTGAATCGGATGTTGGTTGAATTGGCAATTTTGAAAAAGACCTTGCAAGGTGATCCACAGATTCGGCAGATGGAAGTGACAATGAAGGAAACAATAGAATTGTTTGAAGGCTTATTGCAGTGGTCCAAATTGGATGGTAAAAAGAACATTTATCAGCCTGCAAAGATAAATTTGAAAGATTGTATCAATAAAACGCT
Organism: Flavobacteriia bacterium; assembly: GCA_947462925.1. Taxonomy (GTDB): domain Bacteria; phylum Bacteroidota; class Bacteroidia; order Flavobacteriales_D; family Crocinitomicaceae; genus JAQVCM01. The sequence goes on along the minus strand of CANHQP010000011.1, from coordinate 48,403 downwards.
AAAATATTATGAACCTGAAATTGCAGAAAGTAAAATCGAAGTAAAAATTGATTTACAAGTAAATTTTGTTTTTGCAGATTTAAATATCATCCAGACACTATTTAAAAATTTAGTAAGTAATGGTATTTTATTTGTTTCTAAAACAGATGAAAAAAGAATCATTGAAATTGAATGTAAAAAGATCAATCCAAAAATGGTTCAAATTTATATTTCTAATTCGGGACCAAAATTTTCAGAAGATTTGATTTCTGAATTTTACATTCAAGACGAAAATATCATTTCTAAATCAAGTGGTTTAGGATTGTCTATTTGCAAGCTCTTATCAAAATTGTGTGATTGGAAGATTGACATTGGAAATCTTGAACAGAAGCAAGGAGCATATTTAACTATTGAAGTCCCTAGTGCAGAAAATCAAGAGGATAGTCATTTGTTTTCAATTTCAGAATTGAAATTTGAGGCAGAGTATAAAAGTCAATTAATGGCTTTTAGAATGCATAAATTTTACCAGATTTCTCAAATCAGAATGTTACTAAAGAATTTTAACTCGATTGATGATGAAGATGTTAAGTTATGGCTGAGACTATTAGATACGGCTGTCAATGAAGGTAATGAAGAGGCATATTTAAATTTACTTTTGCTGTTAGATAATTAACAATTAATATTTTTTTACGTCAAATGGAAATATTACTTTGCACGTGCTTAAACGAAATTTAAACTAACAATTAAGGTTTTTGAAGCAATTAAAATGGAAAAAGAGTTTAATGTGGTCAATATTTTTATTGGTCTCTTTTTCTGTGTTTTCAAATGATGTCAAAAATTGGCAAAAATTAGAATCGCCTGAAACCATTATCAAAAGATACATCAGGAATCGTGACACAACTGATTTAGGTTATACTTTGTCGTATGTGAACAACCATTTTTTGGTTTATAAATCCACGGAAATTTTTAAGCTAATTGACAAAGCGACTGTTACATCAGAAAATAATCATCGCGAATATTTGTTTGATTTTTACAATTATTTGAGACAATATTATAATTCAACGGGTAATATACCCAAATCTTTGGAGTATGCTTTAAATGTGTATCATTTGCAGAAAGACTCGAGAAATTCAGAGGAATTCACTTGGACCATGGTTGATAATGGAAATATTTTTTTCAGGGAAAATGATTTTTCACAAGCGCTCATTTATTATCAAAAAGCTGAAGCTCTAGCTAAAAAAAGAAAAGATTATTATGCGCTTTCAGTGATTCACCTAAATTATGGGTTGGTTGCCGAACAGCAACTAAAATATAAAGAAGCTATCAAGCAATATAGAATAAGTTGTTATGAACGTGTGAAAGCAGGAAACGTAAAATTCCTAGCTAGTAACTACGTGAATATTGCCAATTTATATCTCAAATTGAAAATGTTAGACAAAGCCTTAAAGTATATTCATTTATCAGAGGAATACTATTATTACAAAGGTGAAGACAGTTATTTTTTGAATGAAACACCTTTTTTTATAGCCTTAGCATATGCAGATTATTTTGCTAAAAAGTCCAATTATGAAAAAGCACATAGCTATTTGATGAAGGCTAGAGAAATTGCTGAATATGCCAATTTCAAAAGGGAATATTTTAAAACATTTTTCAAAGAGTCAGATTACTACATGAAGCAAGGAAAATTTAAGCAAGCAATTACATGCCTGAATACCTTGATTCCTATGTTGAAAATGGAAAATTCTTTTGATGAACTAATTCATGCATATAAGGATTTGTCAAAATGCTATTTAAAAGTTAAAAACATACCGTTTGCTGAAAAAGCGTTTGAAAATTATATTGCAATGAATGATACAATCAATCATTCAAATTTGACATCTCAATTGAATACATTGCGCACAATTACAGCTGTTAGAGATAGTGAATCAAAACTTCAAATCGTTAAAAAGAATTTGGAAATTACCAAAATAAAAAATGATTTACAATCCAAACAAAAGAAGGTGTTCTTACTCATTTTTGGCTGCGGTATTTTAGTGATTATCGTCTTATTGTTATTGATTTTAAATTTAAGAAAAAATAAAATAAAACTGCAGCAGCTCCATTTTCAATCATTGCTGCAAAACAACGAGATCAAAATAAAATCAAACGAACTTCAAAGATCGGATCAGATAAAGGACAAATTATTTTCAATCATTGCCCATGATTTGAGAAATCCTTTAAATAGGTTACTGGTGGAATTAGCAATTGTTAAAAAGACAGTTGGCGGCACTATTACAGAGCCTATGGAAAACACACTCAAAGAAACGATCGGACTTTTTGAAAGACTATTACAATGGTCAAAAATGGACAACAAACAAAATGTTTACAGTCCTGTTAAATTAAATCTGAGTGATACAATTAATAAAGTAATCGCATTTTACTTGCCTGAAATGCAGTTGAGAAATATTACTTTTATCAATAACAGCGAAACCTATTTTGTTTATGTAGATCCCAATATTTTACAAACCCTTTTGCGCAATTTTTTAAGCAATGCTATCAGTGTTTTGTCAAACGGTGGCTGTGTGGAAATAGAAATATTTTCAACCCAAGAGGAAAAAATTGAGTTGATTATTTCAGATTCTGGAAATGGTTTTCCTGATGAAGTGCTAAATAATTTTGAAATTGAAAAAAATGAAATAAATTCTTCTGATAATGGTTTAGGCTTGACGCTCTGTAAAGTACTTGCAAAGATGAGTGGATGGACATTGAAAATCTCTAATAATAGTAAACATTCAGGCGCGCAGGTTTCAATTGTTTTACCTATTTTTAGGGAAAAAAAGCGAAATACTGAATTGAATGTCAATTCAAGAGCGTTTGAACCAAATGATTTTTGGAGGGAAAAATTAGAGCCTATACTTGAATTTAAGTTCTATCAAACTTCTCAAATAAGGTCGTTTCTCAAATCTCTAGGGGATGTGGATGATCCCCAGTTAAGACTTTGGATTAGACAAGTTGAAAGGTCTGTACATCAGGGAGATAAAGATACTTTTTTAGCTTTAATGAGATTAATTGAATAAAATTTTCAGATTATAGAGATGCAGGAGGAAAGAAAACACATTATTCTTATCATTGACGATGAGGCAGATACAAGAAATTTGGTCGTAAATTACTTAGAAAGTAATGAAGGCTATGTTTTTTATACTGCCAATAATGGGGAAACTGGTTTGGAAATTGCTAGAAATGAATTACCAGATTTGATTTTGTTAGATTGGCAAATGCCTGAAATGGATGGTCTTAAAGTGTTAGAAAAACTCAAGGAGGATAAATTGACACAAGAAATTCCTGTCATGATGTACACTGGAATAATGACTGATTCAAACTCATTGCGTTCAGCTTTGCAATTAGGAGCGAAAGATTTTTTAAGAAAACCTATTGAACCAATTGAAATGGAAGCTAGAATTACCGCCGTGATCCAACAAGCTGAGCATCAAAAGGAAATAATCAAAAAAGAAAGAACAATCTATCTTTTGGAGAAAAAGCAATTGGAAATGGAACTAGAGTCCAAAAAGAAAGAAACGGTTGATTATGCGAAGTTTTTAGCAGGAAAAAATGAGTTTTTTCATTCCCTAATTGAAAATTTGAAGGACTTTATCCTACATGAAAACCTGAGTGATAGTCAAGCGAGAACGATGAGAAACTACATCAATGAGTTGACTATCAGTAATAATATGCTAAAAGGTTATGAGCAATTCACAGAATTATTCAACAAATTACATCCAAGTTTTAATGCAGCCTTAGATTTATTGGAAGTGTCTTTAACTGATCATGAAAAACAAATGATGTCTTTTGTAAAATTAAACCTATCTAACAAGGAAATTGCAACGTTAATGGCTGTTTCCCTCGCCGCTGTCGAAAAAGGAAAATATAGATTGAAACAAAAGTTGAATTTAGAACAAGATGTTAATTTAAATGATTATGTTAATTCATTGTAATTCTAAATAATTGCTATTTCAATTCAGTTAAAATTGAATATGAAAGCAGTAGAATTAAATTTTTGATTTTTTTGATTTACACTTACTGAAATTCCAGTTTTTGAATTGATTTTTATGCTTTAAAAAAAGTATTTACTTATTACTTTCTCAAATCAAAATCCGTACATTTGTATCAAATTTGAATACAGTGGAGGTCGCAATGATTGAAAAAATTACGTTTAGTGAAAAAGTCAAAGCATATGTTTTGTTTACTAAACTGCGTTTATCAGCCTTAGTAATTCTTTCTGCATTATCAGGTTATTTATTTGTGGGTGGAAAAAGTGGAATGGCTATTTTCTATCTTTTAGTCGGAGGATTGTTAGTTACTGCGGCATCAAATGGTTCAAATCAAATTTGGGAAAGAGAATTTGACAAATTGATGAAAAGAACGCAAGTTCGTCCATTGCCTACCGGAAAAATGTCTTTGACGGAGGCCTACATTGTGGTCGTTTTGACTTTGTTGGTGGGTACATTTATGTTGTATCAACTCAATTACAAATCAGCTATTTTAGGTTTGTTTGCATACATTTCCTACGTATTTATTTATACGCCCATGAAAAGAATTTCTCCTTGGGCTGTTTTTATTGGTGCTTTTCCCGGTGCAATTCCTCCTTTATTGGGAGCTGTAGCACATACAAATCATTTTGGATTGATTCCTGGAGTTTTATTTTTTGTTCAATTTGTGTGGCAATTTCCGCACTTTTGGGCAATCGCTTGGGTAGCTTTTGATGATTACAAAGCCGGAGGATATTCTTTACTTCCTTCCAAATTTGGCAAATCGAAAAACTCCGCGTTTCAAATTTGTGTGTATTCGCTTTTGTTAATCCCGTTCACATTGTTGCCTTGGTTTTTGGGAATGACTGGAATTGCCACCCTAATCATTGGAACTTTAGCTTCATTAATATTTTTTCTTTACGCATACAAATTGTTTCTCTCATGTGATGACAAAGATGCGAGAAAGGTCATGTTTGCCTCATTTTTCTTCTTGCCGATAGTTCAATTCTTGTATGTATTCGATAAAATCTCATAATATGTTTAAAAATATTTTTTCACTCAAAAATAGTATTGGAAGAAAAGAGTTTTTGATTTCTTTCCTAGTATTAACTGCCTGTTATTTGTTGTTTATAGAATTTAGTTTTAGGACTGTAATAGAACAGCTTGGAAAAGGACAATTTTATTTTATTGCTTCAAACTTTAAGCCACCTTTTGAAAATGCTAAACTTGTTGTAAACCTAATTTTTGGTTTGTTTTATATATTCATTAACATTAAAAGATGTAGAGACTTAAAAGTAAGTCCCTTTGTTCAATTGATACCTTTATCGCATCTAATATTTATTTTTAGTAAAGGAGTTGATTTAAGCAAGAAATCTCAAAATGAGGAGAATATTGCATTTCAGGATTCTGAAAGTATAATAATTGAAAAGACCAAAAAGAACTTGGTATATGTAGGAATATTTAGCATCATAATGTTATTTGCCGGTTTTACCTCTGGCTACATCGTTTCTATGGGAGATGTTTTTTGGGTAAAATATCCATTGCCTTTAGGATTTTGGCTGAGCACATCGGCAATTGCTATGAGCAGTATTTTTTATATTTTGGCGGTAAAAGCAGCTAAAAAAAGAAATCTTGGTCAAATAAAAGTATTCATGATTGCTACCTTATTGTCGGGAATCGGATTCGCAGTTTTTCAAATAAAGGGCTATGGAGAATTAATCGATGAAGGAGCTAACTTCAGAAATTCAATCATGGTAACCGATGGGAGATATGGCGACTATTTCGAGATTAAATACAAAGGTCAATTTATTGAAGTAGATGCAAATGACTACTTGATTAAAGGGAAAGTGCTTTCTGAAAGTCAAATGAATGAATTAAAATCATTTATGAAGAGTTTTGAAAATACAGACAAACCTTCAGGTTATAACATTCCATCACTATCACCTAATTTTGTTTTGTATTTCAAAAATGAGCCTTTGTCCTTGCAAAACGGAAAACTTATCAAACCCAATGGAGAAGTAATTCAATATTTGGATATGAAAAGATTGAAATTTTTAGCTTGGAATATTAGAGATGGACGAGGAGATTTCTTCCATAAAGGTAAATTGGGCAAAGATTTTCACATTTTTTACAAAGGAAAAGAGTTAAGTTATAAGAATAGAAGCTTGATGTTTGGAAATAAAATCTTATCAGCACCACTTCAAAATAAGATAAATCAGTCTCGAGACACTTCAACCTCGTATTTATACCTAATTACAGTACTACATTTTTTACATATTTTTGGAGCGTTAATTTACTTAATTAAAATGGTAAAAATTTCATTTTCAAGTACTTTTGACGACAGCAATGAATTGAGCTTAAGATTGGGTGCAATTTTCTGGCATTTTTTAGGTTTATTATGGCTCTATTTATTGCTATTTTTCCTTTTTATTCATTAAACTTGCAAAAAAAATTGCATAATGGCTGGACACGCTACAAATCAAATTGACGCTTCTTCCTTATGGGGAGGAAAAGTTTCTCCGTTTAGCACGAGCTACGGTAAACTAATGATGTGGTTCTTCCTAGTATCGGATGCCCTTACTTTTGGAGGATTATTAATCTCTTATGGTTTTACTCGACATGATGCCCAAGCTTCTTGGCCTATTGGTGAGGAAACTTTTAATTCGTTGCCTTTCTTAGGTCATGGTTATCCATTGATTTATGTGGCTTTAATGACCTTTATTTTGATTGTATCATCCGTTACAATGGTACTGGCTGTTGAAGCTGGACACAGAATGGATCGCAAAGGAGTTACTAAATGGATGATAGCTACAATTATTGGTGGTTTTTTCTTCGTTGGTTCTCAAGCATGGGAGTGGAGTCACTTCATCCATGGTTCTGAATACGGTAAAGTAGAATTGGCTGATGGATCTAAAGCAACAGTTTCTGGTCACTCTTTCAAAAACTTTACAGTTACAAAAGCTGGTCATGATTTCAAAAAAGGAACTTACGAAACTGAAGAACTGCTGCATGATTTTCATAGTGCGGTTTTAGCAGGTAAAGTGAAAGACAATAAGTTCAAAACACATGGTGGTGCAGAAGTAACTTTAAATACAAATGCTGATGGACATTTGAAATTGATTATCAAAGAAGACGGTAAAAAATTCAAAACTGGAAAAGTCATTCAAAATCATGAAGCGAATGAACTATACTATGAAGCAATCAACAGTGGAACTAGAAATCGAGTTACCTATGGAGCAAATTTAACATCCAACGAATACGGTCCTGCTCAATATGGTCAATTTTTCTTCTTTATTACAGGTTTCCACGGTTTCCACGTTTTCTCTGGTGTAATTATCAATATCATCATTTTCTTTGGTGTACTAAGAGGTGTTTATCACAAAAGAGGTCACTATGAAATGGTTGAGAAAACAGGTTTGTACTGGCACTTCGTAGATTTAGTGTGGGTGTTTGTATTTACATTCTTCTATTTAGTTTAATCTTATAACTCATTATATCATGGAAAGAGACGACGTTATTGAATATTCTTTAGATACGCATCACGACGAAGCACACGGTAAGAAAATTCGCAAAAAGATTTGGCAAGTAACAGCAATTTTAACTGTTATTACTGCTTTTGAAGTTGGAACAGGGATTGTTTTTAAACAAAGTTCAGAATATTGGCAGGTGATCAAATGGATGTTTATCGTTTTAACTTTGGTTAAAGCGGCTTACATTGTTTTGGTTTTTATGCACTTAGGAGACGAAAAGAAATCATTGAAATACATCATATTGGTTCCTTACTTTATCTTCATTTTGTATCTGATTTTTATTTCGCTTTGGGAAGGAAAAGCAATAGATGCAGCATTGAAATTATACGGAGCATAAGCTAATTTTTTATTAATGGCTCAAAAAGAAAATAAAGCCGGACTACTCAAAAGAATATTTTTAGTGTTCTTAGTGATTGGTCCGGCTTCTTTGTTGGTTTTATTTTCCTCTAGAAGTTGTGAACACAAATTCAAGGAATTAGATGATATGGGTACAATTTCATCTTATTCGTTTACAGGTATAGATGGAAAAGTATACACAGAAAAATCATTTAAAGGTCAAGTAGTTTTATTTTCAACTATTCAGCCTACATGTCCTGATTCTTGTTCAGTATCTCTTTGGTTTTTAGATAGATCGATTTATCAAAATATACAAAAGAATAACAAAAAGTTAGGTCACGTCAAAATTGTTTCCTTTGTTACAGATGGTTATGGTAAATCTGTTGATAATCTGAAAGACATGGATTTTATTTTGAAAGACCAGGTTGTTAATTATGATCCAAAAATCTGGATTTTAGCTAAAGGTGATCCAAAACAAGTCTATAATATTTCTAGAAATGGTAAAAATTTACTGCAAAAAGGAGATAAATACTTCGGTGGTGAAGCTTTTCAAGAATTATTGTTACTTGCCGATAAAGAAAACCACTTAAGAATGGTTTTGGAAGGAAACGAAGAAGGTATGGTTAGAACAATGTTTCAGCACATGGCATTGCTTGATAAACAGTACGATAAAGAAGCTTATCAGAAAAAACATCCTAAAAAATAGTCATGAAACTCAAGTTCATTGCTGCATGCGTAGTTTTGATTTCACTTATCTCTTGTGAAGATCAAGCCAAGGTGAGGGTTTTACCAATAATTGGTGATAGAGATTTAGAGTATAAAACAGTTGACGGAAAAGAAGTTGTAGACACTATTTACCCGAAAATACCTGATTTCCAGTTTTTAAATCAAGATTCGGTGATGATTACCTCAAAATCTTTGAAAGGGAAAGTTTGGGTCGCAGATTTTTTCTTTACTTCTTGTGGAACAATTTGTCCACCAATGACTTCTCAAATGAAGCGCTTGAGTATCTTGACCAAAGATTTAGAAAAGCACCTTCAGTTTATGAGCTTCACTATTGACCCTGAATATGATACGCCATCTGAATTTAAGTTATACATTAAGTCTCATGGTATTACTGCAAAGAACTGGTCCTTTTTTACTGGCGATGAAACTGAGACATACGAGCTTGCCCACGATTTTTTTCACGTAGGAGCTGAACGTAGTGAGAGTGCTATAGACGGTTTTGAGCATAATGACACCTTTGTTTTGGTTGATAAAGAAGGTTATGTCAGAGGGTTATATATTGGAACCTCAACCAATGATGTAAATAGATTAGAAAAAGACATTCGCAAATTATTGAAATATGAGTACAACGCCGATATCAGAGAGTAAATTAAAAAAGGTTAGAATAGCCATAATCACCGCCTCTATTGCGATTCCAGTTGTCGTAGCAGTCCTTTTTAAAGTTCAAATTCCTGGAATTGAAGAAAATGTAAAGATTTTACCTTCCATTTATGCAGTAATTAATGGGATTACAGCGGTACTTTTAATTGCTGCTTTGGTGGCTATTAAAAAGAAAAACATCAAGTTACATGAATCTTTGATTAAGATTTGTATGTTTTTATCTATCATCTTTTTAGCTTTGTATGTTGCTTATCATATGGGTTCTAAACCCACACTTTATGGTGATTCTGATTTCAACGGCGATGTAAGTTTACAAGAAAAAGCGATGGTGGCAAGTTCTTCCATGGTTTATTACATTCTTTTGATCACGCACATCTTGTTAAGTGTGATGGTTGTTCCATTGGTTTTGTTTTCATATCTCTTTGCTTGGAAAGGTGACATTACTCGCCATAGAAAATGGACGGTATTTACTTGGCCAATTTGGTTTTACGTTGCTTCAACTGGAGTAATTGTTTACTATATGATTTCTCCATTTTATAAGTAAATCAATTTTCCTGCAGGAAATCAATGATTTTTTGAGTGGCACCCTTGGAAGACAAAACCAACTCAGTCGTTTTGATTTTTAAACTTTCTTGATTTTGTTTGATATAGTTGAAAGCAGTTTTCAATGCTTCTTCGTTTGCAACTGAAAATCCAATTCCTGCGTCGATAAAAGTTTGCGCTTCGGGAAATCTTTTGTGTTTTGGACCAAAAATGACTGGCAATCCAAAAACTGCTGGTTCTAAGATATTGTGTAAACTTCCTGAAAATCCACCACCTACATAAGCAATTTCACCATAGCTATAGGCGTTTGCAAGTTTTCCTATTGAATCAATTAGCAATATTTTTTTACCAGAATTAGTTTTCCAATTTGAGTATCGGATTGATTCATTTTCAAACTTTTTCTCAATTTGTATTAAATGATTTTCCGAAATGTCATGCGGTGCGATGATTACAGGATTACTATAATCTCTTATGAAGCTTTTGAGTAATTCTTCATCTTCAGGCCATGAACTGCCGATTACAAAAGCTTTATTTCCCTTTACAAAATCTTCTAGAATTGCATCTTTTTGTACATTTTTCTTGTTTTCAATCACACGATCAAATCTTGTATCACCACTTAGTATGGCTTGATTTATTCCTATGCTTTTCAATAAATCCAATGAAGATTGATTTTGAACAAAAAAGTAATCAATTTTTCTTAGCGTTTCTCTAAATTGATTGCCGTACCATTTGAAAAACCGGTGGTCTGATCTAAATAAAGCGCTGATTGAATAAATTTTAGCATTTGATTGCTTGGCTTCAAAAATGTAATTACTCCAAAATTCATATTTGATAAAAAACACTTTTTTTGGTTTGAAATGTTGTATAAATCGACGTGCATTCGATTTGGTATCCAACGGTAAATAGCAGACAAAATCAGCAGTATTTTTTCTTTTATGGTAATTTTCAAATCCGGATGGACTGAAAAAGGTTACCAAAATATAGATATTTGAATTTTCTTCTTTAATTTGATTCATCAAAGGTAATCCTTGATCAAATTCACCCAAGGAAGCGCAATGGAACCAATAAATTGTTTGATTATCGATTTGCGGTAATTGATTCCAAAAATCTTTTCTTCCTAATATCCAACTTTTTGCTTTAGGATTAAAAAATTGTGCGACCCATAAAATGCCACCGTAAATTCTAATTCCTAATGAGTAAATTAAATTCATCAATCGAAGTAAAAATCTTTGGGTTGGCGTTTGTAAATCGGAATAAACCAGCCAATCTTCAATCCATATTGTAAATCAAAACGAATATTTTTATCTACTGCTACACCTGGTTGGTCAAAGAAAACATTGCGTTGGTTTTTTGTAAACCCTTGCTGTGCATAAAATCCTCCATAAAAATTGACAAATCCATGTTGTGCTAAAAATGCATAACCTGCGAATTGATGCGTATTGATTCCAATAGTCAATCTGTCATAACCTTTGCGGTAATCTAATTCTAATTGCGGGATTACTTGGTCTTGTGTTTCTATTCTTAGTTTGTGCAGTAAATATCCTGCTCCGGCATGGAAAAACAATCCGGAATTTCTATTTTTCTTGGAGATTGGAACAATTTTTCCAACAGCTAAATTCACATTAAAACCTCTTGCTAAGATGTAGATTTTTCCTATATCTCCATTAATATCAGTAACATTACCGTAGCTGTCAACTAAATTATCTAAGATTCCAGTTTCATTAATTTTATTTCCAAAAATGAAATTTCCATCTAGTCCCCAAAACCAATTTTTGGAAGTTTTGTATCCTGCAATGGCTCCAATGTGATTCACAAATCCAAATCGATTTGCTAAATCCCCTGATGTTCCATTCGCTCCGTAATGAACGGCTACCCAAGGTGTTCCGATAACAGTATCTCTTAAATTTCTTTGACTAAATCCCTGTAGCCCTAGAGTTAAGCAAAAACTAAAAAATAATATTCTAAAAATCATATTTCAAAGATAAAGAAAACGAGCAAAGACTGAGAGGTTTAACGCATTTTAGCCTATTAATATTGTAAACTGTGCATTTGATTGATTAAACTTATATTGTATTTCTGTTTTTGTAAACCAAATATTTGACTGGCAAATAGGAGGCAAGAATAGAAAGAATACCAACGAGTGTTAAAACTAAAATTCCATCGCTCCAAGTTAAGTTGATTGGAAATGGTTCACCACCAGAATTAGGCATTTCTAAAACATGTCCAAAAATTTGTAAAAAGCAGACGCCATATCCTAAAACTAAACCAATGATAATTCCTTTGCTTGCAATCAGAATTCCTTCGTAAAAGAAAATTCTAAAGATGAATTGTTCATTTGCTCCAAAACTTTCCATCGTTTTGATGTTGTCTTTTTTCTCGATGTAAAGCATTGTCAATGATGCTACAAGATTGAATGCAGCCATGATGAATACAAAAATCAAAATACAAATCACGATGAATCTTTCAGATTTGCTTGTTTGATAAATCAAGGCGTTTTTTTCTAAATGTGTTTTGACTATGAAGTTTTTACCGATTTTTTGCTGAATTTCTGCTTTAACATCTTCCGCTTCAAAGTTTTTATCCACATTTACATAAAGTGCTGTAATGTCTTTTTGATAATCCAAATTTGTTTTTGCGAGTTCAATAGGAATGATAAATGCTTCTTGATTTACTTCTCTGTTGAAATTTACTCTTCCTGAGATTTTAATTATTTGATTATTGAAGGGATTGGTGAAGTTGCCGATTTTGGCGCTCCGTTTTGGAAAATAAGCGTCAATAGTTTCATATCCAGTATTTTTTGGAATAAAACCGTTCAGTTTATCCAGTAAAGTTGCACCAATTAAGGCCATAGGTTCACCATTTTCTTCCAAAGTTGGAAATCCGTCAACTATATGTTTAGGCATGTTGGTCATTTTCAAAAATGAAGGTTCGATTCCTATCATTCTGGCGTTTACCCATTTTTGTTCGTGTTTGAGCACAACAATTTCTTCAATGGCTTTAGAGGTAAGATAAACACCTTTTATTTTTTGAATTGCATCGATATCTAATTTGGATTCCTCAAACGTTTTTCCTTTCGTTGAACGAATGGTAAGATTGGTGTCATATTCACTGTAAAGTTGCTCAACCATCTTTTCTATACCGTTGAATGCAGCGATAAGAATTACAAGTGCAGCAGTTGTAATAGAAATTCCAACCACAGAAATACGTGTGATTAAATGAATCACATTCTTCCTTTTTTTGGAAGAAAGATACTTTCTTGCTATGTAAAAAGGAACGTTAATGATCGGGAGTTTTAGCGATTATTTTTTTGCCAACAAATTTTGGATTTCCATTGCGTAATCTAGAGAATCGTCAATTTTGAAAATCAATTCAGGAATTTTGCGCATATTTTTCAATCTTCTGCCTACTTCACCTCTGATTTTCCCTGCGTGTTCTTGGATTGATTTTAAGACTTCTTCTTTTTCTGGTCCAGCAAAAATACTTAAGTATACCCGAGCCAATGACAAATCAGGAGTGATTCGCACAACAGTAACGCTCACCATTGCACCTAGGCAGATTTCATGCATATTTCTTTGAAAAAACATGGCCAATTCTTCCTGAATTACACCTTCGATTTTATTTTGTCTGATTGATCCCATGTTGCAAATTTACGTAAATTGAGGGAAATTATAAGCAATTTTTATTTTGTCAAACAATTTCCAACGCACTTTTGGACTGAAATTTTCAAATACTAAGAATTAACTTAACTTTGTGTTCAATATGAAATCACTTTTAGAAATATATCGATTGACTTTTTCGTACAAGATTAAAGCAATCTTAGTCATCATTTTCAACTTGTTGTTTGTGATATTTAACCTTATTTCTTTGGTACTTTTCATTCCGTTTTTGCAATTAATTTTTCCAAAAGATGATGTTTTGCATCCAGAGGAAATCATTGAGCCGATATACAATGGAGGATTCATTAAATTTTTTGAATTCTGTTCAGATTATTACCAGTATTTCATGAAAACGATGGTGGTTGAAAGTCCAAAGAACGCGTTATTAATGGTTTGTATTTCAGTGCTTTTTGCTTTCTTTCTGAAAAATTTATTTAGATATTTGGCGATTTACCATCAATCGCACTTGCGCATGGCAGTGGTGAGGGATTTGCGTGATAAAATGTTTGAAAAAGCAATGAATTTACCTTTGGCTTTTTACTCCGAAGAGAAAAAAGGAGATTTAATGGCCAGAATGAACAACGATGTTGGCGAAATTGAAATTGCTGTTGTCAGTATGTTAGAATTGCTATTTAGAGAGCCCATAGCCATCATTATCAATCTTGTAGCATTGCTCTATTGGAGTCCCAAATTGACAATAATATCTTTTTTACTTCTTCCAATTTCTGCTTTTGTAATTTCTAGAATTGGCAAAAGTTTGAAAAAAACAGCCAAAGAAGGTCAGGCGCAAATGGGAATATTGTTTTCATCGATGGAAGAAAACTTGGGTGGAATAAGAATTATCAAGGCATTTAATGCTATACCTTATGTCTTAGGTTCTTTTAAATCAATCAATTTAAGACACCAACAACTCATTACTAGAGCTTTTAGAAAAAGAGATTTGTCTCCACCATTGAATGAGTTTTTAGGTTCAGCTGTCATGTTAGGAATTGTTTGGTTTGGAGGTTCCATGATTTTAGATGCCAAGAATTCTTCTGGGATGACTGGAGAAAAATTTATGGGATTTATTTTGGTTTTTTCACAATTATTGAGGCCAATCCAAGGAATAGCAACTAGCGTAGCCAATTTGAATAAAGCAAAAGCATCTCAAGATCGAATCAATGAGATTTTAGATGCAGATGAGCACATTTATGAAACAGATAATCCAATCAAATTAGGCGAACTTTCTAAAGGAATCACTTACCGAAATATTTCTTTTAAGTACAGAGAAGCGATGGTTTTGAAGAATATAAATCTTTTTATCCCTGCAGGGAAAACTGTGGCATTAGTTGGAGAATCAGGAAGTGGAAAATCAACTATTGCAGATTTACTACCAAGGTTCTACGACACCACCGAAGGGGAAATTTTATTTGATGACACGCCAATCAAAAGTACGTCTATTGTAGATTTAAGAGATCAAATCGGAATGGTAACTCAGGAATCGATTTTATTTAACGATTCGGTAAGAAATAACATTGCTTTCGGTATGCCTCATGTATCAGATGAAGAGATTGAAAACGCGGCGAAAGTGGCCAACGCACATGAATTTATTATTCGTTTAGATGATGGTTATAATACCAACATTGGTGAGAGAGGAAATAAACTTTCAGGTGGACAAAAACAACGCATCAGTATTGCTCGTGCGGTACTAAAAAATTCACCTTTGTTGATTTTGGATGAGGCAACCTCTGCGCTAGATACAGAGTCAGAAAAATTAGTTCAAGATGCATTGGAAAAATTGATGAAAGATAGAACTTCATTGGTGATTGCACATCGTTTGAGCACAATCAGAAATGCAGATATTATAGTTGTTTTGCAAAAAGGTCAAATTGTTGAACAAGGTTCTCACGATGAATTAATTGCTCAAAAAGGCATGTATTTCAATCTTTGTGCAATGCAAGGGATGGAATAGGTTCTTATATTTTGTTAAAATACTTATAAAACCTACTTCTATTTTCAGTAGAATCAGTAACTTGTACCTTTTAATCATTGAACGTTTTTTTTTAGTCGCAATTTCGCAACTATTCAGTACTTTCAATCGTTATTGTTTTTGATGAAATTACTTATTTCTATAGCGCTTCTGTTACCTTTTTTGGCTTTTAGTCAATTGGTGACCAATACATCCCAAACTCCAAATGGTTTGGTACAAAATGTATTGCTCGGTCCAGGTGTAACAGTTTCGAATATAAGTTATTCAGGTTCACCACAAGCAATAGGTTATTTCAGTGCTGCAGGAACCAATTTGGAAATTCCGGAGGGAATAGTGTTAACTACAGGAACTGTTTTAAACAATGGAGATGGTCCACATGGTCCAAATAATTCAACCAACGCAGGCATTGATAACAATGCACCAGGTTATTTCAGATTAACAAATCTGGTAAATCCATCCACTACTTTTAATGCCGCAGTCTTGGAATTTGATTTCATTCCTTATTCTGATACTGTGAGATTTAGCTACGTGTTCGGATCAGAAGAATACAGAGAATATGTAAATTCCACTTTCAACGATGTTTTTGCCTTTTTTATTTCAGGACCAGGAATTCCTGGAGGCATACAAAATATGGCGAGGTTGCCAAACAATACGATTGTTGCCATCAATAATGTGAACGACGGTTCTGAATCTACAGGAACTTATGTAGCTAATTGCGCCAATTGCGCTTATTATAAATATAACGGGACAGGATCAAATGGTCCATATAATTCTAGTAGCACTTACATACAGTACGATGGTTTCACAAAGCCTTTAGAAGCCGTTGCTAAGGTGCAATGCGGACAAACTTATCATTTAGCTATTGCGATTGCTGATGTAGGAGATGGTATTTTTGATTCAGGAATATTTTTGCAAGCAAATAGTTTGACCTCCAAAGTGCCAGTTTCAGTGGAATATGAAATGTCTTATAATGCTTTCAATGATCCAACAGTAATGGCAGAAGGTTGTGTTTCAACTACTTTCACCTTGACACGTGGAACTAATAATTTAACTGTCCCGCTAACAATTCCAATTACCGTTACTGGGACTGCAACAGCAGGAATTGATTATTCAAGTATTCCAAGTTCGGTAACTTTTCCGGCAGGTCAGACAACCGCCACTTTTACTTTTAATGCCCTAGCTGACGGTCTTACTGAAGGAATTGAGACTATTAATCTTGTTTTTGCTATTCCAGATCCGTGTGGTGGTAATGCCAGTCAAACAATTAATTTAAAAATCAATGACATTGCCCCAGTTCAAGTAACTGTAGAATCGGAAGATGTCCTTTGTCCAGGAAATTCTGTTGAAGTAATTGCCAATGCGACAGGTGGGGTAGGTCCATATGTATACGCTTGGAATACAGGTGAAACAACAAGTAGTATTACAGTGAATCCTTCTACCACGCAAACTTACACAGTTTCAGTGACTGACAATTGTTTGCTTCAAACGGCCGTTGGTTCAGGTACAGTAAATGTGCCTGTTTTTCAACCGTTAACTGCTACTTCTACAGCAGACATTACAGAGATTTGTCCATACATCCCCGCTCAAATTTCAGTTACAGCTAACGGAGGTTCAGGTGTTTACACTTATCAGTGGACAGCGGGAACTACACAACTGGGTATAAATGCTACGCAAGATGTTTTACCCTCTGCAACAACCATTTACAATGTGTTAATTACAGATCAGTGCGGAAATACGACTACAGAACAAGTTATTTATACAATTACAAGTCCGCCATTAGTGCTAGATATGTCGCCAGCACAATTGATTTGCCCTGGTGATTCAGCATATATAACTGTCAGTGCAACTGGAGGTTATGGACAATATTACATTGAGTGGTTAGTCAATGGTGCAACAACTGATGGGATTTGGGTAAAACCATCTGAAACAACCTCCTATGAAGTTTCTGTTTCTGATGAATGTCAAACTTTTTCCGTTGAGGGTGTAGCAATTGTTGAAGTTATTCGACCGAATGCTGATTTTGCGATTTCTAGTCAAACTTTGTTTGAAGCATTGCCAATTACATTCCAAAATTTAACAAGTGGTGGAGTTACTTATGTTTGGACTTTTGGAGATGGAAATGGGTCAACAATGGTTCATCCAAATAACACCTATGCTGTGCCAGGAACTTATACAGTTACCTTGATTGCGACAAATCAATTGGGATGTAAAGATACCATTAGTAAGCCAATTGTCATACTTCCAGAGTATTACATTTATGTTCCAAATGCATTTACACCAGATGGAAATCGTTCGAATAATTATTTTTCCGCAAGTACTGTAAATATCGCTCAATTAAATGTGAAGATTTATAACCGTTGGGGTGAATTGATTTTCGAATCTGATGAATTGGATTTTGCATGGGATGGCACCTATAAAGGTTTGAAAATCCAAGATGGGATATTTGTTTACAAGATTGAATATATAACCACAGGAGCCATTGAGGACACCATTGTTGGACATGTAGTTCTGATAAAATAAAAAGATTGAATTTTTTGACTTTTAAATCAGCTAGATTTCCGAAATTTGCTTGCCATCATTGGTAAAATAAAATCACAAATATGTTTACAGGAATTATCGAGCAACTTGGAGAAGTTCGTCAAATTATCAAAGAACAAGACAATATACATTTTACTTTGTTTTCACCATTTACTGCTGAGTTAAAAATTGATCAAAGTGTAGCACATAATGGAACTTGTTTGACTGTTGTTGATATTCAAGGCGATTTATATACAGTTACTGCAATTCAAGAAACGCTTAATAAAACCAATTTGGGTTCTTGGAAAGTAGGAACAAAAGTAAATCTTGAAAGGTGTATGCAAATGAATGGTCGTTTGGATGGACATATAGTTCAGGGCCATGTTGATACTGTCGCAAAATGCATCGCTATTGAAGACCAAAATGGTAGTTGGAAATTTACTTTTGAATACATTACAGATCAAGTGACGGTTGAAAAAGGTTCAATCACCATTAATGGAGTGAGTTTGACTGTCGTTGATTCAATGTCAAAATCCTTTTCTGTTTGTATTATTCCATTCACATATGAGCACACGAATTTTCATCAATTGCAAGTGAACGACGTTGTCAATTTAGAGTTTGATATTATTGGAAAATATGTTGCAAAATTGATGATGCAAAACCTAAGATAATTATCTAGGCATATTGCATTTTCTTGGACCACCAAGTCTGATACTGAACATTGCACCATAAAATACATACCAGTCTTTGGTTGTTGCATTTCCTCTTTTTCCGTAAGCGGAACCATCTAAGCTTCTATTTGAAAGTTCCGCAGAAAGTGGACCATTTATTGCTGCCAAATCATCTGCATTGACATATCTATTAGCATGAACATCGTCCAAATAGTCTGTAAATGTTTTGCGAATTCCATATTCCAAACTCAAAGTTACTCTTCCGCCGATTGCAAATTTGCATCCAACACCCAAAGGAATGGTCAATTGCGTTTTCTTGTAAGGAGCTTCAGACGAAAGACTTGTTCCTTGACCTTCAGTGCCTAAAGATTGTAAATCAATTTTATCACCATTAAAATCAGCTGTTGGATTCATTTGAAATATCCCAATTTCAGTGAGCAAATAAGCCGTTCCAAAATACTTTGAATTCCCAATTTGAAAAGGCAAATAACTAAACTCAACACCAGCTGCAAATTCGTAAATTGTAGACGAAAAGGATAAATTTCGATTGACTATTACTGCATTTGAAGCTTGGTTGTCATTGGCTTCTATTGATCCAAACATTGCGTTTGCACGAAAAGCCAAACGTGTATTAACATTATACTTATACACAAGACCAAGTCCTAAATTTGAATTTTGGAAGTGGTTGTATTGATTTAGATCACCGATATAATATGAACCACCACCCATTACACCAATTTCAGACTTAGATCTAAAATTTTGTTTTTGTGCAACAAGTTGCAGCACCGACAAAAGTGTTAAAATGAATAATTTAATTTTCATGTTTGATTGATTCTCAAAAAGAACGGAAAATTACAAAGAAAATTACAATTCTTAGGAAAAAATTATCGAACCAAACTATAAAATTGAGGAAATGCATGGATATATTTTTTGCTATTCTTGATTTAGAATGTTACATTTACAACAGACAGTTTTAAATCAACCGTTTGTATATGAAATCACTGAAAAAAAACAAGACCATGCTTGCATTGTTTTTGCTCGCAATTGGAATTCTTCCTGCATGCAAAAAATTAGAGTTTGATAAGCTTGCACAGAATGCATGGAATCCAAATTTGGCCATCCCTTTGGCGCATGCAAATTTTGGGGTTTACGATATTTTAGCCAGACAGGATTCTACTGATATTGTGGTAATTGATAATACTACTGGTGCGATTGCGTTGGTTTATAAAGGAGAAGTTGTATCATACGATGCCCAATCAATAGTTCAATTAAATAATCAAACAGCTCAAAGTTCACTCTCCCTTGCTGATTTGAATTTGGTTACGTTGCCGGCATTAAATGGAACAATTAGTACCAATAATTCTGAGAATATTGCTTTCAATACCAATGCAGGAGTTGAAATTCATACTGTTGATTTTAGTGGCGGAATGTTGAATTTGGCTTTGTCAACTACTTTACAACATGATGTAACGGCGGTTTTGACTTTTCCTGATTTGAAACTGAACAATGTGCCTATTTCACGAACTATCAATTTAACTTATACAGGAGAAGTTCCGCAATCAGGTTCAATTTCGGTTGATTTAGCAAACGTTATTGGAGATTTTACTTTAGGAAATACAACTGTCAATACTTTTAAAGTGACTTCTCAAACAACAATTACAGGAACTGGTCAAGCTGTTGTTGGAAATGAAAATATTCAAATTGATTTCAATCTTTCCAACTTAGCATTTGAAAATGTACGCGGTTATTTTGGTCAACAAGACTTGGGAATTTCAAATGATACCATTTTGATGAGAATTTTTGAAACTGCATCTACCGGTTATTTTGAATTAATCAATCCTAAAGTTAAATTCATTGTCGAAAATTCATTTGGATTTCCCTCAAGAATCAATTTTTCAGAGATAAAAACGATCAATATTGCTACTGGTCAAGAATTTCCTTTATCTGGTTTCCCAACTGTTTTTGATGTCAATCCACCGTCAGTAATGGGGCAAACGGCGACTTCAACCTTGGAGTTGAATACCACAAACACTCCCAATTTAGCGACAGTAATTACGCCAGTTCCAAAATATTTTTATTTCGCTGCAACTGCACAATCTAATCCGGGCGGACAAACAGCCAATCTTAATTTCATTGAAGCCGATTCTAAATTTAGGGTAAGAACAGAAGTTGAATTGCCGTTGGAAGGTTTGGCTTATGGTTTTGAATTGAAAGATACGGTGCCTTTTAACTTCAATGAAGATGTTTCTGCTATCGAGTCTGTGATGTTTAGAATCAATGTTGACAATGGGTTTCCTGTTGATTTTAAAACCCAACTTATTTTTCTAGATCAAAATTACAGTCCATTATTTACCATTTTCAATACACCTGAAGCAGTTGTGCAATCCGCATTGGTTGACAACAGTGGAAAGGTAAATCAAAATAGATTGAAAATCACAGATGCTACGCTAAATGAGTTTCAAATCAGTCAGTTGAATCAAGTAAAATATGTGCTGATCAATGGTGTTGCACAATCTCTTGATGGCACCAATGGACAAATTGTAAAATTCTATGATTCCTATAGAATGAGCTTGAAATTGGGAATGCAAATTCAAGGTAAAGTTGGACTTTAAATTTGAATTCAAACTAGATTATTAACTTTTTGACATTTTTCGAATGAAATATAAATTTATAGTTTTAGTATTTATTTTATTGTTTTTCAATAAGATAGAGGCGCAAAAGAATTTCACACTTTATGGCTTAAATGAAACGGCACAAGCGCACTATTTGAATCCAGCTTTCAAAACGAAAGCCAAGTTTTATTTGAGTTTACCGATTGCTTATCAAAGTTTTGGTATTTCTAATAGTGGTTTCAAATTGAATGACTTGTTACAAACAAGAGCATCAGATGATTCTTTGGTTTTGAATCCAAACAATGCACTGAATAAAATGGCGGATCTTAATTTTTTAACGGCGGAAATGCACAATGAAATACTTGCTTTTGGATTTAAATCAAAAGACAACTATTTTAGTTTTTCATTGACCAATCATTTGGTTTCCAATTTTACTTATCCTAGCGATTTGTTCAGATTTGCGATCGAAGGAAATGGAAAATCCTTGCTAGGAAAAAGGGCTTCTTTGGATGGATTGGGTTTTAATTTGAATTCATATATTGAATATGCATTTGGTTATAATAGAAAGGTAAACAGTAAGTTAACAATAGGAGGAAGACTTAAGTTGTTATCAGGTATTGCCAATGTTGATACGAGAAAAAGTAAATTGGGTATCACAACAGATGCAACTACTTTTGATTTGACAATTGATGGTGCAGCGGAAGTGAATACTTCAGGAGTAAAACCATTTTATGAAACCAGCACGGCAACCTATAATCCATTTAAAAGCATTTTAAATTTCAAAAATTTTGGAATGGCGGTTGACCTGGGTGCGACTTATGAATTGAGTGAAAAATTTGCTTTTAATGCAAGTTTACTTGATTTGGGAGCTATTAAATGGGACACAGATAATGCTAATTTTGTGTCAAACGAAGTAAATTTTAAATTTGAAGGAGTTGATTTAAATCAGTATTTGAATGATAGCACTTACTCGTTTGTAGATGCAATTTCTGATACCTTAACAAAGGTCTTTGATGGGTATGAAAATTCAGAATCTTACACTTCAGGTCTTTACACAAGATTTTATTTAGGTTCTACTTATAAGGTTTCAAAAAGATTTGACATTGGTGCCACTTTATACAATGAATTTATTAAAAAACAATACCGCGCAGGTTTGATTCTTTCAGGAAATTTGAAAGTAAATAATTGGTTTGCAGCTACTATTAATTATTCGGCATATGCACGATCATTTGCCAATATTGGATTTGGTTTTTCAATCAAAGGGGGGCCTTTTCAGTGGTACATTATTTCAGATAATATTTTGGCTTTCATGGCGCCACAGGGAGCAAAAAATGCACATTTAAGCACTGGATTAAGTATCTTAATAGGTCCTAATAAAGACAAAGAAGACAAAGCGAAATTTGAATGATGATTATTTGATATCTGAAAAAATCACATCTACACGTCGATTCAATTGGCGCATTTCCTCGTTGAATTCAGGTGAAATTGGCAGTGTATTTCCGAATCCTTGGTACGAAATTCTAGATGCATCAATTCCTTCCAAAAGCAAATCATTGTATACCGCAAAAGCTCTTTGAATGGATAGCTCGATATCGTTTGCACAACAAACGTGACCACGAATAAATGCTTTTTTATTGGGATTTTTTTTCAGAAATTCAAGCAAAGTAACGACTTCAAGAATCGACGATTCATTTAGATAGACCGATTGATCTCCAACAAATTGAATATTTAAGTTAATTGGAATTTCAGGTGTAGCTGCAGCAAAAACTTCCATTCTTCCCACAAGTTCGGGATTGACAATATCCTCATTATCAAATTCAATAAAAACAGCGACTTTTCTATATTTACGATGATTATAGCCGTAGAATTGAGGATAATTTTCTCCTAAAATAAATCGTTTTTCTATCTTTATAGCGTTCGTTTTTAGCAAGTTTTCGATTGAATTCAATCTGTTTTTTGCTAGTTCAATATTTGATTTAGTCGTTCCAATGGTATCGGTGTAGGCAACTAAACTGAGGCTGAAATTCTTCTTTCCAGTATATTGTTTGACCCAATTTTGTAGATTTTGAATTGAATCAACAGCAAAATTCTTGCTTTTGTAGTCAAAGTAACATGTAAAGCCTACTAAATTATCTTTTAATTTTATTGGAACTTGATTCTCCTTATAGTATTGTAGTTCATACTCTTGGTTCGAAAGTTTAATGATTGAGTCGTCATATGGAGGTATTTTACTCCGCATTGGAATAAACTTTTCAACTTGAGCAAAACTGCAACATTGTTGAACGATTACAAAGGAAAATAAAAGAAATATTCGCATCCTGGTTTTAGTTGATATAACGGCAAATACAATTTTTGTTACGATTAATTGCGTTTATCGATTCCCCAAAGCATTTTATTTCTGATAGTGTCCAAGAAATTATTGTCTTCAAATTTCATCACATTGATCATGAATTCAGCTTTTTTGATAATCAATTCTGACCCTTGAGGAATATTTTTTGAATTTGCGTCTAAGCTGATTAGGTATTTTCTTTCTCTACCTTCAATTTTTAACTTGATAGGCATGTGGTCTGGCACTACCACAGGTCTCACATTTAAATTATGAGGTGCAATGGGTGTTAAAATATGTACTTGGCAACCAGGAGTTATAATTGGCCCACCGCAACTCAAACTGTATGCTGTAGAGCCAGTTGGAGTAGAAACGATTAATCCGTCAGCCCAATAAGAATTTAAATAATTTCCATCCAAAGAAGCATGCACGGTAATCATAGATGCGGTATCTTTTTTGTGCAGTGTAACTTCGTTCAGTGCTATATTATCGTCACCAAAAAGTTTGTCTTCAGTTTCGACCCTTAAAAGTGATCTTTTTTGAAAAACGTATTTTTTTTGGTCAATCATTTCAATGGTTGAATGGATTTGATCTCGACTTATA
Organism: Flavobacteriia bacterium; assembly: GCA_947462925.1. Lineage (GTDB taxonomy): Bacteria > Bacteroidota > Bacteroidia > Flavobacteriales_D > Crocinitomicaceae > JAQVCM01. The sequence continues at coordinate 24,271 of CANHQP010000011.1, read as the reverse complement.
TTGGCTAAAAAACCAAGTCTTCCCGTATTTATTCCAAGAATAGGGACACCTGAGTCACGAATATAACTTACTGTTTTGATGAAAGTTCCATCGCCACCAATGCTAAAAGCAAAGTCAATGCCTTTTTTAAAATCTTTGTAGGAAGAAAATGTATCGCAATTAGATCCAACATTTGATTTTTTTTCGAGCTCTTTTTTCAGTTCTTTTTCAAGTACTGCATTCCAGCCGAAGTCTTTGATAATTTTGAGCAAATTTTCATAATCAGCAATATCTTGTTTATTGACTTTCCGTCCGTAAATAGCAACATTCATAAATCAAATATTCAAGAAATTTATTAATGAATCAAAGCGATGCTGTAAATCATCATCAAAGTTACTTTTTTGGTACGATGCACTGATCACATAATCGTATCTTTCAAATGTTCTGAGAATTCTATCTAGTTCTACCTGATTGATTTTTAAAGTGATGTCAATTTTGGAAGAATCTGGAGAGGACATAATATACGAACTTAGAATTTTGGCATTGTTGCTTTCAACGATTTGAGCAATTTGCGCCAAGGAATAATCATTTCTATTGACTTCCAGAACAATGATTCCACCACTTTCCTTGATGCTTCCTGTATTAGCAATCATTGTCACTAGTTGATGAATACTAGTGCATCCCAAATAGGATTCGTCTTCGTCTAAAATAGGAACAACAGAAATTTTTTGTTCAGCAACCTTAAATAACACTTCGTATATATGGGCATTTCCCTTCACATAAGGTCGGGGTAAATGTTCAAAAAGTTTATCTAAAGTTTCTTCTAAATCCATTTTGTCCAAAATATCTGATTCAGAAATCAAACCCACAAAATTTCCGTTTTTTAAAACAGGAAGGTGCGTTACTTTGAATTCATCCATCCATCGCAATGCAATTTCACCTGAATCTGTGTGCTTTAAAGGTGGAATTTCGTCTGTAATTAAATCTTTTGCTGTCATCGTTGTGCCAAAGTACTAAATTAGTTCATATTTCTATAATTTCAATTCAAAAATGTTTTGGAAATATTTGTTTTTTGGCTTTCACGATAACTGGTTGTTTGAAGAAAAAACAGCAATTGAGTTAAGTTTATAAATAACTTTATTGGATATTGATTCCTTATATTTGTGGTTTAATTCGGAGAACCAATTCAAGGTAAAAATTGCAAGCAATGGAAACAAAATTAAGTGTTAATATCAATAAGATTGCAACGATAAGAAATGCGCGTGGTGGAAATACCCCAAATGTAGTTAAAGTAGCCATCGACTGTGAAAGATTTGGTGCTCAAGGAATAACAATTCATCCCAGACCAGACGAAAGACATATTACAACACAAGATGTTTATGATTTGAATAAAGTAGTTAAAACTGAATTAAACATCGAAGGTTATCCCGACGAAAGATTTATGCAAATGATTGCAGAACTGAAACCTGCACAAGCAACGTTGGTTCCAGACCCACCTCATGTTTTGACGTCTAATGCTGGATGGGATACTAAAGCCAATTTAGAATGGTTGACCAAGTTGATAGCGGAAATAAAATCGCATGGAGTTCGAACCTCTATTTTTGTTGATACTGATTTAGTTAATATTGAATATGCTGCAAAAACGGGAGTTGATAGAATTGAATTATATACAGGTCCATTCGCAGAAGAATTTCCAATTGATGCGACGAAATCAATAAGTTCATATATAAATGCTGCCAATTTAGCAACATCACTAGGTTTGGGAGTAAATGCTGGACACGATTTAAGTTTAGAAAACTTGAAATTTTTTAAAGAAAATATTCCGCAACTTGCTGAAGTTTCAATTGGACATGCGTTAATTTCAGATGCGCTTTATTTTGGATTAGAAAATACAATTCAACGATATTTATTACAGTTAGTGTAAAAATTACAATTATTTTTAAAAAATTGTTTTTCAGTTGTTTATAAGGTTTTTTTGTTTTTAATTTTTGAATGTCCAGCAGTTGTCCTGTAACATTAGTTGCACAACGAAGATTTGAAGTCTATATTTGGTCCAACAAAAAAATTAAAACCACAAGAAGATTAAATACTACTGATGAATATTGTGGAATAAATGCCCTAGGCTTACCTCTAGGGCATTTTTGTTTTAATGGTATTTTACAACTTCAAATCTTAAAATCGAAATAAAATTTGTTGCTACGTCTCTTGTTAAAATTGATGAGATCAAACCAGTTTTCAAGTTATATATAACCTGAATATCCGTGATGAATTGATTATTCTTGTAAACATGCTTTTCACTTAAATTTCCAAAATCATCATATTTAAATCGAATTTCTTGATTCAATCTTGGATTAGCAGCATTTGTACTTTTGATAGAGGAAATCCAACCTTTTTCATTGTAATCCAATACAGTGGTAATCCTTTGGTTTCCAAATTTGAATTTTTCCTCCTTTACAAGGATAAATCCGAGTGAATCTCTAAAAATATCAATTTCCTTAAAAGGTAAACCATAACTATTGTGAATGATAGATTTTTCGGTTTGTCCATTTTTTTCGTGCTTAATGGTTTCGAAATTCAGGATAGTACTTCTTTCAAAACTTGGCACAAAGAAAGTTCCAGCGGTATCAATATCTCTGCGATATTCTTCTTTAATTACTCGATTTATTGAATCATAGAAATAATGAGTCGAATAGTAGCCAATTTGATCTTTTCTTCTCACAAATGCTAAATTTCCATCTTTATAATAGCTGTACAAAAGCAATGTTGTGTCAATTTTATGACTTTCATTGTTGGTTTCAAAAGATTGAATTAGGTGACCTTTATTGTCAAAATCATATTGAAAAACATAATCAGTTTCTCTCATGATATCGCCCATTTTTTTGAAAGTATAAGTTCCTTTTAAACTCTTAATCTTATTGTTTTTAACAAATTTCTCGTTAAAAAATGGAATCTCAGAAAAAGCATTTCCCTTCGAATTATCAAGGAACTGTGATTTTCCGCAGAAAGGAAACAACAATATAAAAAAGACAATATTTTTCACGGTACAAAAAAAAACAATTCGAGGGCTGGAATTTTCACTTTTGGATTTAATTGTCCGCAAGTAATTGTTTATAAGATGATTTTATCGTTTTGGTAACAGTTAATTTTCGTTTCATTGAAATTAAAAACTAGGTTGCCGTTTTCGAAGATTTCATTTCTTTGAGTTATCTTTGTTGCATGCAGAAAAAGTGGTACGGAAAAGATTTTCGATTGGGCGTATTAGGTGGCGGACAATTGGGAAGAATGCTGATTCAAGAAGCAGTAAACTATGATGTTTACGTTCATTGTTTAGATCCTGATGCGCAAGCACCTTGTGTTGATTTGGCGCATTCGTTTTCTATTGGTTCATTGACTGATTTTGAAACCGTTTACAATTTCGGAAAAGACAAGGATGTATTGACAGTTGAAATTGAACACGTAAACATTGAAGCTTTAGAAAAACTGGTTGAAGAAGGTAAAAAGGTTTTTCCTCAGCCGCACATTTTGAAAATGGTTCAAGACAAAGGTTTGCAAAAACAATTTTACGTAGCTAATAATATTCCAACGCCTCCATTTCATTTAGTGGAAAATAAGTCTGAAATAGGAAAGTATATTAGTGAATTTCCTTTCATGCAAAAGATGCGTAAAGGTGGATATGATGGAAAAGGTGTTACTGCACTCAAATCTGTTGCCGACCTAGAAACTGCTTTTGACGTTCCAAGTGTTTTGGAATCTTTTGTTGATTTTGAAAAAGAACTCTCCGTAATTGTTTCAAGAAATGAAAAAGGTGAAACGGCTGTTTTTCCAGTTGTGGAATGTGAATTTAATCCAGAAGCCAATTTGGTTGAATTTCTTTTTGCTCCCGCCAATATTTCTATGGAAATTGAAAAAGCCGCTGAAAAATTAGCCGTAAAAATTATCAATTCTTTAGAAATGGTTGGAATTTTAGCAGTAGAACTGTTTTTGACTAAAACTGGAGAATTGTTGGTAAATGAAATTGCGCCTCGTCCGCACAATAGTGGACATCACACCATTGAATGCAATGTTACTTCGCAGTTTGAACAACACATGCGAAGTATTTTGAATTTACCATTGGGTTCAACACGCATTATTCAGCCTGGTGTAATGATTAATTTATTGGGTGAAAAAGGTTTTGAAGGTGCTGCAATTTATAGAAATTTGGAAGCTGCGATGGCAATTCCAGGTGTGAAAACCCACATTTATGGAAAAGCAAACACCAAATCTTTCAGAAAAATGGGGCATGTCACCATTACTGCTGAAAGTCTTGAAGAAGCAAAAAAAATCGGCAGAGAAATCAAAGATTTAATCAAAGTAGAAGCTTAAATAAAAGGTTATAAAAAGGAAATTATGGTAGGAATCATCATGGGAAGCAAATCAGATCTTCCAATTATGCAAGAAGCTGCAAATATTCTAAAAGAATTAGGTGTTGCTTATGAAATCAATGTTGTTTCTGCACATAGAACTCCAGAATTGATGTTTGAATACGCGAAAAATGCGCATAAAAATGGAATCAAAGTGATTATTGCTGGAGCTGGAGGTGCTGCGCATTTACCAGGAATGACAGCTTCGTTGACTCCACTTCCTGTCATTGGTGTTCCAATTAAATCAAGCAATTCAATTGATGGTTGGGACAGTATTCTATCGATTCTTCAAATGCCGAACGGAATTCCAGTTGCAACAGTAGCTTTAAATGCTGCAAAAAATGCTGGTATTTTAGCAGCTAAGATGATTGCAACTTCAGATGAGAAATTATTACAAAGGCTTGCAGATTATATGGAAGAATTAAAGCGAGCGGTACTAGAAAGCGGCAAAAATCTGGATTAATCGTAGAGTAGATATTTTGCTCGAATCTTTCTGAACTCCTGAATTTCGGGTTTCCAAGATGCTCGAATTTCTTTGATTGTCCAACCTTCGTTGATTTGTTTGCGCAATTCTGCCGTTCCTGCAAGTCTATCAAAAAATGCAGGTTGGTCAATGAATTGATTGCTATCACCCAATAAGGATTTAGCTTCAATTAACCAGTTTAAATTAATATCGTAGCTGCGTTTTTTTGTCAAAGAGTTTAGATCATAACCATAGCACAATTTGTTTTCGTACATTGGATTTTTTGCACCAAAACTTGAAATAGGGGTAAAGGTAAATTCTGTTTTAGGAAAATTTGGATGACCGTAATATTCAAAAGGTCTTTCAGTTCCTCTTCCTATGCTAACCAACGTTGCTTCAAACAAACACAAACTTGGATACAAAGTGATTGCAGCATCTGACCTCAAATTTGGACTTGGTGGAATTGGAATAGAATACCTCATTTTACGAGAGTAATTCTTGCAAGGAACAATGCTTAAACGACAATGTAAACTATCTGACAACCAGCATTCATCATTCACCATTAAAGCATATTCACCGATTGTCATTCCATAAACAATTGGTACTGGGTGCATTCCAATAAATGATTTGTGCAAACTGTCTCTTACAGGTCCGTCTACATAATGTCCGTTCGGATTTGGTCGATCCAATACAATCAATGGTTTGTTATTTTCAGCGCAACTTTCCATGACATAATGAAGCGTAGAAATGTAGGTGTAAAAACGCACGCCAACATCTTGAATGTCGTAAATAACAACATCAACATCTTCCATCTGAGATGGTTTTGGTTTTTTGTTGTTTCCGTAAAGAGAAATAAGCGGAAGACCCGTTTTTAAATCCGTTCCACTGTATACTTTTTCGCCGGCATCTGCATCACCTCTAAATCCATGTTCAGGAGAAAATACTTTTTGTATGGTGATTCCCAGTGAAATTAAGGTGTCAACCAAATGTGAGTTTCCAACTGTAGAAGTTTGATTTCCAACAATAGCTACCCTTTTTCCTTTCAATGAGTCAAGATATAAATTCATTCTTTCTCCCCCTAAAATGGGAACATTCGATTTGTATTTGTCTTCAACTAATAATTCTTGACTTTCGTTTGGATCGGTAACTACATGTTTTTCTGTATTGTTTTTTTTCTCTTGATATTCGTAATATTTCTTTTTAATGTTGCAGGAAAACATCAAAATCAATAAAATACTTTTAAGGCACAAAAGCTTTGCGTACTTTAGCGACTTATTAGTAAATACATTGAAATTCGAGTATTTCATAGCGAGAAAAATCCTTAAAAATGAGGTCGAAGGTAAGAAAGTTTCCCGACCTATTGTCCGTATTTCTATAATTAGTATCAGCCTTGCGATGTTAGTAAATCTGATAACAGTAGCGGTAGTCACTGGTTTTCAGAAAGAAGTGAGAGACAAAGTAATTGGATTTGGAGCACATGCGGTAGTCACAAAATCTGGTGAAGCATCCATTTTTGAGAGTGATCCAATTTTAAAAAATCAAAGTTTTTATCCAAGCTTGGAATTATCCAATCAAGTAGTTCACATTCAAGCTGTCGCTTATAAGCCAGCTCTTCTCCAATCGGACGCAGATGGAAATTCAGCGCAAGAGATCCAAGGGATTATGATGAAAGGTGTGGATGAAAGATACGATTGGTCATTTTTCAAACAGCATTTAGTTTCTGGTCGAGTTCCAAACATACAACAGGATACAATTTCAGACGAAATTATCATTTCAAAAAAGATTGCCAAAGATTTGAATTATAAAGTTGGTGATGAAGCAAGAACATTTTTTGTAAAGAATAAACCAATCAAAAAAATGTTTCAAATCGTCGGGATTTTTGAGACTGGGTTAGAAGATTTTGACCGAGAAATGGTTTTGGGTGACATTCGTCAAATTCAAAAATTGAACGATTGGGGAATTCAAGCTTCCATCGTCGTTTCAGATACTTTGGTGAACGGACATTTAATCGTTGAAGGAGAGGTTATTGGAGGAAATGGTAACTACCGTTACGATTGGGGTAGAGGATATGAAAATTACAAAGGCTTTACATTTTTCCCAAAGAAAGATACTGTAATAAGATTGATTGCCTCAGATTATTGGATGTATTTGGATGAAAATGGCGAACAGACGAGTGTACCAGATACTGCTTATTTGAAAGTGACTATTTCTGGAGACAAGGCGTCGCTTTTTCCTTACGATTTAGATTCAGATCACAAAATCGCCAAAAAATATCTCGATGAGAAAGGTTATCAATTTGAAATATTCGCTGGTCCTAAGAAAATAAACTTCCAAAAAATAGATGGGAAAGGGAGTTTTCAAAAATATGTGGGTGCTTTTGAGTTTACTTTAAGAGATTGGAATTTATTGCAAAATGACGTCAAATTCTTGAAGAAGCAAATTCAATTTCAACAGCCGAATGGAGAAGATTTGCGTGTGACAAGTATTGTCGATAGCCAAAGTGATATTTTTGTTTGGTTGGGATTCTTGGATATCAATGTTTATATCATCTTGGTTTTGATGATTATCATTGGTGTGATCAATATGGGATCCGCATTGTTAGTGATGATTTTGGTCAAAACAAATTTCATTGGTATGATGAAAGCCTTGGGCGCAAAAAATTGGAGCATTCGCAAAATCTTTTTGTATCAAGCTGGATTTTTGATTTTACGTGGAATGTTTTGGGGAAATTTGATAGGGATAGGTTTGTGCCTTTTGCAGAAGTATTTCCACATTATCAAACTTAACCCTGAAGTGTATTACTTGAATGCTGTGCCGATTGATATCAACATTTTTTCGATATTGATTCTAAATTTCGCTACACTAATTGTTTGTCTATTGGCATTGATTATTCCTTCGTACGTAATTACTAGAATTTCTCCAGTGAAGGCTATTCGATTTAATTAATTTATTCCATACAATGGCAAGGTGGATCAAACTCGATCCGCATCCACGGCAGTCTCTCTTTCCAACGTCCTTGAAAACTTGGCGGATAAGCCAATCCATGTAAGCTCAACGTTTTCAAATTTGTCATTAAAACGAATGCTTCAGGAAAAGAACCAACAGGTGTATCTGATAAATCCAAGTAGTTGAGACTAATAGCATATTGAATGCATTCAGGAATATTTGTAAATTCATTTCTACTTACAATTAATTTTTCCAATCGCTTCATGGAGCAAATTTGAATTGGAAAAACTGCAAATTTATTTTTGTCTAAATTTAGTTCTGTTAAGTATTGAAAATCTTTGATAAAATCGGGCAAATGAGTCAATTTGTTCTTGCTTAAATCTAGTTTTTGGATAGATTTAAATTTACTCAATGCAGCAGGCAATGAATCCAGTTTTAGACGCTCAAATGAGATTGCAAAAACAGAATCATAGTTTGCATTTAATGCTTCTTCCCATGTATAAACCTTGATTGGTTTATTTGCCAGAATTGATAGCGATTGAAGGCTGATGGCTAAAAATAGTACGAACAGTTTTTTCATCTTCTTGCAATTGAGCGCGCAACACTTCAACTGATTGAAAGCGATGTTCTCCGCGAATTCTTTGTAACAAATATACTTTAATACTTTGATCATAAATTGCTTCAGAAAAATCAAAAATGAAAACTTCAATTTTGACTTCTTTAGAATCTGTAACCGTCGGACGAATGCCGATATTCATCATTCCTTGCAATTTTCGATGGTCTTCCAAAATCACTTCCACTGCATAAACGCCAATGGCGGGTATAATTTTCAATTCGTCGCCAATTTCGATATTCGCTGTTGGAAAACCAATTGTTCTTCCAATTTGATTGCCTTTTACAACGTTACCAGATATTTCAAAAGGTTCATTTAAATAGCTATTGGCAGTTTGAATATCTCCAATTTCAATCGCTTGTCTTATTTTGGTAGAACTGACATTGATTTCATCAACTTCATGTGCAGGAATTTCGATAACCTTAAAAGGAAGTGTTTCTGACAGTTTTTGCAGTTGTTTCAAACTTCCTTCTCTGTTTTTTCCAAATTGATGATCGTAGCCAACCACAATGGTTTTGACATGTAATTTATTAACTAAATAATCCCTTACAAATTCGTCAGCGCTTAATGTTGAAAATTCTTTTGTGAAAGGAAAAATGATTAAATGGTCTAAACCTAATCTTTCCAAATTTTCTATTTTTTCAGCCTGCGTTTGAATAAGTTTCAGTCCGTGATTAGTTGGATTAATTACCATTCTCGGATGTGGGAAAAAAGTAAAAAGTACTGTCTCTCCGTTTATTCTTTTGGCTTCTTCCTTTAGTCTTTCTATGATTTTTTGATGTCCAAGATGAACACCATCAAAAGTTCCAATTGTCAATACCGCATTGGGAATATTTCCAATCTCTTCAAAATCTTGATAAACTTTCACGAAAAAAAATTAATTTTTGATGATTTTACGTGTGATTCCAGATTGAATATCTTTTACAAAATAAACTCCGTTTGTCATTGATTCCAGATTGATTTCAGTGCTTGTAGCATCGATTTCAAACATCAATTTCCCTTGTAAATCAAAAATAAATGCACCCTTATATTGATTATCGTCTACTTTTAAATGCAAGATATCATTCACAGGATTTGGATAAACTTCAAATTGCGTTTTTGCTACGACAGTTTCCTTGATTCCCAGAGAAGCATCCATGGCTGTAGAAAAAATAGGTCTAATCATTACCGAACCTTCAAAGGAAGTATTTGGCCAAGTTGTTCCATTATCAACACTATAGAATATCTTATTTGAATTGATTGTATTTCGATCAAAACCAATGCATAATTTGTCTGCTTCTAATTGTCTCCATCCAACATAGAAAGTTCCTGTGATAGCCAATTTAGCTGTATCTTTCAAATAATAATTGGTGAATTTATTTCTTTCATTTTCGTATTTTGGTTGGCGAGGAAAAAAGAAATCATCTTCATAAATTACATTTCCTGGTTTACCATTATTGTCATCCCAAACGGTCAAAAGAAACAAATTTTCAGATACATCTTGAACACTAGGCACAAAATGCATTTGCACGCCAATCAAAGAATCTGATTCATATGGTGTAAATTGATATGCAAGTCGAGATTGATTTCCAGTTGTACCATAAGCTTGCTCAGCTGAACCATCATCATAAGCATAATAATTGGCAAAAACTTGTTGACCAACAGTTGAATCATTCAAAGTAATTTGTGCGAAAGGAGAAGTTGCTGTCGCGTGTAAATCAAAAATCTGATAGTCTCCAGTTTTTGTTTCATCAAAATGGTATCCAGCAGAAAAATCGTGAAAACTTTCATAGAAAGTGCGAGGTTGGTAATTTTGCACAGGATCTTGATTTGTTAGCGCTAATGTACTCAAAGGAAATGAACCTTCCGTTGTTCCACCGTATTGCACCCATGCTTCACCAATTTGACTATTTTCTGGAATATTACTTCCATTTCTAACAAAAATTCTTGCTGAATCAGTCATTTTATCAGTGAAGTTATTTTTGTAGTGATCCCAAGGTACAGAAGTGTAATCTTTCAAGAATGAACCTAAAGGATAAACAAAAGCAAAATCTTTGAAAAGTGTGTCTTGCGCACCAGAAAGGGCTCTTAAATGCACGTAATCAATGTGAAAATGATCTAAGCTTCCAGATAAGCCACTGTAGCTTTTGAATCTAAATTGAAATCCATCTTGGAAATATTTAGCATCTTGAATTCGAATGTGTACTTTTTTGAAATCTTCAACAGGTCCTCCAATTGTTGACCAAGCTCTAAACCATTGGTTGACTGCAGGGGCAAAGAATTCTAGTACCAATGAATCTGTTTCTTCTGGAATATCTCCCAAACCTTCCGTTTGATAGAGAAAACTAAAATACACTTCATTGGCATTGTTAACTGCGGTCATGTCAATCGGTTTGGAATGTAAAACATCCGCTAATCCAACGGCACTTGATCCAAAATTGTATGGATATCCATTTTCATCTAAACCGTCGAAAGTTACCACACCAAGTGTCCAAGGGTTTTTAGCAAATCGGTAATTGTGATAAGCATAACTATCTAGCCAATAAGCATTTTGATCTTGTATGTTGGCAAAAAATTGAGTTGCTGAATCTTGCACAAAAAACGGTGGAACCTGCCAAATTGTATCTGGATCATTTGGAAAATCTAAAGTGTCGTAAATGATGTAAGGTGGATAAACGGTTGTTTCATCGTACACTGGCGGATATACCAAAAAGTTGGTAATTTTAATGGTGTCAGATGGAAGTGGCTCATTCACACTAGTTCCTGAAGCTTGAGACACAATTCTTCTATAAGTTGGGATGTTTGAATACTCGGTGTTCAGAGGTAATGGAAGATTTGTGTTTCTATCCAATAATTTATATCTTTTATCAAATGTTACTGATGGATTAGTATAATCTGCAACATACTTTTGAAAATGATCTTTTGAAAAATCATCTAAAATTGATTTAGTAAGCGTAATTTCTAAAGTGTCAGAAGTGTAAATAAAAGTTGAATCAAAGGTTTCAGAACCTGATTTCATTGGAATGGGCTTAACAAGATCAGCATTGCTTGCAAGTGGATAAATTCCTTCTCCTTGAGCAAATGTAAATTGGAAAAATCCAATGATTGCGGCAATTGTGGCTATAATTTTCATTTATTGAAGCTTTTGTTTTTGTCTTCGCAACTAATCTGTACAGCCATTTTTTTGCAATAATATAGTGATTGTAGATCCAGCTGGACTCAACACACCATCGATAAATTCAGGAGTTTGTGACATTACACGAGCGTTCAAACTATCCTCAGCATTATTGCAACCACTATATGACTCAAAAATGGTAATTGAAGACAATTCAGCTAAACGACTTTTAACTTCATTTATTGTTAAACAAGCTAAATCTGGAATTTGAACAGGTTCACCAGCTTGGTTTTTACCAACAACAAGTTGAACGGTCGATCCGATTGGAATTCTTGTTCCCTCCTTGATGGCAGAGCCTTTGTATTTTTGATTCAATACGGCTCCATCAGCTTCTCTTGTAGTTTCGAATACGATAGTGTATTTCAAACCACGATTTTTGAGCACACTTTCAGCAAAACGTTGAGATTTATCAATCAAACTTGGCATTTCAACCAACCTAGATCTTTTCGAAACGCGCAAACGGATAATTCTTCCTTCTTTAACAAAAACATCCGTGGAATCTGTTGGTCGTGGATCTTGCGATAAAATGGTTCCTTCGGGTTTATTTGGAGCATAAATCGAATCTAAAATTTCATACTGTAATCCACTTTCTTCGATAATTCCTTTAATATTTTTTACATTTTTCCCAAAAAGTGATGGAACTTCAATTTTTTGCCCGTGATTGGTAACGCTATCTAGCATTAAGACTGTTCCACCAACAATAACAATGTACGCTAAAATCACCAAACCAAGGTGTTTAACAAAATGTTTAGACAAGATAAAATTTTTGAGCTTCGTTAAAAATTCCATGAATGAAAGTCAATATGAGCAACAAATATATAAAATACGGCTGAGAAAATCTCACTAAAGCTTATTTATCAATTTCAATATGCTATTTATTCAATTTTTATTGCTGAAAACTTTTAAAGCATGCATAGTTTTCCGATTATTTGAGACTTACCTTTACAACTGATTTTTATACTGAAAATAGATTTCTGAAACTTGTATCTCAAAATATAAACATGAAGAGAATTGCCATTTTTTGTGGAGGATATTCCTCTGAATTTGAAATTTCTATCAAAAGTGCCAACACTATTTTAGCCAATTTTCCAGAGGGGTATGATCCTTTTTTGGTTGAAATTACCAAAGAAAGTTGGACAGCGATTTACAGAAATGAAAGGTTGGATTTTAATCCTTGGAATTTGAGTTTTGAGTTTCAAAATCAAGAAATTGCGATTGATTCAGCGATCATTTACATCCATGGAAATCCTGGTGAAAACGGAAAGTTGCAAGCCTATCTTGAGCTGAAGGATGTTCCATTTATCAATTCTGGTGCGCTGGCATCTGAGCTTTCATTTGACAAATGGTACTGCAATCAATTCTTGAGAGGATTTGATATTCCCGTTGCTAAATCACTTTTATTGACTTCCATAGATGCGTTTGAAAATCAATATATTTTGGAAACTTTGGGCTTACCTTGTTTCGTGAAACCTTCTGATTCTGGTTCAAGTTATGGAATTTCTAAAGTGAAAACAGCGGAAGAATTGCAGCCTGCTTTGGAAAAGGCTTTTGCTGAAGGTGAAACCGTTGTGATTGAATCGTTTTTAAACGGAACGGAAGTCACTTGTGGTGTTTATCGCACTAAAAACGGAATTCATGCACTTCCGTTGACAGAAATCGCTACTGAAAATGATTTCTTTGACTATGAAGCTAAATATTTAGGTGCTTCGCAAGAAATTACTCCTGCACGAGTTTCTGAATCAATTTCTAAAAATGTGCAAGAAATTTCCAAAAAAATCTACCAATTGTTGCGTTTGAGATCCATTGCTCGAATTGATTTTATGTTGGTGAATGATGTTCCTCATGTGATTGAAGTGAACACGACACCTGGATTTTCACCTGCGAGTCTGGTTCCTCAAATGATTGCGTGCGAAGGAAATACTATTCAAAATTTTTGGAAAGAAATTTTAGAAATTGAACTTAAATAGTTTCATTATTGCTTGATTAACTTTTGATTATCAAACAATATTTCATTTTATAGTCAGTTTTTTTACTTATTTTTGGGGCATAAATTAAAGTAAAAATGAATATTTTAATCACGGGAGGTGCTGGTTTTATTGGTTCGCATGTAGTGCGAAGATTTTTGAAATTTTATCCAAATTACAATATTATCAATTTTGATAAATTGACTTACGCTGGTAATTTGTCAAACTTGAAGGATGTTGAAGACAATCCTAAATATACTTTTTTTAAAGGAGATATTTGTTCTCTTGATGATGTAACAAATGCATTTAAAATTCACAATATCACTCACGTGATCCATTTGGCTGCTGAGTCTCATGTTGATCGTTCAATCGAAGGACCTTTAGAGTTTGCTATGACTAATGTGGTCGGAACATTGAATTTATTGTCTGTTGCAAAGTCTTTTTGGAATGAAGGAGAACATGTTTTTCACCACGTTTCCACCGATGAGGTTTACGGAAGTCTAGGTGAGGAAGGATTATTTATGGAAACAACTCCGTATGATCCTCGCAGCCCATATTCAGCTTCTAAAGCATCTTCAGATCATTTTGTAAGTGCTTTTTACCATACGTATGGATTCCCAATTAAAATGTCAAATTGTTCAAATAACTATGGAAGTCATCATTTTCCCGAGAAATTGATTCCATTGATGATTGGAAATATTGTGAATATGAAGCCGCTTCCTGTTTATGGCAAAGGTGACAATATTCGCGATTGGTTGTGGGTAGAAGATCACGCTTCTGCTATTGACGCAATTTTTCACAAGGGAAAAATTGGTGAGTCCTATAATGTTGGAGGACTTAATGAATGGAGAAACATCGATTTAGTGAATTTTTTATGTGATTTATTAGATAAAAAATTAAATCGTGAATCAGGTACAAGTGCTTCGTTGATTACATATGTAAAAGACCGAGCAGGACATGATCAAAGATATGCGATTGATGCTTCAAAAATTTCTGCTGAACTAGGTTGGAAACCTTCAATCAAATTCGAAGAAGGATTAGAAAAGACCGTAGATTGGTATTTGAATAACCAAGACTGGGTAGATGAAGTTACCAGTGGTGCATATCAAGATTATTACAAGAAAATGTATTCATAAATTGAAAGAGGAATTGCGAAAGTAATTCCTCTTTTTGTTTTATTTACTTAGCTCAATGTGCTCGTTGAGCGCAACTCGAACGGTTTGGGCAACCAATTCGTAAAATGATGCCTTATCTTCTTTAGGTGCGTTTTCAAGTGCTTGATAGTATGCCAAGCGTGAATTTAAATCTCCTTTAATATTTGCAATTGGAAAACCATGTTGTATCAAAATCAAGTTCATTATAAGTCTGGTTGTTCGACCATTTCCATCGATAAAGGGATGAATTCTTACTATTTGTTCGTGCATTTCTGCTGCTAAAATGATAGGATGAAGTAAGTTCTTATTTTTTTGATAGTATTCAAATACTTCTTCCATCATTCGGTTTAGAAGAAATGGCTCAGGAGGCAAATGTGAACTTCCCGAGATTCTTACGCCAATTGATCTATATACTCCCGCATTTTCTCTGTCAATTCCCTTTAAAATCAAGTAGTGAATTTGTTTTAAGATCCGTTCAGTAAAATCAACTTTATTTTGAACAATTTCCGAAATATATTCAATTGCCTCTGAGTGATTTACTACTTCCAGGTGCTCGCGCATCGATTTACCTCCGATTGTTAATCCTTCATTGATGACCAAATGTGTTTCTTGCAAAGTCAACGTGTTACCTTCTATTCGGTTACTTTCGTAGGTGTAATTCAAGCGAAAATACTCGTTCATTTTTTGAAGTTGTATTCCTTTGAGCGGTTTCAATTTGATCCATTCTTCTTTCAATGAGTCACACGCTATAAGCAATGATTGAATGTTTTCAGGCAATTCATTCTGAAGTTTTTCTGCTTTCGATAAACCGTATGAAATTTTGTTGTCTGCAACCATCATGGATTCTGCATAAAATTCCTCGTCCTCAATTATGCGATAAATTTTTTCACCTAGCCAAAGCGTCAAGGTTTGCTTTTTATCCAATTCTAAAATGTCGAGCAATCGATTTATTTGTGGCTTCGTAGGAATTCTATCGCCCTTTTCAAATTTATTGAGCAAAGAAGAATCAATGGATGTTTCTGTACTTAATTTACGCAAACTCCATTCTTTACTTATTCTTCCTTCTTTCAAATAAACAGATAGTTCCATGTTGACAAAAATAATGTTGACAAATTTTATCCACAAATTTATTCTTTTTTCTTGAGATAAAAAAAATTCCTCCTATATTTTTTACCTTCGCCCTATGTTATTCAATTTTTGTAAAATCTTTTTGGCGCTTTTGGTAGGTATCAATGTATGGTCCCAATCTACATTGCTTTCTCCTTCGGATTCTTTGAATAATAAAAGATTGATTGGTTCTTCAATTGGTACTGGCTTTATTTGGTCAGGTAGTATTATTGGCTTGTCGACAGTTTGGTACAAAGATTTTCCGAAGTCTTCATTTCACACTTTTGATGATTCTCGTGAATGGATGCAAATGGACAAAATGGGACACGTTTATACTGCTTATCACTTGAGTGACAAGGTTTCAAAACTTTACCGTTGGTCAGGACTGAATAGAAAAAAAAGTGCAATTATTGGTGCAGCTGTTGGCTGGGGTTACCAAATGTCATTTGAGTTTTTGGATGCTCAAAGTGCTGGATGGGGTTTTTCTTGGTCAGATGTAGGAGCAAACACCATTGGAAGTGGACTTTTTTTGTCTCAGGAATTACTTTGGCAAGAACAATACTTGAATTTGAAATTTTCCTACAGTCCAAGTGATTTCGCGCAATATCGACCTTCGATTTTAGGTTCTACTTTTTCAGAAAGATTATTGAAAGATTATAATGGACAAACTTATTGGTTGACATTTTCCCCCGGATCCATTTTTCCGAAAAGTAAAATTCCTGCTTGGATAGCCATTGCTGCGGGGTATAGCGTCGATGCAAAACTCGTTGGAAGCAACGATTTTTTTCAAACTGCTGATGGCTTGAAGAGTTTTACAGCCAAACGAGAATTTTTACTTTCCCTAGATTTAGATGTGACAAAATTGCCCATCAAAAAAACATGGTTAAAGAAAGTACTTAGCCCATTTAATGTGATTAAAATACCCTTTCCTGCCTTGGTTTTTCGTGGAAATGATATTTCTGGAAGATTACTTTATTTCTAAAGCCTGATTATTCAGCCCATTTTTTCAGAACAACAGATGCAATGTGTCCACCGAAACCAAATGTATTGCTCATCGCATATTGAATTTCTTTAGCTTGTGCTTTTTCTAGAGGAAAATCGAATAAATTCGCAAATTCTGGTTCAATTTCTTGGGTATTGATTGTAGGAGGAACCATATTATCTTGCAAAGCTTTGACGCAGATAATGGCTTCAATTGCTCCTGCAGCTCCCAATAAATGTCCTGTCATGGATTTCGTTCCCGAGATACTCAAAGATTTTCGTTCACCAAAAACGCGTTTTGCAGCAATTAATTCACTAGTGTCACCTTGGGCAGTTGAAGTTGCGTGCATGTTGATGTAATCGATTTCATTCGCAGTAATTCCAGCCTCTTCTATGGCCAAATTCATTCCTAAAACTGCACCATCGCCTTCAGGATGTGTACCAGTTAAATGATAAGCATCGCCAGCCATTCCTCCACCTACAACTTCGGCATAAATTTTCGCACCACGTTTTTTAGCGTGTTCATATTCTTCTAAAATCAAAGCACCAGCACCTTCGCCCATGACAAATCCGTCTCTATGAACATCAAAAGGACGAGAAGCTAATTCCGGAGTTTCATTTAAAGTTGAAAGTGCTTTCGCAGAAGAAAAACCTCCAATAGCTGATTGCGTAATTGCGGCTTCAGAACCACCTGAAATAATCATGTCAGCTTTGTTCCAACGAATATAATTAAACGCTTCGATCAATGCGGTATTTGAAGTTGCACAAGCAGAAACAGGACAAAAATTCACTCCACGTAAACCATATTTGATGGAAATGATTCCTGATGCGATATCTACCAATATACGCGGAATGAAAAAAGGAGTAAAACGTGGAGTTCCATCTCCCTCACAAAATTCAATCATTTGGTCTTGAAAAGTTTGAATCCCACCATTTCCAGAACCCCAAATAACGCCAATTCTATCTCTATTTAACGATTCAAAATCAATTTTGCCATCTTCAACCGCTTGTTGCACAGAAACCAAAGCATATTGAGAAAACAAATCATATTTTCTGATTTCTTTCACGTCAAAATGTGCTTTTGCATCAAAATCTTTCAATTCGCATGCAAAAGATGTTTTGAATTTTGAAGTATCGAATTTCGTGATTTTCCCAGCGCCACTGACACCAGCTTGTATGTTTTTCCAAAAGGTATCAACATCATTCCCCACCGGAGTCAAAGCCCCAAGCCCTGTTATAACTACTCTTCTCATCTTAAAATATCTATAAACTCCGTGATTCTTCCAATCTGCAATAATCAAATTTGCAATAACCAATTTGCCAATTTGTTAATCTGCAATCTTCCAATCTATTAATCTGTCAATTTTCCGCCTCTATAAAAAACCCAACTCTAATTTCGCTTCTTCGCTCATCATGTCCTTGTCCCAAGGTGGATCAAAAACGATGTTTACTTTTGCGCTATTCACTCCTTCGATTGCTCCAACTTTATCTTCTACTTCTTTCGGCATCGATTCAGCAACAGGGCAATTTGGAGATGTCAAAGTCATGTCGATTGAAACATTTTTGTCAGCATCAATGTTGACTTCATAAATCAATCCCAATTCAAATACATCGACTGGAATTTCAGGATCGTAAATGGTTTTAAGAACCTCAACTACTTTATTTTCTAGTTCAATCATTGTTTAAGCTTTTTGTTCTGAATCGTTTGTTGTTAATGCTTGTAAAGCAGACATTTTCATTTTTTTGACCATGCTTGCTAATCCGTTTGAACGTGTTGGTGAAAGATGTTCGTGTAAACCAATTTCTTGAATGAAATGTAAATCACATTTGGCAATATCTTCAGGCTTTTCATCGTCCAAAACGCGAATCAAAAGTCCGATAATTCCTTTGGTGATAATTGCATCAGAATCTGCTTTAAAATGCATTTTGCCATCTGCGAAACTAGAATCTAACCAAACTTGTGATTGACAACCTTCGATGATTCGATCTTTGGTTTTTTTATCCTCTTCGATAATAGGCAAATCTCTTCCAAGCTCAATGATGTATTCATATTTTTCCATCCAATCATCGTAGATGGCAAAATCTTCAACTATTTCTTTTTGTTTTTCTTCTAATGTCATGACTGAAGTGTTTTTGCTGAAATTTCTATTTCAACATTCCAATGCTTTTTTCTACTGCAGCGATAAATGTGTCAATTTCTTCTTTCGTATTGTAAAACGCAAAAGAGGCCCTAACTGTTCCGGGAATTTTGTAAAAATCCATCAAAGGTTGTGTGCAATGATGCCCTGTTCTTACTGCAATCCCTTGTTTGTCAAGCAATGTGCCCATATCGAAAGGATGAATTCCATCAACAATAAAAGAGACAACACTCGTTTTCTTTTTCGATTCACCAATGATATTCATGTCTTCAAAAGTCAACAACAAATCTTGGGCATAATCAGCCAATTCAGTTTCGTGTTTTTTGATAGATTCAATATCGAATTGATTCAAATATTCCAACGCTTTTCCCAAACAAATTCCACCAGCAATGTGTGGTGTTCCTGCTTCAAATTTATAGGGCAATTCGTTGTAAGTCGTTTTATCAAATGTAACTTTCAATATCATGTCACCACCACCTTGATATGGCGGCATGCGATCTAATAAGGTTTCTTTTCCATACAAAACGCCAATTCCAGTAGGTCCAAAAACCTTGTGACCAGAAAAAACGAAGAAATCGCAGTCTAAATCTTTGACATCAATTTTATCGTGCTGAATACTTTGCGCACCATCAATCAAAACTTTCGCTCCAACTGCATGTGCTTTTTGAATCATTTCTTTGATTGGATTGATTGTTCCCAAAGAATTTGAAATATGCGTCACTGCAACCAATTTGGTTTTAGATGAAAGCAATTTCTCATATTCATCTTGAATGATTTCACCTTTTTTGTTGATTGGAATCACTTTCAAAACACACCCTTTTCGTTCGCAAAGCATTTGCCATGGAACAATATTGGAATGATGTTCCATTGCTGAAATCAAGATTTCGTCGCCAGCATTCAAAAGATGACCATAAGAGGAAGCAACTAAATTGATTCCATCAGTGGTTCCTTTGGTGAAAATGATTTCATCTGAAGATTTAGCGTTTAGATATGCGGCAATAAACTTGCGTGAAGCTTCGTATTCTGAAGTTGCTTTTTGACTTAAATGGTGAACACCGCGGTGGATATTCGCATTGTCTTTACTGTAATATTGATTGATTGCATCTAAAACATACTGAGGCTTTTGAGAAGTCGCTCCGTTATCGAAATAGATTAAATTTTTACCGTAAATTGTCTGACGCAAAGCGGGGAAATCTTCTCTGATTTCTCTAACGCTAAACTTTCTTTTAATAGTTGAATCCATAATCGGATACAAAGATACAATTTGCTTATTTAAAATCCTTCTAAACAGGAAATAGTTTGCTCAAATGAGCAATTATTTTTGCCATTCAAAACCAAAAGAATTGATTTTGTATCTCGAAGCAAATTTTGATTTTTCAATGACGGTGTTTTCTTCGCTCGTTTGAGAATGATTTTTGATGAAGATTTGTCCAAATTCATCCATTTTAACCAATTGATACATTTCGTATGACATGGGAGCATCGGCACCGGATTCTTTGGCAGCCAATGTAATACATGAAATAATTTTACCGTTTTTTACCAAAGTTCCCATCACATCGTGACCAAAGTAGAATGGACAAGCATCGTTTGATTTGTAAACGATTTCCCACAAAAGCAAAGCTGCTGAATCGCCATATTCAATTCTTCCGATAGCGTTACAAACGGCATTTTCTGTCATTCCGATGTCTAGTTTTTTCTTAAACTGATCAAATTGTCCTTTTTCTTTTGCTTCTTGAACTTGATAGAAATCATTTAAATAGTATTTTTCTCTAGTGGTAATTTCATCGGAAGAGAGTTTTTTCGAAAGTAATTTAACTGTCTCAATGTCTAGATTTCCTTTTGAAAACTTAAAGGTTGAATCATTGACAAAATAAAGTGAATCAATACTAAAATCAGTTCTTTTTAAAGGGAATTTAGCAAGTTGGGAGCTAATTTCTTGGGGAAATTCAATCGATTTTTCTTCATTTAGATTCGATTTGACCTCTTTGCCCACACAGGAAGCGAGAAAAGTCAATAGAATACCGAATAGATAATAAAATTTCATTCGTTTTTTTTGGAAAAATAAGGATTATTTGAGAATTGACTGTTTTTCGATTTAAATAAATCTACTTTGGATAATACTTAGCGTATAGTTGATCTACAAATCCAAAAGCAAACTTGAATAAATTGGCATCAGTGCAAATCAATACAACCATTTCATTTTTTTCTACTTCCACTTGAATATCAATGTCTCCCACATTTTTTGGACTTTCATAGCTGTCGGGATAAATTTCTTGATTGTAAAACCAAAATTGTCCGTCATCAAAAACTTCTCTTGAAATTCCTGCATTGAACATTCCCCAAAAATAGCTATCAGAAACAACCAAAACTTTCGGCGTTTTTTGCTTGTTTTTTGGCTTTTCGTAATGAAAAGTAGGATAAGCCATCGGATAAGTATCCATCATGAAAAACAAATTCATCCCTTCTCCAATATCATAATCGCCTTGTTCATTGGTTTTTTTGACTTCCAATTTATCCAACACCAATTTTGTCATAGCAGTTTTACGCATTTTTCCGATCACTTCGATAATTGAATCTGCAGCCAAATATTCTCCGTACTTACTCCAATGAATCCCTGCTTTGCCGTAAAGTGGATATTTACTTTTAGATTTCATATTCAAAAACCATTGATTGAAATCTAAATAATTGATTTTTTGAGATTTCATGGCTGATAGATAACCAGCATAATTCGTCTTACTTCGTTTTTGCTTTGCACAATAATCTGGCATGTATTCGGGAAAGAAAGTTCCTTTTCCAGGCGCAAAAATCATTAGCAGATCTTTGTTTAGTTTTTGCAAAGTGTCTTGAATTTTTCTCAATTTGAACACCTGACTTTCAATGGCTTGTTCGCCAATATAGTCAGTACCTAAATAAGCTTTCAAATAGTTTTTTTCAAACAGATAATTCTCTTTTCCGATGATCACACCGTTGGCTTTGGCTTCGTTATGGAAACTATATGCTTGTTGGTTATTGATTCGAATAAAAGTGCTGCGGAAACCAAAATTGTTGTCTAAGTATTTTTCATAATTCTTTTGAAACTCACCTGTTTTCCAAGTTTCAAAAGTGAAATCAGGTTTTTCAAATGTTTCGATTGCTCCTTTCAGTGGCTCCAATTTAAAAATGGTCAAACTGGCTTGCAACATGGGAAGCAGCAGTAAAATCATGATTCCACCGAACAAATATTTTTTTATTTTAGTTTGCTTTTCCATTAGAATCTAAAATAAATGAATGGATTAAATCCTTGCGCAGCAATCGAACTCAAAGAAAGCACGAATAGGAGCAAGGAGATTCCTAAAAAGGAATAATACCAAGTCATTGACGGGTTGCTGTTGAAATAAATTTTGTTTTCCCAATCTTTTACTTTTTTGAAGGCTCCAATAAATGAAAATAATATCGCCAAGAAAATGGTCATTTTGAACACAGGAAGCATGGTAGGCAATCCTTTTGCGTCAAAAGTGAAGAGTTTGAAAATGTAAGCTTTGGCATGGTCGAATTTTTCGATGCTGAAGAAAACCCAGCCAATCATTACGACTAAAAAAGTGTACATCATACTCGGAATCATGCCGATTTTTGAAAGAATTTTCCCCAAAAACAATCGTTCTATGACCAAGAAAAATCCGTGAAATGCTCCCCAAATGACAAAATTCCAGGATGCTCCGTGCCACAAACCAGAAATGACGAAAACGAACCACAAGTTCATGTATAGACGCATCTTTGTTTTTACTTTATTCCCTCCCAACGGAATGTACAAATAATCGCGCATCCAAGTTCCCAAAGTTATATGCCATCTACGCCAAAATTCTGTAATACTTCTGGAAATGTATGGACTATCGAAGTTTTCAGGAAAAGTGAATCCCATGATTTTTCCCAGTCCAATCGCCATATCGGAATATCCCGCAAAATCGAAATAGATTTGGAAAGTATAAGCTAAAATCCCAATCCAGGCGGAAGCCATCGTTAATTGATCAACAGGAATTTCCATGAATAATTTAGCTTGTTGTCCCATGACATTGGCAATCAACACTTTTTTTCCTAAACCGATGCACAAACGAATGAATCCTTGTAGTTTATCGTCGATTGTTTCATTTCGTTCAGTAATTTGATCTGCTATGTAGTTGAATCTCACAATCGGACCAGCAATCATCTGCGGAAAAGCTACGATGAACAACATGTAATTGCTCAACTTTTCAAGCGGTTTGTGTACATTTCGATAGACGTCTACTGCATAAGTCAAACTTTGAAAAGTGAAAAATGAAATTCCAATCGGCAAGGCGATTTTGGTCCATTCGATGGTTTCAAATCCTTGTTTATGTAAAAATCGGTTCACATTTTCGATGAAGAAATTGGCGTATTTAAAATAAGCCAACATTCCTAAATTCATGGTTAGTGAAGTTATCAGCAAAATTCTTTTCCGAAGCGCCGTTTTGGATTCAAATAAAAATTTGACGAGGTAGAAGTCTAAAATCGTGACGGCAACAAGTACAAAAACAAATTTGGGTGCGCCCCAACTGAAGAAATAAATACTAGATAAAAGTATGAACCAATTTTTGTATTCTTTCGCAATGAAATGATAAATCAAGACAAAGAGCGGAAGGAAATAAACCAAAAATGTGATGCTACTAAAAACCATGAATTTTTTTAAATCGATTCAAAGATAGAAAAGTTAAGGAATAGGTTTAATAAAAAATCCCTCAAACAAAATTGCGTGAGGGATTGTAAATAAATATGTTTTGATTATCCGATGTGCGCTTGGTATCCAGCAGCATCTAATAAACCATCCAATTCAGAAGGATTACTCAATTCAACTTTTACCATCCAGCCATCTCCGTAAGGATCTGAATTTACAGCTTCAGGATTTGATTCCAATGCACTGTTGAATTCGATGATTTTTCCAGAAACTGGCATGAATAAATCAGAAACAGTTTTAACTGCTTCTACAGAACCAAAAACTTCTTCTTGATCCAATTCTTCGCCTTCTGTTTCAATTTCAACATAAACGATATCACCTAATTCGCCTTGAGCAAATGCAGTAATACCTACAGTAGCAATATTTCCATCAACACGAACCCACTCGTGGTCTTTCGTATATTTTAATTCAGCTGGGATACTCATTTTTTTAGTCTTTAATTTTATCATGCAAATTTATTATTTTATTTGAGATTTGGAAGTTACTTTAGACTTTTGTCAGGGCAAACTCATACTTTAATATTCAATAGCTTTAGTAAATAGCTATTGTCCCAACCAGCTTTTAGTCTTTTTCCTTGTATTCCTTGCTTTACAGTTTTTTCATTTTTAAGTAGATTTAATGCGATTTTAAGTACAATAGAGTAGTT
>CANHQP010000010.1 GCA_947462925.1 Flavobacteriia bacterium | reverse complement strand
TCTAATTTAAAGCCTCCAATTATCAGCTTGCCAATTTTGGATGGATTGTTTAATCGCTTTCGAAGTAAGATTTTCACTCAAAGTTTTATTTACTAAATCTTTTAATTCATTCTCAGAAGCAAAACGCAAAGCAAAAATTTGACTGTTTGTCAATTTCGATTCCAATAATTCAAAGCGTTCTCCGGTAACAACAAAATATCGATAACGCATTTCAATTCTAATAATGCGATCCTGATTTTTCAATCCATAATGTTGACGTACCATAAACGCTAGAAATACAATCATAATCATGATAGCAGTTAACGTCCACCAAATTTCTTTCAATGCTGGATTTTTATTTCCTTGGTAAAAGCAAAATACGCCTAAAACTAATGTTAGCGGATAGAATACTAAGTGATGAGGGACATAGTATCGAGAATGATTGTTGTAACTTTGATTTTCCATAAGTTTATTAAAATTGATGTTTGAACAATGTTACGACTATTTAGTTCAATTTTTACAAAAGTTTGTCATTTCTTTTCGGAATAGCTACCTTTGAATATCATGATGTCAAAAAAATGTAAATATGCAATAAAAGCATTGATCTGTTTGAGTGAAAACTATCAACAAGGGAATATGTTTACTGCTGATATTGCAAAAAAAGGAAATATTCCTAAAAAATTTTTGGAGCAAATCTTGTTAGATTTAAAACATGCTGGTTTTGTGGGAAGTCACCAAGGTTATAGAGGTGGCTACTATCTAATCAAAGCGCCAAAAGAAATTAACCTAGCGGAAGTTTACCGTGTTTTTGATGGAGCAATTGCACTTGTTCCATGCGTTTCTGTAAATTATTACGAAAAATGTGAAGATTGTACAGATGAAGTTTCTTGTGCAATTAAAAGGGAATTTGCGAAAATCAAAGAGCAAAGTAGGTTGATTATGAAAGAAATCAATTTTAAAACTTTCATTGAATAGTAGTTTTCTTTAAATTTTAATCAATTTTTTTCTTTATTTTCTCTAGTACTTTATTTAGTTTTTAAAATCAAATTCTGTAGAGTTTGGTATAACTGGTCTATTTTCGAAAAAACAACTTTTATTTACCTTTTGTTAAAATAAGTTAATTTTTTACAATTTGATTGATAAGACGAAATTACTTCTTAGTTTTGATATCTATTAATTCTACCAAATACATAGAGTTAATTGAATTAGTATAATTGAAATAAGTTAAGAATCAAAATAACCCAAAAAATGAAATCAAAACTATTACAAGTTCGTTGCAATACATATCGAGGAATTATAGATGATTTTGATAAAAATCTTTTTGCAAGCTGCGGATTAGATGGAGAAAAGATATTTTCTAAATTTTTGTTGCAACTAAATCAAAATAAATCTGGAAAAACATTCCCTATTTTTTTATTTGAATGAAAGAAAAGATTTCGTATCAAAGACGAAAAAAACAATTTTTAAAAAAACAAAAGATTAAAATGAAAGCAAAACTTATTATCATGTTGTTAGTAGCATTTGTTAAAATAGCAAATGCACAAGAAAAAAACATCGAACTAAAAGGAACCGTTAAAGATGTATACACTAATTTAGGGATTTTTGGGGCAAAAGTAGATTTAAAAGGAGAAAATACTGGAGTTCTAACAGATCAAGAAGGTAAATTTATTATAGTGGCTAAACAAATTTTCCCATTAACCTTTGTCGTTTCAGCAATTGGTTATCAAGAGACTGAGTATGAATTAAAAAGTGAGACAAGTGAAATTCTTATTAAAGTTGAAAAACAAGTTAATTTAAGTGAGATAATTGTTGCCGGTAGAAGAAGAAAAGAAGTTGTTCAAGAAATTCCTATTCCAATAACGGTAATTAGTGGGCAACAAGCGGAAAATGCGGGTGCCTTTAATGTTAATCGCTTGAAAGAATTAGTTCCTTCAGTGCAATTATATTCTTCCAACGCAAGAAATACAACTCTTAACATAAGAGGTTTAGGATCTACTTTTGGACTAACAAATGACGGTATTGATCCTGGGGTTGGATTTTACATTGATGGTGTTTATCATGCAAGACCAGCGGCAACTGCATTAGACTTTATTGATGTGGACCAAATTGAAATTTTAAGAGGACCTCAAGGAACATTATTTGGAAAAAACACAACAGCTGGAGCATTTAATATCACAAGTAAAAAACCAACTACTGAGCCCACTGCAAAGATTGAATTGAGTTATGGAAATTATAACTTCATTCAAGCAAAAGCTTCCCTAGCAGGAAGGCTTGCAAAAAATCTTAGCACTCGTATTTCGTTTAGTGGAACACAACGAAATGGAACAATTTTTAACGAGCGTGATCAACAACGATACAGCGGGTTAAATAATATTGGGATAAAAGGTCAATTGTATTTTACACCATCAAGCAAATTAGAAATTCAACTCATTGGGGACTATAATAATCAACGACCTGACGGATCTGCATTAGTTGTTGCCGGAGTGACACCAACTTTACGTTCAGCTTATAGACAATACTTTAAAATTATTGAAGATTTAGGTTATACAAAACCAAAAATAGACCCGTTTTCAAGAAAAATCAATACAAATACTCCTTATCGCCATGATCAATCAATAGGTGGTGTTTCCTTAAATATAGATTATAAAATTGGAAAAGGTACTTTAACATCAACAACTGCATGGCGTTTTTGGAATTGGGATCCTGTAAATGATAGAGATTTTACAGAAATAGCTGCTTTGACAAAATCGCAAGCACCATCTAGACATGAACAATATTCACAAGAAATTCGATTCGCTGGTAATATTTTTAAAAAACTTAGCGGTGTGTTAGGTGTTTATGCTCTAACTCAAATTTTGGAAACATCACCTTATCACGAGGAAGAAGTTGGAGCAGACCAATGGAGATTTGTTCAAACTAGTACAACTGGGAATCAAGCATTTTATTCTACACCAGGTTTGTTGGATAATTATGGAATTAGAACATATTCTAAGCTTAATTCACTTAGTGCTGCCGCATTTGCTCAATTAGATTGGAAATTATTCAAAGTTATTCATTTAATTGGAGGTTTGCGTTATAATTACGATAAAAAAACGATTAATTACGATCGTAAAACTTACGGGGGGTTGGAAACTTCTGACGCAATACTTCAATCGCTAAAGAAAGCTGTATATTCCGACCAAAGTTTTAATACAGAAACAGAAAACACGAATTTATCTGGAAACTTTACCACTTCATACCAACCTACTAGTAAAATAAATCTATTTGGTACTTATTCAACAGCCTACAAACCGGTAGGAGTTAACGTTGGAGGATTACCAACATTAACTACAGGAGAAGCAGATTTGTCTTTGGCAATTATTAAACCTGAATTTGTGCAACATCTTGAATTTGGTATTAAAACTAAACCATTTAAAGGAGCAATTGTAAATGTTTCTGTTTACAATACAGATATTAAAGATTACCAAACGATTGTTCAATCTCCACAGCTAGGCGTAAACCGCGGATATTTGGCCAATGCCGAAAGGGTAAATGTAAAAGGTGCAGAAGTTGACATCAATTATCAAATAAGAAATTTCCTTTCTATTTTTGGTTCAGTTGCATATACAGATGGAAAGTATGTCTCATTCACTAATGCTCCTCTACCGCTTGAATTAACAGGACAAACAGCTGTTAATCAGAATGGAACAACGGTTCAACAAGCATTTACAGATGCTTCGGGAGGTGTATTACCAGGTATTTCCAAATGGAATGGAGCAGTAGGCTTTGAATTAAGTACTAAAGGATCCTTATTTGGAAAAAAAGGACGTTTCTTTATAGCCACAGATGCAAGTTATCGCTCAGAATACTCTTCCAATCCAACACCTTCAGAAGTATTGAAAATCGACGCTTATGCACTTGTAAATTCAAGAATAGGATTTAAATCAGGTCAATTTACAGCGTTCTTTTGGTCAAGAAACATTGGTGGAACTAATTATTTCGAGCAACTACAAGCTGCTGCAGGAAATTCAGGACTTTATGCTGGTGTATTAGGAGACCCAAGAACAAATGGATTTACCCTTCGATTTAATTATTAACAAAAAAGAATAAAAACGAGTAATTATGTCATTAAAATTAGGAGAAATCGCTCCAGATCTCAAAGCAGAAAAATCAAAAGGTACAATTGATTTGCACAGATGGGTTGGTGATAGTTAGACAATATTATTTTCTCATCTGACAGATTTAACACTATTGTCTACAGCAGAATTAGGAACTGTAACAAAATTGCAAAAGGAATTTAAAAAAAGAAAGATAAAAAAAATGCATTTACTGTTGATTCTTTAGAGTCTCACTTGAAGTGGGTAGAAGATATTAATGAAACTCAACTGACTAATGTTCAATGTCCAATCATCGCAGATATAGATTTTGCAGTTGTCAACTTCTACGAAATGCTTCATCCAAAAGCATTGGAAATATTTACTTTGTGCGCTGTTTTCATTATAGAACCTTATTAAAATAATATTAATATATCCTGCCTCAATAGCCCTGAATTTTGATGTGTTATTACCCGTCATTGTTTCTCTTCAGCTCACTCTCGATTATTCGGTAGCAACTTCAGCAAACTAGAATTGGGGAGATAAGGTTGTTATCTCTCCAAGTGTGAGTTATGAGTTGTCTTTGGAAAACTTCCCAAAAGGTTTTGAAACAATTTAACCCTATTTAAGATTAACTTAGAAAGTAAGTGATTAACTTTTAAAATAAAATCGATTCTATTAAAAATGATGAAACATATTTTTCTCTTCTTACATTTTTTTCTTTTCAGTTAAAAAATGCTCAAGATCAAAAACCTGTTGAATTGTATTTTGAAGGTCAATTCGCTTTAAGGACAAACGCAAACTATTGTTTCATTAATTTCGGTGGCCATGAATAAAATTTAGGGCTAAATCGTTTCATTTTGGAAAAAATATTCTTCCTTCTTTACGTTTTCAAAAAGAAAACGCTATACCACTAATTACTCCAATTCTAGGGTGGGGGCTCAATTATATTTGTTAAAGTCAAAACCTTAAGAATTGCAAGAACGGATGTTTCCGGGTAATTTTGAAATGTAAATATTTGATTAGGCTAATGTTAAAATTTAATTTATTTAGTTAATAAATACTAATGTATTAAGATTAATTTTAAATTTGTCCCTTACTAATTCTATTAAGTAAATAGAGTTAGTAAAAATGGTATTGTTAAGAAATCACTTCAATATGATAAAAACGATTATATTTTTTACTTTTTTATCCTTTGTAATAATCTCAAGTGCTCAAAAAGACTCTTTAAAAATAGTCAAAGACACAGCTAAAATTTTTACAATTTCGGCAGAGTTTAGACCAAGAGCTGAATATAGAAATGGATATAGAGAATTAAATTCTGATACGTCTGATGCTGCTTTTTTCGTAGAACAAAGAAGTAGAATTTATTTAGATTACAAAGCACCTCGTTTTACGTGGCATACTTCGATTCAAGACATTAGAATTTGGGGAGAACAAGATCCAAGATCAACAGGTGCAACACTGCAATTGTTTGAAACTTATGTTGAGCCTTCAATAACAAAAAGAATCACGGCAAGAATTGGAAGACAAAAAGTGATGTATGACAACCAAAGGCTTTTTGCTCAAAATGATTGGAGACAAAATGGTGGAACACACGATGCTGTGCGATTCATTTTTAAAGGAAAAAAATTAGAGGCTGATTTAATTGGTGCTTTCAATCAAGCTCATGGAGCGCAGGATAAATATGCCAACATTGATTACAACCCTGGATTTGCAAATTATAAAACTTTGTTTGTCAATTTTTTAAAATATAAATTCAATGACGCTTTTGTACTTACTTTGATTAATGCTAATGATGGATTTCAAGATGCGACTGTTTCTGAAAAAATTAACAATCGCTTTACCAGTGGGGGTAGAGTAGAGTACACTAAAAAGAATTTATATTTAACACTTGCTGGATATTACCAATATGGAAAAACAACCGCTGGAAAGAAATTAGATGCTTTTTATTTTCAGCCGGAAGCTAAATTAAAATTGAAAAAGTATTTCACTTTTAGATTAGGGGCAGAAATTTTCAGCGGCGATGACGCGAAAAAACCAAGTTCAACCTCCAGGTCTTTTGATGCTTTGTATGGTGTAAACCACAGATTTCTAGGAACAATGGATTTGTTTACAAGATTTCCTAAAGATTTTAACAACGCTGGAATCGTGAATCCTTACTTTTTTACAGTGATTGATTTCAATAAAAAAGTTTCATTGAAAGTTGAACAGCATTTGTTCTTTAGTCAGAATAATTTCATTGCAAATAATGAAGTTATTAATAAATATTTGGGTTATGAAAATGACTTGTTATTAATCTATAAACCAAACGCAATCACTGAATTGCAATTAGGGTACTCATTTGCATTCCTAACTAAATCAATGGAATACATTAAAAAGTCGGGTAATAGTGATTTGTGGCAAGAGTGGGCTTATTTGATGGTCACGTTTACGCCTCAATTCTTGAAAATTCAAAAATAAACTAATCAAAAATAAATAATTATGAAACAATTTTTTTCGATCAAAAAAGCAGGTTTTGTTGTTCTTACAACTGCCTTGGTGTTAGCTAGTGCTTGTGGTTCTGATGAGAAATCAAGCGGTGATGAAGCTAAAAAAGTTGAAGGTACAATCACGATTTCAGGGGCATTTGCGCTTTATCCGTTGGTCAATGTGTGGGCAGAAGAGTTTAGAAAACAGTATCCTGATGTGAAATTTAATATTTCAGGTGGTGGAGCAGGAAAAGGAATGGCAGATTTACTTGGAGGAGCTGCTGATTTGGCAATGTATTCTAAAGATATTAGTGATATAGAAAAAAGTCAAGGAGCATATGGTTTTTCGGTAACTAAAGATGCTGTTATTCCGACAATTAATTCCCAAAATCCTGTCTTAAATCAGATAAAATCAGAAGGAATGACTAAAGACGAATTGACAAAATTATTCCTAGGAAACGGAGCAAAAGTTTGGAAAAAATCATCTACTAAAGTAAATGTTTATACAAGATCTGATGCTTCAGGTGCTGCTGAAGTATGGGCGAAATACCTGGGTGGTTCTGCACAAGAAGAATTGAAAGGAATTGCGGTATTTGGTGACCCTGGAGTTGCTGATGCAGTTAGAAAAGACAAAAATAGTATCGGATACAACAACGTTATTTTTGTTTACGATGTAAAAACCGGTCAAAAATATCCAGGTATGGATGTGGCTCCGATTGATATTAATGGTAATGGAACAATTGACCAAGATGAAAATTTCTATAATTCATTGAAAGATATCACAACTGCAATTGCAAACGGAAAGTACCCATCGCCACCTGCTAGAGATTTATTTTTGGTGACCAAAGGAAAACCGAAAAATTACGCTGTTAAAGTGTTTTTAAATTGGGTACTTACTGAAGGTCAAAAACATGTTGTTCCGAACGGATATATTTTGTTGGAAAAACAAAAAATCATTGATCAAATAAATAGACTATAAGAATGAATTTTTCATTAAGATATTACATTGAAAAATTAAGAAAAAGTTGGATGATAATCTCTTTGGTTATCATCCTTTCTCTTCCTTTTTTGATAGGAATTTCATTGCTTTTCAAATCTTGGCCATTATTGGTTTCAACGCCAATTTCTGAAATTATTTTTAGTTCAAACTGGATGCCGACCAAAGGAAACTTTGGTCTTTGGCCGTTTATATTCAGTTCAATCGTTGTTTCTCTTCTTGGATTGTTGATTATGATTCCATTCACTTTGGCGTCAGCGATTTATATCACTCAGTTTGCTCCTAATTGGATATCAAAAGTATTAAGAACAGTTATTGATATTCTCGCCGGAATTCCTTCTGTGATTTTTGGTTTATGGGGAATTATAGTAATTGTACCAATGGTTTCAGAATGGGCAACTTCAGCAAATTCCGCAAACGCAAGTGGTTATTCTATTTTAGCAGCTGGAATTGTTGTGGCGGTGACAACATTGCCTTTTGTTCTCAATATGTTGATAGAATTGTTTGAATCTGTTCCGAGAGAACTCAAAGAATCAACGTTAGCGATGGGAGCAAGTCATTGGCAAACGATCAAAGATGTTATTCTGAAAAAAATTAGACCGGGAATTATTGCGGCGTTTACTTTAGGATTGAGCAAAGCATTTGGAGAAACAATCGCAGTTTTGATGGTTGTTGGAAATGTTGTTCAAATTCCAGATTCTATTTTCGCGGCAGGATATCCATTACCAGCTTTACTTGCAAATAATTATGGTGAAATGATGTCGATCCCAAAATACGACTCGGCCTTGATGCTTTCTGCACTGATGTTATTAATCATTGTGATTCTATTCAATTATTTTGCTCACAAGGTTATTCGCTTTTACCAATCTAAAATGTGATTATGAATTCTAGAAAGTATTTAGTCGAGAAAATTGTTAAAATCATATTGCTCATTTTTACAATTTTCATTGTTTTTGTTTTGCTTTCCATTTTTTATGGAATCTTTAAAAAAGGATTGCCAGCATTGAATTGGGAAATTATCAGTCAAGTGCCAAAAGGTGGTTACTATTTTGGAAAAGAAGGGGGAATACTCAATGCAATCGTTGGTTCATTGTATTTAGCGATTGGTGCGTCATTAATTGCACTCGTTATTAGTATTCCTGCTGCTTTTTTTATTCATACCTATTTGTTCTCGTATCCAAAATGGCAGAAAAGAGTCAGACTTTGGTTAGATGTTTTGTGGGGAATTCCACCAATCGTTTATGGCGCATTTGCATTTAACTTTATGCTTTTCATGGGCTGGCCTTCATCTTTATTGGCTGCGATGATTACAGTTGCTTTACTAATAAGTCCGGTGATGATTCGATCAATGGATGAGTCTCTTCAACACAACTCCAAAGGACTTTTTGAATCAGCACTTTCACTTGGTTTTTTTAAAGGTGAAATTGGATTTAAATTTCTTTTCAAACAATCATTACCTGGAATAACAACGGCTTTTTTATTGGCACTTGGTAAAGGTTTGGGAGATACAGCATCGGTTTTGTTTACCGCCGGTTTCACTGACTACATTCCAGAAAGTATTACCGAACCAGCTGCAACTTTGCCGTTGGCGATTTTCTTTCAGTTAAGTTCACCTATTCCAGAAGTTAAAGAACGCGCTTACGCAGCTGCAATCGTGTTGACAATAATAATCTTGGTAATTAGCATCTTGTCACGAGTGTTAAGTAAGAGATTTTCAAAAAATAGAATAAAATGAGTTTAGAAAATAATACAAGCTTAATCGATGAAGAAATCATCAGAAAAGATGAATCTAAAGGCTTACACAATTTGATTTACGTGAAAGATTTAAGTCTTTGGCATGGAAAACAACAAACGTTGAAAAACGTTGAATTGAATATTCGTGACAAAGGAATTACCGTGTTACTTGGTCCTTCAGGATGCGGAAAAACAACCCTTTTAAAGACATTCAATCGTTTAACAGATTTGGATCCAGATATCAAAACAACTGGTTCGATATTTTTTGAGGATAAAGATATTTTGACAAAAAATATTGATGTTTATGCATTAAGGCAAAAAATGGGATTGTTGTCACAAAGACCACATCCACTTCCTGGAACCATTTCAGACAATATAAGATATGCTTTGAAATTGAAAGGGATAAAATCAAAAGTAGAACAAGACGATCGAATTGAATATTACATCAAAAAAGTCGCCCTTTGGGATGAGGTAAAAGATAGATTGAAATATTCAGCAAACAGTCTTTCGATTGGGCAGCAACAACGTTTGTGTTTGGCTCGTGGATTAGCCATTGAACCAAGGGTTATTTTAGCTGACGAACCAACTTCTGCATTAGATCCTATTTCAAGTCGAAAAATTGAGGAACAATTTCAAGAGTTGAGTAAAGAATTTGCAATCGTTTTGGTGACGCATATTTTGCGACAAGCTAAGAGATTGGCTGATTATACTGCATTTATGTATTATGGTGAAGTGGTTGAAAAAGGCAAGCCATCTGATTTGTTTGAAAACCCAAAGACAGAGATATTCAAAGACTATCTTCAAGTAGGACATTAAAATAGGTTTATGAAAAGAATCGGAATTATTGGTGCTGGATTTTCAGGGATTATGACTGCGGTTAATTTAATTAATAAGTCAGATAGTAGCATTGAAATATTCATTTTTGAAAAGGAAAATCCAATTGCCAAAGGAATCGCTTATTCTCCTTATTCCAAAAAGCAATTATTAAATGTGCCTTCTGCGAAGATGAGCGCTTTCAAAGATCTTCCAGATCATTTCTTTAATTGGACCAAATCCTTGGATCAATATAAAGATGTAGATGACTCAATTCTTGCTGGTGCATTTTTACCGAGGTACTTGTATGGGCAATATTTGGAATTTGTTTGGAACGAAGCTTTAGTAACCGCAAAATCAAAGTCAATTCAAGTAAAAATATTGAGATCGAACATCATTGATATGGTCAGGAAAGATTCTGAAATTGAATTGATTGGCGATAATAATGAAGTTTTTATCGTGGATTATTGTGTACTTGCAACTGGAAATCTAGTACCGAGAAATCAATCCATTGAAAATATGGATTTTTACGAAAGCGAAAACTATTTTCAAAATCCATGGAAAATTGAGTCCGTTGAAAATTTGAATAAAAATGAAAATGTGTTGATTATCGGAAATGGTCTCACAATGGTGGATACAGTTTTAGCGTTGCAGGAGCGAAATTTTAAAGGAATAATATATTCAATTTCTCCCAATGGTTACCACATTCTTTCTCACAGACATGCGCCAATCAAATACAATAAATTGGTGGAAGAATTACCAGATGTAATTGATTTAAAAACAATTAGAAATTTAATTGTAAAACACGTTCGTTCAGTTAGAAAACTTGGAGTATCAGCAGAACCAGTAATCGATTCATTGAGACCATTTAGTCAAAATATTTGGAAGAATTTTTCGATAAAAGACAAGCGTGAGTTTTTAAGAAAATATAGACACGCGTGGGGTGTTGCAAGACACAGGATTCCAATTCATATGAATGATTTCCTACTTAAACTGATGTTTTCCATTAAGTTGAAGGTTTTTGCCGGTACAATTAAATCTTTGAAAGAAAACAACGGCATTATAGAAGTCTCCTTTTTAGAGAAAAACAGTAAAACTTTGGAAAAGATTTTTGTGAGTAGGGTAATTAATTGCACTGGTCCTGAATCGAATATTAAACTTTCAGATAGTCAATTACTCAAAAATTGTTTGGAAAAAGGAATCATTACACAAGATGAATTTTGCTTAGGATTTAATGCAGACCCTACAAATTACGAACTAGTTGGTAAAAATGGGGAAGTTCAACGTAATATTTTTACGTTAGGTACCAATTTGAAAGGAATTTTTTGGGAAAGTGCAGCAGTGAATGAATTAAGAAGTCAAGCAGAGAATCTGGCAAATTATATTTCTCAGAATTGATTTTATATCTGATCAATAGAATTTAATCTTAAAGACTTTCCTTATTTTTGTATGGAATGTCTGAATTTTTAAATACGCCCATTGAATTCCTAAAAGGAGTTGGTCCGCAAAGGGCAGAATTGCTTCAAAAGGAATTGAAAATTTTCAATTTTGGAGATTTATTGGAGTATTTTCCTTTTCGATATGTCGATCGTTCTTATTATAATCAGGTTGGCGATTTACACACCTTCGACGGTTTCGCGCAATTACGAGGTTTTATTACTAAAATAGATGAAGTCACTACTGGTCGTCAAAAAAGATTGATTGCCAAATTTCAAGATCGAAGTGGACAAATAGATTTGGTTTGGTTTCAAGGAATCAAATGGATCAAACCGCTTTTAAGACCTGGTGTTGAATATCAAGTATACGGAAAAGCTAAAATCTTTGGAAATTCATTCAATATTCCGCACCCTGAAATTGTTGAATTAGACAAAACAGATCCTTCGAAAGGATTAAAGGCTGTTTACAGAAGTACAGAAAAATTAAACGCTAAAGGACTTCATTCCAAAGGAATTGAAAAATTGACAAGTACGTTGGTTCCGATGTTGAGAAATCACATCTTGGAGATTTTTCCGCCAGAGTTGATTCAAGAATTGCAATTGCTTCCTAGAGAAACAGCAATTAAACAAATTCACTGTCCTCAAAATGATGAATTGGCTCAACGAGCCAGTTTCAGATTGAAGTTTGAAGAATTGTTTTTACTTCAAATTGAACTTTTGTTGCGAAAGCAAATTGCAATGCAGAAAAATAAAGGCTTTGTATTTGAGGAAGTTGGACAGGTTTTTCTAGATTTTTACGAGAATCATTTACCATTCCAATTGACAAACGCTCAAAAAAGAGTAATCAAGGAAATTAGAAATGATTTTCGCCATGGAAACCACATGAATCGGCTTTTGCAAGGGGACGTTGGAAGTGGTAAAACATTGGTTGCTCTCCTGACAATGCTTATTGCAGTCGGAAATGGTTTTCAAGCGGCGATGATGGCTCCCACAGAGATTTTGGCGCAACAACATTTCGATTCTATTAGCGAACTATTAGCTCCAATGGGAATTCGTGTAGAGAAATTGACAGGTTCTGTTAAAAAATCTAAGCGAAAAGACATACATCAATCACTGCTAAATGGAGAAATCAAAATTTTGATTGGAACGCATGCTTTGTTGGAGGATGTCGTTGAATTTCAAAATTTGGGGTTGGTTGTCATTGATGAACAACATCGATTTGGTGTAGCACAAAGGGCAAGATTGTGGGCCAAAAATCACATTCCTCCACATATTTTAGTCATGACAGCAACGCCAATTCCTCGAACGCTAGCAATGACAGTTTATGGTGATTTAGATGTTTCTGTAATAGATGAATTACCACCAGGAAGAAAAGCGATTACAACTGAACATCGTTTTGAAAATGACCGTTCGGTAGTTTTTGGATTTATCAGAAGAGAAATTGAAAAGGGAAGACAAGTTTATGTCGTTTTTCCGCTTATAAAAGAATCTGAAACCTTGGATTACCACAATTTGATGGAAGGTTTTGAATCGATCTCAAGGGTTTTTCCATTACCAACCTATCAGATAAGTATTGTACATGGACAGATGAAACCAGAAGTGAAAGATTTTGAGATGAAGCGTTTCGTTGAGGGTCAAACTCAAATCATGGTAGCAACAACGGTTATTGAAGTTGGAGTAAATGTCCCAAACGCATCGATTATGATCATTGAAAGCGCAGAACGATTCGGATTGTCACAATTACATCAATTGCGCGGTAGAGTGGGGCGTGGAGCCGAAAAATCGTATTGCATATTGATGACGGGAAACAAACTCTCAAAGGAAAGCAAAAAGCGATTGTCAACGATGGTTCGGACGCAAGATGGATTTGAAATCGCTGAAGTTGACATGGAACTCCGTGGTCCTGGTGACATCATGGGAACGCAACAAAGTGGAATTTTAGATCTAAAAATTGCAGACTTGACCAAGGATGGACCATTGGTTGCTTTGGCTAGAGAAAAAGCCAGGGAGATTCTTTTGAAAGATACTGGATTAAATTTGAAGGAGCACTTTGGAATCAGATCTAAAATTGTGAAAATCCTTTCTGATAAGCCAAATTGGAGTAAGATTTCATAAAAAAAGCTGTCCAACATTGAACAGCTTTCATGATTAATTATTTTTTAAAAATCCTTTTGTACCAAGGTATTTTAGCTTTTTCGTTTCCGTAGCCGTATCCAATACCATAGCCGTATCCATAACCATATCCTTTTTGCTGAGTGGATCCATTCACCAATACAACCATATTAGAAAGTTTATTTTCTCTATACAATGTTTGAGGAATATTTAAAAGACGTTTATCTAAATAATTGGCTCTTGAAACATAGATGGTCATGTTTGCAATTTTGCTAATTAATAATGTATCAGTTACTGGTGCCACCGGCGCGGTATCTACAATGATGTAATCATACATTTCTCTAACTTGAATAAACATCTCACTCACCCTAGGATTTATCAATAATTCTGATGGATTTGGTGGAATATCTCCAGAAACTAATAAATCAAAGTTAATATCATCAGGTTTTTCAATAATAACATCTTGTAGGGTTAAATCTAAATCGGTAATAAAATTAGTAACTCCTTTAGTTTTTGCAACACCAGTATATTCAAGGATTTTTGGCGCTCGTAAGTCCATTCCAATTAGTAATACTTTTTTTCCAGATAAAGCGATAATGGAAGCAAGGTTAATTGAAATGAAAGATTTACCCTCTTTTTCAATAGTAGAAGTAACAAATATCACCTTACTCTTGGAAACATTTGAATTTGATTTTAATATAAAATCTGCGTTTGTTCTGAGTATTCTAAATGCTTCTGAAACATCGTTGCTTTCACCATGCGCGACAACAATTTTATCTTTAGTTTCAGAAAGTGGAATGTCTCCTATGTAAGGAAGATTTGCTCCGATTATATCATTTTTTCCATGTATTTTAGTATCAAGAAGTCTTTTAATATATATAATTCCAAATGGAATCAAAATACCCAATAAGAATGAAATTGCATAAATAATTTTTTTATTCGGAGAAACAATAAGATTGTCAGAAAAGGCTTCGTCAATAATTTTTGTATTTGATACTGTTACAGCAAGTGTAATGGCTGTTTCTTCTCTTTTTTGAAGCAAATACAAGTACAAAGATTCTTTGATTTGCTGTTGTCTTTGAATTTCGCGATATTCTCTTTCATACTTTGGGACAGAGGATATTTTAGAATTTATTTCATTTTCTAATCTTTGTAATTCTCTATTTTTAATTTTTAAAGATTCTTTCAGGTTTAATAAACTTTCTTTCAGGTTTTTATGAATTCCTAAAATCTGAACATTTAAATTTTGAATAATTGGGTGCTTTTCTGATGAATTTTTAGTCAATCGATTTTTTTCTAAAACCAATTTATTGTATGACTCTATCATCTTTTCTATTGAGACATCATAGAGACCGAGATTGGAAGGAACTAGATCATTTGTTTCAATATGATTCAGTAAATAATCATATACAAATTCAACTAAACGAATTTGAGT
Source organism: Flavobacteriia bacterium (assembly GCA_947462925.1). Classification (GTDB taxonomy): domain Bacteria; phylum Bacteroidota; class Bacteroidia; order Flavobacteriales_D; family Crocinitomicaceae; genus JAQVCM01. The sequence goes on along the minus strand of CANHQP010000010.1, from coordinate 62,746 downwards.
CTCGTTTTGCAAAATAAGAGTATGATTATCGCTTCCGGTTTTAAGAAATATTTCAGCTTCAGAAGCCATATCAACAAGCTTGTGATCTGCTTTATAACTTTCTACATTTTGTTCTACATCTGACAGTTCTGTGGTGATGTATTTTATTCTTTCATTTATAAAATCAGCCGTATTTTTGGATATTTGATTTTTATCACTGATGGCATCTTTATTATGTTGTTCAATTAAGTTGTTTATGATTGCTTTTGATTTAATCCTATCAAAATCCTGAAGTGAAATAGTGATTACATTAGATTCATCATTAGCCGCTTCAACTTTTATTTCTTTTTTAAAGTAAGAAACTACATCATCTATTGGTTTGATTTTAATGATATATTTTTTGCTATCTAAAAAATCGTTATCAACAGTTTTCGGAGTTATGATAAAGTCACCGATTGGATGTTTAATTACTTTACCAAAACTAAAAGTACCTTTAAAGTTAGATTCTTCTTCAGTTAATTCAAATTTCTGATTTGATAAAATGTGAATATTAAAAATTGCTTCCTGTTCGTAAACAATTGAGTCGCCTTTTATAAAATTGATTCTTATTGGCGTATTACTGAATATCCCAAAAGGTATAATTCCATTGTTATCTAAATAGCTTATATTTAAACTTAGGTCTTTTACAACATTTAAAATTAAAGTTCTAGATTTAAAAATTTCGATTTCATTTTCAAGATTACTCTTCCCACCTAAAATACCTAAGTCGGCAAATGCTGATAATTCGGAAATTGGAGCATTTTTATCTTCATCTTTAATTAAAATAGCTGCTTTTACGTCATATTTCGGTAAAGTGTATTTTAAATATAGGAAGCCAAAAGTTATCGAAATAATAATAGAAATTAAAAACCATCTCCATTGATGTAAATAGATACTTAATTGCTCTTTAATTTTAAAATCTTTTTCCTGCACCTCGTCAAGGAAAGAATTATTTTGGATTTGATTCATTCTTATTTAATAATAACATTAATTGTAGTAATAACAAGCGAGGCTACAGAAATAAAAATGCCAGCTGTAGAACTAACAATGGATGTATTTCTTTTCGCCCTATTTGGCTCAACGTATACTACGTCATTTTGATTTAGGTAGTAAACTGGTGAAGTAAAAATATCATTTTTAGTTAGATCTACACGGTACTCCTTTTTAATTCCATTTTCTTCTCTAATTACAAGAACATTATTTCTAACGCCAGTAATATTAAGGTCACCTGCAAGACCAATTGCTTCAATTAGTGTTAATCTTTCATTAGGAATATTATAAGTTCCTGGGATTTTAACATCTCCCAAAATTGTAATTTTGAAATTTTGAATTCTAAGTGTTACAATTGCATCATTGATGAACTCTCTTAATTTATTCTGAATCAAGTTTGTCGCTTCAGTTCTTGTGAGACCGACCAATTGAATTTCTCCTATCAAAGGAAAATTAATTTTTCCATTTTCATCAATTAAATAACCACCTTTAGCTGAAATACCATTTACGTATCCTGGCATTTGATTACCCGCAGACATATCTTCTTTCATGAATGGTTTCAATGATTCTATGTCAGCTGAATTTATATCAATATATACCAAATCATCTTTCTTGAAAATGAGCGTGTACTTTGGTAGATTTGAAAGTTGACTTTTGTTAATTGTATCATTTTGATAATTAGCACCATTGAAGTAAATGATTTTCTTTTTTATACCGCAAGAAAATACTGATAAGGCAAGCAAAAATAAATATATGTACTTCATGTAGATGACTTGTTTTAAAAATGGCAAAATTAAGTTATTTTTTTCAAAGTTTAAAGTAGAAATAAGATAATTTCATGTATTATAAATAACTACTCAGTTTTTTTTTGAATTGCTTCTTTATTTTTGATTTCGCTTTTATTGCATTTGTATTTTTATTTATCAAAAAGAAAAAATAAATTAAAAGTAAAACAGCAATTACGCTAATAGCAAACATTATATTTTGACTAAAAAATATTGAGATTGATAAAAATATAGAAACAAATATCAAATTAAATACCCCTAAAAAAATACTTGCTTTAATGTGTGAAAGATGAAGGAAATCAATGAGTAAGTGATGAATGTGATTACGGTCTGGCGAAAATGGACCTCGTTTATTCATTATTCGAATTGTAAAAACCCGCGCTGTGTCAAAAAATGGAACAATTAGTATTGCAAGCACAATGTATGGATAATTGTCTGTTTTGAATGGTAATAAAGCAATTTTATCATCTGTTAATGCTAAGAATCTTAATACTAACATTCCGATTATAAATCCAACAATTAGAGAACCTGTGTCCCCCATAAATATTTTCTTTGAGTGCGAAATATTGAATCTTAAAAATGCGGTTAAACAACCTATCATTACAATACAAACTCCCAATAGGAGATAGGAATGGCTCATGTAAAATATAGCACCAAAAGTTCCAAATATTACTGTGCCAATTGTAGCTGCAAGACCGTCGATTCCATCTATCAAGTTAAAAGAATTGATAATTACTATAACAATGAAAACACTTAATGGAACTGTAATAAATTTACTTACTTCGTACAAACCAAAAAATCCATGAAGACTTTCAATCTCAAAACTTGGATGTAATACTAAAAAAGTTGCTGCGACTATTTCAGCACCAAGTTTGGTCAGTGGTGAGATCACAACTAAATCATCCTTTAATCCAATTATAAATAGAATTGTCAACCCTGGAATCAAAGAGGGAATTGTATTGTATTTATCAAAAGGTTCAAGAAAATAAAAAGATAGAATGAGAACGATATAAAAAGCGATACCGCCCAAACTAGGAGTTGCTGTTGAATGTGAGCTCCTATCATTGGGCTTATCCATTAATTTTTTGAATGACACAACACTTATTATTTTTGGATAAAGCATATAGCTGACCAAAAATGAGGACATTAAAACAATTATCATCTCAAATATTGATGGCTTCATATAATTAATTGTAGAAATTATTTGTAAAATTATTGAAAAATTCGTTTGTTTATGTTAATTCAATTTTATTAATTCAATATTGAAGCTGCTCTGTTTGATTCGGCAGAGAAGTAATTAAAATTTTTTTAAATACTTATCTGTTATATTTTCCCACTGATATCTTCTTTCAGCAACTATAAATAGCGCATTTTTTGAAGTTATTAGATTTGTTTTATCAATATTTTTCAAAGTTTCTACTAATTCTGTTGAATTTTTAAAATAGCTATATGCTTTATTTTCTGTTGTTTCTCTATTGTAGTTTATATCAAAAGATATGATAGGTATAGATAAGTACATAGCCTCGACAAGCGAAGGATTGGTACCACCGGCACTGTGTCCATGAATATATAGAAAAGCATTACTTCTTAATTGGTTCAATATCAATAAATCATATATCGGATCACAAAGATGAATATTTTCAAACTTACTAAATTTTGAAAATAAGTCTATTCCATATTCACTGTTTTCCCAATTCCCTACAATAACTAAATGATATTTTGTTTGCTTTGAAAATGCCTCCAAAATCATTTTAATATTATTTTCGGGCTCAATTCTACAAACTTTAAATGCATACTCAAAATTGGTAAAAGAAAATTCTTTTTTGATTTCATCGGAAAGTGGTAATGATATCGAATGATCAGCTCCATATTCTATTAATACAGCATTTTTTCCATATTCATTTTGAACATAATCCTGGATAACTTTATTGTCTGCAATAACTACATCTGCTGATTTAACAGCAACTTTTTCTGAAAACTTCAAGTACCATTTTGCTACTTTTCCCCACTTTTCTCGCTTCCATTCAAGACCATCTATATTTACAATGAGCTTTTTTGAATAAAACAATCGATATAAAGGCAAAATTATACCACAAGCAACTCCTAAAATAAGAACCGTTTTTGTTTTTCTCTTGACCTTAAGCAGGGAAATAATGTCGTAGGGAATACTCTGTATACCGTTTGCTTTCAACGGAATATATTCTAGTTTGCTATGATTGTACTCTTTTAATTTTTTAGGATATGCTTTTGCTGAGCAATAAACAGTAAAATCTACCTTATCTGATAAATTCTTCGTTAAATATTCTGCTAATGTCTCAAAACCACCATATTTTGCGGGTATTCCGACAGATCCTATAATTGCAACTGACTTATTCATTCCAGAATTTTTTTCCTGATTTTCTGATGATTTCATATACTGTTTTAATGTCTCTATTCCAAGTGGTAGCTATCATTCCAAATTCTTTTTTTAATTTTTGTTTCTTGGCGTATGCAGTGAAATTGGACATAACTAACAAGTCATCCCAAGTTGCTCCCCATACTTCAAATCCCAAATCATCAAATTTTTTAAAAGTTGGAAATTCAGAGAATTTTGATTTGTAATGCCAATCACAAATTATTATTTCCCTTGGGATTAAATTTACAACGTTTTCATAATTTTCCAGACTTAATTTATTACCTCTCTCATTTGGAAACTCTTTCCTGCTCCAAATCATATCTCCCCAAATCAGCGTTTTTTTATTTTTGCTTTTTAGATATTGAAACAATATATTAACATCTTCTGCAAATAAACTAGCGGGCAAAATCTTGATTTTTTTTTCAGCTTCTTTTTCTCCGAATCCATATACCTCATCATGCCCAATGTGAATTGAATTACATGGTATTAAAGTAATTACTTCATCTATTAGCTGGAAAATTTTTTCATAAACTTTACTGTTTCTCGGGTCGTAGGTTTGATCGTTAAATAGCAATTCTGGATACTTATTTGAAAATGTTTTTTTTTGTTTTGTTAGTAGTTTAATTTCAGGAATAATATCAAATCCTGATTTTATTGTATAATCAATAAACTTCAAAAAATCTTTTCTATTTAATTTTTTTTTCGTTACTTCAATTCTATTAAAAAACTGAAGATCAATTTGATTTGAAATTTCTAGTATAATTTTATTGTAATTATAATATCTTGCTGAATCTATGTAAGAATAAAATTTTTCTATTGAATCGTTTCTCATTACTAAATGAAGTGTCCGGTTTTCAATTGCAGAGAAATCTTCATATTTCATCAAAGGTATTTTTCCTGATTTTTCTAAAATTAATTTTCTGAAATAATTTATGCCATTGTGCAAGCCTTCGTCTTCTGCAGCTGAAATTGTGGTTATTTTTTCTCCAATATCTATTTTAAAGTAACTTTTAGGGCGGCCCTTTATTAAAACATCTTTAATTATCTTTAATTCTGTTTCTGATTTTGACCCTTCATTTTGTTTCCTAACCGATTCTTCTAAAAAAATTGCGATTATAGGAAATGAAGTTGGATAATTCCCTGTATAAGATATCTTTGTTAGTTCATTTGCGATGAAAAATCTTGTACTATCAGTAATTTCAAAATTTATTTTATTTTTTTCGTTAGAGACATTTGAAGCACTTAGCTGTATGCTATCGGATAAATTATTACAAGAAAATAATCCAACAAATACCAGCAAAATGATAGCGATTTTATTTTTCATCTGTAATTTATTTTTAAGTATAGATTTCAAAACTCTTCATTGATTTTCATTTATCAGGCGAGTTACACTTAATATAATTTTATACTGTTTGATAAAGTTCTATTGACATTATAGCTATGTTGTTCCATCCAAAATTTTTCTTTAGTAATTCTTGTGCGTTATTTTCAATTCTAGTTATATCACTTTTGTCTTTATAAATTTCGAGAATTTTTTTTGAGAGTGAGTCTACATTTTTATTTTCGAAAATATAACCTGTTTCATTATCTACTACAATTTCTTTAAAAGCATCTAAATCTGAACACAAACATACGCGCCCGTAGCTCATTGAAAGTAACAACACACCACTTTGGTAAATCTTTTTATATGGCAAAACTACCACATCACTTTTTTGAAAATATAAATGAATTTCATCATTTGGAATATAACTAAAATTGGTATGAACTACTTTTTCTATTTTCAAGTTAGAAATCATTTTTGAATATTTTTCAGAACTTGTTCCCCATGGTTTTCCTGCAATTGTCAATCTGATGTTTCCATTTTCTTTGTAAGCTTTTGCAAAGGCGTTGAGTAGAATTTCTAATCCTTTTACTTCTTTGATTTGTCCAAAAAATAACAAATTTAATATTCTTGAAGGTTCATTAGCTGTTACTTTTTCAACGAAAGGAATATAGTTTCCGTGGGGAATTATCGCTACCTTCTGTTTTGAAATTCCTTTTTTGGTAATTTCATTTAAAGAAAACTGATTATGAACGATTAATTTCTGAGTCAATGAAAATGCTTTTTTTTGGAGAAATAATCTTTCTTTCCCTCTAAATGAGTCAATGTCGTGAAGTGTTACTATTCTTTTTAAACCAAAAAACTTACACATTAGGAGAGCGATTAGATTTGGTATTTTTAAACTAAAAAATTGAAAATGAATAATTTCTATTTTATTTTTTTTACAATATTTGAAAGCTTTTTTATAACCATTTAATAGTAAGATTAACTTAAAAAACTTTTTTTTATTCCAAATTTCCCCAAAGAAAAATATTGTATTTATATTATTGTTTTTTATTTCACGGGTTTGATTGCAAGTGAAATAAAATACTTCACAGTTGTTACTAGCAAGACCTTGTGCGAGCCCATAGTCGTAAAAATCCATTCCACCTTTCCCCCCAACAGGATCTATCAAAGCTATTTTTAAATGTTTTATTGGCATTAATTTTTGTTTTTTTGAGGTAAATTCATCAGCCATAAGTTCGATAAATTTTTGTTTAATAAGGTGGATAATTCATCTACTTCTTTAGAAAGTAGTTTTCTGCAAATTTCATATTCTTCATCAGTTATTGTAATTATTTCTGCATTTTCATAAAAATATTTTTTGTAAAAATTGACCAAATATTCTGGAGTATATTTTTTCAATTTCTCTGCTAATCTGCGATTATTTTGAAAAAATTTCGAAATAAAATTTTTAGGTTTCTTATTAACATTAATTTTATCTCCTGTGTCAATTTCAGATGAGCTATTTTCGATATTCAAAAAATCAAACAACTTTGGCAATTCCACTTCTATTTCTTCTAATATTAGTACTAAAACGTTTTTGGTTCCAAATTTTTCGATATATCTAGAAATATTACTATGATATAAACTGTTTGTAATATATTGATGGTAATGAGCTTGATGTTCATTTTTGTCTTCAATATAATTTTTGAAAGAGTGTTTTGCATGCCCCATTCTAACATCCATTTGGTAGTGCGAAAATGCCCTTTTAATAGGATTTCTCAATATAGCAATAATTTTCGATTCAGGATTGAATTCAAAAATTCTATTTGCTGTCCTAGGATATGAAAAATAGGAAACACTTGTATCTACTTTATATTTTTGTTTATCAGCATTTTTAAAGAAATTTAAGTACCGTTCTATTTCTTTTACTTTGTAATCATTGTAGTAAGATTTTGATTCTGCTATTTCATCATATGAAAAATAGTTTAATTCTTTTATTTCAGTAAAATAAAATTCACTAAATATTTGCAATTTGTTATACAAAAAGGTAGTTCCTGATTTTGGTGCGCCGACAATGAAGAGATTCGGTTTAATTTGCAATTGAGACATGATTTCTGTGTTTTAATGAATGTTCGAGAGAAAGTTTTGTTAAGAGAACACAAAAAATAAATTGTGTTATATTGAACATAATAAATCCATCTTTAAGAGTGTAAAGCAATATATAAATGGTGTATATATAAAATCCAGAAAAAACTATATTTAGTTGCCTATATTTAATTTTTATCGCCCAAATGACGTAATAAGAGAGAATAACCATCCCAATTATTCCAAATGTAAATAATATACCATAAATTCCGATATCACCTGTATAGAAGTATACGTCACCAATTAAATCTTTTTGTTTAGAACTTCTAATAAGTCCTTTACCTGAAATCGGACTTTCCATGAAACCATTTACAGCAAAGTCAATCTCCTTTAATCTAACAAAAATAGACGCATCATCAATCTTACCAGATTCTTCTGCATTGAAAACCATCAACATCTGTCCAAATTTATTAGTGATGTTACTTTTTATTTCCGAATTATTAAATGAATTTATTAGTAAAACTATAAATATTGGTGCTATTAAATAAATCTTGAAGGATGAAAAGTATTTACGATAAAGAAACAAGCAAATAATCAAAATAGCAATCATAAAGATGAAATCACCCCTTTGAATATCGTAAAGTTGAGTTGAAGTAAAAATTAGCCCCAAATAAATTATATTGATGAATTTACCTGTTTTAAAATATTTTGCTAAAAAATACATTTCACCAAGGTACAGTAAATCTTTTGAATATTTATCAGCTGTAATTTCAAGCTGGTTTCCAGAAACCGGAGAGATAAAAGTGAATGCAAATTTTGTTAAGGAAGCAAATGTTAGGAATATGGTAAAATACCAAACTATTCTTATCAAGCTTTTTAATACAAGTGTTAAGTCAATTTTATTTGATTTAATATTTTGGACAAAATAAAATACAGAAAATCCTTTGAAGAGATTTTGTGTAGCAATTAATGCTGAAATACCATCTTGGTTTAAAAATAATATAGAGGAAAAAACAGAAGATATAATTAATACTATTAGTGAAAATATCAAATATCTAGTGCTTTTTTGTTTGTAATATCTGTGGCTGAAGATAGTGAATATCCCTAATAAAGAAAACGCTTGTATATAAATATCAGCAAAGATTGATACTGGTGTCAAGTAAAAAACATTGAAGATGGAGACTATATAAAGTATAATGAGGTAATTCATTTTTTATTTAAATTTAACAACACTATTAAAATTTCAATTTATTGTTATTTTAATATTTTTCAAACTCAAAAACTTTTAATTTTTTAATTTATCTTCTGTTGCTGATTGGAGTTTTTTTAGTTTTCTACTTTTGTGAAACAATCCGATAGAAGAGCAATGTTGTTTATTTCCATTTTTTAATTTTTTCAGCTTTATTAGTTAATATATTTACTAATTTCTTATTATATTGTTCATAAAACTCAGAAATTTTCAATTTTTCTTCTATGTATGCTTCTTTTTTATATTCAGTGGTATTAATTGAATTGTACAATTTTTTCAAGAAGTCTTTCAATTTTTTATTTTTTCTTAAAAAGGATTCATTTTGTCTAAATAATTTTGATTTTATTTTTCCCAAAAATTGACTTCTTGGTTTTCTTGATACATTTACTGCTTCAAAAGAAACTTGATTTAAATTCAATTTCAGATTTGCTGATTCAGCAAAAATATCCATTTCTTCTTTACTATCCTTAACTAAATCTTCAAAAAATATTATATGTAGATTTTCTTTGAAATTCGTTAACCATTCATTAATGTAGAGAGAATAACATCCTTCTCGCAACCCTCTGTTGGTAAATGTGTCATAGTGAATTTTATTTTCCAAGTATTTGGAATGCTCGATTTTGCATTGCTCGAAATAAGCAGAAAGTGACATTTTGTTCTTTATTCTACCCGTTTTTATTCCTTGTTTGTAAAAAGATATAAATCTTTCGGTAGGATCACGCAAAATGAGAACAATTTTAACTCGGTCGGTATACTTTCTTATTTCATCTATTATTACGTTTCCGCCATAAAAATAAGACGGACTTACATCGAGTATATGTTTTTTCGTTGTGTTCTCAAAATATTTTAAATATTTATTGATGTTTAACTCCACATTAGAATTGTAAACCAATGGTGTGAAAAAATGTAGTTCCTTAATGCTAGGAGTAAATATTTCTTCTTGATTTGTAAGGTATTCATAAAAGGAAGTTGTTGCAGCTTTGTGAACACCAACAACTAAAATTAATGTTTTATCTTTAAAACTTTTTTCTGTCATATCAATTTTATATTAGAATTTGCTTTCAATATTTTACATAAACGCTTTCTCATATATTTTTCGGCCGTTTATTTGAGCTTTTAATTGAATTTGGATAAACAATAGAAATAATTGAAAGGCACAATAAGAATAATGTCAGATTGAAAATAGCTGATTTGTCTTTAAATGACGTAAAAAAGACGATAAATAAATAGTATTAGTGCTGACGAAATATATTTTATAATTGAAAATTTAATCGTAAACAATTTGCGCACTAATAAAAAAGAGCAGACGCACAAACAAATCCAAAAGTAAATTTGATGATTTCGCATAAAAATGATTATTTTATTTTATTCCTTAAAAACTTATTTTCAGAGAAGTGTAGGTCATTTTTTAGTGTTCTATATTTATCAGCACTTAAAGTCCTTTTTGCACGCATTTTATTTGTTAATAGGAAAACTAAATAAAAAAAGTAATTGACTTTTGGCTCAGAATAATGAGGAATATACTTTGAATTATATTTTAGAAAGGGAGCAAAATATTTAGAAATAATAGATTCAGGAACATTATAATCTATGTCACTTCGTTTTTTGGTGGAATTTGTCTTGTCGAGATTTGTTGCCATTTTTAATCCTATTTTTCTTAGAACTAACTCAAAATCATTTTCAAGATTATTAAAATCTAATATAAAATTTAAATACGGTGCATTTATCGTAAATTCATTATTGTAGGGAAGCAACTTATAATTTAATTTTAGATACTCTAAAAAAGTCAAATCGTTCTCCCGTATTAGTTTTGAAAATTTTCTTGACTTTTCTGAAACATATCCACCATTTTTTCGTGCAAATTTTTCATCTGAAAATCTATTTTCAGGATTGTTTCGAAGTTTATTATACCTAGATTTTATTATCTCTATTGGAGATCTGTATATTCCAAAAACGAAATATTCGTTGATATTACCTTTAAATTCGTTAAGTAGCGTAGGTATATTGGTGTGTTTGTTTAAAATGAATTCTCCGTCATAATTTTCGAGCAATTCTTTTGAAATCGTAGACGATGCGGAAAAAGGAATTCCAACGAAGATGTATTTGTGTTTATGACTGATTATCATATAGTCTCTTTTAATATTTGTTTCGAAAAATAAAATCTTGAAAAATTTATTGAAAAAATTCTAACAAGAAAAGCTAATGCACTTCCAATTAATCCAAAGTTAATGGTTAAAAATAATAATATCAAAATAAAAATAATTGAAATGATAAAATTTAACCTGAGTTCCACTTTTTGATGACCAGTCATGGACAAGAAGTTGGCATAGGGAGAAAAAACGAATCCAATTGAAGTTGCAATAATCATTATTGTTAATTCTTTAGAATAATTTGAAAAATCATCACCCCAGAGATTTAATAGTGTAGAACTTAAGAACAAACTAGACAAACAAAAAATAGACGCAATTAAAAAAGAAAAAGACATGTATTTTAAAATAACATGTTTTAATTGAGTAAAATTTTTGTCATGAAATAGCGTCGCAATCTCGGGTGAAATCGCAGTCGATAGGACATATGTTACAAGTTCAAGAATTTGTGAGATTCGAGAACATACTGCATAAATAGCAACTAGTTTTGGATTTAAAATGATGCCAATAATTACCAAGTCTATATTTGCAATTAATGTGTTAATAACAGAAATAGCAAAAAAATCTTTTCCATTTTTAATATACGAAAAATCCCTATTTTTTATTTTTTTAAAAAACGGGTTTCTGCGAAATAAGTATATCGATGTCACATAATTGAATATTCTAGACAAAAAATATACAACAGCTAAAATTTCAATTGTTACATTAATTTTTAAAAGTATCACAATTAGTAGTAAAACCAACAGAAACAAAGTATTATAAAATCCATCAAATAGTACACTTTTTTTATATTTACCCATAGAGATAAGTATAAAAGTGTTATTCTTTGTTTGAACAATAAAAACAAGTGAAAAGATAAAAATCTGCATGAATGGCACAAAGTTTTTATCTTTGTCGAAAAGAATAGAGAAAAAATAAAGGATGACTAAAACTATTGCTGTAATAATGAGTGAGCTAATTCTAGAAAAGAATTTTATATTACTCACAAGGTTTGAGGCACTATGTGAATCATTTTCTTTTAAGTAGATGGAAATGTTTTTGATAATTTGTTCTCTAAATCCAAATAATGAAACCACCATTAAGATTTGGGTTATTTTTAAACTTAAACTTATTGTTCCTAGTTTTTCTGAACCATAATATCGACTAATTATTATCGTAGATAAAATTCCAAATAATGAACCAAGTATATTAAATATTACAGGTCCTGATAGTTTCTTTATGATGTTAGATAAATTCATTTATTTTATACCTATCTAAGATTCCTAGAACTTGCTAGTAACATTTTTTGCAATGATTCCTTCCAATTAGGAATTTCCAAATTGAAATCTGTACGGATTTTGTTTTTGTTCAAAACTGAAAAGTGTGGCCTTTTTGCTTTGGTAGGATATTCATAAGTTTCAATAGGGGAGACCTTACATTTCAATTTAGCTAAAGACATGATCTGGTGTGCAAAGTCGTACCAACTCGTCACGCCTTCATTTGAATAGTGATAAATTGTACAACCAGATTTCCAATTGTCGATTTGATTGGCAATTGTCAAACATATATTAGCCAAATCTTTGGCATATGTTGGCGTTCCAATTTGATCTATAACAACGTTTAAACTCTCTCTTTCAGAGCCAAGTTTCAACATCGTTTTTACAAAGTTATTTCCAAAAGTTGAATAAACCCAAGAAGTTCTGATGATAATGCTATTTGCTCGGCTGTTTATTAATTCGATTTCTCCTTTTCGCTTTGTTTCACCGTAAACTCCTGTTGGGTTTGTAATGTCGCTTTCGATATAGGGCGTGTTTTTGGAACCATCAAAAACATAATCTGTTGAAATATGGATGATTTTGATGTTCTTTTCAGCGCAATATTCGGCTAAAAAATGAACTCCTTCAACATTTACCATTTCAGCCATTTCAGAGTCGTCTTCTGCTTTATCAACAGCTGTGTATGCAGCACAATTGATAATTAAATCGAACTGGTAATTACTTAAAAATGAACTCATCGATTCTTTACTAGAAAGATTGAATTCACTAGATCCAGTAAAATGAAAATGGTGCTGAGGATAATTGGTAACCAACGAATTGATTTCAGATCCTAATTGACCATTTTTTCCCGTTACTAATATTTTCATTTTAAAATGGACTATTAAAGTCTTTAAATGAACTTAAATTTTTGTCTTTTTCAGAAAGTTGGATCAATGCACTATCGATATTCCAATCAATGTTCAATGTTTCGTCATTCCACAGAATGCCAGAATCATGCGTCGGAGCATATAGATTGTCGACTTTATAACTGAAAATAGCAGTTTCACTTAAAACAACAAATCCATGTGCAAATCCTCTTGGAACAAAAAATTGCTTTTTATTTTCGCCTGACAACAAAATCGAATAATGTTTACCATAGGTTTTTGAATCTTTTCTCAAATCTACGGCAACATCCAATACTTCGCCTTCAATAACCCTAACCAATTTTGCTTGCTGATAGGGTGGAAGTTGAAAATGTAAACCTCTTAAAACTCCTTTGGAGGATTTCGATTCATTGTCTTGAATGAATTCAGTTTCTGTTACGTTTGAATTAAATGTATTTTTTTGGAATGTTTCCATGAAATATCCGCGAGCATCGCCAAAAACCTTTGGTTCAATGATAACCAAACCGTCAATATTTGTTTCTGTTATATTCACTTTGAAACTTTTTTAATTAAATATTGACCGTAACCAGTTTTAGCAAGCGGTTTTGCAAGGTCCAAAACTTTTTCCTTTGAAATAAATCCTTGATCGAAAGCAATTTCCTCTAAACAAGCCACTTTCAAACCTTGACGTTTTTCAATTGTTTGAATAAAACTACTTGCTTCAATTAAAGAATCATGTGTTCCTGTATCTAACCAAGCGTATCCTCGTCCCATCAATTCAACCTTTAAATTTTCTTTTGAGAGAAACACTTCATTTACTGTCGTAATTTCAAGTTCTCCACGTTCAGAAGGTTTGATTGATTTTGCGATTTCAATCACTTCATTTGGATAAAAATACAAACCTACAACAGCGTAATTTGATTTTGGCGAAAGCGGCTTTTCTTCGATAGAAACTACTTTACCAGTATTATCAAATTCAGCAACACCATATCGTTCAGGATCATTTACATAATAGCCAAATACCGTCGCATTTCCTTTATCGATTACATTTGATTTAGCTGATTTTAAAAGTTCTGTCAGTCCGTGTCCATAGAAAATATTATCTCCTAATACAAGACAAACATCATCCGAACCAATAAATTCTTCACCTAGGATAAACGCTTGGGCCAATCCATCTGGACTTGGTTGTACTTTGTAGCTAAACTTTACTCCAAAATCACTTCCATCACCCAATAATTTTTCAAAATTTGGAAGATCTTGTGGCGTTGAAATAATAAGTATTTCTCTAATTCCAGCCAACATCAAAACTGATATTGGATAGTAAATCATTGGTTTATCATAAATCGGAAGTAACTGTTTGGAAACTCCTTTTGTAATTGGAAACAAACGCGTGCCTGAACCACCAGCTAAAACTATACCTTTCATCTTACTAAGAACCAATTATTTAATAAATTTTCTCTATTGTAAAGCATTTGCTTTTGAGTTGACCAATCGATCACCTCAAAACCTGCATGCATGCAAATAGCTTGTCCAGCCGCTGTATCCCATTCCATTGTAGGAGCAAAACGTGGATAACAATCCGCTTTTCCTTCTGCCACCATGCAAAGTTTTAATGAACTTCCTCTGGAAATCAATTCAACCTTTCCGTGTGTTTTTTCCAGTTCCTTGACATAGTCTTCTGTTTCGACAGACATGTGAGATTTACTGGCAACGACTGTGAAAGCCTCTTTAATTGTTTCAATTGGAAGTTTTATAGCATTTGTTTGTAAATACTGGAAATCATCTGAATGAGAGGTAGTAATTACTTTGAATGCACCACTTTCTTTTGTTGAGAAAAACAACTCATTTAAAACAGGAGTATAGATCACACCTAAAACGGGAATTTGATTTTCAATCAAAGCAATATTAACTGTGAAGTCTCCATTTCTTTTGATAAATTCTTTTGTTCCGTCTATTGGGTCAACTATCCAAAGTTGCTTCCAATCCTTTCTATCTTCGTATGGAATATTTTTCCCTTCTTCAGATAAAATTGGGATATTTGTTGTAAGTAAATGACTTTCAATAATATTATGAGAAGCAACATCAGCTTTTGTTAGTGGGGAATTGTCACTTTTAAAATCTACACCAAAATCTTCGGTTTCGTAGATTTCCATGATTTTTTCACCAGCTTCAAGCGCGGCAGCTATCGCAATTTTTAGTAAATTTAAATCTGACATTTTTTCAAATAATTTGTTTATTTATCAGATTACCATCCCTGCGGCAACTGTTTCATTGGTTGCATCATCAACTAAAATGATACTTCCAGTCATACGATTATCTCTATATTCGTCAATCATTAATGGCTTTGTAGTTCTAATTTTAACTCTACAAATGTCATTCATATTGATAGATTTATCTTCGTTATTTCTTTCAATGGCGTTGATATCCATTTTGTAAACAACTTCCTTGATAATTGCTTTTTGATCGTTACTCGTATGCTTGATTGAATATTTTGCTCCGGGACGTGCAGAATTGTTATTTAACCAACAAATCATGACATCAAACTCTTGCGAACAAGTTGGTTGATTATTTGATCTTACAATCATATCACCTCTGCTAATATCGATATCGTTTTCTAAAGTTATAGATACAGACATTGGTGCAAATGCTTCTTGATAATTAGTTTCGAAACAATTAATTGACTTGATTTTCGATGTAAATCCTGAAGGTAGTACTGTAATGTCGTCACCAACTCTTAAAATTCCACTTTCTAATCTACCAGCATAACCTCTGTAGTCTCTATGTTCATCAGATTGCGGACGAATAACGGTTTGAACAGGGAAACGAGCATCAACTTTATTGATATCGCTGCTAATGTGAAGTGTTTCTAAAGTATGCAACATTGGCGCACCACTGAACCAAGGCATATTTTCAGAGCGATTAACAACGTTGTCTCCATCCAATGCACTGATTGGAATAAAATGGACGTCTTTAATCATTAATTTTGAAGAGATTACTTCAAACTCTTCAACGATTTCATTGAATCTTTTTTCACTGTATTCCACTAAATCCATTTTGTTTACGCAAACAATAATGTGTGGAATTTGAAGTAAAGATGCAATAAAAGAGTGTCTTTTTGTTTGTTCAATAACACCATTTCTAGCATCAATTAAAATGATTGCGGCATTCGCTGTAGATGCTCCAGTTACCATGTTTCTGGTATATTGGATGTGTCCAGGAGTATCTGCAATGATAAATTTACGTTTTGGAGTGGTAAAATATCTGTATGCAACATCAATCGTAATACCTTGCTCACGTTCGTCTCTCAAACCATCGGTAAAAAGAGCCAAGTCGACACCTTCGTGCCCTTTTTTCTTTGAAGTTGTTTCTATTGATGAAAGTTGATCTTCAAAAATTGATTTTGAGTCATAAAGTAATCTTCCGATAAGCGTACTTTTACCATCATCTACACTACCTGCAGTTGTAAAACGCAATAATTGACTGTTATGTAATTCCATAATTTTTTTATTTCAATGATTTGATTAATTAAAAATATCCTTCGCGTTTTCTATCTTCCATAGCGCTTTCAGATCTTTTATCATCAGATCTATTTCCTCTTTCAGTTAATCTCATTGTACTAACTTCATCAACAATTTTTTCTAATGTATCTGCGTCAGATTCGATACCTCCTGTAATTGTAATATCACCTAAAGTTCTAAATCTGATTCTTTTAGTAGAAACTATTTCATTTGCATCAAGCTTGATGTGTTCTGAAAGTGGAATCCAAGCATCATCTCTCCAAATTACTTCTCTTTCGTGCGCAAAATATAAAGAAGGTATAGCTAATTGCTCACGATTGATGTAATTCCAAACATCCATTTCTGTCCAGTTTGAAATAGGGAATGCTCTAAAGTGTTCACCTTTGAATTGTTTTCCATTAAATAGATTCCACAATTCAGGTCTTTGATTTTTTGGATCCCATTGTCCAAATTCATCTCTGTGTGAGAAAAAACGTTCTTTTGCTCTTGCTTTTTCTTCGTCTCTTCTTCCGCCACCAATCGCACAATCGATTTTGTATTTTTCAACAGTATCTAGCAAAGTGGTAATTTGCAATACATTTCTAGATGCATTTTTGCCTTTTTCCTCAGCAACTCTTCCATCATCAATAGAATCTTGCACAGAACCTACCAATAGTTGAACACCTAATGAATTAACCAATTTGTCTCTAAATTCTATCGTTTCGGGAAAGTTATGTCCCGTGTCAACATGCAACAAAGCGAACGGCATTTTCGCAGGGTAGAAAGCTTTTTGAGCTAAATATGTAACTACAATTGAATCTTTTCCTCCTGAAAATAAAATTACAGGATTTTCAAATTGTGCTGCAACTTCTCTTAGAACGAAGATTGCTTCTGACTCTAATTCGTCTAAGTAATTCAAATAATATTTATTCATGGTGCAAAGATATTTTATTTTTAAGATATTCGGTAATAATTTCAACCGCATTTTCGACAGAAGTATTTTCTGTATTTATTTCTAAACTAGGATTTTCAGGTGCCTCATAAGGTGAACTAATACCGGTAAAGTTTGGAATTTCACCTTTTCTCGCTTTCGCATACAGTCCTTTAACATCTCTCCGTTCACACTCTTCTAATGAGGTATTTACGAAAATTTCTATGAAATTGTCGGAACCAACAATTGTTTCAATTAATTTCCGATCGGATTTTAATGGTGAAACAAATGCTGCGAGTGTAATCAAACCTGCATCTACCATCAGTTTAGACACTTCACCAATTCGTCTTAGGTTTTCATTTCGGTCTTCTGGCGAAAATCCTAAGTCGCTATTCAAACCCAATCGCATATTGTCGCCATCGAGGGTGTAAGTCTGCAAATTTTGTGAATGAAGATGTTGTTCTAATTTACTGGCTATTGTAGATTTTCCTGAACCGGATAAACCTGTAAACAAAATCATCAAGGATGAATGATTGTTTTTTTTATTCCTATTAAGCTTACTAATCGAATAATTTTGATTGTAAACATTGTTAGGATTATCATTTTCGATTTTCATTTTGAAATCAATTTATTATTCTTTTTGATTTTTTGTTTCAATAATTAGTCCGTAATCACTTCTATACCAAACCCTTTCATGAAGATAGTAAAGCCCCATTTTTGTTACTAATTCTAATCCGCCAATTTTTAGACCGGTCATTGGATTACCGGATACAATCCATCCCATCATCATCGTATCTAATGTACCGACAATTCTCCAGGAAACCGTTTTGATTGCGTGTCTTAATTTACTAGAAACTGATTTTAAAATATTTGTTTTATACCATAACCTTTCATGAAGGTAATACAAAAGCAACTTTGAAAAAACTTCAGCACCACCAATTGCAGCTCCAATTTTCAAGTCTCCAGATACTAACCAAGATAACAGAATTGTATCCATGGTCCCAACTGCTCTCCAAGTGAAAGTCTTAGCAATATGTCTTTTTCTAGAAAATTGTTTCATCAGTAAAGTATGTTTTTTGAATTTTATTTTCTCGAGTAATCATCCTCGATTCTAACGATGTCATCTTCACCAAAATAATCACCTGTTTGAACTTCAATAAAAATCAACAGTTCTGTACCCATATTTGCAACCCTATGCTTAGCACTTAGAGGGATAATTGCTGTTTCTCCAACTGTAAAAATTTTATCTACACCATCAAGAGTTACTGTAGCTTCACCTTGAACGATAGTCCATGCCTCAGCTCTTTTGAAATGGTATTGATAACTTAATCTTTGATTTGGCTCAACTTCAATTCTTTTTACCTTGTAATTTGGCTCATCGTGAAGAACAAAATATCTTCCCCAAGGTCTGTTATCAGACTCAATAAATTGGAAATTCATTGTATTATTAATTTAAGATTGATTATAAAACTCCGTCTACTTGGATGTTAAGTATTCCTTTTACATCATAAATGACATTTATTTCGTTTACTAAATTTTCAAAATTGAGATTTAAAAATTCGTTATGAGAAACTCCTAATACAACTGCATCAAATTTTTGATTTGGAATATCCGTAGTTGTGTCTAATCCATATTCATGCCTAACCTCATCCGGATTAGCCCAGGGATCATATGTTTTTACAGTAATTCCGTACGATACAAGAGCATTTATTACATCTACAATTTTTGTATTTCTAACATCTGGGCAATTTTCTTTAAATGTAATTCCTAGCATTAAAAGCTCTGCACCCAAGATAGAAATACCTTTTTTAATCATCAATTTAACAACCTGAGAAGCAACATATTCTCCCATTCCGTCATTCATTCTTCTTCCTGCTAAAATGATTTCCGGATTGTATCCTTTTTCTTGCGCTTTTTGTGCTAGATAATACGGGTCAACACCAATGCAGTGACCACCAACTAATCCTGGCTTGAAAGGAAGGAAATTCCATTTTGTTCCGGCAGCAGCCAAAACATCGTGTGTATTGATATCTAATAAATTGAAAATTTTAGCTAATTCATTTACAAATGCAATATTGATGTCTCTTTGAGAGTTTTCAATCACTTTTGCTGCTTCGGCTACTCTAATGGTGGGAGCAAGGTGAGTTCCAGCAATGATAACGCTTTTGTAAAGTGCATCTACTTTCTGCCCAATTTCAGGTGTTGAACCTGAGGTAACTTTTAATATCTTCTCAACAGTATGTTCTTTATCACCTGGATTGATTCTTTCTGGAGAATATCCTGCGAAGAAATCAACATTGAATTTTAATCCACTTACTTTTTCCAAAACGGGAACACATTCTTCTTCCGTTACACCTGGGTAAACAGTAGATTCATAGATGACAATATCGCCTTTTTTCAAAACTTTTCCAACTGTTTCACTTGCTCTATATAGAGGTGTTAAATCTGGCTTATTGTGTTTATCCACAGGAGTTGGGACTGTTACAATAAAATAGTTTGAATCCTTGATGTCCTCCAAATTAGAACTACAAAAAAGTCCTTTGTCCATTTTGGGAGTTCCTGTTAAAACAGCTTTTAAAATATCATCTTCAACTTCTAAAGTTGCGTCGTGTCCTGAATTTAGTTCAGCAATTCTTCCTTGATTTATGTCGAAACCAATTACTGGATATTTAGTAGCTAAAAGCCTTGCTAATGGCAATCCAACATAACCCAGTCCTACAATTGCAATCTTATCATTCATCATCTTAAATCGTATTTTGTTTAAAGTAATTTATTAATCCATTTGTAGATGAACTAAAGTTTTTCGTTTCATCAACATTATTTAATTCGGGTAAAATATAAGTAGATAATTCTTTACCTAATTCTACTCCCCATTGGTCAAAGCTAAAAATATTCCAGATAATTCCTTGTACAAATATCTTATGTTCGTAAAAAACTGTCAATTTCCCTAAATTAAAAGGGTCAATGATATCAATTAAAATTGAATTAGTTGGTTTATTTCCTTCAAATATTTTGAAAGGAGCCAGTTTTTCAATTTCACTTTGATTAAATCCTTTTTGAACTAACTCTTCAACTACCACTTCCTTCGTTTTTCCCACCATTAAAGCTTCACTTTGAGCAAAAAAGTTCGACAACAGTTTCGTGTGATGATCTCCAATTGGATTATGGCTTTTAAGCGGTGCTACAAAATCGCATGGAATCATCGAAGTACCTTGGTGGAACATTTGGTGAAAACTATGTTGACCATTCGTTCCTGGTTCACCCCAAATTGGAATGCCTGTTGAATAAGAAACTTGTTGTCCATTTCGATCGACAGATTTCCCATTGCTTTCCATAAAACCTTGTTGCATGTATGTAGCAAACTTATGTAAGTATTGGTCATAACAGAGGATAACTTCGCTTTTAGCGTTCCAAAAATTGATGTACCAAATACTTAACAAGCCCATTATTACGGGAATATTTGATTCGAATTTATTATTTTTGAAATGGAAATCTGCAGATTCTGCGCCTTTTAGAAATTGTTCAAAGTTTTCATAACCAATTGTAAGAGAAACAGTCAATCCTATAGCTCCATAAACACTGAATCGTCCGCAAACCCAATCCCACATTTCGAAAATGTTATTTTCATTGATGCCAAATTCAATGGCTTTGGACACGTTTGAACTAATTGCAACAAAATGTTTGGCCACAAAATCAGGATTCTCCATTTTGGATAGAAACCATTCTCTAGCAGAATTTGCATTGGTCATCGTTTCCTGAGTGGTAAAAGTTTTAGAAGCAACTACAAATAAAGTCTCTTCAGCATTCAGTTCTTTGAGAACCTCTACCAAATTAGTTCCATCTACATTACTAATAAAAAAGCTGTTGATTTCCTTTTTCCAATAAGGTTTCAAAGCTTCGCAGACCATGTTTGGTCCTAAATCACTTCCTCCGATACCAATATTTACGATATTTTTGATTCGCTCACCAGTGCAACCTAACCATTTTCCATCGTGAACATCATTTGAAAAATGTTTGATTTTATTTCTAACAGAATTTATTTCTGATTTTACTTCAGTTCCATCAATAATAAATTTGTTATCTGAAAAATCTCGTAAGCCAACATGAAAAACAGCACGATTTTCTGTTTCATTGATTTTGGATCCGTCAAACATGGCGGAAATTGCATCCTTCAACTTACATTCCTCAGCTAGTTCTAATAACAACTCAATCGTTCTTTCGTTGATAATGTTTTTAGAGAAATCAAATAAAAATGATTCTTGTTGAACATGAAATTTATTAAACCTAGAAATATCATTCGAAAACAAATCTTTCATGTAGGTCGAAGACATTTCATCAGTTTGATGATTTTTTAAAAGCGACCAAGCTTTTGTTGATGTTGGATTAATTTTAGGAAACAATTTTATCTATTTTTTGATTTAAATTTTCCCAATACCATTGTATTGTTTTACTAATTCCTATTTTCAGACTTGTTTTGGGGATATAACCAAGTAACAATTTAGCTTTATCAATGCTTGCAATTGAATGAGGAATATCTCCCATACGACTAGGACCAATAATAGTTTCAATGGAGCTTATTTTAGAATCAAATTGTGAAAGTTCACTTTTCAATAGATTCACCAGCTCAAGTAATGTTGTTCTTTCTCCAAAAGCAGTATTAAATACCGTATTGAGAGCTTCTGAATTTTTAGTTTGAATCGCTAATTCATTCATTGCGATTACATTATCTATGTGCGTGAAATCTCTAGAATATTCGATATTTCCATTGATTACAGGACTTTCATGATTAATTAGTTGAATCACAAACTTTGGTATAACTGCAGCGTAAGCACCATTTGGATCTTGTCGTCTTCCAAATACATTAAAATATCTCAAACCAATTGTTTCCATTTGGTATAATTTTGAAAAATTTTGAGCGTACAATTCGTTTACATACTTAGTGATAGCATAAGGTGATTGCGGTTTACCTATTATATCTTCTACTTTTGGAAGTGATTGAGAATCTCCATATGTAGAAGAACTTGCAGCATAAATGAACCTTTTTACGTTTTCATCTCTACTTGCAACCAACATATTTAAGAAACCATTTATATTTACTTCATTGGTGGTTATTGGATCATTTATCGATCTAGGAACCGAGCCTAGGGCAGCTTGATGCAGAACGTATTCACAGTCTTTAACAGCTAGTCTGCATGTTTCCAAATTTCTAATGTCACCTTCTATCAGTTCAAAATTTGGAGCATCAATAACTGAATTTAAATTGTGTCTATAACCCGTTGCAAAATTATCTAAACATACAACGCTATATCCATTATTAACAAAATACTCACATAGATTTGAACCTATGAATCCAGCTCCACCTGTTATAAGAATTTTAGATTTTTTTTCCATCCCCAAATTTAATCATTTCTGTTAAATTACAAACAATTTAACACAGCTTCGCCCTTTCACTCACATGATTTTTTTTACAATCAAAAGAGCTAGAAGCAATTAAAAGAATCTTGTTTTTTATTTTAAATTAAAAAATTACTCTTATTTTCTATTTTTGTTTTTCCAATTTCTAACAAAACTCCTTTTCCAATACTTTCTACTGTAAGTAAGAGTTTTCCTTTCCCATTGTACTGAACTATTTTGGCTTCAAGTCCTTTAAATGGACCAGAAGATATGAATACTTCTTGACCGATATAGAATTCAAGGTCAATAACTTGAATGTCCGTATCCAATCTTTCGAATTGTCTAAAAATTTCGATTTGATTTTCATCCAAAGTGGCATATTTTCCTCCAAATGAAACAAAACGAACAATTCCGCTTGTATTTAAAACTCTATATCTATCCTTTTCTTCAAATTGGATAAATAGATAACCAGGAAATAAAGGGGTTTCAATTTCTTTGATTCTATCGCTCCAATTTTTTTTCACTTTCTGTGTTGGTAAAAAAACAGAAACACCTTGAAGTGATAATAATTCAAATGACTTTTTCTCAAATCTCGAACGAGTTTGAAGTACATACCACTTTTCCTTTGAAATTACTTTCATAGTGCAAAAGTAGTTTTTTTTTGTTAAAAAAGTATACTAAACTTAATAATATTACCCATGAATGGTATTATTTTGCTGATAATAATTTAATAAACATCGATTAATTATTATTTAATAAAAAATCTATATCTAGTTTTTATTCAGGTTATGCTTCTGATTTTGTGACACATTATTTTTGTCCCAAACCCAAGTTTGTTTAAAATCAGTTCTCCTAACTGGACATTCTTTTAATGAGCAAATCTCACAAGAGTATGGTTGACAAGGATCTGTGTGAATGAATAATTCTACTTTTGTGCCAAAATGATTGTTAACTATTTGATCTAATTCCTCTATTTCATCGTGTGCTGATGCTACGTTGTAATAATAAGGCAATGTTAAGTGGCAGTCCATATGAAGTGTCGAACCATATTTGATAATTCGTAAATTATGCAAATCTATCCATTGTGCTTTTCTTTCTGTTTGCATTACTTTCACAAATTCATCAATTAATTGATTGTCTGCTTCGTCCATAATTCCGCTGATGGAATCTTTGATGATTTTGAATCCTGTATAAAAAATGATTCCTGCAAAAATCAGCGCAACCAAACTGTCAAGCCAAAGTATTTTAGTAAATGAAATTACAATCAACCCAATTATGATTCCTAAAGTAGAGTAGGTGTCACTGCGAAGGTGTTTTCCACTAGCTTCTAAAGCCAGAGATTTATTCTTTTTGCCTTTTTTTACCGCAATACTTCCAATCAAATAACTAATGATTGCAGTTGCGGAAATCAAATAAATTCCAGTGTCTAATCTTGCAATTGGATGTGGGTGTTTAAAATTGGAAATCGCTTCAAACACAATTAATATTCCAGCAACTGCAATTAACATTCCTTCAATCGCCGCAGAAATAAATTCTACTTTTCCATGACCATAGGGGTGATTCTCGTCCTTTGGAAGGGAAGAAAGATACAAACTATACAATCCAACAAATGAGGTTATTATATTGACAATACTTTCTAATGTATCGGTCAGAATGGCAACAGAATTAGTAAAATACCAAGCAATAACTTTTACAGTAAATAGAATAATTCCAACAACAACAATGATTTTTTGAAATTTCAAGTTCTGTTTTACATCGTTTTGATTGGAGATAGCTTTGCTCAATTGGACATTTTTTTTTGAAGGTACATAAATTTTTCCCTCTAATTAATTTTCATTTGGGTCAATTGGAAAATTAGTCATGAATTGATATTTTGAACCAAGTTTACTCATAAAATACTTCCAAGTGTCTGTTTCATGAATTTGCATAATTTCCTTACAATCATCAATTTCAGATACTACCCAGGCATTTTCTTTAATTTCGGATTCTAATTGTCCTTTTGACCAACCAGAATATCCTAAAAAGAATCTAATTTCGTTTTCTTGGATATGTTTTTCTTCAATTTTTAAGTACAATTGTTCAAAATCACCGCCAACAAAAATCCCATGACTGATTTCCAAGCTCTCATTCAATTGATCACCTAGAGTGTGTATAAAAAACATACTTTCCGTTTCTACAGGTCCACCAGTACTAATTTTTGTGGTGATTGCAGGAAATTGATCATTCAAATCATTGAGATTAATTTCCACCAGATTATTCAGTACAAAACCAAAACTTCCTTCTTGATTGTGCTCACATAAGTAAACGACAGATCGTTCAAAATAATCATCTCCTAGAAATGGGTCAGAAATCAAAATTCTGCCTTTTCTAGGAGGGATTTTATTTTTGAAAGTGATATCAATCATTTTGGAGAGCTTCCTTTAGTTTTTGACAACTTGATTTGTATTTAATTCGACGAATTGCCCGTATTTTTTGATTGTTTTTAAATCAAATTTCTTTTTGTTTCCTACAACAACCAATTGCATATTTTTCCCAGAAATGTGGTTTTTATAAAATTCGTTGATTTGTTCAAAAGTTAAATCAGTATAGTATGGAAGTAAATTCAAATTTGGATCTTTTGTAAATCCCATTCTTTCCCAATCGTCTACTTTGGATATTAATGTTCTAAATCCTGGTTTACTAGTTTTTGCTTCAGATATTAATGCCGCGCGAATTGCTGCTTCACGTTCTTTTTTAAGAGGCATATTAGTAATCAAATCAAACATCACATCAGCAGCTTCTGGTGTTTTGTCACCTTGACAACCAACATAACCGTAAAATAAATTTTTAACACCTGGTTTTTCAGCTATTTGATATTTTGCTGACGTTGAATACGCTAACGATCTAAACTCTCTGATTTCTTGGAATACCAAAGAAGACATGTCTCCACCAAAATACAAATTGAATGCTTCTGCTTCTCCAAGCATATTTGATTCCATTGGAAGTCCTTCAACCAAAAATAATACTTGGGATTGAACGGCCTTTTTGTCATTTAAGAAATAGACTTTTTTAGAGTCAAATCCTTTCATGTCGTATTTGATTTTCGCCAAAGCTGGCTTGCTTACTTTTTCAAACTGGATGTTGTCAACAATGATTTTCTGAACTTCATTGTGTGGTTTTGTTCCGACATAATTAATTTTAACACCGTAATTTTGTACATCTTTGAAAGAATTAATTAGTTTTTCTGATGTTAATTTTTTGATTTCTGCCGAACTCAATTCTGTTAAAAACGTTGATTTGTTTCCAAAAAGCGCAAACTGTTGAGTTGCTGACATCAAATTCATCAAATCTTTATTGCTTAATTTTCTATTTGATTCAGTCTCATCAGCGACAGATAAAATTGCCTCTTTGTTTGGATTGTAGTTCTTTAAGAAATCATTCACTAAAGCAATGGTAGGTTCAATTTTATCATCGATTCCTTCAATATCTAAAATAAGTTCATTTTCTGTCGCTCTAAAATTCATCGATGCGCCTAATTGAAAAAGTTTATTCTTAAATGTTGTAACATCAGATTCTTTGGTTCCGATTTTATTCAAGTAAGCTGGAAGATAATTCAATAATGAGTCATGTTGAATTCCGGCACCCCAAGAAATTTGCAAATTAAATATTTGATTAAATGGATTTTTTACGGATCTAAATGTCATATTTTCACCCAAGGTTGATCTTGTAATATCTTTGTCAAAATCAACAAAATTAGGCTTGATCCAAGGCGTTTCCGTTTCTCTCCAAGTCTTAGTAAAACTAGAAACTTTCCCGTCTGGCGGAATTACAGCCTCAAATTTTGGTTTAGAAAGTTTATCCTTTTTTGCTGTTCCCATGCCTGAGTACAAGGCTAAATAGTTTTCGCCATAATATTTATTGATGGCTTCTACAATTTCAGCTTTGCTGAAGTTTTTAATTTGTTTGAAGTTGTTCAAATAATCAATCCATGGTGTATTAGAAGTGTATGCGCTCATCATTAAAAGTGCACGTTCTTCATTACTTTCTAATTGTTTGTCGAAGGTTTTTTGTAGAGAAATCTTGGCGCCTTCAAAAAAGGCATCATCAAAATCACCCTTCCTCAATTTTTCCATTTGCTCATTCAGCAAAACATCAGCCTCATCAAAGCTTTGTCCGATTATTTTAGGGATTACGAAAATTATTGACCCAGAGTAATCATTGTATTCCATTGGAAACATTCCAGAAAATGAAATTTTTCCTTGACTTGTTAAATTATCCAATAGTCCAGAACCTTCATTATTTGTCAAAAGATAATTAGCCAATTGAATTTTTTGTTGGTCAGGGTGACCGTTAGAAGGAATTCTATAACCACGAATTGCTGCTTTGATTGGCGTTGCTTTGATATTTACAACTTCTTTGCCTTTAAAATCAGCCTCTTCATATTTTGGAAATGCTGGAATTTCACCTTTTCTCCAATCGGAAAAATACTTTTTAATTAATTTAATGGCTTCATCTGTATCAAAATCGCCTGATAGTGACAAAATCATGTTATTTGCAACATAGTACGTATCAAAATACTCATACATTTTTTGCAATGAGGGATTTTTCAAATGCTCTGTCAATCCAATAATTGGCTGTTGCCCATAAGGATGGTTTTTCCAGAAATTTTTATTGAATTCATCCAAAACAGCAGAGAAAGGTGAATCCATGCTTCTATTTTTTTCTTCATAAACCGTTTCTAATTCTGATTGAAAAAGTCTGAAAACGGGCTGTTCAAATCGATGATCGTAAATTTGTAACCATTGGTCCAATTTATTGGCAGGAAAAGCATTGTGGTATGCTGTAAAATCTTCTGTGGTAAAGGCATTTACTCCTGTTGAACCGATTTCGCTCAACATTCTGTCCATTTCGTTTGGAATGGCATATTGACCAGCTTTTACAGCTTCTTCGTTTATTTTTAGCTGAATTGTAGCACGTTGTTTTTCGTCTTTGGTTTTACCTAATTCTTCATACAATCTTTCAATTTCCTTCAAATGAACAGCTTCCTTTTCATAGTCCCAAGTTCCCATTTGTTCCGTTCCTTTGAATAGCATATGCTCTAAATAGTGCGCCATTCCAGTAGCATCTTTTGGGTCATTTTTCCCGCCTGCTTTTACTGCAATTACTCCAAATATTTGAGAAGTATTGTGGTTTTCTGACAACATTACTGTCAATCCATTTTCTAACACAAATTGTTTTGCATTTAAAGGATCAGCATAAGTTGGATATGCATTGTCTTGTGCAAATGAAAGTGAGCCTACTATTAAGAGGCTTCCAAGAATAATGTTCTTCATTTTTTTAAAATTGAAATGTAAAAATAATGATAAATAAGGCTTAAGATTTATTTGAAATGCAAAATCATTTTTTTGATTCGTCAAATTAAAAGATTTCAGGTGGTTTTCTGAAATCAATTTTCGCATCCTTGAAAAGGTTCGAACTAGATGTTAAGCTGAATAAGAAACTTTTATTTGTTCCGATTGGTGTCCAATAAAAGGCTAAGTTCCAACAGTGCATATTGCGTGTAAAGTTCAATCTCGCGTTGGTTATTTTTTGCGTTTTGATGTCAAAATAAACATCAGTTACCACTTTCCATCTTTTGGTAAAACTTAAATCTCCGTTGATAGTTAGTGTATTGTTGATGAAATAGTTTTTAGCTGTTTCAGGCGTGCTGTAATTTTTATTTTGATTGGCTGTGATTGAATAGGTGTGTCCTAAATTGACTTTCCATGGAATTTCGAAATCAACGAAAGTTTCAGGGTGTAAAGCAAAGTATTGAAAATCAGAATTCCAATTTGTGGCAAATTGTTCCTTGTTGTCTTGAATTTTGTCCTTGCTTTTTTTAGGGGCAATTGTAAAAGTACTGTTGAAATTCGTTTGGATAAATCGACCCAGTACTCCTTTTTCTTTCAGCGCAAATTCTTTGACAGACCTTCCAGTTGAGTCGTTCCAATTGTAAGGACTGAAACTTCCATTGGCAACAAAACTGAAAAATGGCACGGGACTAATTCTTAAATCAACACCAATGTTTGAAAGCTTCATTGAGTCTTTGATTAAATCATAATTTCCACTGAATGAAAGGGCGTCTATAATTCTTGTCTTTTTGAATCCTGTAATTGTATCTTTTTCTGATTTCTTCTTCATTTCGAAGGTATTGTTGAAACCAAAAGTGATAATTGATTGGTCGTACGTTACACTTTCGCGATACAAACTGTTTTCAAAAGCAGAGTATTTGACAACTGTATCAATTCCAGTGTTATATGATAATGATTTATTTAGATTTGGGACATATCGGTAACCGAAACTAGGTGTTAAAATGTGTCTAATCAACGGTTTGTTTTTACCAAGGGTTTTATAATAACTATAAACAACGGTTGTCATTTGCAAATTAAATGAAACATTCTGAGAAACGCCCATTTTTTGAATAGTATCAATTTGCAATGTGTCATTCAATTCAAACTTTCTCGTTTGCTGAAAGTTGATTCGATTCGAATAATTTATAGAAGGTGTCACTTTAATGACATTATCAAATAAACTTAGCGTAGTTTGAATTACTGAACTTTGTGAAATTCCATTTTGAAATTTTCGTTGAATTTCAGCGTAATTTTTATCTCTAATCAAAGTATCTTTAAATGACGCACTGTTTTTTCCTTCAAAATTGTATGTCATACCAATTTGTTCATACCATTTGGTGGCGCCAATTTTTGATTTTCTCAAAGCTTTCAATGGGAAAAATCGAGTAACATTGACATTTAAAACAGGAGAAGTCAAATCGAAGTTCTTGGTTTGAGAATTTTGACGAATAGATGCTTTTAAACCAGTTGAAATTGGTTTTCCAGGGAAATTTCTTATCAAATTGATGTCTGAATTGAAACTGTTTGTAAAATAATTTTTGTTTAATGGGTCCAAACTATTTTTGGAATTGTTGTCAGAAATAAAATTCACATTTGAAGAAAAATTCCACAAAGGATTTGCTTTGGCATCTTGGCGATGTGTCCAAATGATACTGACTTTATTGTTCTTTGTTTTGGAAGGAAAAGGTGCCTTAAACTGCTGGAAACCCAAGTCTAGATTTCCTTGGTACTTGTATTTAATGATGTAATTTGTTCTATTGGAAATACCCCAACTTCCTCTTGAATAAAGATTTGCAAGGAAAGTTGTTTGCACACTGTCATTGAAAGGAAAATAATAACCTAAATCTTGAATCCCCATTCCAAATTGAGATTGCGGAACAAACTTAGGAACTAAAACTCCGTGTGTCCTTTCATTTGGTTTTTTTTGTGGAATGAATGCAAATGGCAATCCCAGTGGAGTAGGAACGCCCTTGATCCAAAGGTTCATCGGACCAGAGACTATTCTTTTTTCAGGTACCAAAATTGCTTTAGAAAGCTGGAAATGGTAATGTGGTTCTTCCAAATCACAAGTTGTAAATTTTCCCTGTTTGAAATGAATTTGTTCGTTTGCTTGTCGCTTAGCAACACCCATGTAAAGGTAATTTTCGTCTTGTTTGATTTTAACTTCTTGGATGTAAGCTTTTTTCGTTTCGTAGTTTAGTCTGATTTTAGCTGCTTCCACTGTTTCGCCATCTTGAATAAGTTTTGGAAGTCCAATGCGTGTGCTGTCCTTATCGTAAGTATAAGAAGCGAAAATTTCTTTCTTCTCAAAATCTATTAAAATGTAATCAGCTGTCAAATTGATACTTTCATATTCAACTTTGGCTTCACCGAAAAGATGGACTTGTTTATTTTTTAAGTCATTGAAAAGAGAATCTTTGGCGCTAAATTTTGCAGTAGTTTCAAAAGATTCATCTACAGTAAAAATGGTGTCTTTTGTGATCGGATTTTGTGCCGTAACATTTTCACTCGAAAACATTATTAACAATGTACCGAAGATAAGTTGATATATGGAA
Source organism: Flavobacteriia bacterium (assembly GCA_947462925.1). Classification (GTDB taxonomy): domain Bacteria; phylum Bacteroidota; class Bacteroidia; order Flavobacteriales_D; family Crocinitomicaceae; genus JAQVCM01. The sequence continues at coordinate 31,906 of CANHQP010000010.1, read as the reverse complement.
CGCTTTTTGACCAATGAATTAAGACTATTTTTGTATTGAAAGCAATTTATGCAATGAAAATTCGAATACAAAGCTATAAAATTACCTATACTCAAGCAGAAAAAATGTTTGCTATTAACAGAATCCATGCCATTTTTATTGTGCTGATGTTATTTACATCGGTAAATTCTATTGCTCAAACTGAAGAATCTGGACTTTCAGTCATCAAAACCGTTTGTATCGATGCGGGTCATGGTGGGAAAGATCCAGGTTGTCATGGTGCTTCCTCGAATGAAAAAACAGTTTGTTTAAATATTGCCTTAAAATTGGGCGCAAAAATAAAGTCCACCTTTCCAGGGATAAAAGTGGTTTATACAAGAGATTCGGATGTCTTTGTTGAACTTGATGATCGTGCAAAAATCGCCAATAAGAACAAGGCAGATTTGTTTATTTGTATTCATGCTAATTCTGCTGCAGCTGGTGCTTTTGGTGCTGAAACCTATGTTTTAGGCTTGCATCGAACTGAATCTCAACAAAAAATAGCAGAACGAGAAAATAGCACCATATACTTGGAAGCTGATGGTGGCGAAAAGTACAAAGATTTTGACTTGAGTCCGGACGCGTTGATTGCAAGGCAATTACAATTGGCCATTTTCTTGGATCAATCAATCAGTTTTGCATCGAAACTGCAAGGTGAATTTAAAAAATTAGGACGTTATGATCGTGGTGTAAAACAAGCTGGATTTTTGGTTTTATACAAAACGACGATGCCTTCTGTATTGATTGAATCAGGTTTTTTAACAAATCCTGAGGAAGAACGCTTTTTGAGTGACACACTTTCACAAACCAAGATGGCTGATGCGATGTTTGTAGCTTTTCAAAAGTACAAAAATGAGTTGGATGGAGTAGATGAGATGAAAGGAGTTAAACCAACTGTGCCATTTGTATTGCAAAATCCTACACCTGTTGTAGTGAATGAGCCAGTTGTTGTAGTAGATGATAAAGTGATTTTCAGGGTTCAAATTGAGACGTCAGAAACAAAAGTTGCACTCAATTCTTCACGATTTAAAGGAGTTCAAGTCTGGGAGTATCAGCAAGATAAATTGTTCAAGTATACAGCTGGAACCTTTGAAAATGATTACGAAGGAGCGACGAAATTCAAGAACGAAATGCGTGAAAAGGGATTTCAGTATGCTTTTGTAGTTGCTTTTCAAAATGGAGAAAGAATTAGTTTGGATAAGGCCATCAAATTGGCAAAATAATATTGTCTTTTTTTTAAATATTTAATTTAGTAAGGATTGATTTGAAGGATTTGATTATTTTTGAATTTTAATGATTACTGTTTAGTCGAAATGTATGACAAATACTGAAAAAATATAAAATAAATGACGATTTCTAAAGAATTAAAAACAGGAATCATTGCCATTTTTGCCATCGCTTTGTTGGTATTGGGTGTCAATTTTTTGAAAGGAAATAGCTTTTTCGGAGGTGATGATGTTTATTATGCCTATTTTTCAAATTCAGGTGGCGTTGTTGGATCGAGTTCAGTGATTGTTAATGGAGTAGAGGTTGGTAAAGTATTGAAAGTTGAATTAACACAAGAAAAGGATTCTTCCAAAAGAGTTTTAATTTCATTCAATATTCAAGATGATAATTTCAGAATCCCTCGTTCATCAACAGTCGAGGTAGGAGCATTGGATTTTTTCACCAAAGGAATGATTATTCAACCTGGTGGCGATTTATCCAAAGGTTTTTACAATCCAGGTGATAAAATTCAAGGTGTCGTTTCGGTTGATATCATTTCTCAAGTGAAGTCATACGTCGAGCCAATCAATCAGAAATTGCAGAAGATGATGAATTCTGTTGATGGTGTTATTGGTTCTATTTCAGCATTTTGGGATACTACAGCAACTTCTTCTCTAGAAGGAAGTATGCAGGAAGTTAAAATCGCAATCAAGCGTTTTGGAAATGTAGCTATTGAAGTTGAAGGAATGGTTCAATCTGAAAAAGTTCAATTGCACAATATTTTAAGAAATGTGGATGAAATCACTACCAATTTGAAATTGAGTAATGATAAAATCACTGCGATTGTAGGAAACACTAAGAAAATCACAGATGATTTAGTAACTGCGGATTTTAAAACGGTAATTGGAGATGCACAGAAGACGATTAAAACAATGAACGATTTGATGAAAAATGCTTCTGAAGGTAAAGGTACTTTGGGAATGCTTTTGAATGATCAGAAATTGTATGACGAATTGGTAAACACAAACAAAGAATTGCAAAATTTGGTGAACGATCTGCAGTTGCATCCTGAAAGATATGTTCATTTCTCTGTGCTTGGAGCGAAAACGAAAGGTGTTCCAATTACAAAAATTGAAGAAAAAAAATTAAGAAAATTATTGGATTCAGTGCCATAAATAAAATATAAATAACATGTTAGCTATTATAGTTTTTGCGGTTTTAACAATCGTTGGTTTTGGTTTTTTTGGTTGGAACATTTCGAAGGTTCGTTCCAATATTTTACTTGGAAAAGACATCAATCGAAATGATCAAAAAGGTGAAAGATGGAAAATCATGACCTTGGTTGCTTTGGGACAAAAGAAGATGTTCGCTAGACCAATTCCTGCCTTGTTGCACTTGTGTTTGTATGCGGCATTTGTAATTACGCAAATTGAATTGATTGAAATTATTGCGGATGGTTTAACTGGCAATCACAGAATGTTTCATGATTCATTAGGTGGTTTTTATACATTCATGGTAAGTTTCATTGAAATTTTATCTGTCTTAGCTTTTATCGCAACGGTTATATTTTTGGCAAGAAGAAATTTATTGAAATTACCAAGACTCACAATGAAGGAATTATCTGGTTGGCCAAAGCAAGATGCTAACTTGATTTTGATTGCAGAAATCACCTTGATTTGTTTTATTTTTATGATGAATGGTGCTGATGAGGTTTTGTATTCACAAGGAAAATCGCACCTAGAAGGACAAGGATCACTTGGTTTTTCAATCAGCAGTTTAATTGGTCCAGCGCTTTTCGGTTCTGTTTCTGAACATGGCTTACATTTGATTGAAAGAATTGGCTGGTGGGGACATATTGCGATGGTTTTTGGATTTTTGAATTACTTGCCATATTCCAAACATTTTCACATCGTGTTGGCTTTTCCGAATACTTGGTATTCTAATTTGGAGAAAAAAGGAAAGTTCACCAATATGGAATCTGTGACTGCTGAAGTAAAATTAATGATGGACCCCAATGCTGACCCATATGCAGCAGCTCCAGCAGATGCCACTCCTCAAAGATTCGGTGCGAAAGATGTGACCGATTTGACTTGGAAAAATTTATTGGATGCTTACACTTGTACAGAATGTGGAAGATGTACTTCTGCATGTCCTGCAAACCAGACTGGAAAATTGTTGTCTCCGAGAAAAATCATGATGGACACCAGAGATCGTTTGGTGGAAGTAGGAGAAGGAATTCGCAAGAATGGCAAAGATTATAACGACGGAAAAAGTTTGATTGGCGATTACATTTCTGAAGAGGAAATTTGGGCTTGTACTTCTTGCAACGCTTGCGTTCAGGAATGTCCAGTAAATATTGACCCACTTTCAATTATCGTTGATTTGAGAAGATATTTGGTGATGGAAGAATCTAAAATGCCTTCAGAATTAACAGGAATGTTGACAAATATTGAAAATAATGGAGCGCCTTGGCAATTTTCACCTGCAGACAGGTTGAATTGGAAAGACGAAGCTTAAATAGACTTTAATAAAAGAATTATGAGTGTTTTGAAAGTGCCTACAATGGCAGAAATGATGGCTCAAGGAGAAACTCCTGATATTTTATTTTGGGTAGGATGTTCTGGAAGTTTTGATGATAGAGCAAAGAAAATCACGAAAGCAGTTGTTAAAATTTTGAACAAATGTGATGTGAAATTTGCAGTGCTAGGAACGGAAGAAAGTTGTACTGGAGATCCTGCAAAACGCGCTGGAAATGAATTTACTTTCCAAATGCAAGCAATGATGAATATTCAAGTGTTGGACGGTTACGAAGTGAAAAAAATCGTTACGGCTTGTCCTCACTGTTTCAATACTTTGAAAAACGAATATCCTGAGCTAGGCGGAAATTATGAAGTGATTCACCACACGCAATTGATTCAAGGATTAATCAATGATGGAAAACTTTCAATCGAAGGTGGAGGAACATACAAAGGCAAAAAAATTACTTTCCACGACCCTTGCTATTTGGGTCGTGCAAATGATGTCTATGAAGCACCTCGCTCATTAATCGAAAAACTAGATGCGGAATTGATTGAGATGAAACGTTGCAAAACAAACGGTTTGTGTTGTGGTGCTGGTGGTGCTCAAATGTTCAAAGAAGCTGAAAAAGGAAACAAAGAAATTAACGTTGAACGTACCGAAGATGCTTTGGAAACAAATGCTGAAATTATCGCAACCGGTTGCCCATTTTGCAATACCATGATGACAGATGGCGTGAAAAACTTCAATAAAGAAAATGATATCCAAGTATTAGACGTTGCCGAATTGATTGCAAACGCTGCTGATTTATAAGAAATATGCGCATCAAAGAATTAAATCCAGAGTCAAAATTGTGGTTGTATCAAACCAACCGACCACTTAATTCTACCGAAATTACTTGGTTGAATGAGCAATTGGAAGAATTTACAAAACAATGGGCCGCGCATGGAAATCAATTGAAAGCAGCAGGTGAAGTTTTGAATCCATATTTCGTTGCATTGGCGGTAGATTTAACACACGAGAACGCTTCAGGTTGTTCGATTGACTCCTCTGTAAGATTTATCAAATCAGTTGGTCAAGAATTAAAAGTTGATTTTTTTAATCGCTTAAAAATGTGGGTTGAAGATGAAAATGGCGAACAGAATTTAGTTCCTTTCAAACAAATTATTGATCATTCACAGCATTTTGTTTACAATCCCTTGGTAGAGAAAGTTGGGGATTTGGATTCAAAATTTAAAATGAAAATAGGCGATTTTTTGTCAAGAAATTAGTAAGATATTTAGGTTTGATCATACTTCTTTGATTGAACTTAGGTTCATATTTAAGTGAATTCAACCTGTATTTTCCAATGATTTCCTTACCTTTGCACAAATTTTTTTCAAATGGCATTAAAATGTGGAATTGTTGGATTACCAAATGTAGGTAAATCTACTTTGTTTAATTGTTTATCCAACGCAAAAGCGCAATCAGCGAATTTTCCTTTTTGTACAATCGAACCGAATGTTGGTACAATCTCTGTTCCTGATCCTCGATTAGAAAAATTGGAAGCAATTGTAAATCCTGAGCGCGTAGTTCCTACAACCATGGAAATCGTAGATATCGCCGGATTGGTAAAAGGTGCTTCCAAAGGCGAAGGACTCGGAAATCAGTTTTTGGCAAACATTCGTGAGACGGATGCAATTATTCACGTTTTGCGTTGTTTTGACGATGGAAATATCATTCACGTCGATGGTTCGGTAAATCCAATTCGCGACAAAGAAGTGATTGACATTGAATTGCAATTGAAAGACTTTGAAACGATCGAAAAAAGAATCGCAGGTTTGGCAAGAAATTTAAAATCTGGCGACAAAGATATTTTGAAAGAAAATGAATTGGCAATCAAGGTCAAAGCACATTTGGAGCAAGGAAAATCTGTTCGTGCTATGGAATTGGATGAAAAAGAATGGGAAATCGTTCATAAATTTCAATTGATTACTTCAAAACCAGTATTATACCTTTGTAATGTTGACGAAGCTTCTGTGAAAACTGGAAATAAATACGTCGACATTGTCAAAGAAAATGTGAAAGATGAAGACGCAGAAGTTTTGGTTATTGGTGCTAAAATTGAGGCAGATATCACTGAATTGGAAACTTTCGAAGAAAGACAAATGTTCTTGGATGAATTAGGTTTGGAAGAATCTGGTGTTAACCGTTTAATTCGCTCTGCTTATGCTTTGTTGAAATTACAAACGTACTTCACTGCAGGAGTAAAAGAAGTTCGCGCTTGGACAATTACACGTGGTATGACTGCACCACAAGCAGCAAGTGTAATTCATTCAGATTTTGAAAAAGGATTTATCCGTGCTGAAGTAATGAAATTTATCGATTTTACAACACTTGGTTCTGAAGCTGCTGTTAAGGAAGCTGGAAAATTTAAAGTGGAAGGAAAAGAGTACATAGTTGAAGATGGTGATATTATGCATTTTAGATTCAATGTTTAATCTATTGACTTGATAGAAAATAAAAAATGCTTCACAAATTGTGAAGCATTTTTTTTGCTTAGAAAAATTTCAACTTATTTTTTTGCAACAGGAATTGTCGCCTCAATTTTTAATACTGTTGACACATCATTGTCTGCTTTTCCAACTTTGAAATCCGTTCTGTTAACTGAAAAATTGGCTTTAAAAATGTTCTTTTTGAAACTAAAAGGTACTGTAAAATCTTTTTTAATTCCGTGCATTTCTAAAGTTCCAGTTGCTTTGAAATCTGTTCCAGATTTTTCAATTTTTGAAGAAATGAATTTTATTGAAGGATATTTCTCAGCATTAAACCAATCATCTCCTTTGGCATGTTTATTCATCATACCATTTCCCGTATTGATTGAAGCTACATCTACTGTTAAATCAAATTTAGATTTGGCCAAATCTGCTGGATCAAAAGAGATTGTACCAGTAAAAGTTTTGAAAACACCATTTATGTCATTGCTAGAAAAAGTAATTTGGTGTGTTTCTTTGATTTTCCAGTTTTGTAAGGTTGTGAATGCAAAAACAGCTGTTAAAAATAAAAGTGTAATTGCAGAAAATACTAATTTTTTCATGATTGTTTGATTTGTAATTGAATGTAAATTTTGGAACTAGTATTGTAAAAACTGGATCCGATGCAAAAACAATCGAACCCAGTATAATGTTTTTTTACTAAACAACTAAAAGATTGATTAGTTTCTTCCCAATTCTAAGTCAGCAAGTAAATTAACTTCATCACTCAAACCTGGAGCTGGGAAACCTGCACCAATACCAAACTCAGAACGTTTAACAACTCCTGAAACTTTAAATCCAGCAACCACTTTTTTGTTTTGAGGATTTTCAGCATTTCCGTAATGTAATGCGTCTAAAATAATTTTCTTTGTAACACCATGCATAGTTAAATCACCTTCAATTTTGTAATTTTTACCTTTTACTAACTTGAAAGAAGTACTTTTAAAAGTCAATGTTGGGAATTTTTCAGTCTCGAAAAAGTCTGCGCTTTTTAAGTGGCCATCACGCATTTCATTTCCTGTATTGATTGTATTTACATCTGCTGTAAGTTCAACAACAGCATCAGAAAAATCTTCTTTAGAAGTAGTGATTTTAGTTTCGAATTTTCCGAAATTTCCGTTGAAATCAGAAATACCCATGTGTTTGATTGTGAATCCTAAACGTGAGTGTGCATTGTCAACTGTGTAGCTAAATTGTTCTACAACAGTGAATGAGAATAATGCTACGACAGCAAGCATCAAAGTAATTTTAATTGTTTTCATGTTTTTTAATTTGTAAATTTTTAAATAAATTTTTGTCCTTTAATCAAATCGATTAGACTTTGCAAAAATCCATAAATTAATTTACCATGGAAAGTATTTTTTATTTAATTTATGGTAAAAATTACTTTTTGTTTTTATTTTACTTTATTTGTGTTCTTTTAGAGCAAACTTTTATGTAATTTTTTGTCTTCAAACTAATTAAAGAGAGAATTTTAAATGCTTCTAATTCATTATATTTGTCATTCAATTCAATACTAATTTCAAGTTCAAAGATGGAATCAACTCAAATAGCAGCTAATAATCCCGCATTAAAGTCATGGATTGAGATCCCAACAGGATCAGATTTTCCTATTCAAAATTTACCCTTTGGTATCATAGAATCTGGTAGTTTGTCAAAACGAGCAGCAGTTCGAATTGGAGATTTTGTGCTTGACTTAAAGACTTTATATGTTTTAGGTTATCTTGAAAACTTGGCTTTTGGTCCTGAAGATTTTGACAATCCTTTCCTTAACAGTCTAATGAAAAAGGGAAAAAAAGCAACAAGAGATTTGAGAAATCGAATTTCAAAGTTATTGAGTACTGAAAATAGTGATTTGAAGAATAACGAACATCATGTTGCACAGGTGCTTATTCCTATTGATAAAGTGCAAATGTGTATGCCAGTTCAAATTGGTGACTATACGGATTTTTATTCGAGCAGAGAACATGCAACAAATGTAGGAACCATGTTTCGCGATCCTGCGAATGCTTTGTTGCCAAATTGGTTGTGGATTCCTGTTGGTTATCATGGTCGCGCCAGTTCTGTAATTATTTCAGGCGAACCAATTCATAGACCTAAAGGACAAATCAAACCAAATCCGGAGGAAAATCCAATTTTTGCACCTTGTAGAAATCTAGATTTTGAATTGGAAACTGCTTTTATCACTTTTGATGGAAAACCTTTGGGAGATTCTATTTCAACAGAAGAAGCGGAGGATTATATTTTTGGAATGTGTTTGTTTAACGATTGGTCTGCAAGAGACATTCAAACTTGGGAGTATGTGCCATTAGGTCCATTTTTAGCTAAAAACTTTGCGTCAAGTTTATCTCCTTGGATTGTAACTTTAGATGCTTTGCAGCCTTTTAAAGTGGATGGGCCAGATCAAGATCCTGCAGTTTTGAGTTATTTAGAATTTCAGGGTCAAAAATCTTATGATATTAATTTAGAAGTGATTATACAAACTCAATCTGGAGAAGAAAATATTGTGAGTAGATCTAATTTTAAGCACATGTATTGGAATATGGCGCAACAATTAGCGCATCATACCGTAAACGGTTGCAATGTTCGCTGCGGAGATTTGATGGGATCAGGAACAATTTCTGGTCCAACCGAAGATTCATATGGTTCTATGCTAGAATTAGCTTGGAAGGGAACGAAACCATTGATGATGAAAGACGGTTCTGAAAGAAGATTTATTTTAGATAATGATACCGTTATTATGAAAGGTTTCAGTGAAAAAAATGGAATTAGAATAGGTTTTGGTGAAGTTTCTACCAAAGTTTTACCAGCTAAATGAATTGTTTAATTGTTAATTAAGACCATATGCCGAAATTAGTTTTAAGATCAGAAGTAAGTGAAAATGTAGAGCTACTTACCCAAATTGCAGAAAAGCTTGGATTTGAAGTTTCAATGAAAGAAGAAAAATCCAAAAAGAAAGATAAATCGAAAAAAGGTAAATCTAAAGAAAAAGATTACTTTGAATTTTCAAAAAAAGACAAAACTTCTAAGTCAGGAAAAGTCAAAAATGATGAAGAAGATGAATTAGCAAAAGGCGAAGAAGAAAGCACAAAATCAAGTGAAAAATTGGCCAAACTCAAAGTGAAAAATATTGGGAAAGACAAAATGAAATCAAAAGGATACTATGAAATGGATGATGATTTCATGAAAGATTTCTAAACCCTTATTTTTTTAGAACCTTTTTCATTCCAATATTTTTTCATGGACATTACACAAATAGATTTAGAAAAAGAACGCAAAGAAATATTGAACGCTTTCAAAGGACTGCTTCGTGCAACTAAAAATAGAACGCGTGAAAACACCAAATTGATTCGCAAGGCTTTTGATGTGGCAGTTGATGCGCACAAAGACATGCGAAGAAAATCTGGTGAACCTTACATTTATCATCCTATCGCTGTAGCCAGAATTTGTGCGGAAGAGATGGGATTGGGTGCTACGAGTGTGGTATGTGCTTTATTGCACGACACAGTTGAAGATACGCACATTACTTTGCAAGATGTAGAAGATCTTTTTGGTGAAAAGCCACGAAGAATTATAGACGGTTTGACAAAAATTCCTGAAGTTTTTGATGAAAACGCTTCCATTCAAGCGGAAAACTTTAGAAAAATGATTTTGACAATTTCTGATGATATCAGGGTTGTTTTAATCAAGTTGGCTGATAGGCTCCACAACATGCGTACTTTGGGAAGTATGGCGCCTGACAAACAATTGAAAATCGCTTCTGAGACCAAGTTTTTGTATGCTCCATTGGCGCACAGATTGGGATTGTATTCAATCAAAAGCGAATTGGATGATTTGGCTTTTAAATACACGGAACCTGAAGTGTATAAAAACATCGAAAGCAATCTAAAATCGACGCAAGATGTTCGAAATAGATTCATTCGCCGATTTACACATCCAATCAGAGAAGCTTTGCTGCATGAAGGTTATGTCTTTGATGTAAAAGTCAGAACAAAATCGGTTTCTTCTATTTGGAGAAAAATGCAAACGAAAGAAATTCCTTTCGAAGAAGTTTATGATTTGTTTGCCATTCGTATCATTGTCGACACGCCAGTTGAACTTGAAAAACCAGATTGCTGGAGGATATATAGTATCGTTACAGATTTTTACCAACCAAGTCCTGAACGATTAAGAGATTGGATTTCAACGCCAAGAGCGAATGGATATGAATCTTTGCACACAACAGTCATGTCGCCACAAGGAAAATGGGTGGAAGTGCAAATTCGTTCTAAAAGAATGGATGAAATTGCTGAAAAAGGATTAGCAGCGCATTACAAATACAAAGAAGACAAATCTGAAGATTCAAAATTCGACCGCTGGATTGCTGAAATCCGTGAGTTAATGGAAAATCCAGAGTTGAGTGCGATGGATTTCGTTAACGAGTTTAAAATGAACTTGTTTTCTGACGAAATTTATGTATTTACTCCTAAAGGTGAATTGCGCGTTCTGCCAACGGGTGCAACAATTTTAGATTTTGCGTATGACATACATACTGCGATCGGCGACAAATGCATTGGAGCAAAAGTGAATACCAAATTGGTTCCGTTGAGTTACCAATTGCTGAATGGTGATCAAGTTGAAATTATCACTTCACCAAAACAAAAACCAAGTGACGAGTGGTTGCGATTTGTGACTTCAGCGCGTGCAAAACAAAAAATAAAAACTTCCTTAAACGATGAGCGCAAAGCCATTGCGTTAGACGGAAAAGAGATTTTAGAACGCAAATTGAAGCAATTCAACATCCGTTTTCAATTAGAAAACATTCAAATCTTAGAGAAATTTTTCGGCATGCCTTCTTCCACGGAATTGTATTTCAGGATTGCCAAAGGAAAAATTGATTTGAATAAATTGCGTGAAATCGAAAATGTCAATGGGATTTTGCAATTGGAAAAGAAATCTACTGCGCCCAAGGACAAACACGAATTGGATGTTTATCCAAAAATCAATAAAAAAGAAGACATTATTATTATTGGGGAAGATTTCAAAAATATCCAATACAAATTAGCAAAATGCTGTAATCCAATTCCTGGTGATGCCGTTTTTGGATTTATTACCATCAACGAAGGAATCAAAATTCACAGAAACAATTGCCCGAATGCGGAACATTTGATGTCCAAAATGGCTTACCGTTGTGTGAAAGCCAAATGGAAAAAAGAAGATTTGGTTTCGCATTTAGCGTCTTTGCGCTTGATTGGAATCGACGATGTGGGAATTGTAAACAAAATCACAGAAATCATTTCAAATCAGCACAACGTGAACATGAAATCGATTTCATTTGAAGCCAACGACGGCTTGTTTGAAGGAAAAATCAAAGTGTTGGTATACGACCGCGAGCACTTGGATTTATTGACCCAAAAATTTGAATTAATTGAAGGTGTTAAACGCGTTGAACGCTGGGATTCAGAAGAAGAGGAGGAGCAACCGATTTTGAGTTAATTCTTGTTTAGAGATTTATTCAAAAAAAAATCCCGCTGATTATCAAATCAACGGGATTCATATAAAATCTAATTATTTCAATTATTTATGCCATCACTTTAGGAGCGGCAGCTAAAATATCTGCGCTTGTTTCAGCGGCGTATTGATCGAAGTTTTTAACGAATTGTCCAGCCAAATTGATTGCTGTTTCATCGTAAGCAGCTTTATCAGCCCATGTTCCTCTTGGATTCAAGATTTCACTTGGAACGCCTTCACATGATGTAGGAATTGCCAAATCAAAAACTGGAAGTGTATCAAAAGCGACATCGTCTAATTTTCCATTCAATGCTGCAGTAATCATTGCTCTTGTGTAAGACAATTTCATTCTGCTTCCAACTCCGTAAGAACCACCAGACCAACCGGTGTTGATCAACCAAACTTTGATGTCAGTTCCTTCTAATTTTTCACCTAACAATTTAGCGTATTTCGCTGGGTGTAAAGGTAAAAATGCTTTTCCAAAACAAGCAGAGAAAGTCGTTGTTGGCTCTGTAATTCCCATTTCGGTTCCAGCTACTTTTGCAGTATAACCAGACATGAAGTGATACATCGCTTGTTCTTTTGTCAATCTTGAGATTGGAGGCAATACACCAAAAGCATCTGCTGTTAAGAAGAAAATATTTTTTGGAGCAGAACCAATAGATGGAACTGCAATATTGTCAATATAATCGATTGGGTAAGAAACACGTGTGTTCTCTGTGATTGTATTGTCAGTATAGTCAGGAGTTGAAGAATCTTCTACAAAACCAATATTTTCTAAAATCGCTCCAAATTTGATTGCGTTGTAAATTTGTGGCTCTTTTTCAGCAGAAAGATCGATTGTTTTCGCATAACATCCACCTTCAAAGTTGAAAACTGTGTTATCAGACCAACCGTGCTCATCATCACCAATCAAGTGACGATCAGGATCAGAAGAAAGCGTTGTTTTTCCAGTTCCAGAAAGACCGAAGAAAATAGCAGTATCTCCACCTTCACCGATGTTTGCAGAACAGTGCATTGACAATACATTTTTCTCGTGAGGCAAAACAAAGTTCAACACAGAGAAAATTCCTTTTTTGATTTCACCTGTATAACCAGTACCACCAATTAAGATCATTTTTTTCGTGAAGTTCAAAATCGCGAAATTGTGTTGACGTGTTCCGTCGATTGCTGGATCAGCCATAAATCCTGGAGCGCATACAATGTGCCACTCTGGATCAAAAGTTTCGATTTCTGCATCTGTTGGACGCAAAAACATATTGTAAGCAAACATATTCGCCCAAGGGAATTCGTTTACCACTCTAATATTCATTCTGTGAGCTTGATCAGCACATGCATAAGCATCACGTACATACAAGTCTTTTCCGTTCAAATAAGCTTTTACGCGATTGTACAATGCGTCAAATTGAGCTTCAGAAAATTTAATGTTTACATCGCCCCACCAAACAGCATTTTCTGTTTTAGCATCACAAACAACAAATCTATCTTTAGGTGATCTTCCTGTGAATTCACCAGTTTCGATAGCAATTGCTCCCGTGTCTGTTAGCATACCTTGACCATTGAGAATTGTATCCTCCACCAATTCAGCTGGTGTAAGATTCCAAAAAATATCCCCTAAGTTGTTTAAACCTATGGAAGCGTTCAAATCGGTATTGTTTCCTCTTTTACCAAATTCGTTCATACTTTTTAAATTTTAAGCTTTCGCTTTGATTTCGTGATGCAAAATTACATCTATATTCTTTCGAAAAGCGATTTGGGTCAACTATTTTCAAACAGTTTATTAAAAAATGACCAATATCATGTTCGAATAACGTACTTTATAACAACATCAATGCATCTATTGCTTGTTTGATATTGTTTCTAATTTCTAATATATTAGCCTCAAACATGTAGCAAGGTGCACTCACAATTTTCAGTTTTTCATCAATTTGAATTCCATGGATATTTTTTTCAAATGTTTTGGCTCCAGCAGTTTGTAATCCAGCGTGAAAATCGTTGATATTATATGGTGAAGCGTCTGTATTATTTCCGAGCGTCAATTCAACATGTAAATCTGAATCTTCCAACGCTTTTGCAATCAAAATTGGACTCACGCAAAGCGCTGCGATTGGTCGACCGGCATTGATGCAATTCACAATAAGCAACTTTACTTCTGGAAGAATTGTTCCGTTTGGACCATCAAAAGCCCAAGTACTGAGATTTTTCGCATTTCCAAAACCACCTGGAATCACCAAAGCATCGAAGTCGCGAATTTCTACTTCATTGATATTTTTGACATTTCCGCGCGCAATTCTTGCAGATTCAACCATCATATTTCGAGTTTCTGCCATTTCTGACCCATCTAAATGATTGACTACATGGTGCTGATTTTTATCGATAGAAATGCAAATGTATTCAGCACCAGCTTCTTGAATCGCTAACATGGCCAACACTGTTTCTTGAATTTCAGAACCGTCATAAACGCCACAGCCTGAAAGTAAAATGCCTATTTTTTTCATTGTGATTTTTTTGATTGATCAAATTTATTCTTTTTTATTTAGATCTAATATCGATTAACAAAGAATAAGAATTTTTCAGCAATAAAGCCTTACATTTATTGTTAAGAAAGAAAATAATGTGTCAATATAAAAAAACAAAACCATGAAATTTTATTCATTCTTAACAGTTGTATTTTTGGGAAGTATTTTAGTTTTCGCTTTTCCAAGTTGTAAGAAAAACAAGTGCGGTGAAACCAATGTAAGTTTCTCTGGTGGGAGTAAGAGCCATAATTTCGGACAAAATTGTTTGAATTGCCATAAAAGTGGAGGAGAAGGCGAAGGTTGTTTTAATGTCGCAGGAAGTGCTTCAAACAGCGCATTGACAAGTAATTTAACTGGTGGCTCAATTAAATTGTATACGGGAGCGAACGGAACAGGAACTTTGAAATATACCATTCAAATCGATAACAAAGGAAATTTTTATACAACTGAATCTGTTGACTACAGCGGTTTATATCCTGCAATAACTGGTCCAAGTGGTTCTACGAGCTACATGTCAAGTTCATTAAATTCAGGTGCTTGTAATTCTTGTCACGGTGTAAGCACAGGAAAGCTATTCAGCAATTAATCTCAATCTCAATGAAAAAAAGCAGCATACAAACTGAAGTTGACGCTTCTTATTTGTATTCAAAATTAGCTGAAAATGAATCTGATGAAGTTTTGTCAGGCGTTTTTATGCAAATGAGTGAAATTGAGAAAAGCCATGCGGTTGCTTTTGCTGCAAAAATGAATCTAACTTTTGATGAAATTTCCAGTCCTTCTTGGAGAGCCAAAGTTTTGAATCGAATTGGTAAAACTTTTGGTTACGATTATGTTTTAGGTGCTTTGATGGATACTGAAAAGCAATTGGCAACTGCTATAATTCAACACAAAAACAAAGCAAGTATTCCTATTTCTGGAAACGAAGATTCTCACGTTAAAATTTTGAAATCCATTTTGGAAAATGAAACAAGGGTTTCTGGACCACAATTGGCAAGATTTGAAAAACGACACAGATCTGTCGGTGGAAATGCGATTCGCGCCGCTGTTTTGGGTGGAAATGATGGCCTTGTTTCTAATTTCAGTTTGGTGATGGGAATTGCTGGCGCAACGCAAGGTCAAGCCGGCGTTTTAGTTGCTGGATTAGCTGGACTATTGGCGGGTGCTTTGTCAATGGCTTTAGGCGAATGGATTTCGGTGAAAAGTTCGCAAGAATTATACGAAAATCAAATGGCTTTGGAAATGGATGAATTGGAAACCAATCCTGAAGGCGAACGAAAAGAATTGAAATTGATTTATTTGGCAAAAGGTATTCCCAATGAACAAGCGGAAGCAATCGTTGAAGAATTGATGAAAGATAAATTCAAAGCACATGACGTTTTGGTCAAAGAAGAATTGGGAATTAACGCTGAAGAATTAAAAGGTTCTGCAATTGAAGCGGCACTTTCATCTTTTGTTTTGTTCGGAATTGGCGCTGTAATTCCGGTTTTACCTTTCATGTTCACAAACGGAATGCAGGCAATCGTTTTGAGTACGATTTTCAGTGCGATTGGTTTATTTTTGATTGGAGCAGCAATCACAATTTTCACTGGAAAAAATGTTTGGTATTCAGGTTTTCGTCAGGTGTTTTTTGGTTTAGCAGCTGCAGCGGTTACATTTGGAATTGGCAAATTGATAGGGGTAGAATTAGCGGGATAGAAACGGTTCAATTCCTATCCCACACAAATCATTATTTTTTATTCTTAATATTCTCCAATTGTGTCATCGACATCATTTGTTGCATTGTTTTGTCCATTCCTTCGATGCTTCCGTCTAAGAATATTACATTTCCTTTTCCTTGTTCAGCGAAGTTTTTAATCGCTTCTGTCCACATACTGAATAAAATCAAAGAGGTATCTAAATTGGATTCTTGCATTTGTTTGGCTGCTTCCGCCATTCCTCGTGCAACTTCTTCTCTAAATAAAGCAATCCCTTGTCCACGCATTTGAGCAGCTTCTTTTTCCGCAGTAGCAGAGATTTTGATGAAATTTCCTTCAGCTTCCGCCGCTTTTGTTCTAGTGATTAATAAAGCTTGACCTTCATTTTCTGCGGCAGCTTTCAAGTTGTTACTCGCCACTACTTTCGCCATCGAACGCATGACTTCTTCGTCAAAAGTGATGTCGTTTAATTGTAAGTCAATCAAATGATAACCCCATTCTTCCAACATCATGTCCAATTGTTCCTTGACAGCTTCTACGATGTCACGGCGCAAAGACAATACTTCAGATTGCTTTTTCGTCGCTACGAAAGCTCTCACAGAACCTTCAATTGATCGCACCAAAGCTGACATCAAGTTTCTGTCATCCACAAACTTAAATGCGACATTTTTGATAGATTCTTCATTTTGGTTGACAACTGCATACAATAACATTGCAGTGAAATTCACATTGGCTTGATCGATAGTAACAGCTTGAAATCCAAGTTCAACACTTCGGTTTTGAATTGAAATTTTCTTGTAAACTTTTTCAATTAATGGAATTCTCACACTCAAACCTGGCGTTAAAATTCTTTTGTATTTTCCGAAAACGGTAATTACAGCTACGGTTCCTTGTTGAACAGTAACCACTGAAAGCACAATCAATAAAACTGCAACAATCAAAAAAGGCACATAAATTGGCATAAAATTGAATTTTAGATTTGAGTAAATGTAAGAAATAATTTGTGAAATATGAAACAAATTAAATTTCTCTCGTTTCCCTAATTGCCTGTAATATAATATCTCCCGCTTTGTGCATTTCAGCTTCGGTAATATTCAAAGGCGGCGAAAGTCTGAAACTGTAAGGATGAGACAAAAACCAAAAACTGATGAGTCCCAATTCCAAACATCTTTTGACCACTTTTTCTACGCGCTCAAAGGATTTCATGTCGAAAGCGAACATCATTCCAATGCGACGAATTTCAATAATTTCAGGATCTACTTTCAGCATATCGACTAAAAGTTGTCCTTTTCTTTCCACTTCTTTAAAATCAATTTCAGTTTGCATCACTTCCAAAAATGCATTTGCTGCAGCAGTTACAACTGGATGTCCACCAAAAGTGGTGATGTGTCCCAACATAGGATTGTAAGTAAATTCGTATAAATTTTCTTTCGAAGACACCAGCGCACCAATTGGCAAACCGCCACCCAATGCTTTTCCAAGTGTTAAAATATCTGGAATCACTCCGCTATGCTCAAATGCAAACATTTTACCGGCTCGTCCCATACCGCATTGAATTTCATCAAAAATCAAAAGTGCGCCAACTTCATTGCATTTTTTGCGCAATGCTTTTAAAAATTCAGGATTTGAAACGCGAACGCCTGCATCTCCTTGTACTGTTTCTAAAATTACTCCAGCTGTTTTTGCAGTAATTTGTTCCAAATCAGTAAATTCATTGTGCTTAATAAACTTGACATCAGGCAACAATGGACGATATGCAATTTTTTTAGTTTCATTTCCTGAAACACTCAGTGAACCATGTGTGCTACCGTGATAGGATCCTCGGAATGAAACGATTTCAGTTCTTCCAGTGACGCGTTTTGCCAATTTCAAAGCGGCTTCATTGGCTTCAGTTCCAGAATTTACGGGATATACACAATTCAAAGAATCAGGGAGAAGGGAAGTTAAGTTTTGAGCAAAGGCAATATTTGAATCTTGGATAAATTCGCCATAAACCATGATGTGCAAATATTTATCCACTTGATTTTTAATTGCTTCAACAACTTTTGGGTGGCGATTTCCGATATTGTTTACTGCAACACCAGCAATCATATCCATGTAAGCTTTGCCATTTTTGTCGTAAATGTAAATTCCCTCAGCGCTTTCAACTTCAATTAAATATGGAAATTGATTCGTTTGCCCCAGTTTATTTAAAAACAATTCTTCGTTGCTCATCGAAACAAGATTAAATAAAAACAGGAATCCGAAAAATCAGATTCCTGTTCAAAAATAAGTTATTATTTACGGCTAATCGCTTTCAAAGCTGCTTCAACTACATTGTCTGTGTCGATGCCATATTTAGTCATTAATTCCATTGGATTTCCGCTTTCACCGAAAGTATCATTGACACCAACAAATTCTTGTGGAACCAATAAATTTCTTGTCAAAACTTGTGCTACTGAATCTCCCAATCCACCATTGATCATGTGCTCTTCAGCAGTAACAACGCATTTTGTTTTTGAAACTGATTTCAAAATTGCAGCTGCATCCAAAGGTTTGATGGTGTGCATATTGATTAATTCCACGGAAATTCCTTTTGCTTCCAATTTTTTAGCTGCTTCAATCGATTTCCAAACCATGTGACCACAAGCGATAATGGTAACGTCTGTCCCTTCGATCAAAACATCTGCTTTTCCAATTACAAATTCAGCATCAGGTTTGATGAAAATGGGCATCACAGGACGACCAAATCTCAAATAAACTGGTCCTTCGTGGTCTGCAATCGCAATTGTTGCTTGTTTTGTTTGATTGAAGTCGCAAGGAACGACAACTGTCATGTTTGGTAACATTTTCATCATTCCAATGTCTTCCAAAACCTGGTGTGTTGCGCCATCTTCACCCAAAGTCAATCCTGCGTGAGAAGCACAGATTTTTACATTTTTGTTAGAATAAGCAACAGATTGACGAATTTGATCATACACTCTTCCCGTTGAAAAAATCGCAAATGTTCCCGTAAAAGGAATCTTTCCTCCAATGGTCATACCTGCAGCAATTCCAATCATGTTTGCTTCCGCAATACCAGTTTGAAAAAAGCGATCTGGATTTTCTTTTTTGAAAGCATCCATTTTCAAAGAGCCAATTAAATCAGCACAAAGTCCAACAACATTTGGATTTTTTTGACCTAGTTCTTGTAATCCTTCTCCAAATCCTGAACGGGTATCTTTGTTCCCGAAAATTTCAAATTCAATCATTTTTTTTAAGTTATAAATTCAACGAATATGTTTTGTTTGAATAAATTTTAAATTCTTTTTCAAATGTAAATGCAGTTGATTTCAGTTGCTTTTGTCTATAAACAACCTTGTAATTTCCTGCCTGTAAATTCCAATTTCCTGAGGTAGTTGTAGGATCCAAATTGCAAACCCATTCCCAAACACCAGCCGCGTTTAAAACGAAAATTTGCGCTGCCATCGGTGCTGCCAATTTGTAGTTTAAAGTTCCTGGCGCTGGAACGTCGATTGTGGTTGTGGCACTTTGAGTTACATCAACCGTTGTATAAATTCTTGGAAGTGTGAGGATTTCAACGTCATATTTTCCAACGATGTATTTATCTGAAACATTCGCTTGTTGCACATTCAATGTGGCAGGTTTTCCTGTTTGCATGATGCGTGATTCAACGGTAAAACCTCTAGTTGCATTCAGCAATCGCACTTTGATGTAACCTTGTGGAGCGTCAACAACAATCGTATTGTGGATGTTTTTTTGAATGGTGATGTTCTTTTTTTCAACTTTAGGAATAGTATTGACTACCAAATCATATTTGAAATTAGGGTCGATTAACAAGGTGTCAGGATTTCCTAATTTGTTCAATGTGTGAACCATCGTGTACTTGACATTTTTGGTTCCAGCATGATACAAAAACATCGTAACATCTGTTTCAACAGGTTTTCCATTGATGTCATTCAAATTGATTTGTGTGGTGCAGTTTACCAACGTTTTGGTAACGATACTTGTCAAAACATTTTTAAAAGCAGATTTTGTTTCTGCTTCCGCATATTCGCCGATGCATTTGAATTTTTCCAAATAAGATAAATCCAAGCCAAGACCGATTACGAATGGTGTTACGTTTATTTCTTTGTCTTTCAGTTTTTTAGCAATTACGCAAGGGTCATTATCACAAGCTTCCAAACCATCAGTTATCAAAATGATGATATTTCTAGAATTCATGTCCGGAAAATCTTCCGCTGCAGCTTCCAAAGAACGTGCAATTGGGGTTGTTCCTTTCGCATAAATCGATGCCAATTTACTTTTTACAGCGCTGTAATTGTTTTTGGCAAAAGGAACTTCCAATTTGGTGTCAGAACAATCTTGGTATGTTGCTGTAATGGGCGATTGATGTCCATAAACACGTAAAGCAATTTCTAAATTCGGTGTTCCAACCAAACTGTCAACTGTTTTTGAAAGTAATTCTTTCGCCGCTTCAATTCTTGATTGATCTCCCCATTTTGCATTCATACTGTTTGATGCATCTAGAATAAAAAGTATTCTAGTCAATCTTTCCTGACTCCAAGAAGAAGCAGAAATCAAAAGTATCAATATGAAAAACAGTTTTTTCAATCTATTTATATTGGTTTGAATGTACTTGTAACGACTAATTATCTGCAAGATACATGAATCGTTCCAAAAAAATCATTCGCTTAATAATCGCCTAAAGTTTCAGTCAACTGACCCAATGCATTTTCCAACTGCTCAGGGTTTGGTGCAACACCATGCCATTTGTGACTTCCGATCATGAAATCAACACCTTGACCCATTTCAGTTTTCATGATAATGACAATTGGTTTTTGATTTCCTGTCATCGAAATCGCTTTGCGAAGTGTAGCTTTCAATTCGTCGATGTTGTGTCCATCCATTTCCAAAACTTCCCAGCCAAATGCGGTGAATTTTGCATGTAGATTTCCCAAAGAAAGTACATCGTCAACGTCACCGTCAATTTGTCTTCCATTGTAATCAATCGTTGCAATCAAATTATCTACTTTGTTAGCTGCTGCATACATCAACGCTTCCCAAATTTGACCTTCTTGCAATTCACCATCTCCGTGAAGTGTGAAAACCAAAGATTTATCGTTGTTCAATTTTTTTGCATTTGCTGTTCCAACTGCTACAGAAAGTCCTTGACCCAAAGATCCAGAAGCCATTCTGATTCCTGGCAATTTTTTGTCTGTACTTGGGTGACCTTGCAAACGAGAACCTAACTTTCTGAAAGTGCCCAATTCACTTGTTGGAAAATAACCACTTCGAGCTAAGACACTGTACCAAACTGGAGAAATATGTCCGTTCGACAAAAAGAAAATGTCTTCATTCAATCCATCCATTGAAAAATTGGAAGCATTGTGATTCATAATGTCAAAATACAAGACTGTCAAGAAATCAGCGCAACCTAAAGAACCACCTGGGTGTCCTGAATTTACTGCTGAAACCATTCTTAAAATGTCTCTTCTTACTTGTGAAGCAATTTTTTCTAATTCTAAAGTCTCCATATTTTGATTTATCATTTTTCAGTTGCAAAATTAGCTTTTTAAATTGTTTTAAATTGACAATTTTTACCCATATTATTGAATGTCTGAGATATCAACAATTTTCTCTCAATTTGTTTTTTTTCAAAATCATACAACTTTAGGTTTTATAGATATTTAGCTGTTTTACAAAGTATATTCTATGTTGAAAAAAAAAGAGTTTCCTTTTCCATTTTACGGTTGATTAACATGATTTATAATTTATGCTATTTTGATATCTACTTAAAAATGTACTTTTGGGAAAAATAAGAACACAAAGTAATTTCAACAGATGACAAATTCAATAAAGACAATTGGCGTAAACGGTTTTGGTAGAATTGGCAGGTATTTTACAAAACTGAGTTTGCAAAAGCCAAATTTGAATGTGGCAGTCGTAAATGACTTGGCTCCAATTGAAACTTTGGCACATTTGTTTAAATATGACAGTGTTCATGGCGGATTGAAAGAAAACTTTACCATTTCAGGAAATGCTTTGGTTTTCGAATCTGGAAAGAAAATTGTTTTTACCCAAGAAAAAGATCCTGCAAATATTCCTTGGTCGGATTATGGAGTAGAATATGTGTTGGAATCAACCGGACTTTTTTTAACTAAAGAAAAAGCTAAAGCGCATTTAAAAGGAAGCGTTAAAAAAGTGATTTTGTCCGCGCCTGCGCAAGATGAAACTAAAACCATTGTACTTGGTGTGAATGATTCAATCATTGATTCAAGTGATTTGATAATCTCAAATGCTTCTTGCACAACTAATTCTGCTGCGCCTTTGGTGCAAGTTGTCATGCAATTGGCTGAAATTGAAAGTGCTTACATTACAACGATTCACAGTTATACAACAGATCAACGTTTGCATGATTCGCCCCACAAAGATTTGCGTCGCGCTCGCGCTGCTGCTTTGTCGATTGTGCCAACATCAACTGGCGCAGCCAAAGCATTGACCAAAATATTTCCTGAATTGGAAGGCAAAATGGGCGGTTGTGGAATGCGCGTTCCCGTACCTGATGGTAGTTTGACGGATTTAACGATGATTGTCAGAAATCCGCCGAGTGTGGAACAAATCAATGCTGCATTTTTGGAAGCTTCAAAAACCAATTTGAAAGGAATTTTGAGTTATACCGAAGATCCGATTGTTTCTATCGATATCGTTGGAAATACGCACAGTGTTATCTTCGACAGTCTGTTGACTAGTGTGATTGGAAACATGGTCAAAGTCGTCGGTTGGTACGACAATGAAGCTGGCTATTCAAATCGATTGATTGATTTAATTCAAAAAATCTAATCGTTTAATTTCCTTATTCTTGAACGTAAATCCATGCTTTGTCTAGATTATCCATCGCTTGATTTGCTTCTGCTCTCGTTGAGAATGAACCCATACTTACCAAAGAAATACCTTCTTTCATAACAATTGTAGCGTTTGCTCCTTGTTTTTGCACAAATCTCTCTGCGTTTGATGAAACTGTAAATGCACCAACAATTACATGGTATTTTCCGCCACTTGCATTCTGCATTGCAGTTGATTGAACTTTCTCCTTAACTTTATCTTTTACTGGAGTTTCAATTGGCGCAACCGGAATTACTTCTCCAGGTATTTCTTCTTGAATCTCTTCATTAACTGGCATTTCAGATTCGCTCTCAGAATTAATTCTTTCATCTTCCGCGGATTCTAATTCTTCCGCTGAATTGTTGATAATATCAATCGTGTCTGAATTAATTTGTTTTTGCTCTTTAACTTCAGTGTTGTCAATAAAAGGAATGTATTTTTTCACTTGGTCGTAAAACATGAAAGTTAAAATTCCGCCAGTAAAACCGAGACCTAAAAGCACGATTAAAATCCAAAAGAATGCGCCTTTTTTCTTTTTTTCTTTTACAACTTTCTCTTTTTTAGGTTTATTCTCTGTCGGTTTAACTTTTTCTTTTGCTGCAGTTTTAACTGTTTCTTTTGGATCCTTAACTTGAGCAACCGTTGCCTTAATTTCTTTGCTAACTAATGGATTTTTTTTAGGTATATAGGTGTTTTCAACTTGAACTTTATCTTCTAATTGAGTTCGGGTAGCCACAGGGTCTGGAGTTGCCGTCGCTGGCACATCCAAGATTTCCATTTTTGGCTCCTCCATGATCGGTTTGGTTTCTTGCTTAATGATGTTTTCAGTTAAAATTGTTTCATTTACAATCGATTCTTGAACAATTGGAGTTTCAATTTCTTCCACTTTTTCGACAGCTTCTTGTGCAGTTGAATTTAGAATATCATCCAATGACTTGGAAACTGGTTCTTCAGGTTTTGCATCAACAATTGCATCTGGAGCAACAATTTCTGTTGTAGTTTCTTCGATGGTTTCGGCTGCAATTGGAGTCGTTTTATCTGGCACTTCAATTTCAATGATTTTTATTTGGTCTTCCGTTTCTTCTTCTTGATCTTCGTAGGTCGAATAATCTTCGAAGAAAACTTCATCATTTTTCTTAAAAAAGTGACCTAATTTACCAAGATTGTAAAACGAACCATCCTCAATTTTTTGCTTTATTTCATCTACAAGAGCTTTCACTTTTGCTCTGGCTTCATCTTCAGTTATATTTTCCTTTTCGGCAACAAATTTGGCTAATTTTCCGTCGTCATAATTCAAATAGGACAAAAACATCATTTCGCCAGTTTTTATACTTGTAACAGTTAACGCACCTAATTTTGGTAAAATTATCGTGTTTTCTTCCAATAAAACCTGTTTGATATAATTGTCCATAATTCAAATTTTGCCATGAAAATACAATTTATTTTTGATTTTTTATGTGATAAAATAAAACACCTAATTTTTAGTTACAATCTAAGTTCATTTCAAGTTTTACTTACTTTTGATAAATCAATCTTGAATTTCAAAAAAATCGTGCATGAAATTATTCCATGAAAAGCTAAATATTGTTTCCAGTCACATTCATTCTGGTGATTATCACTTGGGATTTAGAAAGTTAGTCGATTGTGTTTTAGATACGCAAGACAAAGCATTTTATAAATTGTGTATTGATTTTGCTGATTGGAACGAATCTGATTTGAGAAACGATGCTGAGTTTGTGGAAAGGGCGTTTGATTTAATTCAAAAATTAGAAAAAGCGACTTTCGAAATTAAATTGGATAAAAAACCATTATTAGTTGCCGAAAATGTTTCGAAAGTTTATGGTCGCAGGAAATTTAAATTGGGAGATATTTCGATTTCCATTCACGAAGGTGATGTTTGGGGCTTGGTGGGTGAAAATGGAAATGGAAAAACCACTTTGTTGCGCATCTTGGCGAAAGATTTGAAATTTGATCAAGGAAATTTGCAATATCAAATTGACGAAAATGCAAGCAGCGATTATGATTTGAGAACAAAATTGACCTACATTCCACAGCGAACGCCCAAATGGTACGGTTCTTTGAAAACCAATCTGAAATTTGCAGCAACGCATTATGGAATCAAAGGCGAAGAAAATGAATTGATCGTTTTGATGATGATTATTCGCTTCGGATTGTGGAAATACAGAAACCACAATTGGGACGAACTTTCTTCCGGTTACAAGATGAGGTTTGAATTGGCGCGTACTTTTTTAAGATCGCCGAAATTGCTTTTGCTAGATGAACCTTTGGCAAATTTGGATGTGCTCGCGCAACAATTGATTTTGGAAGATTTGAAAAATTTGTCGCAAAGTCTTTCTAATCCTTTGGGAATTATCTTGAGTTCACAACAATTGTTTGAAGTAGAGAAAATTTCAGACAAAATCTTATTCTTGAAAAATGGCGCTCCAACGCATTTGTCGAATGCCAACGAAGAGGAAGAGCAACTGACTGTTTTAGAATTAGATATTCTAGATTCAAGAGATGAATTGAATGCAGCTCTGGAAAGACTTGTTGGTCATGAAATCAAGTTTAATGGCGGAACTTATTTGGTCAGTATTCCAGTTAAAAACGGGATGAATCAAATTTTACAAGCATTGGTGAATCACAACATTCAAATTAGGTATGTGAGAGATATTTCTCAATCAACTAGAAGATTATTTTTCTGATTTAAGCTACAAGAAATGAATAAATTAAAAAAAATAAATCAATATTTACTGGAAAATCATCCGATTACTTGGCATTCCAAATTTTTACAATTATTGGTCGCAGGAATCTTTGGTTGGATTATTTCATTCATCAGCGGTTATTTGCTTTTTGGGTTGTCTGAACTTAAAAACGAAGATATTAGAGACTTTTATGCAGATAGCAATTTCGTTAGTTTTCATGTGATTTATTGCCTGATCATTATTTGTATTTGGGCCATTTACTACTATAAAAACAATGCGATTAAAAGTTTTTATCCACTCAGCAAATTGTATTTTGTAAAGTTATTTACTCAATTATTTATCGCATTTTCATTCCTCGTCTCTGCCTATTATCCTTTCACCTACGGAACAATTAATAGAGTGAAGAATGAGCTTAAAATAGACGAAACAGAAGCAAAAATCGCGAAGTTAAATCTAGGAATGGCTTTTGTTTTGAATAATAAATCGATGTATCACATTGATAATAAGAAAGAAATTGCCAAACTGAAGTTAAGTTCAATTTATTACAATGACATATCCAACATTTGGGAAGGTGAAAATAGCTACATGTATTATCCTCATAAACTAAAAGATACTTACAGCGGCTTTGATTTGATTTATGGTGATTTTGGTGATTTACACGATTCGCTTTCAACACAGATTGACAATTACAAATATTTGTTTTTCAAAACTGAAAGTAAATATGAGAGCAAGGATAGTTGTGAAAGTAACTTATTTGTAACCGATTTTGTTCAACTACCAAATAGCGATAAATTACATGTTTTTGATTTTCAAAATTTGAATGCAACATGGTTAGATTATCAATCTCTATATACACAAATGTCTACCAATGAGATGATTACAAATAAAGTGTTACGTTGGTCAAAAAATCATCAATTTGATTCAATTCAATTGGCGATCAATGATTTCATTGATGTTTGCTTGGAGTATAAAATTGATTTAAGATTGGATCCACGAATGATTCTGAAATACTTGAAGTTGAAAGATTTTCATCACATTGAAAGCATCACAGGCCAATATGAAAATAAGTATAACAATCGAATTGATGCCGATGATTTTTCATATCCTGAGGATTATAGCGTTTTGATGAAATATTCAAATAATGATGTGCCAGTTTCTATTGAAGACAGTAGCGCCTTCGTAACGGCCATTGAGCGACAAGACATTTATTTTTATAAAAAAGATCAAATCAGGCAGTTACTAGATAATTATGAAATGTCACATTTTAATCGATTTGACAGCGGTTTTATCTCAATGCTTTTTGTAGGATTTTTCTTGGCTTTTTTATTCGTTTTGTTTGAGTTTGCAAACATTGTCAGTTTCTTGATTACCATTCCAATTGGTGGCGTCTTGATGATTTTAGTTGCATTGGGTTTGATTTTTATCAATTTAAGTGGAAATTACAATTTTGAAAATTACGATCACCACACAAGGGAAAAGAATTCCATTGTTTTTGTCTTTTGCATCATTTCAATCATTGTTGTCACGACGATTTACGGCGTTTTATCGAAAAAATTCAACAAAAAAGTGCTCAACGTATTGGTAAATATGACTTACATTATCTCTCCGTTTTTCGTTAATCTGATTTTTGGAATGAATTTCATTCTTTCAGGTCATTATGTGAATTCAAAATGTGGTGTTGAATACGTGAATGGTTATTCTTATATCACGAATCCTTTTTGGATTTTACTTTTCGCTTTGTTTGGATTGTTCTCGTTTTTTCCTTTGATTAAGAAATACAAAGCCTTGGAGGATTGATTTTTATAGCTTCATTTTTCTGAGTATCATTTTGAAATCGTCTTCCATTTTGAGCACGAGGTATTGTTTTTCAATCCAAGGAAAGATATCGACTAATTGAACTAAATTATTGGAAAGAATTTGGTTATTTTTAAAAAAGAAATAAGATATTCAATTTATAAATTCTACTCAATCGAAACCTACTTCTAAAGTATTGAAAAACAATATTTAAAACTATATAGGCAAGACCAAATTGTAAAAAAGATATTTTTATAATGCCTTTAATCGACATGAATTTCTAAAAGTTTTGTCGTTAAAATATCATTTTCATAAATATAAATCCTAATTGGGTGGCCATTACTAAAATACATAAATAATCCATTTAATTTTCCTAATTGATATTCTGCATATGTATTTAACTGAATATCATTTGAGCGATGAAATTCATTTTTAGTAAATTCATATTTTGCTCCTTCGCCAAAATTATATTCTTGGTCAACTCCATGCTTTAATCCATTTTTAAATGTGCAAAGATGCTGACTTTTGATTTGGCTTTTTTTTCCTCGACCAACAAAAAAAATTTTTTCAAAAAGTCCTTCCTTGATACTATTTTTGTATTCTCCTTTGATCATTATATTTCCTTTTTTAACATTTTTTCGTGTTACATCATAGAAAATGTAAACTCCATCAGATAATGAATCTTTCAAATTATCTATGTCATAAATAGATTTACATCTTTCATTCGGCTTGAAATAATTATCAATACTATCATCTAAGCAAATTTGATAAGTAATTTGTCCAAAAAAATAAAAACAAAAAAATTGAAATAAAAAAGTTAAGCTAATTTTTTTCATAATAAATTCTCCCAATGCTTATTGATAAGAAATTGACTTTTAAACTTTAGGTAATGCCTTTTGTAAAATAATGATTTTTATCACTGCGATTTTCTGAAAATCATTTTGAATTCGTCTTCCATTTTGAGAACAAGATATTGCATTTCGATGGAAAAAATTTCGATTTGATCTTCAATTCCTTCGGTTGTTACAATCAGTTGTTTGCAATCTTCACTCGTTCGCCAGTATCCATAGCTTGCTGAAGTAGAATCGCTTAAATTTAACTTTCCAACAAATGATCCATCTGGTGAAAAAGTCATGGTGATTTTTCCTTTGATATTCGAATTATCTGTCGTCGACAATTTCCAAGATTGACCTTCAGTCTCTAAATTTTCACCTGATAAATCTTCAACGATGTTTTCAATTTCCCAAAGGCCATATAGTTCTTTTTTGAAACTACAATCAGTACCCGTTTTTTGAAGGTTTTTTTGTGCTTCAATAAAATTGAAATTTAGTAGAAGAATAAAAATTAGAAAAAATGTTTTCATTTAAAAGCTGATTTTTAAGCAAAAAAAAGACGCCCGAAAGCGCCTTTCAATTGGTATTGAATCTTATAATGATTTTCCGATAGCGATTAACTGTTCTGCAGTTTGATATCCAACAGCATATTTCACAACTTTACCTTCGCCGTTAATGAATAGCAAAGAAGGGTAGGCTCTGACTGAGTATTTTTGAGCAATCATTGGTCCGTCAGTACTTTTTTCCATTTCAACTTTCAAATTGATGAATTTTGAATTGAATAAACTTGCAACTTCAGGGTCCATAAACGAAGTTGCAGCCATTTTTTTACAAGGTCCGCACCATTCTGTATATGCATCAATGAAAATTAATTTTCCAGATTTTTTAGCTTCTTTGATTGCTTCATCGTAGCTGCTTTTTTGAAAATCAATCCCGTCTTTCATTACTACACTTGAAGTTTCAAGCTTCGATTTCGATACAAAGGCCGTTGAAACCATTCCAGCAACCAATAAAAATCCAAATAACTTTTTCATAGTTTGTTTATTTTAATCAAGTAACGTGCTACTTTTGTTTTAGCACTTTAAAATTAATATTTATTTCTATACAATCAAGTCTTAATTTAAAAGTTACAAAACTTGTTGTTATTTCATACATTTCAAATACCGTTCCAAAAAATTGAGCACTTTTAATATCATTTATTTAACTGAAAATTTCGACCTTATTTCCAAGGTTAAAAGTTTTGTATCTGCTTGGTTGAATAACGATGATTTTATTGAAACCAAAACTTCTGGTTCAACTGGAAGTCCAAAGGTTATTCGCTTAAAAAAGGAGAAAATGGCTGCCTCGGCAAAGATGACTGGAACTTATTTTAATTTTCAGACAGGTCATAAAGCACTTCTTTGTCTTTCGCCCGACACTATTGGAGGAAAAATGATGATGTTGCGTTCCTTTTTATTTGAAATGGAATTGTACGTGGTAGATATAAATAGAAATCCATTGGAAAAAATTGATTTTAAATTGAATTTTGCCGCCATGGTGCCACTCCAAATTCAAATTGTGATTGAGAAAAATCCTGAGAAATTGAATTTAGTTCAACAGCTATTGATTGGTGGCGCAAATGTTTCACTGCAATTAGAGGAAAGTTTAAAACAATTTGAAACGAGCGCTTATGAGAGTTTTGGAATGACTGAAACCATGTCGCATGTTGCGGTTAGAAAATTGAATCAGCAAACTTTTCAACCTTTTGAAGCTTTGCCAGGAATAACATTTGAAACAGATCAAAATCAATTGATTGTAAATGCTCCCAATTTAGGAATTGAAAAGCTCAACACCAACGACATCGTTCAATTGGTCGATGAAAAGCATTTTTTCTGGCAGGGAAGGGCAGACTTTGTAATTAATTCTGGTGGAATTAAGTTTTTTCCGGAAAAATTGGAGCGAAAAATTAGTCATTTAATGGAATCAAAATTTTTCATTTCCTCGGAAGAAGATATATTATTGGGTGAAAAAATCATTTTGGTCTTAGAAGAAATTGAAAGTGAGGCCAGAGCAAAATCACTGACTGAGTTATTTAAATCCACGTTGGATAAATTCGAGATTCCCAAGAAAATCTATTTTACCGAAACATTCGACGAAACCGTAAGCGGAAAAATCAATCGGAAAGCAACGTTAAAAAGGATATTGGGTTGAACTACAAGTCGAAATATTACCAAGTTTTTGGATTGACTGAATCTGCTACCAAGGCAGAAGTAAAGCGTGCATACAGAAAATTAGCGATGAAATATCATCCTGATCGAAATCCTGATCCGAAAGCACACAAATTATTTCTGGATTTGACGGAAGCTTATCAAATCATTTTAGATGAAAAGCCGAGGCCTTCTCAAACAATTAGCAATCCCAAAAGAGCAGAAAAATCTCAAGATGAGAGAATCAAAGAAGCCCAAGAAAGGTTAAGAAAACAAGCTGAAAGAATCAAATCCGAACAGCAAATTTTCATGCATAAGTTAACAACGGGTTTGAAGTTTAAGTTTTTCAAAAAAATGGCAATTGTTTCAGCATTTTTAGCCATTCTCTTGATAATAGAGCCTATTTTACCTTCTCGTTTTTCAGGTGATAAAGTTGTTGCTTATTCAAAAATCTACAATGGCTTGGTGAAATATGATGTGAGAATGCTTAAAACAGCTTCCAATCAAACTTTTTTTCTCGAAGACCCTAATCCCAATATGCTTTTTGACAATCCAGAAATCGTCATTGAAAGTTCAATTTGGATGCGAAATCCAATCAGAGTTTGGTACAGGGGAATTTATTCTTACACAAGCTATGGTGTTGATTTTTCAATCATTAATCTATTTCCGCTTGTACCGCTTTTATTGCTAATGCCGATTTACACATGGAAATTTGCTAAAAGAAGATATGGATTTATTGTAATGCTTAATTTTTCTGTTTATGCACTTTCAATTTTTGTTTTTTACATTTTGATTGCACAAAATAGGTGGCTTCACATTTTGACTTTTGGGTTTATCTAAAAGAAATCGAATCAATTTAAATCCTATCTTTTCATCGCTCGATCCATGTCACGTCTGTCATCTTTTTCTTTCAAATCTTGACGTTTGTCGTGAAGTTTCTTTCCTTGAGCACAAGCAAATTCTAGTTTTGCCCAACCTTTTTCAGATAAAAATAAACGCAAGGGAATTAACGTATTTCCTTTAACAGTCAAGAATTTTTCAATTTGTTTGATTTCTTTTTTGTTGAGCAATAATTTTCTGTCCGTGCGTGGCTTATGATTGTAAAAAGAACCATTTTCATATTCAGTGATATGCATATTTCTTATCCAAATCTCACTTCGGTCACAGATACAATATGCTTCTAAGATAGAAGCTTTGCTTTTGCGAATACTTTTGATTTCTGTCCCAGTCAATTGCATGCCAGCAGTAAATACATCCAAAAGATGGTATTCAAATTTAGCTTTCTTATTGCGAATGTTGACTTGTTTCTGTGACATGCTGCAAAATTACTATTTTTAGTCGATATTAAATTTTACAAGGTCTAAATTCTAGTAGTGAGAGAATTTTTAACTGTTTGAATTGAATATTTGTTTAAAATTTAAAATGCATATCGTAAACTTTACCAGTAATTAATACCAAACAAAAGATACAGCAGCAATCAAAAGTCTGTCGAATACCTTTTCACCAAAATATCTTCGGTTGTATTTGAAACAAAACTCGTTCAAATAATTTTGTAAATAGTTGGCTT
>CANHQP010000009.1 GCA_947462925.1 Flavobacteriia bacterium | reverse complement strand
TTTACAAGACCCCTTGTCAAATGCACAACCAAAATAAAATCAAAATAAAAACCTATAAAAACAAATATCCCAGTAAACACGTGTTTACTGGGATATAATTTATTAATTTAGTCTTTAATAATCTGTATCGCTTATTTAGGACTAGTCATTTTTAACTATTAAGCGATATTCGTAAAAACTTGTTGAATATCATCGTCGTCTTCAATTTTGTCTAACAACTTTTCAATTGATACCAATTCTTCCTCTGAAAATTCAACAGGAGAAGTAGGAATACGCTGTAAACTAGATTTTTGAACTTCAACATTTAAATCCTCCAACGCTTTTGCAAGAGTTCCAAAAGAAGTAAAATCGCCATAAACAATTACATGTTCGTCCGTTACTTCTATCTCTTCGCAACCTGCATCAATCAACTCTAATTCCAATTCTTCTGGATCGATAGCATCAGATTTTACAATTTCAAAAACAGATTTTCTGTTAAACATAAATTCCAATTGTCCGTTTGGCACCACTTGTCCTCCAGATTTATTGAAATAGGATTTAACATTTGCAACCGTTCTTGTTGGATTATCTGTTGCACACTCAACAAAAATCAACACACCATGCGGACCTTTTCCCTCGTAATTGATTTCAGAAAAGTTAGCCATGTCTTTTTGAGTGGCTCTTTTGATTGCGTTGTCAATATTGTCTTTAGGCATATTTTGAGCCTTGGCATTTTGAATTGCAGTGCGCAATTTTCCATTCATGTCAGGATCACCACCTCCTTCTTTAGCAGCCATTGTGATTGCTTTTCCAAGTTTTGGAAATAATTTAGACATTTTGTCCCAACGCTTTTCTTTAGATGCTCTGCGGTATTCAAACGCTCTTCCCATGGTATTTTTATTTCTGTTTCAAGTGCGCAAATTTAAGAGAATTTTATTTGAAAAATACATTTACAAGAAGATTCAAATCCAAAATCATGCTCATTTAAAAGACTTTTGAAAAATGAAACTACAAAAAGGAATAATGCGGACTAAATTTATACTTTTACAACACGAAAAAAATTTCATTATACTTATTTCCATCTATTTTCGTTGAATAACTTAAGTATGAAATATTGGTTAGGACTTTTATTAATCTTTTGTTGTAATCTCTTGATAGTTAGTCAAGAAAACCAAAAATCCAAAAACAAAAAAGTTGGTGGTATGGTTGCCTACTATTTTTGGGAAATAAAAAACGACAGTACAATATTGAATGCCAAAATCAATCAGCCTTTTAAAAGAAATCATGAGGTAGAATTGAATTGCAAAAAGCAAAGTGAATCTTTGTATCTATTCGATGCACAATATGCTGTTTTGTCGCTAATTGAAAAAACAAACAATAAAAAATGTGGAAAACACTTCGAATACAATATTGATTCGACTAAAGTAAAAAAATATAAATTCCCCATAAAATCAACTAAATATTCAGAATTATCAAGCATTATTTTTTATAAAAAGAATAACAAATGGTCAAGTGCAAATGAAAAACCAGTATTGTATTTCAATCATTATTCGGATTCTTCCATTCAATTTATCAAATCAAGTGATTCCATTCAGCTAGTCGGATTTGACTACAAAATACTAGCTGAAAATCACTATACAATTCATTTATACCTCAACCAAAATTCAGAAGTAGTCAAGCAAGAAATCTTAAACTATTTAAAAGAGAATGTAACAACGTCATTCCTCGGGGAGGAAAAATCCAATCCAAGAAGATTTTTAGTGTTTTCAAATGGCTATCGAGGTCCAAATAAAAACAATGACAATAGTGACAACATCGTTACTTCCAACGATAGATTTGGCTATTGGTTGGGAATTGACAAAGCATTCAAAAAGAGACTTGAACCTGACGAGAGTTTTTACATAGATGGAAATCAAACTATTCGAACCTCTGGTCACAAATCGATGGTGAATTTTGGCATTAGCATCGCCGCTGTAAAGACATTTTCAAAAAAAGACCTTTACAAAATCTTGAATTCAAAGCCGAATATTCGAGGATTCAATGAACGCCGGGAACAAGGGAAAATCGCCGGTAAAGCTTTTTTGATTGCAAAATGTAACTCCTTGGATTGCAACAAAACATTAGACACTATCGATATTGTATGCCACAGCATGGGATATTCTTATGCTTTGGGATTTATAGATGAACTGAAAGGGAAAGTAATTTTTGGAAAAATGTATATCATCGCTCCAGAAAGTGCTTGTGTTGGTGGTGCAGATTGGTCGATGTTTGAAGAAGTTTGGCAGTACGGAACTAATTTAGATCAGCCCAATGCAGATCCTGTTTGGCAACAAGATGGAATTGCGCCTCAAAGTCAAGTTTTTGGACTTGAAAAAGTTCCTAGCGACAAAGGCGGAAGGATATTTTTTCCAGATTATTGGCCAATAAAGAATTTTATTGATAGTCACATGCTCTACAATTACATGTGGATGTTTGACAATATTCTTAAAGGTCAAAAAGGTTATATCTGCAAATAAACAGTTAATGTATTGAATCAACTATGGAACAATCAACTTCAAAGCACTTGTAATTGTTCCAATTTTTACAAATACAAAATATTCCCCTGAAGACAAGTCATCTACAAAAAACATTTCAGGCTTTGGTTTGTCATATGATTTCACTTTTTTACCTTTATTGTCTTTGATAATTAATCTATCAATTGGATCTGATGAACTTCTAAGAACTTCAAAATATTCCGCTGCTGGATTGGGATAAATTAACAAATTTAAAATGTTTTTCTCTTCTGCAATTGCAGCTGTGGAATTAACGGTTATATTGAAAACAGATGAACTTGAACAGCCATTTTGATCGGTACCAACAACAGAAACAATACTAGAAACTGAGGGTGAAGCGACAACTGATGCGCCTACTGTACTGCTTAAAATGGAAGAAGGACTCCACAGATATTCACTAGCTCCAGAGGCAGACAAAATGATTGTTTGCCCTTGATTAATTGTACCACCAGCTGGATCAGAGGTAACAACAATAAATGGCAAACTATGAATTACAAAATCAAGTCCATTGTCGCTGCCTATTGCAGCTGGTGAAGATGAAGTTACCCTAAATCGATAACCATTTCCCACCGGAGTTCCTGCAGGGATTAAAGCGTCAATTACTTGATTCCCGTTCATTTCTGAAGCTAAGGTCCCGATAATTGTTGGTGAAGCAAATGAACCACTTGAATTTGAAAGTTCTGCAGTAAACAAATTTCCAGAACCATAACTTCCCATCGCTGAAAAAGGAATAGCTAGATTGATGTCAACACCGTTGCAGGCACTTAAAAAACTTGGAGAATTTGTTGTAATAACAGCTTGATTAACTTCAACACCCGTAATTTTAAGTTCATCAACAGAAAATGCAGGATCAACACCTGATGCCCCATTGATCCAGTGTAATCTAAATTTTAATGTTGCTTGATTATCCAAAGCAATGTCTGTTAGATTAACTTGTGTCCATGTTGAAACTCCACTTAATTCGCTTCCAATCTGTGACCAAGTGCTTCCGTCAGTAGAATACTCAACAAAACCATAAGAAATAGAGGGGTCACCAGCGCACAAATACCAAAAATTTAAATTGATATTATTCATGCCTACCGTACTAATTGCATTTGTCATTGTAGCGGATTGGTCAGAAGGAGAGCCCGTATCAAAATTTGCGTTGCAGGCAATCACCCCACAAATTGGTTGACTAAAAATATGTAAATAATTACTGTTGGAACCTCCTGTAAATGAAGCTGGCTGGTTGGGAGTTGGGACAATAATCAAACCACCAAAAGCGTCACCAGCATAAACATTATTTATTATCCATTGATTGTCACCACTTCCATTATTTAGTGTCCAACTGTTATTGCTTGTTTCAAAATTATCTTGAAATAAAATAGTTTGAGAATTTAATGACATAGCGCTAGCTACGCTCAAAAAAAGTAATAGTTTTCTCATGAATCGTTCGATATTTAAGTGAAAGATAAACAATATTTTAAAACGTCAAAAAAAAATAAATAAAAAGCAAAAAAAACTTTGATTCTTTTTTATCTCAAATACAAATCAATTCTTATCTTTAGTAATAAATACCTTTTGCATGACACAACAAGAACTTGGAATTTTAGGTGAAGTAAAAGCAGCGGAATTTCTAAAAAAGAAAAAATACAAGATTTTGGCAAGAAATTATCGATTTGGAAAATTAGAGGCGGACATTATTTGTGAAGCAGATGGAAAATTGATTGTGGTGGAAGTCAAAACTAGACAAACAGCTGAAATCGGCGAACCTTGGAAAGCTGTGACCCGCAGTAAACAAAAGCAAATCATTAAGGTTGCAAATGCATATATTTTTGATAAAGATATTCAATTGGAAACTAGATTTGATATAATTTCAATAGTTCACAACGGATTCAGGTCAGATATAGAGCACATTGAAGATGCATTCTATCCATTAGTTTGATTACTTCAACGCAACAGCTGAATTGTCATAAACTTTTCTAGAAATTTCAAATTTGCCTATTTTAAATAAAAATCCACCTGGTTTTTTCTTTGCTGCTTTAGAAGTTTTAAATTCTACTTGTTGATTGATCGCTTCACCTATTCTATTGGTTATCGGTAAAATCGGATTTTTCATTTCAACTGCTGCGAAAGTACTTTCATTCAAATCATCTGATATTTTTTCAGCAGCAAAAGGTTTGATGTACGCAATTGCAATATCATTTAATAATGGCTGATTATTTATTTTTTGTGGTGATTTGAATCCAAGTGGTTCGATATTTTCAAATTGAAAATTCTGTGATACGTTTTCTCTTCTTTGTTCCTCCTTCTGACTTGAAGCATCATTTACAACTGCAGTTGCTGTTGCTATCCATTCAGTTTGGACTTCATTCTTAACTTCCGGTTTAGATTTTACTTCTACCGGATTTTTACCTCCTTCGTGTGCTAAACTTTTTGGTTGATCAGCTTGATTTAAGTTTATAATACTAAAAAACAAGGCAATTCCAGCTGCGGCTGCCAAGAATCTCGCGTACATTGGAATAACAATTCCTCTTTTTAACTTATTTTTTTCAGAATAGACAATTGAGCTGTCCGCAATTAACTGCGTTTTTCTGTAAACTTGTAAATCGACTAAAAAAGAAGGGTTTTTAATTAAAAATTGTTGCAATTCTATGGCCTTTTTGTCAGATAGTTGATTTTCAACAGAGGCGACTAAAAAATACTCGATATTTTCTGCATCAATTATCTGATCAAACCCTTGAAATTTAAGTACCGATTTAGAAAAATCATCTAATTGCGTAGATTCTTCGAAGGAAAAATAGTCGAACTCAGATTCATCCACTTTTAAAGAAGGATTTTCTTGAAGAAAAGCCAACAAAAGAGCAGTATCGTTTTCATTCAAATTTCTCTCTAAGAAATCTAAATAAAAAGATTCATAATTTTCTATGTTGATTATTCTACTCATGCAACTAATTCTCTTGACTTTAAATAAATTTTTAATGCTTGTCGCGCCCTAAAAATGTAAACTTTTACTTGAGATTCATTTAATTTGGTTATTTCAGCAATTTCAGCATAATTATACCCCTCGTAATCTCTTAACAAAACGACAGATTTTTGAATTTCTGGAAGTCTATTTAAAGCTTCATCTAAAATCGATGATACATCAAACTCCAATTTTCTCGGTTCAGAAAGATTCTCTGAAACTTTTTCAAAATCAACGTTTCTCTTTTCTTTATTTATCCAATCTATAATACAGTGATAGGCTGTTGTGAATAAATATGATTTCACTTTTTCAGCTTGTATCTCTTCATGTTTTAACCAAACTTTCAGGAATGTATCTTGTACAATATCCTTCGCAGACATCTCATTTCTAAGATGTTTTAATACAAATCGATAAATATTATCAGAATATGTATCTACAGCAATATTGTATTCCTTTGAGTTCATTAGTCAGTTTTCATATCCTAAGACTTTCGTAAGTCAAAAAAGTTACACCAATTTGAAATAATTTTAAATTTTACCAATTTACAAATCAATTTCGTAATTAAATTTTAAATTTTTCAAAAAATTAAAATATGTTAAAAAAGTTATTATTTTCACATCTTATTTAAAAAAATGAAATTTTTAAACCCTTTTTATAAACAAAATACTTTGCATAAACGTTCATTAATAAATTAAGCTGATACATGTCAACAGAATGGAAAATAATACCTGGGTACTCTGATTATGAAATCTCGAACGTGGGTGAAATTCGTTCAATCGAAAGAACTAAAAAGTACAAATCAGGACGAATTATTGAACTAAAAGCTAAAACTAAAAAGTTAAGAAAACATCCCGTTAATGGTTTTCTAATGACTGATTTAATTGATGATAAAGGAAAACGAAATACAGTTTACCCTCACAAAGCTTTAGCTATGGCATTTATCAAAAATAGTTTTCCACGAAAACAAAAGATTGTCATTCATATTGATGGAGATATTTCTAATAATAGCATTGAAAATTTAAGATGGAGTTCATATAGTGAATCAATTCGCATCGGTTTTGAAACTGGAAAAAGAGATAATTCTACCTTGTGGTTGAAAAGAAGATTAAAATACGGACCTAAAGGTGGTAACAAATCAATGGGAAGACCTGATCCTTTGGATTATGGAAAGAAAAAAAGAATCAAATATTTACGGGACGAAAAAGGTTTTACCTTACAACAATTGGCAACTAAATACAATTGCAGTGTATCACACATTCACAAAACTTTGAAAACCTTTGTTGCAGAGGAGGCGCAATAAAAAACAACATTATTTGTCATTCTTTATCAATTCTAGCCATTCATCTACCGTTTTTGAGTCTTCAATTTTAAAATCTCCTGAAGCAGTTCTCCGCAAGGCAATCATTGTTGCACCACTTTCCAACGCTAAACCAAAATCTCTTGCAATTGAACGAATATAAGTTCCCTTGCTACATTTTATAAAAAAATCAATTTCAGGAAACCTATTAGCTGTGATTTGAAAATCTACAATTTCCACTGTATTTGCTTTCAATTCAACAGTTTTTCCCGCTCTTGCTAAATCGTATGCTCTTTGTCCATCGACTTGTTTGGCAGAAAAAATAGGCGGAACTTGCTGTTGAACACCAATCATTGACAAACGCACCTTTTCAATCAGCTCATCTGTAATATGCTCTGTTGGGTATTCTTTGTCATATTCAGATTCTAAATCATACGAAGGTGTAGTTTTACCGACTAAAAAAGTTCCTGTATAAGATTTTTCATCGGCAGTGAAAGATTCTATCAATTTGGTGTTTTTACCCGTGCAAATCACCAATAAACCAGTTGCCAAAGGATCTAAAGTGCCAGCATGACCAACTTTGATTTTCTTGACACCAAGTTTTTGCTTGATATTCCAGCGAAGTTTGTTTACTGCGTCGAAGGAAGTCCATTTGTATGGTTTATCGACCAACATGGTGAATCCTTCTTGAAAATCTATCATGATAAATAGTGAGTGAGAAATTTAGGGAAATAAAGCGTTTTAAACCACTTTTAATTCGTAGCCAACTGCTAACAAAATGATGATTGCTAAACCAACAACAATTCTATACCATCCAAAAATTTTGAATCCATTTTTATTCAAAAATCTAATGAAAGTTTTAATTGCCAAAAGTGCCACAACAAATGCTACGACATTTCCGATTGCTAAAATTTTGATTTCTTCCGAAGTAAATGAATTTCCTTCGTTTAAAAAGTCGTACAATTTCTTTCCTGTTGCAGCCAACATTGTTGGAACAGCCAAGAAAAAAGAGAATTCTGCTGCGACTTTTCTGCTTAACTTCTGGCTCATCCCACCAACAATGGTAGCACCTGAACGAGAAACACCAGGAATCATTGCGATGCATTGAAATAAACCAATTTTAAAAGCAGTTAAAAAGTCAATATTTTCTTCTTCGTGCACAGTTGGTCTATTGAACCACTTGTCCACAAACAATAAAATTACACCTCCCACTAAAAGCGAAATCGCTACAGCCAAAGGACTTTCCATCAATTGGTCAATTTTATCACTCAAAAGAACACCGAAAACTGCCGCTGGAATGAAAGCAACAATCAACTTCAAATAAAAATTAACAGACTGAAAAAACCTTTTGAAATACAAAACAAACACAGAAAGGATTGCTCCCAATTGAATTACGATGGTAAAAAGTTTTACAAATTCTTCCGTTGCGATACCCATCATTGAAGATGCAATAATCATATGACCAGTAGAAGAAACTGGTAAAAACTCCGTTAGGCCTTCAACGATGGCTAGGATAATGGCTTCTATAATTCCCATATAAAGTATTGAATGGTTGACAATTAAATTGTCATTTTATAAGATTAATCTTTGGTAATTTCTTTACTGTCAGATTTTGGTTTTTTCATAATTGCGTAAATCATAACAACATAACCCGCAACAATTAGAATCGGAGAAATGGTCAATCTTACAGGGCTAAAAAGTTCAGTTGCATCAAATTTATTTGGGTCTTCTGATCCACCGCCAATCATCAATACAAAACCAATTACATTGATTACCAATCCAATCAATAAGATTCTGTAATTTTCTTTTCCGAAAGCAAACATGTTATTTTTCATTTTTGAAACTTAAATTGATTAAATATTTTTCTAAAAAAAGATTAATAAAGGTCATCTAATTTCATGCGCAAATATTTATTGAGCGCAAACCACGTTGAAATCCAAGTGATGATAATACCTAAACTCAAAATCGCTAAAAATAGTATCAAGAAGGTATTAAATTCGAATCCAATTTCGATGGTTTTAAGAATATTGTCCAAAGCATAAAATAGTGACATCAACAAAGCCATTCCAATAATCGCGGAAATCAATCCTTGTAAAATGGCTTGCAATAAAAATGGTTTTCTGATAAAACCAGAAGTTGCACCAACCAATTGCATTGTTTTGATCGTAAATCTTTTTGAATACAAAGCCAAACGAATGGTGTTGTTAATCATGGCAACTGCAACGATAATCAATAAAACTGCAACCAACAAAATCAAAACAGCAAACTGACGAAAACCTAAATTTACATTTTCAACACTTGCTTCATCATAGTTTACCTCATCGATTTCTTCAGGATAGGCATTGAGCAATTTTGTTTTCAAAGCTTTCATTCCTTCTTTATTGGCGAATTCAGCCTTTGGTTTGTAGCCAATGTTTGGCGGGAAAAAATTTTCTCCATCAAAAATGCTTTCGATTTCTTTGGTATCGTTGTTCAAACCGCTGAATTCTTCCATCGCTCTCTCAGGAGAAACGAAATAAACTTCTTTGAATTCTGTCCAAGTTTTCAATTCTTGTTCAATCTGTTTGATGTCCGCTTCGTTCATTTCAGCATTAAAAAACAAATCCCCTTGCAGATTTTCTTTTGCTTGCGTTTGCACAGAATTTAGCGCCAAAACGCCACCTAAGACCAAGCCAATCATGAATAAAACCAATGATATTCCAATCACGGTTGATACATAACTCGTTCTTAATCCACGTTGATTATACTTTTCTGCACTTGCACTCATCGCTACGAAGTTAGGAATAATTGGAATAAGTCAAAAATTAAGACCAAAAAGTTTCTTATTCACCTTCCAATTCTTTCAAAATTTCATTGACATCTTCTTCTGTTGTAGCCAATTTATTTTTACAAATTTTAATCAATTGTGCCGCGCGTTTGACTTTTACAGCCAATTCATCGACCGTAATTTCCCCTTCTTCGATCTCAAGAACAATTTGTTGCAATTCTTCAAAAGCATCGGTGTATTTTATTTCTTCACTCATTATCTTCTTTTTTAATTTCTCTTACTTCACTTGTGATTCGATTTTCAAATGTGAGTGTTTCAATTATGTCGCCTGGTTTTACAGGATTTTTGGCATTGATTGTTTTCCCTTGGAATAAACTTAAGGAATATCCGCGTTTGAGCAACAAAGTTGGATCCATCAACTTCACATTTTTCTCTAAATTTAAAATTGCTTGTTCCGTTTTAATGAAAAATTTCGGCAATTGTTGCACCATAAAAGTTTGTGTATCTCGAACTTGATTATGACTATCAATGAAATTTACTTTTACTTGCTTTGTTAGATTCAATTGTAACTGATTGATTCTTTGATTTTCAAAATTTTTCTTGCTTCTGACATGCGACTTAAGTTGGTCAGCAGAAGAATCCAACACTTTTCGTTCGTTGTTAAACCTAAATCTGGAATGCAACGAAAGATTTTTGGTGCTAGAATTGAGTATCTGATGGGTTTGAAAAAAGCGTTGATTGCTGACATTCTTAAAAATCCTCAATTCATTTGCCAGTTCAATCTTTTGGTCTTGTATAAATTGATTCACTTCCATTTTCAAAGATTTCTGTGCGTCTTTGACTGGAACGGAAAAATTGTGAAAACATTGGATCAAAAATTCACCCAATTCAGTCGGAGTAATTGCATTTCGAAACGCAACCATTTCAGAAACGGTAATATTAGTGGAATGTCCAATTCCTGTCAAAACTGGCAAGGGGAAAGTGGCAATTACTTTGGACAATTCATAGTTGTTGTAGCACGACAAACCAATTTCACCACCGCCGCCACGAATAATGGCCACAGCGTCAAAATGGTGTTTTACTTTTTCAATTTTGCGCAATTGGTTTTGAATCGAATCGACCGCTAAATCGCCGTTTAATTGAGCTGTAAAAAGCATGAAAAAGAAAGCGTAATTCCATTGATTATTTTGCACAACGCTGTAAAAATCAGACAATCCTTTGCTTGATTCAAC
Source organism: Flavobacteriia bacterium (assembly GCA_947462925.1). Classification (GTDB taxonomy): domain Bacteria; phylum Bacteroidota; class Bacteroidia; order Flavobacteriales_D; family Crocinitomicaceae; genus JAQVCM01. The sequence continues at coordinate 67,902 of CANHQP010000009.1, read as the reverse complement.
CGAAATGACAGCGATTCTTTGTGGCAATAAAGGAAAATCTAAGCGTTGATTGACATTTAAAATTCCTTCTTTGGTCAATCTTTTGAGCGTTTCTTCCCTTTCTTTTTGTAATTCTCCTAAAGCGAAGGTTGGATCAATGTCAACAACCTCCAACCCCATTCCATACAGCGGATGAAAACTAATTTTCACCAAAAAAAGTAAACTCATTCCATCTTTCAATGGCTCTTTGACAACTTCTGAGAAAGATTTACTGATTTTATCAAATTGCGCTTTCCAAATCGTTCCGCGCATTTCTGCAACGATTTTTCCATCTTCTTTTTGCACCAATTCTGGATAACAATGTCCTTTGTTGGTGTAGTTCAGCTTGTGCATTTCAGCCTGAACCCAATACAACCGGCTATATCGTTCAGAAATCACTTTTTGAATCGACAGGGCAACTTGTTTGAGCGTAAAAATTTGCTTTTCTTCAGACATGGAGATTAAAGATAATCAAGATTTGGAATAAATTCTAGTCTAAAAACTGAATCTCTGAAAAAAATTATTCCATAGTCACTCCCTGTTTTTTCAAGATTGAACGCACCCAAACGGCAAAAATTGTCAGGTAAGCAAAACAAATTACCCCTACAAAAAACGAAGATTGAATTCCAGTCAAATCACTGATTTTACCTTGTAACGGCGGAATAATTGCACCTCCAAGAATCATCATAATCAAAAATGCAGAACCTTGAGATTGGTATTTTCCGAGTCCAGCTAAGGAAAGTGAAAAAATGCATGGCCACATGATTGAACAAAATAATCCAGCACTCAAAAAAGCATACACAGAAATGATTCCAGTGTTTTTCATTCCAAACATTTCATAAACTGGATTCAAACTTGCTGTCGGAATTAATCCGATAAGTGTCGCAACTACTCCTAAAAAACCGAAAATCATCAAGGTTTTAGCAGGTTTATTCTGACCTAAGAAAAAGCCTAAAATCTGCACAATTACACAAATTCCGTAAGCGTATAGTGGATTGATATTGTGACCCGCCAAGTGCGTGAAATACAAAACAACTCCAAAAGCTACTAATGGCAAGGCAGCAGTTAACACATTTTTCATGGTTTTGGAAAGATTGAAAACGTGCACCGCGCTCGCCCAACGTCCCATCATCAAACTTCCCCAATACATCGCAATAAAGGGCGCAATTTGAGATGAAGAATAATTTCCAAATTCTTTTTGCTTGAGCAATTCGCCCAAATTACTGCCCATGGCAACTTCAACACCGACATAAACGAAAATCGCCAACATTCCTAAAATCAACTGCGGATATTGCATCGCTCCCCAGCCAGATTTTTGTTTTTTGGAAAGCACGAATGACGTTGCCAATCCACCCACAACTACTACCAATCCCATCGAAAACCAAATCATTCGTTTTTGTTCCAAAGGTTTTTTTAGCGATTTGATTTCATTTTGGAGAATAATTTGACTTTTTTCGTTGCCAATTATTTCTTCAGTTTCTTTGAGTTGTTTTTCAATCACTTCAATTTTTTTGGCTTCAGCGCTTCTGTAGCTGCTAAAAACTGGAGAAAAACATCCAATCAGTAATCCAGTAATAAGTAACAAAGACGCCAATGCTTTATTCGATTTACCAACGTTTTCATCTGCTGAGACTTCCTTTTTTCCTGACGGCAATTTTTTTGAAAAATGAAATAATGCTGCAATTCCCAAAAACAATAAACCAACAAAAACATAGAGAATGATTACTTTATCCATGCTCAATGATTGAATCATTTCATCGCTCATACTTCCTGCACCAAAAAGTGCAAATGCTACAACCAATGGACCGATGGTGGTTCCTAAACTATTGATTCCTCCACCTAAACTCACTCGATTTGAACCAGTTGATTCATCTCCCAATGAAATCATAAATGGATTTGCAGACGTTTGTTGCAAAGAAAAACCAAGTGCAACGATGAAAAGTCCAACCAACATTCCAACAAACACACCGAAATAAAGCGAAATAATCATTGCTACAGCACCTAAAGCGGAAAAAAGTAATCCATAAACGATGCTCTTTTTGTATCCCCATTTGGAAACTGGATCTTCGCCACGCTTCACTCCTACTGCATATAAAATCAATGCCCCCAAATAATAAGCGAAATAAAATGCAAAATCAATCAACTGACTTTGAAACTGATCCAATTTGAAAAAATGCTTACAGAATGGAATAAATACACTATTTCCCGCAGCGATAAATCCCCAGAAAAAGAAAACAGTGATGATAGTTGACAATGCGCCGTAATTTGTTTTTGCTTGTGACATGGTTTTCGATTTGATTTCAAATGTAAATATAAATCGTTTAATTCTTGTTTTTCGAGAATTTCAAGCTGTCAAACTCTACTGAGGAAAACTAAAATTTACAATTTTGGATTATCTTTGCATCTTTATTCGACAAAATACCCTGTAATGAGTTCAAAATATCAAGAATACAAAGGTTTAAATCTTCCGGAAGTAGCAGAAAAAGTGATGAAGAAATGGGACGATAATTCCATTTTTGACCTTTCCATTACTTCAAGAGAAGGTAAAACTCCATTCGTGTTTTTCGAAGGCCCACCATCTGCGAATGGTTTGCCTGGAATTCACCACGTAATGGCACGCTCGATCAAAGATATTTTTTGTCGTTACAAAACGTTGAAAGGATTTCAAGTAAAACGAAAAGCAGGCTGGGACACACACGGTTTACCAGTCGAATTAGGCGTTGAAAAAGAATTGGGAATCACCAAAGAAGATATTGGGAAGAAAATTTCTGTAGAAGACTACAACAAAGCGTGTCGCGAAGCGGTCATGCGTTATACGGATATTTGGAATAATTTGACCAAACAAATGGGTTATTGGGTGGATATGGAAAATCCATACATCACTTATGAACCGAAATACATGGAATCCGTTTGGTGGTTGTTGGGTCAACTGTACAACAAAGATTTGATGTACAAAGGTTACACCATCCAACCGTATTCTCCGAAAGCAGGTACAGGATTGTCTTCGCACGAATTGAACCAACCAGGCTGTTACCGCGATGTGAAAGACACGACGGTTGTTGCACAATTTAAGATTTCTGATTCTCAATTGCAAATTGCAGATTGGAAAATTCCAAATTCGCAATATTCAATTTATTTCCTCGCTTGGACGACAACACCTTGGACATTATCTTCCAATACTGCGTTGGCCGTTGGACCGAATATCGATTATGTTTTAGTTCAATCGTTTAACCAATACACCTTTGAACCAATTCATGTGATATTGGCGAAAAATTTAGTTTCATATCAGTTATCTAAAGGTTACGTTGCGGTTGAAGATCATTCAGAATTAGCAAATTACACTTCTGGTGATAAAACAATTCCTTATTTCATCGCTGGAGAATGTAAAGGAAAAGATTTAGTTGGAATTCAATATGAACAATTACTTCCGTATGCTTTGCCACATGAAAATGCTGAAAAAGCTTTCCGCGTGATTCCTGGTGATTTTGTGACTACAGAAGATGGAACTGGAATTGTGCACATCGCGCCTACTTTTGGTGCTGATGATGCCAAAGTTGCTGCGGAAGCCGGTGTTCCTGGAATGTTGGTACTAGACGATACAGGAAAAGCTGTTCCGTTGGTGGATCTACAAGGAAAATTCAGACCAGAAATGGGAGAATTTGCTGGAATGTTCGTGAAAAATGAATATTACGATGCTGGAACAGAACCAGAAAGATCTGCTGATGTTCAAATTTCCATCAAACTGAAAACGGAAAACAAAGCATTTAAAGTTGAAAAATACGAACACAGTTACCCGCATTGCTGGCGAACTGATAAACCGATTTTATATTATCCATTAGATTCTTGGTTTGTGCGCGCTTCAAATGTGAAGGAACGCATGATGGAACTCAATAATACCATCAATTGGAAACCAGAATCAACTGGAACTGGTCGTTTTGGAAAATGGTTGGAAAATGTCAACGATTGGAACCTTTCTCGTTCTCGTTATTGGGGAATTCCTATTCCAATTTGGGCAACAGAAGAAGGCGATGAACAACTCATTATTTCTTCGGTTGAAGAATTGAAAAACGAATGCGATAAATCAGTGAAAGCTGGCTATATGACTGAAAATCCATTGGCTAATTTTATAGTTGGTGACATGTCTGAAGCGAACTACGCGCAGATTGATTTGCACAAAAATTACGTCGATACAATCACTTTGGTTTCTGCTTCTGGAAAACCAATGAAACGCGAAGCGGATTTGATTGACGTTTGGTTTGATTCAGGCGCAATGCCTTATGCACAATGGCATTATCCGTTTGAAAACAAAGAATTGATTGACAATCACAAAGGTTTTCCCGGAGATTTCATTGCTGAAGGAGTTGACCAAACGAGAGGTTGGTTTTATACCTTACACGCGATTGCAACGATGGTTTTTGATTCCGTTGCCTACAAAAATGTGATTTCAAACGGTTTGGTACTTGACAAAAATGGTCAAAAAATGTCGAAACGTTTAGGAAATACGATTGATCCTTTCCAAACATTGGATAAATACGGTCCAGATGCGACGCGTTGGTACATGATTACGAATGCACAACCGTGGGATAATTTGAAGTTTGATTTAGACGGAATTACAGAAGTTCAACGCAAATTTTTCGGAACTTTGTACAATACCTATTCTTTCTTTACATTGTATGCAAACATTGATGGTTTCGATTATTCTGAAGCAGAAATCGCGTTGGAAAATCGACCAGAAATTGACCGCTGGATTTTATCAAAATTGAATACCTTGATTCAACAAGTAGATGAATCATACGAAACATACGAACCAACGAAAGCTGGCCGATTGATTCAAGATTTTGTGAATGATCAATTGTCGAATTGGTATGTACGTTTGTGTAGAAGAAGATTCTGGAAATCAGAAGATTCACAAGATAAAATCTCTGCATACCAAACGCTTTATACTTGTTTGGAAACAGTAGCCATTCTAGGCTCGCCGATTGCACCATTTTTCATGGATCAATTGTTTTCAGATTTGAATGCGGTTACGAAACGTCATTCAGTAAGTTCAGTGCATTTGGCTGATTTCCCTAAAGTGAATGATGCGATGATTAACATAGACTTAGAAGCTCAAATGGAAATTGCGCAACGTGTTTCTTCTTTGGTACTTGGATTGCGTAAAAAGGAGCGTTTGAGAGTGCGTCAACCATTGCAAAAAATCATGGTTCCAGCTTTGAGTGCCGATTTTGCGAAAAATATTCAACACATTTCCGAATTGATTCTTTCTGAAGTAAATGTAAAAGAATTGGAATTGTTGGAAGAAGGAAATGGCATGTTGGTGAAAAGCATCAAACCAAACTTCAAAACCATTGGACCGAAATATGGTAAACAAATGAAAGCAATTGCGACATTGGTCGCTGGATTTACGCAAGAAGATATTGCATCTATTGAAAGCACCAATGCTTGGAGCGGCGAAATCGAGGGAACTGAAATCAATTTAGATGGAGGCGACTTTGAAATCATTGCGCAAGACATTCCAGGTTGGTTGGTAAGTAGTGAAAATGGAATTACTGTTGCGTTAGACATTACATTAACAGAAGAATTGCGCCAAGAAGGAATCGCAAGAGAGTTAATCAATCGAGTTCAAAACTTACGTAAAGACTCTGGACTTGAGGTTACTGATAAAATTAATTTATTCGTTGAATGTTCGTCAGAATTACAAAATGCAATTCAAAAGAATGGCGAATATGTTTGTAACGAAGTATTGGCAAATAACATTCAATTTGAAACCTTGGGAACTGATTCTTTAATTATAGATTTAGTTGAAGAAGGCGATGCAAAAATTGCTTTGAAAAAAGTTTAGCGGTTTTTGTAATAAAATTAGAAACTGAAAAGTCAAATTCTATTTTAGGATTTGACTTTTTTTGTTTAATAAAAATTTAAGTTACATTTGTTCCATCCAAGTGCAACGGCACATTGGGTTTTATTGGAAAATATTTTAGCGTTTGCTAAACGACCTGTAACTGAAAAGACGAAATTTCAAATCCACAGGGAAGTTAGAGTGAAACGCTCATGCTAAGGCGTGGGCGTTGCTTTACTTTGTTGGATAGGGCTTCGTCTCCCTCAGTTACGAGTATTGCAACTGTCCCACGCTTCTTTTTTTTACACTAACTCACTGCGGGGCGGGTGAAACTTAAACTTCTATAAAATGAAAAAAGTTATGTTTACAGCCTTTGCACTTGGGCTTTGTGTAACTGCAAATTTGCATGCGCAAGATTTTAGTTGGGTTAAAAAAATTGGCGGGTCATCTCAGGACAATGGTCAAGCCGTCAAAATAGACGCTTCCGGAAATTTGATAATTGCAGGTAATTACTCTGGCACTTGTGATCTTGACCCATCCTCTGCGGTATTCAACGTTACATCTTCAGGAAATCAAGATATTTTTATTGTAAAATTAGATCCTATGGGTAATTTTATTTGGGGCAAAACAGTGGGCGGTAGCAATACTGAAGCAGTAAGTGACTTGCAAGTAGACAATAGTGGTAACATATTTTTATGCGGATTTTTTAGAGGTACAGCTGATTTTAATCCATCCTCTGGAAGTTTTACCCTTTCTACAGGTAATATAGGTGCAGACGGATTTATTTTGAAATTGAACCCGCTTGGAAACTTTATTTTTGCAAAACAAATTGGTGGAACTACTACAGTCGATGATCATATATTATCAATTATTTATGATAGTCAAGAAAATTTATATGCTACAGGATATTTTAATGGTACATGTGATTTAGATCCCGGTACTAATCAATTTAATGTAACTAGTGTCGGAGGATCTGATATGTTTATTGTAAAGCTGGATAATAACGGGAATTTTGTCTTTGGAAAAACAATTGGTGGGTCAACGGGTTCATCAACCTCTGGTGGAACAATTGGTCGAGATATTCAGATTGATGGTTCAGGAAACCTTTATATAACGGGCGTTTTTGATGGTACAACAGATTTTAATCCAGGTACAGGAATTGCAAATTTAGTTTCAAATGGTTTACTTGACATATTTATATTAAAACTTGATGCAGTTGGGAATTATATTTATTCAAAAGCCATTGGAGGTGCAGGAATTGATTATGGATACTCTATTGAGCTGGGAATCAATGATGCTATCTTCATTGCTGGGGAATTTTCAAATAGTGTTGATTTCGATCCAAATACAGGGGCTTCTAACCTTTCATCAAATGGTCAAATGGATGGATTTTTACTAAAATTAGCAAATAATGGATCATTTCAATGGGTAAATAAAATTGGTAGTACAAGTAATGATGAATGTTTGAATATCGTTCTCGACCAAAATAGTAATGTTTATGTTACAGGATATTTTAATGGTTCAGTTGATTTTGATAATAGTATTGATCAATATGTTGTTAGTTCAAATGGCATGAAAGATGGATTTTTAGGCGCATACAGCTCCAGTGGAAATTTAATATATGCTCAAAATTACGGAAGCAGTTCTGATGATTTAGGTTGGAACTTATCATCTTCTAACAACGAAATCTATTTGACCGGATATTTTCAAAATACGGTAGACTTTGATGCTGGAACGAATACTAATAATTTAACTTCTTTCGGAAGTCAAGATGCCTTTATACTTGGAATCAATAATAATTTTTGTACTCAAACCGTTTATAATACTGTTACCGTCTATGATACCGTTACCGTTTATACAACAGTAACCGATACACTAGTTATTAACACAACACTTAGTTTACCTGCTCCCAATAATGAAAATACAATATTGATATACCCAAACCCGGCAAGTGACCACATTACCATTGATTACGGCAACTTTGCTATTATGAATGGCTATCAATTAAAAATTGAGAATTCCTTAGGACAACAAGTGTTTCAAACTATGATTTCTCAGCAAAGTGACTATATAAGCTTATCATCATTGGGAGGAAATGGACTTTATTATGTAAAGACATTAGATATTCAAGGAAACACAGTAGATGTCAAAAAAATAATCATACAATAAATTTTTCTTTTGATTGTAAAAAATAAAATGATTGCAGAAATGGTTCGGGAAAAATTTTTCGAACCATTTTTTATTGAAAATAATTCAAAATCTTATCTGCTAAAACATCACTCAATTTGAAATAACTTTCGTTGGTCCAACCGCCCACATGTGGCGATAAAATGACTTTTTTGGATGCCAGTAATTGTTGAAATACTTCAGGCATATTTCCATCGAAGAAATTTTCAAAACTTGCTTTTTCAAATTCCAATACATCCAATCCGGCGCCGAGCACTTTTCCGTTTTCAATGGCTTCCAACAAGGCTTTTGTTTCAACTATTTTTCCTCTAGAGAGATTGAGTAAAAAGAAGGGTTTTTGAATGCTTTCGAAAAAAGTATCATTCGCCCAAAAAAGCGTCTCTTCATTTTGCGGAATGTGAAAACTGATTACATCTGCATTCGCATACAATACTTCCACGGTCGATTCTTTCACAAATTCGTTCCCGAAATTGCTTTTGTATTTATCGTAAGCCAAAATTTGGACATCAAATCCTCTGAGTTTTTTGGCGAAAGCTTCACCATTGTTTCCGTAACCGATAATTCCGACGGTTTTGCCGTCCAATTCGATTCCTCGATTTCCTTCGCGATCCCATTTACCTGAGCGCACTTCAGCATCTGCCGTAACTAAATTATTAAGTAAAGCCAATAACATGCCTAGTGCATGCTCTCCTACCGCGTTTCGATTTCCTTCGGGAGCATTGAAAAGTTGAATGTTTCGTTTTGCACAATATTCCAAATCTATATTTTCCATGCCAGCACCAGAACGTGCGATAAATTTCAAATTCGGCGCAAAATCTAACAATTTCGCATCCATAGGAAATCGTGAACGAATCACAATTCCCTCTGCATCTGAAATTAATTTTTTCGTTGATTCAAAATCGGAGTCTATTATCTGAATACATTGGTGATTAGCAGCGACTAAACGCTCTTCTAAAATTGGATGAACGGTGTCCAAAAAAATGATTTTCATAACTGAAATTTATAGTCCGTACAAAATCATTCCTACTGTGAAGTAGATGAACAATCCCAAAACATCATTCAAAGTCGTCACAAAAGGTCCGGTTGCAAGCGCTGGATCAATCTTATATCTATTCAAAATCAAAGGAATCATCGATCCCATGATGGCCGCAAAAAGAATTACTACAAAAAGTGCTATACTTACTGTAATTCCCAATGTTTGATTTTCAAAAACTGTTGCAATTCCAAAAATACAAATCGAGCAAATCAACCCGTTTAACAAACCCACAAGCGTTTCTTTTGCTAATTTGGAAGTGATAGAATCGAATTGATTTCCTCTCGCTAATGATTGAACAACAATTGCTGAAGATTGCACACCCACATTTCCGCCCATTGCGGTAATTAGTGGAATGAAAAATGCCAATGCTGGAATTTTACTGATGCTTCCTTCGTAGGTTGAAATTACTTGTGCACCTAAAGTTCCACCTAACATTCCAATCAACAACCAAGGCAATCGAGCTCGAGACATTCTCCAAACGGTTGCATTGGCTTCAATTTTTTCAGAAATCCCCGAAGCCAATTGGAAGTCTTTGTCAGCTTCTTCTTTGATGATATCCATAACATCATCAATGGTGATTCGACCGACTAATTTGTTTTGAAAATCAACTACAGGAATAGAAACTAAATCATATTTTTCCATCACTCGGGCAACTTCCTCGCTGCTGTCAGTGGTTTTTACAGAAATAATATTTTTATCTTGGTAAAGATCACTAATCTTCGTTTTTGGACTAGCAAACAGCAATCTTTTTAGCGATAATAAACCAACTAATTTATTAAGTTGATCTACGACATAAATCGTGTAAACCTGCTCAACATCCTCTGCTTGTCGGCGCAATTCAACAATACAACGATCCACTGGCCAACTCAAATTTGCTTGAATAAATTCTTTTTGCATCAAACCTCCGGCAGTATCTTCGTCATAATTCAAAAGATCGACAATGTCTTCTGCTGCTTCGTCATCTTCCATGTGGGAGATAACTTCTTGAATTTCTTTATCTGTAAGTTCACCGAGAATGTCGGCAGCATCATCAGAATCTAAGTTTTCAAGCTGTTCGGCAATTTCTTTCGACGAAAGTGTTTTGATGAATCGATCACGAACATCTTCTTCCAATTCCATCAATACATCCGCTTGAAGATCTTCATCCAAACGGAAATAGACAAATTTGGCTTGTTCTTTTGTCAACTCATCCAACAACTCGGCAATATCCGCGAAGTGTAACCCAAGAATATGCTCGTCAATCCAAACAGTATCTTCTGCTTGAATCGCACGACGCAATTGCTCTAAAAAATCCTTGGTTAACTCAAAACGCATAACACAAAGGTAGGCATTTCAAGGAAAAATATTCAGTAGCAATAAAAATAGATGAAATAAAAAAAAGCATCCCCAAAAAATGGAGGATGCTTTGAAATAATAATTTATAAACTATTGAAAAACAACTCTTCTGGTAGTAAATCCTTGATTCGTTTCAATTTTAATCAAATAAATTCCATTTGGTAGAGTATTCGTTTCAATTTGATGATTGAATTTTGTGCCCAAATCCATCGTTTTTTGATAGACAATTTTACCATCTAACGCTAACAGTTGAATATTTGCAAGTGAAAATGAACTTGTTTCAAAATCAATAAATAAAATATCCTTTGTCGGACTAGGATAAATCATCAAGTTATTTGCAGCGTTTACATCTTCAATTCCAGCACAATTATTCACAACCAATGGCTGATTTGCTGTTGCTGTGCAACCTTCAGGACTTGTATAAGCATAAAAAACATTATGCGTTCCTACACCAGCAGTTGCGGGATTGAAATTTCCAGCATTTACGCCAGCTCCGGAAAAGATTCCTCCTGAAGGATTTCCACCAGATAAAGCAAATGCAGTAACATCTGAACAAACTGTTGGCTGTGATGCTAAACTAACAATGGGCGCAGCGTTGACTGTAATTGTTGTATTTGCTGTTCCAGAACAACCATTAGCGTCTGTATAATTGTATGTAATCACTGAACCAGTTGAAACACCACTTGGATTTAAAATCCCGTTTAACACACCATTTCCAGAATAAGTTCCTCCAGATGGCAGTCCTTGATTGAGCGTAACTTGATTTTGATTGTCACACAATCCAGTTATCTCAGAAAATGTCACAGTTGGATTTGGATACACATTCACATTTGCAATACCAGATCCTATATTAGAACAAACTCCATCCGAAATTGAAGTTACTGAATAAGCACCAGTTGCAGTAGCGTTAATCGTATATGTATTTGAATTATGTCCATTTATTGTAACAGGGTTTGCACCATCAGTATAGGTAAAATCAAACGGCGGAGTTCCTGTAAATGAAATTGTAACCGTTGCTGAACCAGTATTTCCAATTGAATTACAAATTGTTCCTCCACCAGAAACGACTGCTGTAGGTTGCGCATTAATCGTGATTGTATAAGAATCAGAGACAGCAGGACAAGAACCAGCGGCCGCGATTGAATTCGTCACCTGAAAAGTACCAGAAGAACTGGCAGCCAAATTTATTTCTCCAGTCGAAGGATTAATTGAAAGTCCAATCGGTGTAGCAGAAAAAACGCCAGAACTTGCGCCGCTCGCAAAAGCAGGAACGGGATTAGTTGAACCAGTGCAATATGCAGCATTTGCATAACTGAAACTTGCGGTTGGATTGTTAGTAATTGTTATCGTTTGCGTTGCACTGTTAGGACAAACTACATTCGTGTTGTGAGTAATTGTATAAGTTCCCAATGAACTATTTGCAATATCAATTTCACCAGTTGAGGCATTGATTGTCAATCCAGCAGGTGACGCAGCATAAGTTCCTGCTAAAGTGGCCGTTGGAGTAGCGTTGGCGCTTCCTGTACAAAAAGTATTGGAAGTATAAGTAAAACTTGCATTGTCCAAAGCCGCTTGAGTCAACGTAACACCGTTTGAAGCAGCCGACAAACATCCATTGTTGTTCGTCACTTGTGCGGTATAATTTCCCGGTGCGGTCGCTGTCAACGAATTTGCACTTACACCGAGATTAGTCGTACCATTGTACCAAGTAAAAGTACCTGATTGTGTTGCATTTAGCTGCACATTACCTCCCGGACAAATTGCGGTAGAACCAGCCGCTGAAACCACCGGCGCTGTCGACGGTAAAGTTAATGTCGCGATATAATCATTGTATGTGTTACAAGCGTAGCCAGAAAAAACATTCGGTGCGACAAATGCAACATAAGTCCCTGTAGCGGTAAAATTATAAGTAACAGTTGCACTTTGACACGCATTAGAAGTTGCAGTAGCCAAAGCGACTGGAGAAGCGCAATTTGAAATATCTAAGAAATAAATCAAAAATGGAAACTCAGCAGAAACATTGAAAGTTGCTACTCCAGGAGTATTTATAACAAATGAATACCAATCAGTATCTTTATTTGTTCCGTCGTTCCAAGCTTTTCCAAAAACTGTTTGTCCACAAGCCAATGACTGATAAGCAGGGGTCACCATATTGCAACCGCCATTTAAATCTTGGCCACATGTTTCTGTTTCCAAAATTGAACCTGCAGGTTGCGTTAAATCACATTGAGAAAATTGCGTTACACAAATCGTAAAATCTGTAGTAGTTGGAACTGATGAATACCAATCAAAAACCCGGATGTAATAAGTTTGTCCTATAGTCAATGAATTGATAGTCGAAGTTTCTATACCATCCGTTAAAGTTGCGTCAACACAACCAAGTGAGGTTAATCCGGCACAAGTACCCGAAAAAACTTCAAAAACACCATCAAAACCAGATGAACCATCAACAGTAATATTTGCACCATTTGATGTTGCAGTAAATTTAAACCAAACATCGTCGTTTGCAGTTCCATCTCCACATGCTGCTTGAGATTGCGTTGCAGACAAAACACTTCCCGTTGTTGGAGCGCATGAAGCTCCTTGAATTAAGTTAATTGCTCCAGCACAATTATCATTAGCAGGCGCTGAAGCATTTGAAGTATAAGAATAGGAATCAATTCCAATAAAATCAGAGTTAATACCCGCTGGACCACCATTGGTCACATAATATCTAAATGCAACACGACCAGTTGTAGGAGCGCCTAGACCTGAAATAGTTGCTGTGTATAAAGTCCAGGAACCTGGATATCCTGTTGACGACAAAGTTGGATTTATTGTTAGCAAAACAGTAGTAAAATCTCCAACAGATGCTGAAGAAGTTCCAACATTTAATCCCGAGCCAGCAGTGCTTAATCTCACTTCAAGTCTATCGGGATAAAGAGATGGAGAGCTAGTAATTCGAGAATAAAAACTGATTACATCACCATTGGCAAATGTGCGCGCAGGTGTAAAAAGCCAATTACTCAATGTTGCTCCTGTCAAAGTGTTATTTGAACTGGCATAATTACAAGACAAAAATGAATTCGCAGAACCCGCTTGTGCAGAAAAAGTAGTCAAAGGATCCGCAAAAGACCAATTTGCTGCCAAAGTAGTAGAAGCAATTGTATCACTATTATTTCTAAAGTACCAATCGGTAAAAGTAGAAGTGGTCTCAAAACCTTCCGTAAAAGACTGTGCAGATAAATTTGATATAAAGCCTAAAAACCCACTGAATAAAATTAAACAACTGATTTTTAATTTATTAAAATTAAATTTCATAGTATTAGTTATTTGTTTGAAGATGATTTATTTACTCTTTGACCAGTACTTTGTGTTGGCTTCGACACCTTCAGTGGTTTTGCACCAGCTGTTTGATTCGTTTTCGTAGGTTTTACATTCGATATATTTACCTTTTTTTCCGTTCTTACAGGTTCTTCAACTTGCGAAAACAGCGAAAAACTACTTAAAAGTAAAACAGAAGTGAAAATTTTAGAATAACTCATAATTTAAAGTAATAGATTTAAGTAAACTTAAGCTATTTATATTTTTGAAGCACTATTTTCTTTGATTTTAACAATTTGAATGAAAATTCATGGCATTCTGATTAACATTTTCTTAAAATGACGTTTAAGAAATTAGTTTTTTAGTTGTAATCAATTGATAAATCGAAGCTTTTGAAATATTTTTTGAGCTATAATTTTTTAGAATAATATTCACACATTAAATAAAATTCTACTTTTACATAAAGATTTAAAACAAGCGTTAATAATAATACATGGATTACTTTTTCAGTCACCTTTGGCAAGCGTTTCAATTGCCCTTAAAGAATCCAGTATTGATTTTTTCGCTTATTCTTTTCATTATCCTATTATCTCCTATTCTACTGAGAAAAATTAGAATTCCTTCTATCATCGGTCTAATTATTTCTGGTGTAATTATCGGACCAAAAGGATTCAATTTGATTGGAGAAAAACTACTTGAATCTGAAGGTTCAGTCAAATTATTTTCAACCATCGGCTTGCTATATATCATGTTTATGGCTGGATTAGAGCTCGACATGAAGGAATTCAAAAAATATAGAAACAAAAGTTTCACATTCGGGTTTCTAACTTTTTCAATTCCGATTTTACTCGGTTTTCCCATTTGCTACTACGGTTTACATTTAGGAATGACCGCGAGTATTTTGACCGCATCCATGTTTGCAACGCACACATTGGTAGCATATCCAATCGCCAGTAAATTTGGGATAACGAAAAAACCAGCAGTTGCGATTACTATCGGAGGAACGATTTTAACTGATACAGCGGTCTTGATTATTTTGGCCGTTATTTCAAGCTCAGCGAAAGGTGAATTAAATACCGAATTTTGGGTTCGACTTATAACGTCGTTAACCATTTTCACATTGATCATGTTTTTGATAATTCCGCGCATCGCTCGTTGGTTTTTCAGTAAACTTGAAAGTGAAAAATCTTCCCATTACATTTTTGTCTTATCTATTATTTTCTTCGCTGCATTCTTGGCTGAAATGGCTGGTGTGGAACACATTATCGGAGCCTTCGTTGCTGGATTAGTTTTGAATGGCCTGATTCCACATTCATCGGCATTAATGAACCGAATTGATTTCATTGGAAATGCGATTTTCATTCCTTTCTTTTTGATTTCGGTGGGAATGGTGGTAGATATTCGCGTACTTTTTGATGGATACTGGGCCTTGATTACAGCAGCAGTTTTAACCACATTTGCCATTTTTTCAAAATGGTTAGCAGCACTTGTTACGCAATTAATTTTTAAAATGTCGGGAGCTGAAAGACAAGTTATTTTTGGCTTAAGTACGGCTCATGCAGCTGCAACATTGGCTATTATTATTGTAGGCTACAATACGATTACAGGCACAACTTCAACTGGTGAGCCGATACGACTTTTGGATGAAAATATTTTGAACGGAACGGTCATCTTGATTTTAATCACTTGTATGACTGCGTCTTTTGTGACCGAAAATGCCGGTCGAAGATTGTTGGTCGAACAAGCGGAAGACGCAGATTTATTAGCCGCTCCACAAAAAAGAACGCAACATTTGCTCGTAGCTTTAAATGAATTAAAAGGAAACGAAAATATCTTAGACCTTTCCATTTTGATTACAGATAAAAAGGTAATTAATCCAATTTCAGTTGTAAGTGTTCTTCCAGATGACCAACAAGCTGAAAGTAGAATTCATCGCTCTAGAAACCATATGAATGAAATTATCAATCATTATTCAAGTGGAGAAACGAAAGTGAATACGATTGCCACGATTGATCACAATTTATCGAGTGGAATTGCACGAACATCCAAAGAATTAGCAGCTGATATTGTCGTCATTAATGACAGTGATAAAATGAATTTATTGATGCGAATTGTTGGCGATGACCGTGAACATTTGTTAGACGTTTGTGACAAAACTGTATTCTTTTGTCAATTAGACATGCCCTTCATATCGAAAAGACGAATAATATTGATTTGTCCTGAATTGGCTGAGTTAGAAAACAGTTTCACTAATTGGCTTGATCGTGTCATGCGTTTATCGCGTGAATTAAACTTACCTACGATTGTTTTTTCAGGCGAACAAACGTATGAAAAAATCCATTTGTACGTTGAACAACGAAAATTCAATGTTTCACTAGAGCAAAAGCAAATCAATGAGTTAGACGAATTTTTCTTGTTGAATTATAAAGTTGAATCAACAGACTTGATTATCTATTGCACTGCAAGAAAAGGAGCGATTTCTTATACTCCTAGCGTGGATTTTTTCTTGAATAAGTTAGAAAAAGCTTTTCCGAACAATGATAGAATTTTGATTTATCCATCTCAATTTTCCGATAATCTATTCAATTCTTACGACGACATTACAACAAGTCCTATTACTAAAGGAATGGAGACTATTCAAAAAATCGGAAAAGAAGTTGGAAGTATTTTCAAAGGCAACGAAAAGAATTAAAAATCAACTTTCCGCATTTTCTTAATTTCTGCTTTACGTTTTTTTGTGAGCAATCGTTTTTCTTTCACAGCAAATGGAACCTTAGTTTCCTTGCGCTTTTTTTGAACTTTAAAACTGGTTTCAATCAATTCTTTGAACTTTGAAATGACCACTTTCTTGTTTCCGAGTTGACTCCTTTCAACTTGAGATATGATTTGCAAAATTCCCTCAGTCGTCATCTTATTGAATAATTTTATTTGAATAATTTCCTTTTGATGTTCATCCAAGTGTTGTGAATTTGTCACATCAAAATTGAGTTCCACCTTGGTAGAAACTTTGTTTACATTTTGTCCTCCACTTCCCCCGCTCCTGCTTGTTTTAAAGGTGATTTCTGTGATTAAAAGGTTTATATCTGGTTTCATGATTAGATAAATTGGTTTGTATCGATCTTCGACTATTTTTTGGTTTTTCTTTTTCGCCCTTTTTCATTTATCTTGATTCGGTTTGCATCAATGAGTATGTAATTTTAATAAAAATCTCATAAACTTAGAATCAGTATTATTTATACTAAGTCTAAAATTAATGATAAAAAGGAAACAAAAAGTATAAAAATTCACTTTTAAAAGATAGGCGTTTAGAAATTACAAGGGCAATAAACTGTCATTTCTTTCTTTATAACTGGATGAAAAAAGGTCAACCGCTCGGCATGTAAAAACAATCTCTCGGCTTTCGTTCCATATAAATCATCTCCAACAATGGGAGAATTTAGTCCTAGCGCATGTGCCGCATGAACCCGCAATTGATGCGTCCTACCCGTAATTGGATAAAAATACACTTTCGTTCTTCCATTTTTTATTTCTATTACCTCAAATCTCGTTTTGGCTGGCTTGCCAAAATCATTGCAAACAATTTGTTTCGGTCGATCATCTAAATCCAATCGCAATGGTAAATTGATTTCGCCTTCAAATGTTCCGTTCAGCTCTTCGTTTAAGATAGCAACATAACGTTTTGAAATCGTTTTTTGGATAAATTGTCGCTGCAACGCTTCGTGGAGAACTTTAGTTTTGGCCATTAAAATTAAGCCAGAAGTGGACATATCTAGTCGGTGTACCAACAAAGGACCAGTTGCGTTTGGAAAAAGCTTTTTTGCCCTTGTGTAAACAGAATCTGTCAATGTTTTTCCTGGTACAGACAAAAAATCTGGCGGTTTGTTAAAGATGGCAATTGAATCATCTTCAAAAACAATTTCAATCTGATCGATTTTAGCTTGAGATTCCATCGGATTTTGATCGATTGGAATTCCTTTTAGCATGTGATTTAAAATCGGTTCACATTTGCCGCGACAGGCGGGATAAAATTGCTGATGCACGCGAATTTCAGAAGCAGGTGATTTCCCCCACCAAAACTCCGCCATACAAATTGGTTTCATTTGATTGAGAAATGCATATTGCAACAATTTGGGCGCAGCACATTCTCCAGCGCCTGAAGGTGGTTTTTGCAAAACAGTTTCACTAAAAATATCAAGCAAACTGCTTTCTTCACCAAATTGATTCAGAAAAGTATAACTTTCAAACAATTGCAGTTGAAGTTTCGCAGATAATGCTGCTCTTTCATTTTTTAAAGAAGTGACTTCAGCGTACAATTCCTGCGTCAAGACATCAATTTTCGAAGTCCAACTTTTAGTCAATTGCTTTAATTCGATATTTTGTCTAGCACTTTCGTGATTCAATTGTGTTGAAAAAACTTCAAATTCTATCTCAGAAAGCAATTTCAACTGCTTTTGACGTTGAATATTTCTTTCAAGTTTGTCAGCTTTCATTTTACTTTTCGTCTGCTCCAATAAACTTGCAAATTCAGATTTAACTTGAAACAACGCTTTTTCGCCCACAATGAATTCGCTTGAACTTTCAATTTCATCAATTCTTAGATTCAATTTGTTCAATTTTGCTTCACCTTTTTTATAAAAACCCTGTTGATCGAGGGTATCAAAAACCGGTGGAACAAAACCTTCGTGCTGATTGCTATTGGCTAATTTTCCTGAAAAAGCGCGCAAATAACCCAATTGACCAGCTTGATTTTCGACAACTAAAACACCAAACATCTTACCAATCGCTGAATTCAATTCCGTTGCAGTTGGATTCAATCCAAAATCATGATTTAAATCTTGCTTTGCTAAAAATAGTTGAAGCTCCTTGGCAGCCGCAACGGCTAATGGATGAGGCGTATAATAATGAGGAAATGTAAATTTATCAGGCAAATCAAACCCTTCAACTGACGAAACAAAAGGATGAAAAAAACCTGAACTCATAGAAAGAAAAATGAATGTCTTTGCAACTAGCTATTTTGCCCTTTTGACCAAATTTGGATAATCAGTTATGATTCCATCCACTCCTTTTCCTACCAACTTTTTGCTAATCTTTGGATCATTTACCGTCCAAGCGAAAGTCTTAATTCCAAGTTTCTTTAAGGTTTTCAAATTTGTTTTGGAAATCATTGGATAAAATATGCCAATTGCATAGGGTTTAAATGAAAAAGCGGCAATGAAATTTGAAGTTGATCTAAGTGGAGATTCCGTCAAATAAACCAATCTAAAACTGGGTGCTTTCTGATGCAATTCTTCCAGAATTCTTGCATCGAAACTCATGAAAACGATGTTTTCCTTGTACTTAAAATCTTTTACTTCATTCAAAATAATTGATACATATTCAGCTGGAGCGGGTTGAAAAGTCCCATCTAAATCTTTGTCTGATTTGATTTCAAATAAAATTGTTGTTTTGGAGAAATCTATGGAATCAAAAACCGTTTGCAACAATGGTTTGGTTTCCTTTATTTTTTGTTGTTCCAGAAAACGTTTATGAACTTTTGTGCCGCAGTCATATTGCTCAATTTGAGCTTGAGTCATTTGGTAAATATTCGTTGCTTTTTCGTCAGGAATTTCAGAACCATCAGGCATTAAACAAAATTCTTTTTCGAAAAATTGATCATGAGAAATGACCAACTGTTTGTCTTTGTTTACCACGACATCCCATTCGATTCCATCAACGCCCAAGGCCATTGCTTTCTGAAAGCCAACAATGGTGTTTTCAGGATACAATCCGCGACAACCTCTGTGACCAAAATAGGAAACGGAATCTTCTTGACTAGAAACAATTAAGTGTGTCAAAACAGCAAATATTAGAAAGGAAAATTTTTGCATTTTCTTTCAAAAGTAAACCAAATGAAATTGAACGATGTAAACTGAATATTATCTTTTGTAGTTAATTCACAACTTGCAAAACGATGTTTAATGCTCTGTATTTACTTCTAATTTTCCCACCTTCAGATGTTCCTTGAGAAACACTTACCTCTGTTTGTCTATCCATGTAAACAGTCGATGAACCCAACGCCAAAGCTGCCATTTGATTGATTCCAAGCACTAAATTTGTTGCACCGTCTGCATCTTGATATGCCAATGCATTTTGTCCCCAAGTCCAACTTCCGATAAAAATTCCAACTGCTTGATTCGCTGCCAAAGGCGAACCAACCCATGAAATTGTTTGTGCAGAAGATTTAGAGAGTGAATTCAGAGTCGTAGGAAAAGCAACCGTATCACCAGTTGGAATTGAATTTTGAAAAACTTGTCCTGCAACATTTGTATAAGTAAAAGTTCCAGTCGTAATTCTTCCAGCATATTCTTTAAAATGACCTGTAAACAAAGCATTGTATGCCAATGTATCATTGTTAAAAAGAACGAATGCTGTTGAATCCAATTCTAAAATTGTTCCTGTTGGACCACCGAATCTAAATTTGGCAACCACCCAAGATTTGTCCGTATTCCTGTCATAGAATACCTCGTAATCTGTGTAGATTTTGTCTTGATTTACATCTGAAGATTGTTCTTTTTCACAAGAAGTGAATAATCCCAAGGCTAAATAAAGCGCTGTAACAGCAACGAATCCAACTTTTTTCATAAAATCGATTTTACATTTGTTCAAATGTAACCAATTCTTTCGATAAAATAAAAAAGCCTGAAGAATAATCCTCAGGCTTTCAAATATTTGGTTTTGAAATTAAAATTCAAAAGTTTCCATGAATTTTGTTGTGAAATTTCCTGCATTAAAATCAGGGTTGTCCATCAATTTTTGGTGAAACGGAATTGTCGTTTTGATTCCTTCAATGATGTACTCATCCAATGCTCTTTTCATTTTCAAAATTGCCTCTTCACGTGTTTGTGCAACTACAATCAATTTTGAAATCATTGAATCGTAATTTGGTGGAATTGTATAACCTGCGTATGCATGTGTATCAATTCTCACACCGTGTCCACCTGGAGAGTGGTAAGAAGTAATTTTTCCTGGAGACGGTCTAAAATCAGCATAAGGATCCTCAGCGTTGATACGACATTGAATCGCGTGCAATTGAGGATAATAATTTTTACCTGAAATTGTGTGTCCAGCAGCAATTTTGATTTGTTCCTTTATCAAGTCGAAATTGATTACTTCTTCAGTAATTGTGTGCTCAACTTGAATACGTGTATTCATTTCCATGAAATAGAAATCGCGGTTTTTATCAACCAAAAACTCTACAGTTCCTACACCTTCGTAATTTACTGCTTTCGTAGCTTTAATTGCCGCTTGACCCATTCTTTCACGTAAATCATCAGTCATGAATGGAGAAGGCGTTTCTTCTACCAATTTTTGATGTCTACGTTGAATCGAACAATCTCTTTCAGACATGTGACAAGCAGTTCCATATTGGTCACCCGCAATTTGAATTTCAATATGACGTGGTTCTTCAATATATTTCTCCATGTAAATTCCATCGTTTCCGAAAGCTGCAGCAGCTTCTTGACGAGTAGAATCCCAAGCATGTTCGATATCTTCTTCTTTCCAGACAATTCTCATTCCTTTTCCACCACCACCGGCAGTAGCTTTCATGATTACGGGATAAACGATTTTGGCAGCTTGCGTTTTTGCATCTTCCAAATCTTTCAATAACCCAACTGACCCTGGAATACAAGGCACACCAGCAGCAATCATTGTCGCTTTAGCAGTTGCTTTGTCTCCCATTCCATCAATTTGCTCAGGCAAAGCACCGATAAATTTGATGTTATGCTTTTGGCAAATTTCTGAAAATCTTGCGTTTTCAGACAAGAAACCATATCCTGGGTGAATTGCATCTGCATTCGTAATCTCTGCAGCAGCAATGATATTCGGAATTGATAAATAAGATTTTGAACTTACAGCTGGTCCAATACAAACTGCTTCGTCAGCAAATCTTACTGGTAAACTGTCTTTATCAGCAGTTGAATAAACAGCAACCGTTTTGATTCCCATTTCTTTGCAAGTGCGGATAATACGCAATGCGATTTCTCCCCTATTTGCGATGAGTATTTTTTTAAACATAGCTTCTATTTAAGATTTAAACTTTAAATTTTCAGATCGAAAATGAAAACCCAAATTCGAATTTCAAAATTTAAATTAATTAAGCTGGATCTACCAAAAATAATGGTTGATCGTATTCAACTGGAGAAGCATCGTCAACCAATACTTTTACAATTTTACCTGCAACTTCAGATTCGATTTCGTTGAATAATTTCATTGCTTCAATGATGCAAACTGGAGTTCCTTTTTGGATTGTACTTCCAACAGAAACAAAAGCGTCTTTGTCTGGTGATGAAGAACGGTAAAAAGTACCAATCATTGGAGATTTAACAGTAATGTATTTAGAATCATCAGAAACAGCTGGTGTTTCAGCAACTGGAGCGGCTGGTGCAGCAGCAGGAGCAGCAATCTGAGCAGGAGCTTGTGGAGCAGCAGCTTGATATATAATTTGTTGCTCAGCTTTCACTTTTGATTCAGCTTTGATGATTATTTTAAAATCTTTTCTTTCGATTTCAACCTCGCTTACGCCTGATTTTGAAACGAATTTGATTAAATCTTGGATTTCGTTCAGATTCATAATTTTTGGATTTTAATTTTCGTTAGTTATTTTTATTCTAGGAGTTATATGCCCATTTCAAGTAAATAGCTCCCCAAGTAAATCCTCCACCAAAAGCGGAAAGAATGATATTATCTCCTTTTTTCAACTGACTTTCCCAATCCCACAAACAAAGCGGTAAAGTTCCAGCAGTCGTATTTCCATAGCGCTGAATATTGATCATTACCTTTTCTTTAGGTAATCCCATTCGTTGAGCTGTGGCGTCAATGATTCGCAAATTGGCTTGGTGCGGAACCAACCAATCAACATTTTCGCTAGTCAAATTGTTTTTTTCCATGATTTCAGCAGAAACTTCAGCCATGTTTGTTACCGCAAATTTGAAGACTGCTTTTCCTTCTTGTTTTACATAGTGCATGCGATCCTCAACGGTTTGAATCGTTGGTGGGTTTTCAGAACCACCAGCAGGTTGAATCAAGTACTTTCTTCCAGAACCATCTGTTCTCAAAATAGCATCAATGATTCCATTTCCTTCTTCATTTGGCTCTAATAAAACCGCTCCCGCTCCATCTCCGAAAATAACACAAGTTGTTCTATCTTGATAATCAATAATTGAACTCATTTTGTCAACTCCAACTACAATTACACGTTTGTGCGTTCCAGCCTCGATGAATTTAGCGCCTGTTTGAAGTGCAAAAATGAAACCTGAACATGCAGCTTTCAAATCAAATCCCCATGCATTTGTCATTCCTACTTTGTCGCATACAACATTTGCTGTGCTTGGAAAAGGAAAATCTGGAGTTACTGTAGCAACAATAACCAATTCGATATCTAAAGGACTTAATCCCTTTTTTGCAAGTAAACCTTTCACAGCTTCGGCAGCCATGTCTGAGGAAGCACCATCTTTCATGATTCTTCTTTCAGAAATTCCAGTTCTAGTTAAGATCCATTCATCAGAAGTATCTACTACTTTAGCCAAATCATCGTTGGTAACAATGTTATCTGGTAAATATCCTTGAACACCAGTAATCGCCGCTGTCATTTTACTCATACGCTTAATTAAATGCTTCGTTAACTTTGTTTGCCAATCCTGATTTTGCCACTTCAAAAGAATGCATCAACATACTTTTGACAGCTTTATCATTTGAGATTCCATGACCAATAATAACATTTCCTTTCACTCCTAAAATTGGAGTTCCGCCATAATTTTCATAATTAAAACGGTCGAAATATTCATCCTTGATACCACGTTTTTTCATCAAAGTATAAATTCCTTCTGCCTCTTTCAAAACTACATTTCCTGTGAAACCATCACAAACTACAACGTCTGCCGTTCCAGAAAATATGTCTCTTCCCTCAATATTACCAATAAAATTGATTTCATCAGACTCTTTGAGCAATTTATATGTCGCAATCGTCAATAAATTCCCTTTGGATTCTTCCTCTCCAATATTAAGTAAAGCCACTTTTGGATTTTCAACTCCGTAAACATTTTTAGAATACAAAGAACCCAACAATGCAAATTGATACAAAACATCTGCTTTGCAATCTGCATTTGAACCAACATCTAATAAAATGGAGTTACCACCGTCAATCGTTGGTAAAACAGAAGTAATACAAGGACGAATAATCCCAGGTATTGTGTTGATCTTATAGATTGACCCAACTAGCATTGCACCGGTATTTCCTGTGCTTGCAAAAACACTAATGCTTTTTGATGCCAACAAATCAAACCCTACAGCAATACTGCTATTTGGCTTTTGCGGAATGGCACGAGTTGGGTGGTCATGCATCGTGATAACATCAGGCGCATGTACAATTTCAAAATCTTCAGGATTTGCTCCACGGCTCAAAAGGCCACTCAAGATTTGCTCTTGGTCGCCAATCAGAACGAGCGTTACATCCTGAGGAAGTTCTTTTTGGGCTAAAATTGCTCCAGAAATATTAGCATCTGGAGCAAAATCGCCTCCTAAAATATCTATTCCTATCTTCATCAGGAAGAAATTAGTGGGGTAGCTTAAATCGCTACTTCTTTCTCAGCTACTACTTTACCTTTATAGTAAAGTTTTCCTTCATGCCAGTGAGCATGGTGGAACAAGTGAGGCTGACCAGTTGTTGGACAGATCGCGATATTATCAGCAACAGCTTTAAAATGCGTTCTTCTCTTGTCTCTTCTTGTCGTCGAGGTTCTTCTCTTAGGATGTGCCATTTTACTTTATTTATATATTCTTTATTTATATCAATTGCTACTTTCAGCAGTCAAATTTCTCAATGTTGCCCACTTCGGATCTTTTGGATCAAAATCATCAGGTCCTGGTTCATCGTCTTCTTCGTCGTCCCAATCTTCATCATCTTCGTCTTCATCAATTTCTGTAGCATTTACAGTATATTGTTGAATCAATTTCCACATTTCTTCGTCACATTCTCCCACTGAATGAACCATTCTAGCAGGCAAAGAAACGATGGCCAATTCGTAAATCGCATCTCTCACATCTATTTCAAATGTTTCAGGGTGCAACACAACCAATGATTCATCTTCAGATTCTTCTAAACCGAATTTATAAACGAGTTTAAATTCACCTGAAATGGGTAATTCCATCGGTGTATCACAACGATCACAATTTGTTGAAACAATTCCTTCTGCGATAAAATGCGCAGTCATCATTGTTTCTCTTTTTTCAAATTCTAAAGTGACGTTTAAATCACCTTTGTGGATCATGGAATACTCCATGGATTCAAAGAACGAGTCATCAATCTTATATTCGAACGTGTAAGTTCCTATTTTCAATCCGATAAACGGAATTATAAAATCTTGTTTAGAACTTTTCACGACTCAAAATTAAGGAGGGCAAAGGTAATAAAATTAAACAAACAATGTTGATATCTTTTGTAAAAATCATTCAATTATCTTTAATCTTCATCAAAAACGATTTATTTTCAATGGTTTATTGAATAAATCTTTTGTTTTCAATTAATTGTATTTAACGCTTTGAAATGGTTGTTTGGGGTACATTTCGATGTCTTTCAATTATTTTGAATTTATATCAAGATATTTATTTCGAAAAATCAAATCGTCTTGCCATAAATTGATTTTATAGATTCGTTCTTTGCATTTGGATCTTCTTGAAAAAGTTTTTGTCATGGTTTTGAAACAAAAACACACGCCAAAAACAAATTTTCTCGTCTTCTTACACGCTGGACTTTGTCCAGCGCTACCCATATTTGATACCTAACGGCATCATATGCTCTTGGATAAAGTATATTTGAAAGAAAATCCCACCTTCGGCAGGATGAATTAGAACCATAAATCGAAAGTCCAACACCACCGCAGGTAGCCATGAAGTGAATCGATAAATCCAAACTTCTATAGATCTAGCCTAAAATCCCTGCATCCGTGGCTATTTTCATAATCACTTAACAACCTTCAAAACATTGCCGTAAAATAAATCTTTGCCGGTTTTGGTTTTCATCCACAATTCATTGACGGACAATTTATTTAGGTCGAAATATCTTCCTGCTGCATTTCTTAAATCTTTGGCGGATAATTTCGGTGAATAAGTATTCACTATCAAAAATCCATTTTTATTCAACAGTTGATTGGCTGCATCTAATAAATGAGGCAATTTTTCTTCTAAAATCCATTTTTCACCTTTGGCACCCAAACCGAATGCTGGTGGATCCATGATGATGCCATCGTAAAAATTTCCACGTTTTACTTCTCTTTGTGCAAATTTCAAAGCGTCTTCAAGCACCCATTTTATGCCAAATAAATTGCTCGCCTCTTGATTTTCATTCGCCCAAGTGATTAATTGTTTCACCGAATCAACATGAAAAACAGATGCTCCAGTTGATTTTGCAACCAAAGAAGCTGCTCCTGTATATGCAAAAAGATTTAAGAATTTTTGATTTGTTTTTAAATTTCCAAGGATGTATTCCCAATTGGAAACTTGTTCTGGAAAAATACCAATGTGTTTGAACTTGGTCAATTCCAAACAAAAGGATAAATCATGGAATTGGATTTGCCATTTATCGCTCGCATCCTTGAGTTTTTTCCAAGAACCTTTAGTATTGGATTGTTCTACAAATTCCCAATGCGCCAAATTGTACCATTCTTCAAATGGCCATTCTGATTTGAAGTAAGCTTGAAGCTCGGGACGAATGGTAATTACATCGCCAAAACGTTCTAACTTTTTTCCGCCGCCAGCATCTAGCAATTCATAAGATTCCCAGGGGGAAGAATATTGTCTCTCGAAATCCAAAATTACCTCGCTCTAGGCGTTTTTTGACGGCCTTTAGACATTTGAGCCATGCGCATTTGATTTTTAGAAACCACTTGCGTCATTTGTTTTTGCATGGTGTTGATTTGATCTCTCATCACCCCATTATTGTCTAATTTTTTGGCTTCTGAAAGTAAAGTTGCTGCTTCCGTTTTACGTCCTGTTTGCGCACAAATTCCTGCCAAATGCATTTTTGCAACAGCCTTGTCTTGCGCTGTTCTCAAACCCAAAGCCAATGCTTTACGCAACATTTGTTCACTTTTTGCAAAACCATAAGCTTGTGTGTTCAACATCGCTTGCAAATAAATCACATAAGCGTGTTGTTTTTTCGGCATCAAATCTGGTCTTGAAATGCGGTTCAAATGTTTGGCTGCTTTTTCGTGATTTCCGACACGCATTTGATTCAATGCTAAAATCATGTTTTCATTTCTGAAGAAGCTCAAAATGATAATCGCCGAAACAAAAATCATTACAATTCCCCAACCCCAGTGACCTGAAGCGAAGGCATAAACATTTAAAAACAAAGAAGCTGCTGCTACAAAACAGCGAATAATAAATCCGATCATAATTTAATCAATTGTTGCTATACATTTTAATTCAATGGCAATAGGAGTTGGCAAAGAATTGATTTCGCAGGTTGTTCTGCACGGCAAGTTGTCTTTGAAATATTCAGCATACAATCTGTTGTAGGTATGGAAATCTCTTTTCATGTTCACCAAAAAAACCGTCACATCGACCAAATTTTCCCAACTTGAACCCGATTCTTCCAAAATCACGCGAACATTGTCGAAAACGCTTCTGCATTGTGCTTCGAAATCAAACTCTATGAAATTCCCATTCTTGTCTAATTTCAAGCCTGGAACTTCAGAATCTGTTGCATCAGAACCAGCAGTTCGCGGACCAACTCCTGATAAAAAAAGTAAATTCCCAACACGGCGCGCGTGCGGATACAAACCAACAGGTTTTGGTGCTTTCGAAGTAGAAATGCGAGAATTATCTGACATATACTGAATTTTAACGTTGCAAATATACGAAAGCAGTTTTAGTTGTGGGGAAAAGATTTTAAGATTTTAAGATATTAGGATGTTAAGACGGAAGACTCAAGACCGAAGACAATAGACTGAAGACTTTTTTGATAGTCTAAAAATGCCAGACGACCAATCTCAATCCACCTCAAACTCAATTTCCTCTTCTTTCGTCGATTCTTTGAGTTTGTTGATTTTCTCCCGCATTTTCTTCTTGAGTTCCGACTCTTTGGGTTCTTCAGGAACTGGCGTTTCTTTGGTATTGTTGAATTCGATACGCAATTCTTCAGTTGGTTTTTTGATGGGTTGATAGACACCAATTGTCGTGTCGTTTTTCCTGAAACCAAACTCGGTTTTCAAAATGGAAAGTGCTTCCATCTTGGCAGCTTCGCGGTTTTCTTTGGCTTGCTCTTTCTTGGCTTTTTCGTCCCACTCGATAATTGGTTTATCCGTGGTACCGTGCATGCGCATGAAAATCATCAATCCTGTGCCGTCGTCTTCTACAATTCCAAATTCAGTTTCTCTTTCAACGGTCATCAAATCTCTGAAGCGAAACGCAAAATGGTAATCAATCTGATTGTCAAATGTATGCCAACCAAATGTTTCGATATCCAAAGCGTTGGACTTGATTTCCATCAAAGGAATTTCGAGTTTTCCATTTTGAATTACGATTGTATTTTCCAAGGTTTGAAATCTCAAATCAAGCAATTTCTTTTCAAAATCGTTGATGTTTCTTTTCTTGAGTAAAAACCGCACTGGAGAAGTTTTCAGACTTTCGGTAATGGATTTGAAAGTAGAAACCGACTTCAACGCGCCGTCTGTAATCGAAATATGTGCCTTGGCGATAATCGCATTTTTGATAATTCCCGAACGCAAATCAAAAGGTGCTTGAAATTGCAAATTGATGTGCGCTTTGCCCGCAATGTTATTTTCAGTAATGACTTCTTGGTCGAAATTATTCCATTCTTGAAATAGCGGTTTGAAATAAATATTATTGGATTCAACCACTGACTGTAGCACTAAATATTCAGGCGACTTTTCTTCTATGACTAAATTTCCATTTACTGTTGCTCCCGCATTCTGCAAAGTCAATTCTCTGAATGTCAACTTTCTTTCTTCTACAGTCAAGTTACTTCTCAACTGATTGAAATGGTGTTTTTCGTATTTCAATTGTCCGATGTTCAACAAAACGGTTCCATCCACATTATTCGGCAAAACGAAATCCCTTTGTGGTTCGATGGTGACTCCTTTTTGAATGTGTTTTGAACTCAGATCTTCAACATCAATGAAATTACTTTGCAAATCAACATTCGCTATCAATTTTCCTTTCTTTTCAATAAAAGGCGCTATTTCTTGGAAAATTCCATTCAGTTTAAAATCAGATTGTCCAATTTTGACACGGACGTCTTGCACCGCTGCTTCGTCTCCTTCAATTCCTACAAATCCATTCAAAGATTTAAAAGTTCTTGTGTCATTAATAACACTAGCATTGATGTTTTGCAAAATCAATGATGCGGTACAATTATCCAAATTGACTTGCTGCTCACCAAGTTCATCCATAAACGTTTGAATGTCAAATTGACTATTGATATCTAAATTTCCTGTGATTTGCTCAATCTGTGGCAAATGAAAAAGTCCGTGAATACTGGCCAGATCAACATTTCCTTTGGCCTTTCCTTCATAATGTGGCAATGCAAAATTGGTCAGTAAAAATTCTCCTTGAAAAGGTCCGGAGCTGGTATTGAATTTCAAATTCCACAATTTTAAAAATTCTGCATTTTTACCTGCTTCATTGGAATATTTGCCTTTCAGATTGATTCCAGTAAATCGTAACTTTTGCGTTGGTTCGCGCAATGAACCATTTTGTACATCAAAATTACAAATCACATTAGGCGCGACATTTTTATCGTTTTTCCCAGCGATCTTCATCTCAAAATTGAAAAATCCTTGCCCTTCGAAAGAATTAATTTGATCTAGTTTATTAGATAATTTTGAAGCCACTTCTTCCAGTCTCAATTTTTTAGCAGAAATATCGAATTTAATCTGTTCAGGATTTACTAACCCAGAAACCTGAAATGGCAATTTGGAAATCAACAATACTGCATTGGGAATTTCGAACGTGTTTTTTTCTTGATCAACTTTTATTTGGACATCAAATTCCGCTGGTTTATTGGTTAACAAGGCGACGCTTTCGCTTTTCAACGAATTGATATACAAATCACTTTTGGCATTGAGCGTAAATTTCTTTTCAGTAAATTCTCCAGAAAGATTCAAATCATTGACCTTCGTTTTATAAAATTGACCAGTAGCTTGATTTGTATAGGCGAATTTTATTTGATCAAATTGAACTTCTTTTAATTTCAGTTTGAATTTAGATTTTTCCGTTGACTTACTTTTTTTGAGAATATCATAATTGACCTGACCAATTGAATCTATTTTCAATTGAATCGTTCCTGGATGAATTTCTGCGCGTTGAACGTCATATTTTTCGTTCCACAAATCAATTGGATTGAATTTTAGACGAATTAAATCTGAATACAATAATGTATCGCTCTTCGTTGCATTTGGCAAAGCATCTTGAATGAAAACATCATTAAAATCGAGCGAAACATTGGGAAAAGTTGCCCAAAATGTCAAATCAATTTTAGAAACGGTGACTTTTGCGTTGAGGTTTTTGTTGACTTCTCCGACAACATAATTGATGATATCGTCTTTGAAAATATAGAGCAGCAAAGAAATTGTCAGGCATAAGCCAACGATGATTCCGAAAAACCATTTGGTAAATTTCCACAAAAATCTTTTCATCGACATAAAGGTACAACGCAGATTGCGTGAAAAATTACGCCTCATCAGTACTTATCAACGGTGATTTATTAAGAATCCCATTTTTAGCTGAATCAAATTCTTAATCAAATCATTAAGTTGAACAAAAAAACGATCTTAAAAAACAGCTGAATTAAATCATTCGTTTTTCCATTAAAATTCTCACCTTTGAAATTGAATTTAAACGCTAAAACAAATGGGTAGTTTTTTAAGGAAACCAGTTATTGTATTTTTTTTGACAATGATTGGTCTTTCTGCCATCTTTTTTTTGATTCCGATCAATATTTTTGATGGTGAATATACTTTTAAGGTAAATGGAATTGTATTTTCAGAGGAAGCCAAAATGAGCTTGTCTTATTTCATTGGTATTGGAACGAGCCCAGAAGATTTAAAAGATGTTGTTGGGTTTAGATTGTTGCCAATGGGCTATTTTTTGGTTTTCTTAATGTTAGTCGCATTCCCGATTTTGATAGCTTACAGGGTTCATGTTGCGAATCAGCTTGAAGCTCAAAAAGAGAAAGAAAACAAATAAAATCTTTTGTTCCTTTTGCTTGATCAAAACGAACCCAAAAATCAAGGCTCTGTCATCAAGTTAAAGCGCAAATCTTTTCCTCAAAATAAATTACATCATCGGGCGCTTTATTTTAAAAGTTTCTGAAAAAGTGATTTTGTCGGTGATCTACTCCATTGACATTGCGTAGCTTCCTCCAAAAGTCTACATTTTCAGTGCACCTTTAAAAACCTTTCTTCCAAGGCCAAAATCGTCCATAATTCAGCTTTTAATCGTCAAGAATAAGGCACTTTGCTATCATCTATTTCTTTCAATTGAAACAAATAAAAAACCCGCATCAATTATTGACACGGGTTTTGGTGTTGTCAAACACTAATTTATTCAATTTAATGTTACAAAATTAGTTCAAAAATTCACCTATTTTTAGAGGACTAGCCCCTCAATTTTTGATTTATTACAATTAAAAAATCCACTTCAAATTTCTCTGAAGTGGATTGAATATCTAATTTGCTTTTTATTAGAAAATCAACATATTTCCTCCAAACAACAAAGCCAATGCACAAATCGCTAAAACGATCATTTGCAAAACTGGCACTTTATGTCTTGGTGTTTTTGGTTTGTCGTCATCTTCTTTTTGAAGCACTAAAATAACCATTCTCAAATAATAGAAAATACCGATTCCAGAATTGATAATCGCAATTGCAACCAACCATGGATATTGTGTAATTGCCTCTGAGAAAACCAAGAATTTTCCAAAGAATCCCATCAATGGCGGAACACCCGCTAAAGACAATAAACCTAAAATAGCCACAAATCCTGTAAATGGATTTCTTCTCACCAATCCTCTAAATGCTTCGATTCTGTCTTCTTCATCATGAATGATGATTGCAACAGTAATCAAACCAATCGTTGAGAAACCGTAAGAGAAAATGTAAGCCCAAAGATTAAATGCACTGTCAGGACTTTGAACGATGATTGTCAACAATGCGTAACCTACATGCGTGATACTTGAATAAGCCAATAATCTTTTGAAACGAATTTGTTTCAACGCCGACAAGTTACCTACAAACATGGTTAAAATTGCTAGTACAGACAACGCTGGCGCCCAAAAATCGTGTAAACCACCAAATGTTACGGAGAAAATTTTCATGAATGCACCAAATGCTCCCAATTTCACTACTGCAGCCATGAAACCTGTTACAATGTGAGGACTTCCATCATACACATCAGGACTCCAAAAATGGAAAGGGGCTGCACCCACTTTGAATAAGAATGCACTCAAGATCATCAATAAACCGATGTAAATCAATGAAGAATGCGTTCCTTCTGCGTTATTGATAAATGCTGCAATTTCGTCTAGCTTGAAAGAAGCTGTTCCTCCGTAAATCCAAGCAATTCCGAACAATAAAACACCTGTCGCGAAAGCACCTGTCATGAAATATTTCAAAGAAGCTTCTGAAGAACGTACATCTTCTTTGTTACTTCCAGCCATTACATAAATTGGAATTGAAAGAATTTCTAATCCTAAGAAAAACATGAACATGTCTGTGAATGCAAGCATGCTCAAAGCACCGGTCAAAGAAAACAACAATAAAGCGATGTAATCACCTGTGTGTTGCGGTTTGTCTTTGAAAGAGCTGTAACCAGTTAAAACGACCAACAAAGTAAATAAAATCGCTATTAAACCGAATGCAACAGCAAAACCATCAAACTTTAGTCCTTCATAGTGGATGAAATCATACTGATAATAATACTGCGTGAAAAGTGAGATTCCACCAGCAATCAATCCAGCTGAAGCAGTTAACAAAACTAACCAAGGTTTTTTTGCAAAAGCCAAGAAAAGTGACAGTAAACCGCTGATGAATATTACAATTAGAGCTACCATATTATTGAACTAAAATTTTTGAAGAATGAATATTTTCGAATAATCGTGTAACGCTTGGTTGAACAAAATCAATCACCAATTGCGGATATACACCCAAAATCACAATTAATACCATCAGAATGAAAAATACCAACCATTCATTCCATGTTAAATCTGGGAAATTGAAATTCTTTGAAGGACCGTACATTGAAAGTTGGTAAGCACGCAAGGTATAAACAGCTCCGTAAACCAACGTTGAACCAATCACTAAACCGATAATCCAATTGTAAGAATAAACCCCACGAATCAATAAAAACTCACCAATGAAACCGCTTGTCAACGGAACTGAAATCGATGCCAAAGCAACCACTCCAAACCAGAAAGCAAATTTTGGCGCTTGTTTCGCAATTCCGCCTAATTCGCTCATACTTCTAATTCCTGTTCTGCTTTCAATGATATCCACTGCTAAGAAAAGTCCAACTGCAACCAAACTGTGGTTGATCATCTGAACAAAAACGCCCATGGTTGAATCGACGTTCAACAAAACAATTCCTGCAGCAATCAATCCAACGTGTGAAATAGATGCAAAAGCAAAAGTTCGTTTGATATCGTTTTGTTTGATTGCTAAAATTGCTGCGTAAACTACACCAATTGTTCCTAAAATGATGATTGGTAATTTATAAGATTCCAAAGATTCAGGAGCCAAAGGAATCATCCAACGAATCATTCCGTATAATGCCATTTTCAACATCAATGCTGAAAGCAACATGGTTCCAGCCATAGGAGAGTTTGTGTAAGTGTCAGGTTGCCAAGTGTGGAAAGGAAACAAAGGAATTTTCACTGCAAAAGCGAATAAGAAACCTCCAAAAATCCAACATGCTGAGCAAGCTGACAATTGAACTGCCATTAAATCTTCAACCACAAAACTTGCTGCTGGTAGATTTCCGCAAATTCCAGTTTTGATTGCCATCAAAGCCAATAACATCGCCAATGATCCAACGAAAGTGTAGATAAAGAATTTGATCAAAGCTTGTTTTCTTCCTGGTGCGCCAAACCACAAAGCGATTAAGAACACAGGAATCAAAGTGATTTCCCAGAAAATGTAGAAC
The DNA here is from genome assembly GCA_947462925.1 of Flavobacteriia bacterium. Taxonomy (GTDB): domain Bacteria; phylum Bacteroidota; class Bacteroidia; order Flavobacteriales_D; family Crocinitomicaceae; genus JAQVCM01. The sequence goes on along the minus strand of CANHQP010000009.1, from coordinate 33,988 downwards.
AACAATCCGTCCATCGAGGTGAAAACGCCCAACAACGCTACTTGCATGAAAAATACCATGGCAGTAAACATTTTATTGGAAGCCAATTCTTTGTTGAAATTACTCAAGAGAATCAAAAGCGTGATGACATTAGTCAAAACAACCATGATTAAACTGATTCCATCGTAACCCATTTTGTAGCTCAACCCGAAAGTCGAAGTCCAATGTGGATCAAATAAAGAAACGTATTTCGTAGTCGGTGCATAATATACAGCATGTACAATAGCAACCACTGCCGAAGTAACTCCACCAGCTAAACCGAAGTATCGCATGAAATTTCGTGGAATCACTAGCGCCGCAAGCGCAAATAAACTAGGTATTATAAGAAGTTCCAAAGCCTTTATATTTTAACAAGATAATACACGATCAAACCAACGATTCCACCGACCATCCAAAGGATGTACCAGTTCACACGTCCAGTTTGCCATTTTTTAACCAATTCACCGGATGCTCCGATTCCTTTTGCAAATCCAAGAATGATTCCATTCAAGAACATAATTTCAATGAATTTATGTCCAACAACTGAAAGCCATTCTGTAGGACGAACAAACAAGAAATTGTAAATTTCATCAATGTACAATTTGTTTGCAGAGATTTTTTGCCATCCGCTTAGTTCAGCGTCTTCAACTGGAACGTTTTGTTTTTTACCATAAACTAAGTAACAAACAACCAATGCTCCCAAACAAACTGCTACTGCAATAATCATCAACATCAATGTAATGCCATTGTCTGCATGTTCTGCTTCAATCAAATTCAATCCGCCAGTATTATGCTCCAAGTGATGAGACAACCAATGCGCTTGACCTTTCAACCAAATTCCTGGTAAGTTTAGTAAACCACCAAAAACTGATAAAATAGCTAAAATCACTAAAGGTAAAGTCATTGAAGCTGGTCCTTCGTGAACGTGATGCTCTTGTTCGTGAGTTCCTCTGAAAGAACCAAAGAAAACCACGAAATACATTCTGAACATATAAATCGCTGTTAAAAGAATGCTGAACATCAAGATTCCGTAAATCAACACATTGTGGCTGAATGCGTGTCCAACGATTTCATCTTTTGAAAAGAAACCTGACAACAATGGAAATCCAGTGATTGCCAATGTTCCGATAAGGAAAGTCAAATGTGTTAATGGAATTTTCTTGCGTAAACCACCCATTTTGCGAATATCTTGTTCGTCTGACATCGCGTGAATCACACTACCAGAACCCAAGAAAAGTAACGCTTTGAAGAATGCGTGCGTTGTAACGTGGAAAATCGCTGCTGTGTAAGCGCCCATTCCAAGAGCAACAAATAACAATCCTAATTGTGAAACAGTTGAATAAGCCAATACTTTCTTGATGTCGTTTTGACGCATGGCGATGAAAGCTGCAACCAATGAAGTTGCCAAACCGATATACAACATGATTTCTTGCGTCATTGGTGCGTGTTCAAAAAAGAAATTTGAACGAACAACCAAGAAGATACCTGCTGTTACCATCGTAGCGGCGTGAATCAAAGCTGAAACTGGAGTTGGTCCCGCCATCGCATCTGGCAACCAAGTAAACAATGGAATTTGTGCACTTTTTCCAGTTGCACCAATGAACAAGCACATGGTGATTCCGAACATCATCCAAGGCGTTCCAAGGATTTTGTCAACCGTTACCATGTTTGCCAATTCTTGGTATTCCAACGTTCCAAATTGAGAAAGAATCAAAAATAAACCGATTAGCAATCCTAAATCCCCGATACGGTTCATGATGAAAGCTTTTCTAGCAGCGATTCCGTTCAACATTCCTTTTTCAGCATCGCTGTAATGGAAACCGATTAAGAAATAAGAACAGATTCCTACACCTTCCCAACCGAAGAACAACATGAAATAGTTGCTTCCCAAAACAAGAATTAACATCGCGAAGATGAAGAGATTCAAATACGTAAAGAATTTAGAATATCCTGCATCGTGCTTCATGTAGCCCATAGAGAACAAATGAATCAAAGATCCAATTCCTGTGATGATTAGAACCATCCACAAAGAAAGATTGTCGGCCAATAAACTTGCGCTTAAACGCAAATCTTCTAAGTCAATCATTCTAAATAAATGAATTTTAACTGGTTCATTTAATTGGAAAAAAACCATCAACGCTGTTGCGAATGATAAAGTTGAAGCCAAAGTTGCTAAAGAACCAACCAATGCTTTTGGCAATTTTTTCCCGAATATTCCATTGATGATTCCTCCAATCAGAGGAAACAATAAAATTAAAGGTACGAGTTGTTGTACTGACATCTGATTATCCTTTTAATTTGTTAAACAATCCGATATCTACTGATCTGTTGTTTCTGTAAAGCAATACCAAAATGGATAAACCAATGGTCGCTTCTGCAGCTGCAACAACCATGATGAAAAACACAAAAACCTGCGCATCGCCATTTCCAAAATAGGTGGAAAAAGCAACCATTAATAGGTTTACTGCATTCAACATGATTTCAACACACATCAACACAATAATGGCATTTTTTCTTATCAAAACACCCAAAACACCAATCGCAAAAAGTATCGTTGATAATACAATGTAAAACTGTATCGATACTCCGGATTCAAAAATAGAAGCTAATATCATTCTTACTCGATTATTTGTTTTTCTCTTTTTGCTAATAATACAGCTCCCACCATGGCAGCGATAAACAAAATGGAAGACATTTCAAATGGAAGTACATATTTAGTGAACAACAATTGTCCTAAATTCTCAACCATTCCTTGCTGATTTTCCAACATTTCTGTTTTTGGTAAAATCACACTGTCTTTCAAAGCTGCAATCAAAACTGTCAAAAGTGCACCACCAGCGAAAGTGGCAGCAATTTTCATCTTAATAGAAGATTTTGGCTCGTTGTCTTTACTCAAATTCAAGAGCATCAATACGAATAAGAACAAAACCATGATTGCACCTGCATAAACGATGATGTTTACTACTGCGATAAATTGTGCATTCATCAAAATATAATTCCCTGAAATCAGGAAAAAAGTAAGTATCAAATACAAGACACTTCTCACGGGATGAGGACTCAAGACTACCATTAGCGCTGAGCCAATAGTTAATCCGCCTAAAACCGTTGCGATAATTTCTAAACTACTCATTTTTCACCTCTTTTACCAGTATTTTGTCTTACTGTGATGTCTATTCTATTGTCCAATTGTTCAACCAAACGATCTTTGCCATAAACAAATTCGTCACGGTCAAAATTGGTAGGAACAATTCTATCTGTCAAGAAAATTGCTTCTTTTGGACAAGCTTCCTCGCACAAACCACAGAAAATGCAACGCAACATGTTGATTTCATAAGATTCAGCATACTTTTCTTCTCGGTATAAATTCTCTTCGCCTTTTTGTCTTTCGGCAGCCACCATGGTGATTGCTTCTGCAGGACAAGCGACAGCACATAAACCACAAGCTGTGCAATTTTCACGGCCTTGCTCATCGCGCTTCAACACGTGCATTCCACGGTAAACTGGAGCAAAAACACGTTGCTGCTCTGGATATTTAAGCGTATTGTGTTTCTTGAACATGTGTTTGATCGTAATCCACATTCCACCAACGATTGCTGGCAAATATAGACTTTCTACAAAACTCATTTTTTTGTTAGAAACTACCTTTTTTCGATTTGATAAACTCTCCATATCTTTGGGTATGCTTTCTGTTTAATTATTGAAATTGATTTTGTAATTAGCCTGAGCATCCACTTTCGCTTTTGGCATCATTGCAACACTTTTTTCAGTTTGTTTCACTTTCGCTGATTTTTTAGTAAACCAACCTGAGTTGAAACCAATCACAACCGCTGTAATCAACAAATTGATCATCGCAATTGGAATTAATTTTTTCCATCCTAAGTGCATCAATTGATCGTAACGGAATCTTGGCAATGTCCAGCGAATCCACATAATCACAAAAATAAAGAAGATGATTTTCGCAAAGAATGCAGCTGTTCCTAAAATAGCCAATGTATTTCCTGAGAAATGATCCATTCCTGGGAAGTTGTAACCTCCAAAAAACAATGCTGCAATAACTGCAGATGAAATAAATAGATTCACATACTCAGCGAACAAGAAGAACCCTAATTTCATTGAACCGTATTCTGTGTGGTAACCTCCAATCAACTCACTTTCACATTCAGCCAAATCGAAAGGTGCTCTGTTACATTCAGCGATTGAACAAATAAAGAAAACGACAAAAGCAACCGGCTGATAGAAAATGTTCCAATTCATTCCATGTTGTTGATGAACGATTTCTCCCAAACTCAAACTTCCTGACATCAACACCAATGTGATGATTGAAACACCCATTGCTAATTCATAAGAAATCATTTGCGATGATGCACGAATGGCAGCAAACAAAGAGAATTTGTTGTTAGAAGCCCAACCACCGATCATAATTCCATAAACACCAATAGATGCAAATCCCATGATGAATAAAATTCCGATGTTGATATCAGCCACTTGTAATACAACCGTTCTTCCAAACATTTCCAATGGCGGTCCCCAAGGAATTACTGCACCAGTCATCGAAGCGGTGAACATTGCAATTCCAGGTCCCATGATAAACAACCATTTGTCCGCATTTGCAGGAATGAAATCTTCTTTGAAAAACATTTTTCCAGCATCTGCAATTGGTTGTAAAATTCCAAATGGTCCTGCTCTATCTGGTCCTACACGGTCTTGCAACCACGCAGCAACTTTACGTTCCATGTAAGTTTGATAAGTTGCAATAAACAATGTAATTGCAAAAATCACGACAACAAGAATCGTTTTTTCTATCAATAATCCAGTATCCATTATTTGATTTTTTTAGTATTGTTTTCCAATGGATTCGCTTTCTCATAGTGATTGGCAGAAATCACAGAATGTCGGTTGATTTTTCTTGGCCCTTCGATGTTCCAATCTGAAACATTTTTGTGGTCAAAACGACAATCGTTGCAAATCCAAGCTGGTTTACCATCGTTGTCTTCAACTTCTCCGTATTTGTCTTTTCTGGCAGTCACACGGTAAATTTCTTCACCAAACATCCAAACCACTGCTTTACCTGCACATTTTGTACAAGATCTAGAAGCTTCCATTGGTTTCAAGAACCAAACACGAGATTTGAAACGGAAAGTTTTATCTGTCAATGCTCCTACTGGGCAAACATCAATCATGTTTCCAGAGAAATCATTGTCGATCGCATTGCTAATGTAAGTGCTAATTTCAGCGTGATCTCCACGACCTAAAACTCCATGAACACGTTTATCTGTCAATTGATTGGCAACCATCACACATCTGTAGCACAAAATGCAACGATTCATATGCAATTTGATTTTGTTACCAATATCGATTGGATCAAAAGTTCTTCTTTCTTCCTCGTAACGTGTTCCTGATGCGCCATGTTCAAAACCTAAATCTTGTAAATGACATTCTCCAGCTTGATCACAAATCGGACAATCCAAAGGGTGATTAATCAACAAAAACTCAGTAACAGCGCCACGATTCACGTGCACTTTTTCACTGGTTTTATTTTTGATTACCATTCCGTCTTGCACGGGCGTTGAACAAGAAGCGACCAATTTTGGCATCGGTCTTGGATCGTTTGCAGAACCAGCTGCAACTTCAACCAAACAAGTACGGCATTTACCTCCGCTTCCTTCTAATTTACTGTAATAGCACATCGCTGGCGGAACAACATCTCCTCCAATTTTGCGAGCAGCATTCAAAACTGTTGTTCCAGCTTCTACTTCTACTTCTATGCCATCAATGGTTACTTTGACCATGGTTATTATTTTATTATCGTTTTTGGTTTGACCCAAAAAGTTGATTAAACTGTAATTCCTTTTAACAATCCATAATTGCCTTTCACAGCGTCTTCTGGATGCGTTACGTGCCACTCAAATTCTTCACGGAAATGACGAATCGCAGCAGCAACAGGCCAAGCCGCAGCATCACCTAATGGGCAAATTGTATTTCCTTCGATTTTTTTATTGATGTCTGCCAACAATTCGATGTCGCGCATATTTCCTTTTCCATTTTCTAAACGGTGCAATACTTTTTCCATCCAGCCAGTTCCTTCACGGCAAGGTGAACATTGTCCGCAAGATTCGTGGGCATAAAAACGAGCGAAATTCCATGTATTTCTTACAATACATTGATCTTCATCGAAAACAATGAAACCACCAGAACCTAGCATAGAACCTGAAGCGAAACCACCATCAGCCAAACTTTCGTAGCTCATCAAGCGATTTTCTCCAGCTGCTGTTTTGGTAATCAAATGTGCTGGCAAAATTGGAACTGAAGAACCTCCAGGAACCAATGCTTTGATTTTCTTGTTGTTTGCAATTCCACGACACCATTCGTCACCGTAGATAAACTCTTCAACAGAAATTCCTAATTCAATTTCGTAAACACCTCCGCGAGTAACATTTCCACAAGCAGAAATCAATTTTGTTCCGTTACTTGCGTCTGTTCCTAATTTGGTATATTCTTCCGCTCCATCATTGATAATTGGAACAACTGTAGCCAAACTTTCCACGTTGTTAACCACTGTTGGGCAACCCCACAATCCTTTAACAGCTGGGAAAGGTGGTTTGATACGAGGATTTCCTCTTTTACCTTCCAAAGATTCAATCAAGGCAGTTTCTTCTCCACAAATGTATGCACCTCCACCTGGAGCTACACGCAAATCTAAATCGAAACCAGAACCTAAAATATTTTTTCCTAGGAAACCTTTGGCGTAGGCTTCAGCGATTGCTTTTTCTAATATTTCCAATACCCACATGTATTCACCGCGGATATAGATGTAAGATAAATTTGAACCCAAAGCGTAACTTGAAACAATCATTCCTTCGATCAATAAATGAGGAATTTTTTCCATCAAATATCTGTCTTTGAAAGTTCCAGGCTCGGATTCATCTGCATTACACAATAAATATCTTGGAACACCTTCTGGTTTAGCCAAAAACGACCATTTTAAACCTGTAGGGAAACCTGCTCCTCCACGGCCTTTTAGGTTGGCTTTTTTCACTTCTTCCACAACATCTTCAGGAGACATTGTTTTCAACGCTTTTTCTACCGAACGGTAACCGCCATTTTTTCTATATACATCAAACGTTTCAATACCAGGAACGTCAATGTGTTCTAAAAGTAATTTTCTTCCCATCCGTATTAAAAATTAGCTTTGATCTCTCCTTTTCTACAAGCTTCAATTAGCTCGTCAACTTTTGTAGGAGTTAAATGTTCATGATAATGTTTTCCGCATTGCAACATCGGACCGTAACCACAAGCACCCAAACATTCAGCAGTTTTCAATGTAAACATGCCGTCTGCAGTGGTGCCTCCAACTTTAACGTCCAATTTATTTTCGATATATTCAATGATATTATCGCTTCCAACCAACATACAAGGTCCTGTTCTACAAACCTCAAAAATGTATTTTCCAACTGGATTTAAGTTGAACATTGTATAAAATGTTGCAACTTCATAAACTTCAATCGGTTGAATATTTAAGATTTCAGCAACCATGTCCATTGTGTCAGGACTCAACCATCCACCAGCTTCTTCTTCTACAATATGCAAAATACGAATTACAGCGCTTTTTGACTTCCCTTCAGGAAATTGACTGATTACACCTTGAATCTCGGCCATTTTTTCGGCGCTAAGAACAGGTCTGCTTTTTTGTGTAACTTCTATTTTCATAAACTAAGCGTCCAATTCTCCAGCGATCACATTCATGCTACTTAATGTCAATACGGCATCGCTGATGCTTTGACCAGTAATCATTTCTGGATATGCTTGGTAATAAATAAAACAAGGGCGACGGAATTGTAAACGGAAAGGTGCTCTTCCACCATCGCTAATCAAATAAAAACCTACCTCACCATTTCCACCTTCCACACTGTGGTAAACTTCTCCAACTGGAACTGGTGTTTCACCCATTACAATTTTGAAGTGGTAGATCAATGCTTCCATTTTATTGTAAACATCTTCTTTTGGAGGTAAATAAAACTCAGGAACATCTGCAAAATATTTACCTTCGGGCATTGCGTCTAATGCTTGCTTGATTATGGACAAACTTTGACGAATTTCTTCTTGACGAACTTGAAAACGGTCGTAGGTATCTCCTTGTGTTCCTACAGGAACGATGAAATCAAAATCTTGGTAAGAAGAATATGGATTCATGACTCTTACATCATAATCCACACCTGCTGCTCTTAAATTTGGTCCAGAAAATGAATATTCTAACGCACGTTCAGCAGAAATTGGTCCTGCGTTGATTGTACGATCCATGAAAATTCTGTTTCTTGACAACAAATTGTCAAACTCATTGAAAACCTTTGGAAATTCTTTCAAGAAATCTTTCAGTTTTTTGTGAAAAGTAGGAGAAAAATCTCTCTCAAATCCACCGATGCGACCCACATTTGTAGTTAAGCGCGCACCACAAACTTCTTCAAAAAGTTCGTATATTTTTTCTCTTTGTTGGAAAACGTAAGTAAAACCTGTCAAAGCACCAGTATCAACACCAATTACCGAATTACAAATCAAATGATCTGCAATTCTTGCTAATTCCATGATGATTACACGCATGTAATCTACTTTTTTAGGAATTTCTGCTTGAATCAGTTTTTCAACGGTCATGTGCCAACCCATGTTATTGATCGGTGAAGAGCAATAATTTAGTCGGTCCGTTAAAGGAGTGATTTGGTTGTAAGGTCTGTGTTCTGCAATTTTTTCAAAAGCACGGTGAATATATCCAACTGTTTGTTCAGAAGATAAAATTCTTTCTCCATCCACTTTCAGGATATTTTGAAAGATTCCGTGTGTTGCTGGATGCGTAGGCCCTAAGTTGAGGGTTGCAATGTCACCGTCAATTGTCTCTTTCGATAAATTGTTTCCCGGCTTAATATCGTCGTCTAACCATTCATTCATAATACTACTGTTCTATCTTCCGAAAAAGCGGTTGTCTTTATCTTGTCTTGTATCGTCTTCCAATTGGTATTCTTTACGCATTGGATGATAATCCATGTCTTCCTCGTTCAAAATTCTTTTCAAATTTGGATGACCTGTAAAAATGATTCCGTAGAAGTCAAAAGTTTCTCTTTCCATCCAATTGGCACCTACGAATATATCTGTAATGGTTGCAATCGCAGGATTACCTAAAGGAATAAATGCCTTCACACGGATTCTGAAATTATTCACCAAACTGTGAATGTGGTAAACCACTGCAAATTCTCTGTCTTTGTCAGTTGGATAATGGACTCCTCCCAAATTTGTCAAATAACTCACTTTCAAAACCTCATCTTCCTTCAACCACTGAATGATTTCGTGTGCATCAGCACTAGGAACTTCGATAGTTAATAAATCAAAAGGTGTTTCTGACGAAATAATTTTATCTCCAAATTTAGCTGACAATCTTGCCAACGCAAATTCGTTAGTTATTGTACTATTTGACATCTGTTTCAATGTTATAATCGTTCAACATCGATTTATATTTATCAGAATATCTTCTTCTCAAAGACTCTTGTTTCACCAATGCATGAATATTCATGATGCCATCAATAATTTGCTCTGGACGCGGAGGACAGCCTGGCACGTATACATCTACAGGAATGATTCTATCAATTCCTTGCAATACACTGTACGTATCAAAAATTCCACCGCTAGAAGCGCAAGCACCAACAGACAAAACCCATTTTGGCTCAGCCATTTGTTCGTACACTTGACGCAAAATCGGCGCTAATTTTTTAGAAATTGTCCCTGCAACAATCAACAAATCGGCTTGACGTGGGGAGAAAGACATTCTTTCCATTCCGAAACGAGCCAAATCGTAATTACTTCCCATGGTTGCCATATACTCAATCCCACAACAAGAAGTCGCGAAAGGCAAAGGCCACATGGAATTGGCGCGGGCTGCACCAATTGCTTTGTCTAGAGTTGTTAATTGAAAACCTTGGTAGTCAATTGTTTCAACTTTTCCATCAGTTATTTTTCCCATTCTAATGCTCCTTTTTTCAATACATACAAAAAGCCTATCAAGAAGAAGGCTACGAATAGAATTACTGCCAAAAGACCTTCCAATTCCAATGCTTTAAAGTTCACAGCATACGGATAAAAGAAAATTACTTCGACATCAAACAATACAAATAAAATTGCGGTCAAAAAATACCTTACAGATACAGGAAAGCGGGCGTTTCCTTCAGATTCGATTCCACATTCGAAATTTGAATCTTTTTTCTTGGAGTGAACACGTGGACCCAACAAGTGAGTTACAATCAAAACTGATACCACAAATCCCAGAGCTACAACACCTTGTATAACGAGGGGCAGATAATCTTGAGCACTTGACATACGTTTACAAATAAAATTGAGGTGTAAAATTAGCACTTATTAACATAGCAACAAATCTAAAATTAAAAGTTAATTCAAACTGTTTTGTTCATAGACAAATTTACACGGCATAAAGTTCATAAAAACAATTATTTAAAAGCGCATTTTTCGTAAAAATTTTCTAAATAAGAAAGATTCTAAATAACATTTCAAAAAAGACTCGCTTCGCTATTAGACTTAAGACATTAGAAACGTTACTTCGCAACTATCAGACTAAAGTTTCTTTTTGCTTCGCAACTGTTAGATTATCTCAAAAATTTTAAGAAAGTTCAACTTTATAAACTCTTCCCATTTCGGTGGAAGATTGCGGAGAAAGACCTTTTTCCCAAAAATTTAGAACAAACCTTAAGAAAAATAAGACAATTAGAAAGTATTCGTCTAATATCTTCCTTCTAATGTCTTTGGTCTAATGTCTTTGGTCTTTGGTCTTTTTTTAAAAATCAGCTCAACTTATCAGACAAAATGCGCATTTCGATGACTGGGGAAATTTTTTCGTAGAGAATGTTATTCACTGCTTCAACAATCGGCATTTCAACTTGGAATTTTTTGTTGATTTCAACAACGCATTTTACAGCATAATATCCTTCAGCAATCATTTCCATTTCTAACTGCGCAGTCTTAACTGAATAGCCTTTGCCTATCATGAAACCAAAAGTGCGGTTTCTGGAGAATTTTGAATAGGCTGTTACCAATAAATCACCTAAATAAGCACTTGATTTTACGTCGCGGTGAATGGGACTCACCTCATCGATGAAGTTTTCAATTTCTTGAATGGCGTTGGCGATTAAAACCGATTGAAAATTATCTCCGTAGCCCAAACCTGCGCAAATTCCGGAGGCAATGGCGTACACATTTTTCAATACTGCCGAAAATTCCGTGCCGAATAAATCGTCTGAAACGGTTGTTTTGATATATCTGCAAGCCAACAATTTGGCCATTTCACCTGCAATTCGCTCGTCTTGACAAGCAATGGTTAAATATGAAAGTCGCTCCAAAGCCACTTCTTCCGCATGACAAGGTCCGCAGATAATACCTATTTTCTTGTAAGGCGTGCCAAAAGTTTTGTGTATAAATCGCGCTGGAATGGCGTTGTATTCTGGTACAATTCCTTTTACGGCAGAAAAAACGATTTTTCCTTCGAAAAGCTCTTTACTTACATTTTCAAAAATCTTGACCAAAAAAGCAGAAGGCGTTGCAATGATCACAATGTCGGCAGGCGCAATGATTGCTTCCAAATCGTTGGAAACATTGATTTTATCCAAATTAAACTCTACAGATTGCAGGTATCTTGGATTGTGTTTGTAATTCAAAATATGATCTACAGCTTCCTGACCACGCATCCACCAATTGACAGTATCTAAGTTGTTACACAAGATCTTAACCAAAGCTGTTGCCCAGCTTCCGCCACCAATTACTGCTATTTTTCTTGAATTACTCATCTGCTAGTTCGTGTACAAATGTAATAAATTTGATGTATAAATTGTATCCCACGGAAAGTGCGAATCAAAAAAGTAAACTAATTCCAAAAGTCAATAAATCAATCTAGCAAAAATCGCTATTTGCCAAAATCACTACATTTGCATCAAAATCAATGTATGTCTAAGATTCTGATCAAAAATATTAAAGGACTTGTTCAAGCTGGCGAAAATTTTGCTCAGACGGTAAAGGGGAAAGCGATGGCTGAACTTCCAGTGATTGAAAATGCGTATTTGGCGATTGAAAACAATGTCATCGTTGATTACGGAACCATGGAAGAATGGGGCGGAATTGCTGATTGGAGAGATTTAGAAATCATTGACGCAGACGGAAAATATGTTTTGCCTGCATTTTGTGATTCTCATACACACTTGGTTTTTGCAAAAAGTCGCGAAGAAGAATTTGTGGATAGAATCAAAGGACTTACTTACGAAGAAATCGCGTTGAAAGGCGGTGGAATTCTCAATTCAGCGCGAAGATTGGGCGAAAAAACTGAAGATGAATTGTACCAAGATGCGATGAATCGGGTTGAATTACTCAAATCTTATGGAACAGGCGCTATTGAAATCAAATCGGGTTACGGCTTATCAGTCGAAGCTGAAATCAAAATATTGCGTGTCATTCAGCGATTGAAACAAACGGCTGGAATTCCAATCAAAGCGACATTTTTGGGTGCGCATGCATTTCCCAAGGAATACAAAGAAAACCATCGTGGCTACATTGATTTGATTATCAACGAAATGTTGCCAATAATCGGAGAAGAAAAATTGGCTGATTACATCGATGTTTTTTGCGAAAGAAATTATTTTTCTGTCGAAGAAATGGAAGAAATACTGTTAGCAGGAAAAAAATACGGCTTGATTCCCAAAGTACATGTGAACCAGTTTTCTGTGATGGGCGGCATCCAAAAAGCAATTGAGTTAGGTGCATTATCGGTCGATCATTTGGAAGAAATCGATGAAAATGACATTGTTGCATTGCAAAATTCCGAATGCATGCCTACACTTTTACCCAGTTGTTCACATTTTATTTCCATTCCGTTCGGAGATGCACGAAGGTTGATTGAAGCCAATTTACCCGTAGCACTAGCGAGCGATTTCAATCCAGGAACAACGCCAACAGGAAATTTGGGCGTGGTTATGAGTTTGGCTTGCATCAAAATGAAATTGACGCCAGAAGAAGCGATCAATGCGCTTACAATCAACGCGGCATACGCCATGGGATTATCGGAAAGTCATGGAACGATCAGTTTAGGAAAAAGTGGAAATGTGATTTTAACGAAACAAATTCCATCGTTGGCGTATATGGCTTATGCGTTTGGAGACAATCATATTGAGCAAATTATCGGTTTATAAATTTTCTTTGTTCCTTTTGCTTGATCAAAACGAACCCAAAAATCAAGGCTCTCTCAGAAAGTTTAAAGCGCAATTTTTCGCACGAAATAAATTTATCGCTTCGAGCGCTTTATTTTAAAAGCTTCTGAAAAAGTGATTTTGTCGGTGATCTACTCCACTAGCGTTTCGCAGGTTCGCTTCGCAGCATCCTTCGGAAGTCCTCCAAAAGTCTACATTTTCAGTGCACCTTTAAAAACACTTTCTTCCAAGGCCAAATAGTAAAACTAAAATTTTTGCCAAATGCACAATAAACAAATTCAGCATTTTATGAACCTTGATAAATAATTACATTTCAATATTTAGATTTTTAATTTTTGTGAAGAAACATTTCAAAACCATAAAATTCACTACATTCGTAGTAATTGACGCTTAATTTGCTGTTTTTCCTCTCAATTGAATCAAATTCAATGGTAAAATCAATCTTCCATATTCAAAATTTGTTTTCAGCGGTTTTCGTTGGACTGTTTTGCGTGAATGGAATTTCACAGCAATATGATCCTGACAATCAATTGCTTTGGCAGATTTCAGGAAAAGGGCTCAAAAAACCAAGTTATCTTTTTGGTAGTTATCATTCCAACGATACCAGATTGTTTGAATTTTCCGACAGTACATTTTCTGCCATTCTGAACGCAGAAGCGATTGTTTTAGAAGCAGATATCTACAGTTTGTTTACCTTGTATGATTCCCGCGACGAGAAAATTCAATTGGAAATCGACGCCAACGGAAAACCTTATACATCCAACAAAAAAGCTTCGTCAACCAAATACGGAAACGAAAATGGTCGTCCGCAGTTTTTAGATGCTTATTTTCAGCAAATTGCGTACAACAGCGGCAAGAAATTTTTTCCTTTAGAAAGTGTGCAATCACAAATGGACGCGTATGAAAACATCACTTATCACAATTACAAGGAATTCAGCATCAGTACACTTTCTTTGAGTGAAGAAAATATTTTGCAAACTTATTTAAGTGGCGACATTGAATCGATGCGACAATCTTTGAAAGCACAATTGGCCGTTTCTGCGAATGCATACAATTTGTTGATTACCAACCGAAATGTTTTGATGGCAAAAGGAATCGATTCACTTTGTAGAAAACACAGTTTGTTTGTAGCAGTTGGCGCAGCGCATTTGGCAGGAAAAGAAGGAATTATTCAGCTTTTGAAAAACAAAGGTTACACCGTGCGACAAGTGGGCGCGACTTTTTCCGACAAGCCTACGAACGCAGAAATTGCTTTGCGAAAATTCAATTCATTTCTGTACACCGATACAACTCATCATTTTACCGCAGTTTTTGGCGGAATGCCTAAAGCAGATACAACTGCCAAAAATTTCAAAATCGTGTACCAAGAAATGGGACAGGGAAATACATACATCATCGAAGTATTGCCAATTGATAATTCCGTCGTTTTAAGTGACAAAGTCGATGATTTATTTTACACTTCTCAAGCGTCCAACATTCAAGAAATAATTATTTCCAACGACATTCAAGCATTCGAAGGAATCGCGAATATTTATGGTTTGGGCGATTGTTGGCGCAGGGTTTTTATCTACAAAGATCAATTGTTTAAATTGACCTGTTACGGCGGAAATAAGTTCATGAACTCAGACAGATACAAGAAATTCTTTGACCGTGTGGTGACGTTTTAATTGCTCACCAAAACTAAACTTATCAACAATTTCCGCAAAAATCAATCAAAAAACGAGGTAAAACTGCGAATATCTGTATTTTTGAAACGAATATTTTTTTCAAAAAATGATGGAAAGACAGCTGCAAGAAAAGGTAAAACAACACATTGAAAACAACAAAATCTTATTGCTTCTTGGACCTAAAAGTGTCGGCAAAACGCAATTGATTGAAAATGTGATTTCAAATCCTGACGAAATTTTGCACTTGGACGCCAATCAGAAAAAAATAAAAAAATCGCTTGAAAATCCGACGGAAGCAAGTTTGAAATCCATCTTTGAAAATTACAAATACATCGTCATTCAAGACGCGCAATATTTGATTCATTTACAAACGATTATTGAGGAAGTTTTATTCAAAGATTATCCAATCAATTTGATTTTGAATTGTTCGTTCGAACCGATTTTAGATGAAGTCTTACGTGAAGTTTTGCAAATGCAAGGTTTAGAGTTGCGACTATATCCGCTGCTTTTTCAAGAATTGGCCAATCAGCAAGGCATTGTTGAGTTTGACAAAAATATTGCACAAAGATTGATTTATGGTAACTATCCACAAGTTGTCGAAAATCCTGCTGAAGCTGAAAATTTTCTCCTCAATTTATTGGAAGATGCGATTTTTACCAATTTGAGTCCAAACGAAAGAATCAACAAAGCAGAAAAATTGCTCAAAATGTTGCAAGCATTGGCTTTTCAAATTGGCGAACCGATTTCTTACAATGAAATTGGCTTCAAAGCTGGTTTAGACAACGAAACTGTTGAGCGTTACATCGATTTGCTCGAAAAAGCATTCATTTTGATTAAGATTCCATCGTTTTACAATGGACATAAATACGAATTGAAAAAAACGCATTGTGTATATTTTGTAGACAATGGAATCCGAAATGCGATTATCAAAAATTTCAACGAAATCGACTTAAGAAATGATGTAGATATGCTTTGGAAAAATTGGCTTATTTCGGAACGAATCAAATGGAATCAGCAACAAGAAAATCCTTGTCAATATTCATTTTGGCGCACGCACACCAAACAACAAATGGATTTTATCGAAGTGAAAGATCAGAAAATTTCCGCTTATAAATCAATTTGGGACAAACGCAAAAAACCGAAATTTCCTGCGAGTTTCAAAAGTTTCTATCCAGAAGCTTCAATTCATGCATTGAATCGCTCCACGTACTGGGGATTTTTGTCCAAGAAGTAAAGTCCAGAATAATGCGAGTTACATCGCCATTCCTTCGCCTATAATTTTTACTTCAAATAATTTACTCCAATATTTTCCAGTCAAATAGATTTTTTTGGTTGCAGGATTGAACGCAATTCCATTCAATACATCTCCAGCACCTTTTCCTTCAGCGCTAATGCTTGCTGCATCAATTTCTGCAATTACTTTTCCTGTATTTGGATCGATTACCAAGATTAAATCCAACATCCAAACATTGGCGTAAATTTTACCATCGATGTATTCTAATTCATTCAATTTCGTTCTTGGTCCTACTTGGTCATAAACCTCAATCGTTTTTTCGATTTGAAAAGTTTCTGGATTTCTGAAAGTGATTC
This sequence comes from Flavobacteriia bacterium, assembly GCA_947462925.1. Taxonomy (GTDB): domain Bacteria; phylum Bacteroidota; class Bacteroidia; order Flavobacteriales_D; family Crocinitomicaceae; genus JAQVCM01. The sequence continues at coordinate 17,469 of CANHQP010000009.1, read as the reverse complement.
TTTCTGTTCCGTCAGACATGATAATGCTTTTTCCATCGTTGCAAAGTCCCCAACCTTCTCCTGTATAGGTGAAATCTTTCAATTTCATTTGCAATGATTTGCTATCATAAACAAAACACTTTTGTTCTCTCCAAGTGATTTGGTAAACCTTGTTGTTCAAAATAGTGATTCCTTCACCAAAATAATTGGCATCTAATCCGTTTTTGTCAACGGTTGCACCTGTTTTCAAATTCACTTTAGAAACAATTGTCGAGCCATCGTGATTAGGATCACCTGTACTTTCAAATAATTCACCATTACCAAATTCCAATCCTTGTGTAAAACTTAATGGATTGTGTGGATAAGATTGTACGATTGAAGCAGACCATTGTTGAGGAGCAACATCCGACAAAACTCTTAAAAGTCTTTGGTCAGAATAAGTTTCTCCGGAATTCAGTGTTGCTTTCAAAGTCAATAATTTGGCACCTAAACCATAGAAACTCGCATCCAAATCAAAAGACAATTTTCCTGAAGGATTGGCCCACGTTTTAAAAACACTGTCATTGAAAATCAATTCAACCTTGGAAACATCTTTGTTATTTACTTTAAAACCGACAGGAACCACTTGATCGAAAACAACTGCAATATTATCGGCAAAAATAAATTCCGCTGGTATTTTCTCATTTTCTACAACTGGTTCATTGCAAGAATTAAAACCAATTGAAAGAAGGACTGTTAAGGAAAGAAATAAAAGTTTTCTCATGACAAAATTTTAAATTGACTGTTGAATTTTTTGTGCGTCAATGTGGTGGTGAGAAGCATCATAAACCACTTCATCATTTCTCCAAACAACCACTTGTGGCGATTGATGAACCACATGTGACGTTTCTGCAATTGCATTTGACACGTCTCTGTGTGCAATTAAATCGACAAAAAACAATTCGAAATCTTCGTTTGAAGTGTGCCATTCTCTTTCAAAGCCTTTCAACGCCATGGAAGATATACTGCAACGCGTGCTGTGCTTAAAAAACAATTTTGCTTTCTCCGACGGCGCGTTCAACATTTCATTAAACTGTTCTACAGAGGTAATTTCTTTCCAAGGAAACGAAGAAACTGGCGAAGATGATTTTGAAAAAAGTCCCATGTTGGATAATCTTATAATACGGATGTAAATTGTTTCAAGAAGCGAATGTCGTTTTCAGAGTATAAACGTAAATCGTTGACTTTATATTTTAATTGAGTAATTCTTTCGATTCCCATTCCAAAAGCAAATCCACTGTAAACTTTCGAATCGATGCCAGCAGCTTCCAAAACATTTGGATCTACCATCCCGCAACCTAAAATTTCAAGCCAGCCAGTATATTTACAAACATTGCAACCTTTCGAATTACAGATTGAGCAAGAAACATCTACTTCAGCGCTTGGTTCCGTGAATGGAAAATAAGATGGTCGCAAGCGAATTTGTGCTTTTTCGCCAAACATTTCTTGAGCAAAATGCAACAAAGTCTGTTTCAAATCAGCGAAAGAAACATTTTTGTCAATGTATAAACCTTCCACTTGGTGAAAAAAGCAATGTGCACGTGCCGATATTGCCTCATTACGATAAACTCTTCCTGGAGAAATTGTTCTAATTGGAGGCTGTTGATTTTCCATTACGCGTACTTGAACAGATGAAGTATGTGTTCTTAAAGCCATCTCATTCTCTCCTTTCTCGATGAAAAAAGTATCTTGCATGTCTCGTGCAGGATGCTCAGGTGGAAAATTTAATGCAGAGAAATTATGCCAATCATCTTCGATTTCTGGTCCTTCGGAAACCGTGTAACCGATGCGATTGAAAATAGCAATAATCTCAGAACGAACCAATGAAATCGGATGATGAGAGCCAATTGCAAAATCTTCTCCAGGTCTAGAAAAATCAATTGATTCAGCCTGATTATTTGCTTCTTCAAGATTGTTTTTAAATTGATTGAATTTATCTTCAGCCAACATTCTCAGACCATTCATTAACTGACCAATTTCCTTTTTTTCCTCATTTGGAACAGATTTCAAGTCATTAAATAACTCTTTAATAGATCCTTTGGTACCAATAAATTTGATTCTGAAATTTTCCAATTCTTGCGGATTTGAAATCGCAAAACTTTCAATTTCAGCAGCTAATATTTTTATTTTTTCTTTCATATTTTGACAAAAATCAACCAACTTTTACCACAAAGATAACGTCTTCATGAGAGGTTTGTAAAAATTAAATTGCAAGATTCAAACCTTTTTTATTTATTTGTAGTCTTTTAGCGTTATTTTTACTTTCCGCTTGCGAATTTAGTAAATAACCAAGATTATGGAAAATAAGTTAAATAAATAGATTAACTTTGAACTTAAAGAATTTAAATTGATGAAAAAGACCTTTAAATTTACTGCACTTCTTTTCATGTTTGCGATGGTAACGATTACTATGCAATCTTGTAAAAGAGACCCATCTATCATGAAAATTTTTGTTAGATCTAACAGCAATCAGTTAGAGAACAATGCAAAAGTTGTGATTATTGGAGACGTTAATTCAACTCCTGCAACCAAGGCTTATGTTGATACACTTTTTACTAATTCTACAGGTTTTGCCACTTTTGACATGACAGATTATTTTGGTGAAAAGCCACCTAAAGGAGAAGTAGGTTATTTTGACATTATTGTGAAAAAAGACACGAAAGTTGGATACGGAAGAATTCGTTGTCGAGCAAACATTACGAATGTAGAAACTATTATTATGGAACCTTAATTAGGTTTTTTACGTTCATTTCAAATAAATTAAAAAATTATGAAATTCATATTCTCTAAAGCGTTTTTACTTCTAAGTTTACTTACTGTAACTTCAGTATTAATCGCTACAGGTTGTCGCAAGAAAAAAGACACAATTGCAAATATTTACGTCAAAGATGCAGCAAACCAACCAGTAGAAGGTTGCAAAGTAATCTTAAAGGGAGTTTCAACAACGAACAATCCTGCCAATGTAACTTTATACGATACAGCTTATTCAGACGCAGACGGAATCGCAAGCTTTAATTTCAATGAAGAATACAAATTAGGTCAAGCTGGTGTTGCCGTTTTAAATATTGACGCTAGAAAAAATGGTCTAAAAGGTACAGGAATCATCAAAATAGAAGAAGAAGTTACCAATGAAGAAACTGTTTTTATTCAATAATCGCATTTTTATACATATTGAAAGTCGGACTGAAAAGTTCGACTTTTTTTTGTTTCCATGATTTTAAGTACTTCAAAAATAAAAGCAATCAAAAACACAAAAAAGTACGTGAAATTTTTATACCTTTGTGCTCTTTTTGACTGTTGAAAAATGATTTTTTTATCAGTTTAATGCAAACAATATTTTACTAAAATATATCGCGAATGAGCAAAATGAAACTTTCAGAATTCAGTTTTGATTTACCAGATGAATTAATTGCTGAATATCCACAAGAAAACAGAGACGAAGCCAGATTGATGGTCATTCACCGTAAAACGGGTAAAATTGAACATAAATTATTCAAAGACATCATCAACTATTTCAGCGATGGTGATGTAATGATTACCAATAACACCAAAGTTTTCCCTGCAAGAATGTATGGAAACAAGGAAAAAACAGGCGCGAAAATTGAAGTTTTCTTATTGAGAGAATTGAATCGCGAAAGTTTACTTTGGGATGTTTTAGTCGATCCAGCTAGAAAAATCAGAATTGGAAATAAATTGTATTTCGGTGATGATGATTCATTGGTTGCAGAGGTAATCGACAACACAACTTCTCGTGGCCGTACTTTGAGATTCTTATTTGACGGACCTTACGAAGATTTCAAAGCAAAAATCACTGAATTGGGTGAAACGCCACTTCCAAAATATATCAAAAGAAGTGTTGAAGAATCTGACGAAGAAAGATACCAAACCATTTATGCCAAAGAAGAAGGTGCGGTGGCTGCTCCAACTGCAGGTTTACACTTTTCAAGAGAATTATTGAAAAGATTGGAATTGAAAGGGGTTAATTTTGCTGAAGTTACTTTGCATGTTGGTTTAGGAACTTTCAGAACTGTTGAAGTTGAAGATTTGACGAAACACAAAATGGATTCTGAACAAGTGATTATCAATCAAAAATGTGCAGAAATCGTTAACAAAGCAAAAACTACCAAACACAAAGTTTGCGCAATCGGAACAACTTCTATGCGTGCGATTGAAACTTCAGTTTCTACTGACGGATTATTGAAACCATTCGATGGATGGACAAACAAATTCATTTTCCCTCCTTACGATTTTAGTATCGCTGATTGTTTGGTTACTAATTTCCATACACCATTATCCACTTTATTGATGATGATTTCTGCTTTCTGTGGTCATGATTTAATGATGGAAGCATATCAAACAGCTATCAAAGAAAAATACAAATTCTATTCTTACGGTGACGCGATGTTAATCTTGTAAGAAGCATACATTTCAAAATATCCCTTTAGCAATTTGTTGAAGGGATTTTTTGTTTCCAAACTATTCTGCTAATTTTAACATCAATTCAAAATTAATCTCGATGAAATTCATTTTTTCCATTCTGTTGTGCTTGCCCTTCTTGTCTTATGCCCAGAAAAAAGTAATTGACCACACAATTTATAATGATTGGAAAAAAATTGGAGACACAAAAATTTCAGCGGATGGAAAATTTTCTGTTTATACAATCAAACCACATCGTGGCGATGGATATTTGTATATCATCAACAATCAAACAGGCGCCAAAGATTCAATTTTCAGAGCTGTAAACCCATTAATTTCAGGTGATCAAAAGTATGTGGCTTATAAAATCACTCCGGGATTTGATACCTTGAGAAACTGTGAATTGAAAGAAATCAAAAAAGAAAAATGGCCCAAGGACAGTTTAGGAATCTACTTTTTTGAAACCAAGAAAATGACTAAGATTGAAAAAGTCAAGTCATTCAATGTTGCTCCAGAAACCAGTTGGATGTCATACATAGCGGATGGAAACAAATTGCCTGTCGCTAAAAAGAAAAAAAGACTATTCAAAAAAGGAATTGAGCCCAAAAAATATGAATCTGATGGAAATATTCTTGTTGTTTTTGAACCAAATAAAGAAATTAAATTCAGGAAAAAAGATGTAAAACAAATTTACTATCCAAGCAAAGGAAATGCATATGTTTTCGTTACGCACAAGAAAGATAAAGTCGATACATTGCAAATTTATGCGGGCAATACCATGAATAATGAAAGTTTATGGCAAATTCCCACAAAATTCAACGCGGTTTCTGCAATCCAATTTAATCAGAAAGGAAATGAGATCACTTTTACAGCATCTATTGATACAGCTAAAAGTAAAGTATATCAGCTTTATCATGCTGATTTGGAGAACAAAAAATTAAGTTTATTGATCGACACTCTAAGTGCAAGTTTTTCAACTGCATTTTCAGTCAGCAAGCATTATTCTGCCAATTTCTCCTACAATGGAAAACGAATCTTCTTTGGTATTGCAGATAAACCGAAAAAAGAGGTAAAAGATTCACTTTTAGAAAACGAAAAAGTAAAATTAGACATCTGGCACTGGCAGGATGATCGACTTCAACCGCAGCAATTATCCGAATTAGAAAACGACCAGAAAAGTACATTACTTGGAGTATACGATTTAAGTGAAGGAGGAATTAAAATGCTCGAAACTGATACACTAGAAGTCTCTAAATTAGACCACGGAAATTCAGATTTCGCGCTTGGATATGTAGAAAAACCGTATCAAAAAAATTACAATTGGGAATATCCAAACAAAAGAGACGCCTATGTAGTGAATGTGAAAACTGGAGAAACAAAATTAATCAAGAAGGCAATTATTTATGGAATCGATTTGTCAACTGATGGAAATTCAGCTATTTGGTTTAACGAAAAAGATTTACAACAATATTACATCAATCTAAAAACTGGACAAGAAAGTTGCATAACTTGTGGTGAAAAAAGAGAATGGCTGGAAGATGTAAATGGAATGGCACAAACTCCTGCTCCTTTAGGAGTCATTGGTTGGTTACAAGGAGAAAAGGAAGTATTAATTCAATCAAAATATGATATTTGGACATATAACATCCAAACGAAAGTTATCCAATCAATTACCAATCACTTTGGCGAGAAAAACAACATTAGATTACGACTAAATTCATGGGAAAGTGATTCTACCTTTATTAATTTTGAAAATACTTATATCGTTGGTTTTCATGAAAAAGATAAATCAACCACAATTTACAAGCCGAAATATGAAAATGGCAAAATTCTTTTAGAAGAACAAATTCATTCAAATCATGATTTTTTAGGTTTTAAGAAGGCTAAAAAAAGCAAAGAATACCTTTATCAAAAATCTTCGCTACAAGATTATCCTGATGCGTACTTAAGTGATTGGGAAAACAAACAATCTGCGCAAAAAATATCAATCACCAATCCACAGCAAAATGAGTACAATTGGGCAACAGTTGAATTGATCAATTGGAAAAGTTATGATGGAATTCCATTAGAAGGATTATTGTATAAGCCAGAAAATTACGATTCGACTAAAAAGTACCCTTTGTTGGTTTATTTCTACGAAATGTATAGCGACGAATTGCACAACCATTATGCACCCAAACCAACAGCTTCCATTATCTATCCAACAGAATATTGTTCTGCCGGATATTTTGTTTTGATTCCAGATATTCGATACAAAATTGGTCACCCTGCCAAAGGTGCATACGACTGTATTATGAGCGGAACAGATTACGTTTTAAAAAAATATAAGTCTGTTGATTCAACAAGAATGGGACTTCAGGGTCAAAGTTGGGGAGGATATCAAACTGCGCAGCTAATTACGATGACTAGTAGATACAAGGTTGCAATGGCTGGAGCACCTGTTGGAAATATGTTTTCAGCCTACGGCGGAATCAGATGGGGAAGTGGTTTGAATAGACAATTTCAATATGAAAAAACGCAAAGTAGAATTGGAAAAACCATTTGGGAAGCTCCAGAATTATACATCGAAAATTCCCCATTATTTCATTTGCCAAAAGTTCAAACTCCACTCCTAATTATGCACAATGATGCGGACGGATCTGTTCCGTGGTATCAAGGGATTGAATTGTTCACAGGATTAAAAAGGTTGGGTAAACCGGTTTGGATGTTAAACTACAACGGCGATGATCACAATTTGATGAAGAATGCAAATCGAATGGATTTAAGTTGGAGAATGAGACAATATTTTGATTACTATCTTCTCAATGCACCTGCACCAAAATGGTTGATTGAGGGAATTCCTGCCATGGATAAAGGGACTGATTTTGGCTTTGAAACTCTTGAAAAATGAGGCTTATTGATGATTTAAATATAAATCGTAAATCATTCCGTCTGATAGACCAATTTTAGGAACGAAGAAATTTTTGACTTTTAATTCTTTCAAGATAAATTCAAAAATCTCACAAGCAGGAACAATTACATCGGCTCTATCTGGTTTCAATTGATAAACATCTTCCCTTTCCTCCAAAGTCATTTTTTCCAATTCTTTGCGCAATTTGGAAACTTTTCTAATTTGAATTTCAGAAGTATTTGAGCCAACCATTTTATGAACTTTGTTGATATTTCCACCAGTGGCGAAAATTTTATGTTCGACCTTCGAATCAACATTTTTGTCTAACCATGATTTCAATTCCTTCCAGATTTTTGAATCTGTTTTTCCTTTCAATAATCGCAAAGTTCCTAATTCAAATGATTTGGATGCCACTCGTTTACCTTCTTCAAAAACACTAATTTCAGTGCTTCCTCCTCCCACATCAATAACCAAAAAAGGAGAAGTTTTATCAAAATCGAGTAAGAAAAAAGTGCCAAAAATTAGCCTCGCTTCCTCATCACCAGAAATAACTTCAATATTGATGCCTGTTTGGATCAAAATTTCGGTAACTACAGCAGCACCGTTTTTGGCTTCCCTCATAGCAGATGTAGCGCATGCACGCAACTCCACAACATGAAACATTTCCGAAATCAATTTGAAAGCTTGCATGGTTTTGACAAATTCTATGATTTTTTCCTCGGAAATAATTCCATTGTCAAACACCTGTTCTCCAAGCCTTAAGGGGATTCTAGTATAGGAAATTTTCTTGACAAAAGAATGATTGCCTTCTTTACAAACCTCGCCTATAAGCAGCCTTGCAGCATTCGTTCCGATATCAATTGCACCAAATTTCATTTTTCCATGAATTACAAGTGCCGAAGATAGTCAAATTTAGAAGAATTAGGAAAGCATCAAAATGTCAAGCTAATATAATTTTTTCTGATAGAAATCATATAACGCATTTTGAGAATCAAATAGTGGTTCACCTTCATGCGGTTTGCGGTATTTATTTTTTTGCTTTTTGTCAATGATTCTCGCTTTTTGATTGTCTTTCCACTGAGTATCAAAGATAAATCTGATTTCTTGTTGGATAGTTTGATCTAAAATTGGTGTCCCAACTTCAATCCGTTTATCTAAATTTCTTTCCATCAAATCTGCGGAGGTAATGAAAAATTGAGGCTTGTTATTATTTTCAAAAATCATGAAACGTGCATGTTCTAAAAATCGGTTCACAATACTTATCACTTCGATGTTTTCACTCACATTTTTGATTCCTGGCACCAAGCAACAAACGCCTCTCACCAATAACTTTATTTTTACACCAGCGCAGCTAGCTTCATACAATTTTTCTATGAGTTTATTGTCAACTAAATTATTGATTTTAAGACTAATTCCAGAGTTAATTCCCTTTTTAGCATGGTCAATTTCTCTTTGAATTAAATTGGTTATTTTTCTTCGGTTGTTAAAAGGAGAAACAAGTAAGTGCTTATATGTTCCTCGATGTATATTGTTTTCCAGCAATTTGAAAATTCTTTTCACTTCTTGACAGATTTCTGCATTTCCGGTAAAAAGTCCTAAATCGGTGTAGATTTTCGCGGTTTTTTCATTAAAATTTCCTGTTCCAATAAAACTGATTAATTGTTCTTTTCCTCCAGAAACCCTGGTAATAAAAATCAATTTTGAATGCACTTTTAATCCTTGCGTGCCATAAAGAACTTTAGCACCATGTTCTTTCAATCTTTCCGCCCAATAAACGTTATTTTCTTCGTCAAAACGCGCTTGAAGTTCAAGAATCACAATCACTTCCTTTCCATTGCTTACAGCGTTGAGCAAAGCATTCATTATTTGAGAATCCTTCGCTACACGGTAAATGTTGATTTTAATAGATTTTACTTTTGGATCAATCGCAGCTTCTCTGAGCATATCAACCACATAATCAAATCGTTGATAAGGAAAATGCAGTAAAATATCTTTATTTAAAACCGTCTTCAATAAGCTTTTCACCTGTAAAAAATCAGGATGTGCATTAGGTGGCATCGGTGTATAAGTCAAATGCTTATTACCAAAGTTTGGAAAGCGACTAAAATCTTTGAAGTTGTGGTAGCGACCACCTGGAATGGCATTTATACCAGCTTTTAAATTCAATGATTTGAGCAAATAATTTTTGAGATCAGTTGGCATTTTTTGGTCAAAAACGAAGCGAACAGGTTCGCCTTTCTTTCTCATTTTCAAGCTTCTTTCAATTTTTTCAATGAAAGAAACGGAAATATCATCATCTAAATTCAATTCAGCGTCACGCGTAAACTTAAAAGTATATGCTTCCAACGATTCAAAGGAGAAAATAGAGAAAATGGATTCTAAATTTAACCTGATGATGTCGTCAATCAGTATAAAAAAATGTTTGCCTTGGTATTCAATTTTGTAAAAGCGCTCATAATTTGGTGGAATTTCTACCAAAGCAAAAAATTCTTTCCCTTTGTTGGCAGTTTTTAATTTGACGGCCAAGTATATACTTTTATCGTGTAATTTAGGGAATGGAGTTTCTGGTTTTAAAATAATAGGAACAATCGCGTGTTTTAGGTCGTTGTGAAAATAGTGGACCAATTCTTCGGTTTGGGCTTTATTTAATTTTGTTTCATTTAATTGAAAGATTTGATTTTGACTTAATTCCTCAATCAAATTTCTATAAGAAGCCTCGAATTGCTTTTGTTGATCCATTACAACGCTTCTTATTTCTTCAAGTAAATCAGCAGGTTTTCCATCAAATCCAAAAACTTCTTCTTCTTTCAAAGAGATCATTCTTTTCACATTGGCAACCCTTACTCTGAAAAATTCATCCATGTTGTTAGAATAAATTCCCAGAAATCTAATTCTTTCAACTAAAGGCACTTTTGTATCCAATGTTTCTTGTAAAACCCTTGCGTTGAAGGACAACCAACTCAGTTCACGATTTAATAATTCCATCATTCAGCAGTGTGAATCACACAAATTAATTTCATTTAAAAATAAAAATTTGGGAACTGTTATGCAATTCCCAAATTTTTAAAAAACTAAACTTACAAAAAACTCACTATTTGTGGTGCAAGATTAGCAAGCAAATATTACTTCAATGTAAATTTTGTATTATTTCACTGCGTTTAATGCCGCTTCATAGTTTGGTTCTTGACCAATTTCAGGCACTAATTCTTCATAAATAATTTCTTGGTTTTCATTCAAAACGATTACTGCTCGTGCATGTAGGTTTTTCAGTGGACCTTCTAAAATTTCTAAACCATAATTTTGACCAAAATCACCTTTTGCAAAATCTGAAAGCATTACAACATTTTTTAAGCCTTCTGCCCCACAGAAACGGGCTTGCGCGAATGGTAAATCTCTCGAAATACAAAGTACAGCAGTATTTTCTAAATTCGATGCATCTTGATTAAAATGACGCACTGAAGCAGCACAAATTCCAGTGTCAACGCTTGGGAAAATGTTTAGGATTAATTTTTGACCTTTGTAGTCAGCCAAAGATGCCGTGCTTAAATCACCTTTAACAAGATCAAAGTCTATCGCTTTAGCGCCAACTTGAGGTAAATTTCCTGAGGTGTTGATGTTGTTTCCTTTAAATGTAATTGTTGCCATAAAATTTAATGTTGATTTATTAATTGGGACTAAAGTTAATGATTATCTCGGTATTTAAAATTTCCAGAGACTTCTTTTTGAAAGAATTAACATCAGTCTTTATCTACAGAAAAAAGTGTAAATTTTTTAAATATACCTTTTTTGTGGTATTCAAAACTATCTAATAATATTGTAGATTTGCATCCTTATAATCATTCTAAATTGAGTCAAACATTAGCAAATACAGCCCTTGGAAGTAAAGTAAAGGTCAACAAATTGATCTCTTCTGACATTTCTTCTAAATTGTTAGAAATGGGTTTGTATCAAGGACAAGAAGTGGAAGTTTTATTTAAAGCTCCTTTTGGCGATCCAATTGCTGTGAATATCAATGGATATGTACTTTCATTGCGCTTGAATGAAGCCAGTTTGGTCGAGGTGATTTAGTCTATTCTTTAAAAACTTCCTATTTTTGTAAACAATGAAGTTTCAAAAAATCGCGTTAATTGGAAATCCCAATACTGGTAAAACATCTATTTTCAATAGATTAACTGGTTTGAACCAACATGTTGGAAATTTTCCTGGCGTGACAGTTGACAAAAAATCAGGGAAACTTAAACTCTCCGAAACCACCGTTGAAATCATTGATTTACCCGGCACATATAGCATTTATCCAAGATCAAAAGACGAACAAGTTGTATTAGATGTATTAAAAAATAAAAATCATCCAGACCATCCAGAGGCTTTGATTGTAGTGGTTGATGCTTCTAATTTGGAAAGAAATTTATTGCTTTTTACGCAAGTTTATGATTTGCAAATTCCAGTCATGTTGGTATTAAACATGTCTGATATTGCTTTCAAATCTGGGAAGCAATTTGATCACCAAGCATTTCATGAGCGATTTCCAGGAGTACCTGTTGTTGAAACCAATGCTCGAATAGGCACAGGAATTAACAGAATTATTGAAAACATCGACCTGGGTTTTAATGCGTATAATTTTGAAGCAATCATTGCTGATTTTGACATTTTTTCGTCGCCAAATACGGAAAATCAAACTGATGAGACAAATAAAAGATATCAGTTTATCAAAACATTGATTCCTAAAATCATCAGCCAAAAAGAAAACAAAAAACAATTCAAAGTCAGTTGGTTAGATAAAATCTTGATCCATCCATTTTTTGGCTATTTGATTTTTGCGGGAATTTTAATGTTGCTTTTCCAATTGATATTTTCATTGGCAAGTTATCCGATGGATATGATCGACGGCGTTTTTGGGACGTTAAGCGAGTACATTCAAGCCAAACTTCCTGCAGGATTATTTTCTGATTTACTTTCGCAAGGAATTGTTCCAGGATTGGGTGGTGTTATTATTTTCATCCCCCAAATTGCTTTGCTTTTTCTTTGTTTAGGCATTTTGGAAGAAACAGGCTACATGTCTAGAGTAGTGTTTATCATGGATCGTTTGATGCGTCCTTTTGGATTGAATGGAAAAAGTGTTGTTCCACTGCTATCGAGTGCAGCGTGCGCAATTCCTGGTATTATGGCTACCCGCACAATTTCCAATTGGAAAGAGCGATTGATTACCATCATGGTTGCACCTTTAATGAGTTGTAGCGCAAGAATTCCAGTGTACACTTTGTTGATTGCCTTGGTCATTCCATCACAAAAAGTGTTGGGATTTTTGAATCTACAAGGATTGGTGCTTTTCAGCTTATATGCCTTGGGCTTAATTTCGGCATTATTGGTTTCGTTGGTGATGAAATGGCTCATCAAATCAAATGAAACGAGTATTTTGATGCTAGAATTGCCTGAATTTAAATCACCTAGATGGGGGAATGTTTTCATCAGTTTGTTTGAGAAAGTAAAGGTATTTATCTTCGATGCAGGGAAAGTAATTTTAGCAGTTTCGATTATTTTGTGGGCTCTAGCGAGTTTTGGTCCTGGAGATAGAATTGAAAAAGCGGTTCAAAAAATCGAAAAACCAACGAAAGCAACAGATCCTCAAATGGAGGTATATGAGTTGCAAATCAAAAACGCCAAATTGGAAAATTCATACATGGGAATTTTAGGCAAAACGATAGAACCAGTAATTAAACCAATTGGTTATGATTGGAAAATTGGCATTTCTCTCCTAACTTCATTTGCTGCAAGAGAAGTTTTTGTCGGTTCAATGGCAACGATTTACAGCGTTCAAGACGATGGAGAAACAAATTTAGGATTGATGCAAAAAATGCGTGCTGAAAAATGGTCAGATGGAAAACCTGTTTATTCTTTGGCTACCGGATTATCTTTGATGGTTTTCTATGTATATGCGATGCAATGCATGGCAACATTGGCAATCGTAAAAAGAGAAACCAAATCCTGGAAATGGCCAGTGATTCAGATTTTATACATGGGCGCATTGGCTTATATAGCTAGTTTTATTGTCTTTAAACTGTTTTCATGATGCAAACAATTCTCGTTATTATAACTGTTTTATCCGCTTTGCTTTACCTTGGCGTAAAAGCTTACAAAGCATTTTTCTCTAAGAAAAATAGTTGTGAAGGTTGTGCTTTTTCTAAAACTGTGGAAGATTTAAAATAGGCTTTGGAATTGAAAAAGATATTAAAAATCATATTCTTAGTTATCATTTCAATTGAAATTATTGCTTTGATTTTGTTTTTTGCGCAACCACATTTTTCTACTCAAAACATTCAAAAAGCCAACGCTTCATCCGTTTCAGTGCTCCCAGATTCATGCGAGGAATATATTACACATGCCAATCAACTAAACGACAGCGTTCGAAACTACTTAGAGCAGTCATACTTAAGTGGAATTGGTATTTTAAAGTATTACAAAGAAATCAAGCCGAAACTTGATTCTGGAAAATTGGTTTTGATTGAAAACAATCGGCATTATTTGCTTGACACCATGTATTACAGTTATCCGTTTCTCACTGTGAAAAGTGCCAATTTATTGAATGAAATCGGAGATAAATTTCATCAAAAATTGAAAAATACGCATTTGAAGAAGACTAAATTTATTGTCACCTCATTGTTGCGAACCGTGAGTTCCATTACCAGATTGAGAAAAAGAAATCGGAACGCGATCAAATACAGTTCGCACTTGCACGGTACATCTTTCGATATTAGCTACGATGAATTTGATAATCCGAAGAAGCTAAGTGCCGCCGAATTTGAATATTTGAAAGAAATCTTGGCACAAAGTATTTTTGAATTACGCAACGAAGAAAAATGCTGGGCGACACATGAAAAATGGCAAACTTGTTTTCATGTGGTAAGCAGGTAATTTTTGGCTTTCAGAGATAGAAAATCTGTATGCAACTGCAAAATATTTGCAGAATAGAATTTGCACAAAATATATTTGGTAAAAAATTCTTGAATAAGAAGGGTTTTTTATTCAAATAATTGTAGTATTTTTAAATTAAAAAATTAGTTTTGTCATAACATTTAATCATCATCAATATGAATATTTACTACTTAATTATCGCAGTAGCTCCAATTTTAGGGTATATAGCTGCCACACAAAGGAAAGAAACACCAGCAGGTCTTTTGAAAATGAATACATTATCGGATGTCGTGAGTGAAAATCCGAGTTGGCATTTACCAATCGTTGTGCTAGGAATGTTTTTCTCCTTTTTATTTAATGTTGGAATATATTCAATTCACTTTATAAAAATAATTCTAGACTATATTGGATTCATTTTTAAATGGATTTATAATAAAATTATTCTACCAATAGGTAAGGTAATATTTAAAATTATCGTTTTAATTGTCGATGTATTATTGCTGATTTTAAGATTACTGAACCGTTATTTCATAAATATACCATTAGAAATCTTTTTAAGTGTAATCAAATCTGTCTCACCGGTAGTTAAATGGTCAAGCTATTTTCGCTCCTTAAAAGTAATTGTTCTTGGTTTTACGGCTTATGCCATTTTAGAATTTTTAGGTCACTTATTTGATCTTCCACTTATTGGTAAAATAGGCGGGCCTTTTTGTATTGCAATCTCAATTACTTGGGTAGTCGGTCTTGTATCATTTGATTCTCATTTAAAAGGCAAAAAAGCGGCGTTTTTTGCTACTTCTGTAATCTGCTTAATCCTTCTTATTAGTGGTTTCGTTTTTGGACCAAATCAATTAACATTAATACACGGTTGGAGTGGTGTAATTACAGGTTTATTATATGCTCCTTCGGTATTGGGAATTGTTTCAATCTTTTTATTGACTTTAACCGTTCTATTTATAACTAATGTTGGGGTAATATATGTGAATACAATTGGTGAATCAGAAAGTTTTACATCTAAAATAAAGGGAGTAGTAAAAGATGCGTTTAGCCGTTGCTGGTATTTTCTTTGGCAACCGGTTTTTGTAGTTTTAATTGGATTGATTATATCACTAATTCCATATTACTTAACGCATTTTTCCAATAGTAATCTACAAACAAATATTATAGATCCAATTTTGCAAAGGAAAGATGGTAAGTTGAATGAAATGTTAGAGTTAAACACATTGAAATTATCATTAATGAACGATTCTTTGACAGATCAAGAATTCAAAGCATGTTTGGATACAATTAAAACGAAAAATGATTTACAAGTTGAATCAAAAGAAAATAAAAGATATCGGGAATATTTTAAAAGTAACATTCCATTAAGGTCTGTCCCTGTTGCAGTTTTGTCAAACAGTAAATTAAAAGAAGAAATTTCAAAATTAAAAGAGGAGAAAAGTGAACTCAGAAGTGAATTGAAAAAAGAATTAAAAGAATTAAAAAGTGAATTGAAAGATATACAGTCTTACGGTGATGCTGCAGAATTAGCCAGAAAGAACAAGCAAATTACAAGAACTAAACAGCATTATAATGTGTTGATTAGTTCTAAGATTTCAGAAATTTCTTTTGTTGAGTCTTGTAAAACAAAGTATAACTTAACATATATTTTGATCCTTCTTGGTAAAGCAATATTATTTTCAGTAGTATTAACTTTATTGATAAACCTTTATGGTTATTCAGTTTTACCAATTTATCAGATGCATTCAAAAAGCTATTTAGCAAGTGAAATTAAAAGTGCAAATGAAAAAGACCGCTTGCAGCCTTGGGTAGGTATGTTTTTAATCGCTTTGATTATGGTGGCAATTTTCTTTAGTTCTGGATATAAGAATATATTTAATTCGTTAACCGAACTTTTCAAAACAGAAAATGTAAAATCAAACATCTCTGAAATAAAAGAAAAAATAGAACCAAAAGTGGAAGCTGAAAAAGAGATAGTTGAAGAAGTGGTTGCTCCTCCAACTGAAGATAGTGATGTAGAAAATTATTACTTTAATTGTGCTGATGGAACAATTATTAATAATTACCAAGTTAATGATGGTATTTGTGACTGTCCTGATTATTGTGACGACGAGCAGATGGGAGATTAATTAAGTATAAATAATTACTTTTTTTTAAATAGATTCTAAACCTTGAGAATTTGAAATTCTTAAGGTTTTTTTTATCGTGAAAGGCCTATAATAATGGTGACAAAAAAATCTCTTGACTTTGTTATTAGTTATATTATTGACTACTTTAAGGTTGTTATTTATTGCAAATACAAAAATTGACATGCAAACATTCACTAACTTTACAACAAAAATAGCATGCGTGTTTTCATATTTTTTGTCATCTTTTTAGTGGCAACCACTTTGGGTTATTTTATCTTAAAACCCACTGATCATAAAGACGAACTTCCTGTAATTAATCCAGTCGATGTTTCTTCAGAAATGGTGGATTCTAGCGTCATCCGAAAAGGCTTTGGTCACAGAATCGGAAATTTTGAATTCTTGAATCAAGACAATCAAAAAATTGGTTTGAAAGATGTGAAAGGAAAAGTGTTTGTTGCTGAATATTTTTTCACCACTTGTGGCACAATTTGTCCAAAGATGAATGTGCAAATGCAACGCGTTCAAAAAGCGTTTTTAAACAATCCAAATTTCAAAATTTTGAGTTTTACGGTTGATCCTGAAGTAGATTCTGTGGCGCAAATGAAATTGTATGCTGATGGTCACGGCGCTGTTAAAGGTCAATGGCATTTTTTGACTGGCGATAAAAAAGATTTATACAGCTTGGCAAGAAAATCATTTTTCATTTTGAAACCAGCTGAAGCAGAAAATTTAGGCGATGCTGGAAGTGATTTCATTCACACCAACAATTTTGTTTTGGTGGATCAATTACTTAGAATCAGAGGATATTATGATGGAACCAGCGCCAAAGATGTTGACCGTTTGATTCATGATATTGATGTCGTTTTGGCTGAAAAGAAATAAAACCGAATAAGCGTTTTTTTAGCACTTTAATGCAAAAAAACCAGCACTTTGGATGCTGGTTTTTTTATTTTCTAAAGTGTCTAGTCCTGAAATAGCGATACACAAAATTTATCGTTATGGAAAAAAGAGAAAAAGTTGTTTATGAAAAACGCAGCCAAAAGGATTATTCAATGTCCTTTAAGTTAGAAGTTGTTAAAGAGATTGAATCTGGATTAATTTCGGCCT
>CANHQP010000008.1 GCA_947462925.1 Flavobacteriia bacterium | reverse complement strand
GCCGAAATTAATCCAGATTCAATCTCTTTAACAACTTCTAACTTAAAGGACATTGAATAATCCTTTTGGCTGCGTTTTTCATAAACAACTTTTTCTCTTTTTTCCATAACGATAAATTTTGTGTATCGCTATTTCAGGACTAGACAATATTAGGTAAAAAAAAACGGCTCCGAAAGAGCCGTTTTTTTTTGAAATTTATTTTGTCTGAGAAGCATATACTGCTAAATCAATTAGCTTATTGGAATATCCCCACTCGTTGTCATACCAACTCACGATTTTCACAAAGTTTTCATTCAAAGAAATTCCAGCTTTTGCATCAAAAATAGAAGTTCGAGCATCTGTTATAAAATCTGAAGAAACAACATCTTCATCAGTATATCCCAAAATGCCTTTTAAATATCCTTCTGAAGCTTTTTTCATTGCTTGACAGATTTCCTCATACGTCGCGCTTTTTTCTAGTCTTACCGTCAAGTCAACCACTGAAACATCGGCTACAGGAACTCTAAAAGACATTCCTGTTAATTTTCCTTTCAAGTCAGGAATTACTAAGGCAACAGCTTTTGCAGCACCCGTTGAAGATGGAATGATGTTTTGAAATCCGCCACGACCACCACGCCAATCTTTGTGTGAAGGTCCATCAACCGTTTTTTGTGTTGCTGTAACCGCGTGAATAGTACTCATCAGTCCTTCTAAAATGCCAAATTCATCGTTCAGTACTTTCGCTATCGGAGCCAAGCAATTTGTAGTGCATGAAGCATTCGAAATGATATTTTGATTTGCTTTTAAATTGAGGTGATTGACACCCATTACAAAAGTGGGCGTATCGTCTTTTGCGGGAGCAGATAAAATTACTTTCTTGGCGCCTGCTTGAATGTGTTTTGAGGCGTCTTCTTGTGTTAAAAATAAACCAGTGCACTCTAAAATGATTTCCGCACCGACTTCATCCCATTTCAAATTTTCGGGATTCTTTTCAGAAGTGACACGAATTTCTTTGTCATTAATGAAAAGTTTGTTGTCAATCACTTCAACTTTCCCCTGAAATTTGCCATGTGTTGAATCATATTTCAACATGTAAGCAATGTATTCAATGTCTAATAAATCATTGATAGCAACTATTTCTATATCTTGTCTCATGGTTGCAACCCTGCAAGCCAATCTGCCTATTCGTCCAAAACCGTTGATTCCAATTTTCATAATCTTACTATTTAAATTGTTACTTGTATTCTAAACAAATGTACAAAAATAAAAAAGTAAGTGTATATTTGACACTAAGTATTTTTGTTAAAAAATACCAATAAATGAAAGTATTGGTAAATCAATTTTTCTCACTCATTTTGATTTGTTTGAGTGAAAGAAATGACTAGAAAAAAGAGATAAAATGTAGGCCTACAATTTTACAAATTGATGACGTGAAGTTGCAGTTCCTTGCGTTATTTCAATGAAATAAACCCCTGGTTTTAATTTCTCTGTTGACAAGTTATAAGCATCGTTTCCACCATTTAACTCAAAATGATCCAGCATTCTTCCGTCCATTCCAATGAAATTGATATTGAGTTTCTCAGAAAGAACTTTTTCAAAAGTGACATTCAAAAAGTCGTTTGTTGGATTAGGATAAATATTAGTCGTTGAAATTTCACTCTCTTCCAAATTTGCAAAGGAGATCGTACATGCACAGTTCGTTTTTGTAACAGTTGGATCCACCACTTCTGGAGCCATATAATTCAATTTGACCCAGCACTTTTGACCAGTTTGAGTGGCAGTTGTATTTTTGATTTTTACAGTCAACCATCCACTGTAATTAGGAACAATAGAATCGACAATTGTTCCAGCAGCTGAAATTGAATCAAAAACAGTACAGTCTTTATCTGCATACAATACAGTGATTGAATTATTGGCATTTTCAGGATACAACTCCAATTTTACTTTTTCGCCCGCTTTGACGAATATTTTTCCTACCACCCTGCATTGATCGCTATTTGTTGGAAGTGCTCCACCTTGTTTTAGGGATAAATTATGTCTATCACCTAAATCACCTGCCATTTCCCATTCTTGTGTAATTCTTTTATTGGGTTGTACGTAATTTGTGGTGATTCCAGCTGGAGCCCAAATGGAATAGCCTCGTCTACCCAAAAGTGCAGATCCGTCGCACGGTGGAATGGCAATGTCTACTTTTCCACCACCATATACTGTAATGGTATTGGTTCCATTTGCACCAGAATAATCAGTTAATATTGTTCCATCACTCCAAGAAGTTTGAACTCCAACCAAATTTTGCCAAGTTGTCCATTGATCGTTTACTGCTACCAATGCTTTTCCTTCTCTTTCGATTACCAAAGCATCCGCAGCCTGCCATCTAACTAAGTAATTTCCTTCCTTGAAGTGCAAATTTTGGTGACACCAAAGTAAATTTTCCATATCGCTGTAAACAGGCAATTCCGTTTCGTTTGAAGGCGAGTGAGTTAAGCGATTACTCAGATAACCGATATTGAATAGATCTTCAAAGAAAATTTGAGGTGCACCGTCAACAGCTAAAATAATGGCATGAACAACACTTTTTCGTCCGTCGTTTGGTTCAATGTGTGGAGCGAGTTCGTTGCCTGAATCCCAGCCAATGTAGTTTCCATTTGCATCTTTTTCTGGTCTGAATGTATCGTGGTTATTGACAAAAGGTACTGTTTTGTATCGATTTTGCTGCTGATAACTTGGCACTGTTCCTAAATCAAACCCTCCATTGCCGGATATAATTCCTGAAAGTGCATTTCTGAGTCCGAAATCAAATGTTCCAGCCCTGCTTTGAACTGCTGCTGTCCAAGAATCTAATTCCGATGTTCCACCAACCCATTCGCCCACGGCAAACATGTCTTCACCGCCATTTGCCCAAAGCGAACCAAATTGGATGTTCCACAAGTAATCTTCTGCAACGTATGAAGGAAAATGTTTCACAGCATCTAATCTCACACCATCCCAACCGACTTGTTTTTTGTACCAAATCATCCAATTTCGCATGTTGTCACGCATGTAATTGGAAGTTTGATTTGGATTGAATGTTGCGTTTCCACTTGATCCAAAAGCAGTCGATTCATAAGAGATATCTGGCCCCCAATACGGCGAATTGATTGGGTTTGTACAACATGGATTGCTGGCATTTGGATAAAAGTTCGTCCAGTTTTTCGGAAATCTGCCTTCTCGACTTAGATAGTTGGCACTGGTTTCATTGTTTGCAGGTGTATTAAAGCATGAATATCTGAAGTTTTTGTATTTGCTGGTACTTCCATCGTCCATTGCGGTAACATCCTGTCCACCTTGCCCGGTTCCAGAACCTGCACCTGTCACGTGATTTAAGACAATGTCCTGAATTACATCAATTCCATTCGCTTTCAACACTGCAACCATTCTGAGCAATTCGTCTTTGTCGCCCATTCTAGTTTTAACGTTTCCTTTTTGGTATTTATCTCCCAAATCATAATGGTCAAATGGGGCATAACCTACGCTGTTTGTTCCTGTATTCTTGATTGTTGGTGGAATCCAAACTGCATCTATTCCCAGGGATTTTAATCTTGGAGCAATTTCAACAATATAATTTGACCAACCATTGGGATAATTATTATTCCAATAGTCCCACCAAAAACCTTGTAAAACAACCTGTCTCCTTGGGTTGTTGGTTTGTGCTTTGAGATTTGAAGTAAATAAATTCAGGGCAAGAAAAATAATTAATCCTGCAACTTTTGTTTGAATAAACGAATTTCTCATACTTTAAAAATTAATCTTGTTAACAATCTACTTCAAACCTTGTTTAAGCAAGTACTTTTAATTTTGATTCAATGGTTGAATTGGCAAGTATTTCAACTGTTTGACCAAAAATAATTGCTTTAACTTTTGATTCACCTTTGTTTTCTATGTTTATATTTTCTTTTGAAATCGATAAGCTCAACGGTTGATTCTGATGAAAAATATTGAATTCATATTTCGACCATTGCTCAGGTATAATTGGGTTTAGCACCAAATTTTCTCCTTGTACTCTAACGCCAGCAAGACCTTCAACGATACTCATCCAAGTTCCAGCCATACTTGTGATGTGTAAACCTTCAGCTACCTCTCGGTTGTAATCATCAAGATCCAATCTTGAAGTTCTCAAGTACATTTTGTAAGCAGTAGATTTATCACCTATTTTCGCTGCCAAAATCGAATGTATACAAGGCGAAAGCGATGATTCATGCACTGTTTTTGGTTCGTAAAAATTGAAATTATCTTTGATTTCATCCATTGAAAAATGTTCTTCAAAAAGATATATTCCTTGTAAAACATCTGCCTGTTTAATGAAAACAGAACGTAAAATTCTATCCCAAGACCAATGTTGGTTAATTGGTCTTTCGTTTTCAGGAAGATCTGATGCATTCAATAAAACTTTATCTAAAAAGTTATCTTGTTGCAAGAAGACATTTGAATCTTTCATTTTTGGTAAATAAATATTTTCAATCAAATGTTTCCAGAAATCACTTTCGCCATCACGCAAAATTTGTCTTTTATCTGCCAGTTTTTCTTCTACTTCCAGCGCATAAGTCAAACACCATTTTGCAATGTAATTTGTGTACCAATTGTTATTCACATTGTTCTCATATTCGTTTGGTCCAGTAACACCTAACATGACAAATTGTTTTTTGTCATCAGACCAATTGAATCTTTGTGCCCAAAATCTGGCAATTCCTATTAATACATCGCGTCCAAATTCACGCACATATTCCCAATCGTTCGTATGTCTTTCGTAATTGTGAATTGCAAAAGCAATCGCACCATTTCTGTGAATTTCTTCGAATGTAATTTCCCATTCGTTGTGACATTCTTCACCATTCATCGTCACCATTGGATACAATGCTGCACCGTCAGTGAATCCTAATTTCGCAGCATTTTCAATCGCTTTATCCAATTGATTGTAGCGGTATTTTAAAAGCTGTCTTGAAACCTGCTGTGGTGCCGTCTTGAGGAAAAACGGGATGCAGTATGCTTCTGTGTCCCAATAAGTTGCGCCACCATATTTTTCGCCAGTAAAACCTTTTGGTCCGATATTCAATTTAGAATTGTTTCCCGTGTATGTTTGATACAAATGGAAAATATTGAATCGAATCGCTTGTTGTGCAGATTTATCTCCTTCAATTTTTACATCAGCATTGACCCAAATTTGTTTCCAAGCTTCTTTGTGCGCATCATGTAAGGCATCAAATCCACTTTTGTATGCTTCGGTAACTTGATTAATTGCTGCTGCAACAGTATTAAATTCTGAATGATTGATTGTAGAAGTTATCGAAACATATTTTTTCAAGGTGTATTTTTTTCCTTGCTCTAAAAAATGCTCGAAATGATTGTCGATGTACAAATCAGCTTGTTTGATATTAGGATGAATATCTAGCAAATTTTCTTCTTCCCAAAACGAGAAACGCATGGCAGTTGCAACCAAATAGTTGGTTTTTTTAGTTCGCATACTTACCACACCTTTTTTTACACCAACTCTTTCAGTATCTCGTAACCAGAAAAATTCGTCATAGTTTGAATCTGAATTGTTGACATTTCCATCCAAGTAAGGAGTGAATTTCACATTTCCAGAAAAATTCAAAGGAGTGATGGTATATTTAATCGCAGCAATTTCTTCGTTGTGCATCGAGCAAAAACGGGTAGAAACGATTTCAAATTCTTTATTTTCAGCAGTTATACATCGAAACTTACGTGTCAACGTGCCAGTAAACATATCTAATTCACGGTAAAAAGACTTGATTTCAGCATTGAAAAGGTCTAATTCCTTCCCGTCGATTTCAATTTTAATTCCAATCCAATTGCATGAATTGATGACTTTTGCAAAATATTCAGGATAACCGTTTTTCCACCAACCAACGCGTGTTTTATCAGGATAATAAACACCACCAACATAACTTCCTTGTAAACTTTTTCCTGAATAAGTTTCTTCAAAATTGGCTCTTTGACCAAAACTACCGTTTCCGATAGCAAAAATACTTTCAGCTTGTTCTTGTTTGTTTGCATCGAATTTGTTTTCGATGATTTTCCATTCGTCTATTTCAAACAAATTGTTCATGCTTAAATTAATTTGAATTCTGTTAAATCGTTTAAATATAAATCTCCAAGTTTGGCAATTTCTGGATTTCCGACGGCTATCGAATAAAATCCTCCATCTTTTGCAGCTTTGATTCCACTTTCAGCATCTTCAAAAACAACACATTCTTCAGGAGCAAAACCCATCGCTTCGGCACCTTTCAAAAACACTTCTGGATTTGGTTTTGGATTTTCTACCATATTTCCGTCC
Organism: Flavobacteriia bacterium; assembly: GCA_947462925.1. GTDB lineage: Bacteria > Bacteroidota > Bacteroidia > Flavobacteriales_D > Crocinitomicaceae > JAQVCM01. The sequence continues at coordinate 72,991 of CANHQP010000008.1, read as the reverse complement.
ACGATGATATGAAAAGCGTCAGTCAGATTCAAGCGCTCTAAAATGAACTTCGCATTTTTACTTGAAGAACCAACAGCCAAAAGAATTCCTTTTTCTTTAGCCTTGTTAAGTAAATCAGCAACGCCTTTCAACATGTTTTCAGCTGTGATTGACGCGATGGAATCCAAATAAAATTTGTTTTTGGATATTAAATAATCATTGAAAGTTTCATCACTGATTTCGATGTTTCCCATCTCCAAAATGGTTTTCAATGAATCAACACGACTCAATCCTTTTAATTTTTCATTGTCTTTTTCTGTAAAAGCCACGCCCAAACTGTCGGCAGTTCTTTTCCAAGCAACAAAATGATTGTGTTCTGTGTTGACAATTACGCCATCCAAATCAAATATTAATCCTTTAATTTCCATCTTAATTAATCGTTATCTTCTACTTTTAAAGTTAAAAGCCCTGCTAAAATCATTGTAAATCCACCAAACATAATCGTGTAAAGTGTATTTGCTCCAAAAAGTTTCATGGTTAAAAATCCTAAAATTGTTGCTGCCACAATTTGCGGAATTACAATGAAGAAGTTGAAAACACCCATAAAATATCCCATTCTTTCTGGCGGTAATGAACTTGATAAGATTGCGTAAGGCATGGATAAAATACTTGCCCAAGCGATTCCAACCATTCCCATTGAGACAGCTAAAAATACCGGATTAGTAATGAAATATATACTGATTAATCCAATTCCACCAATGATCAATGAAATCATGTGCGTTTTTCTTCTGTTAGTTTTGTAGGCAATCCAAGGAATAATGAAAGCAAAAATTGCAGCTATGCCATTTCTGATAGATGAACAAATACTCAACCAATCTGCGCCATCATTGTATTCTTGTTTTACCCGTTGCAATTTTTTGATGTCCGCTTTTTCAGAAACTGGATGAATCGTGTCACTGAAATAGTTTGCCAAATTTAAAGAAACAGCCACTGGATTTTCATTGGCTCTGAATTCTTTGATTTCATTGATGTCTGCTTGTAGAGATTTGAATTGCTGCTTAACTTTTAAATCCAAGCTTTTGTTTGAAAGTGTATCTTGAATGTGGTTTTCCATTTTTTCAACCAAAGATCTTTCAACCTTCATGTTGTACAAATTGCTTGTTACAGCATTTGTACTGTAAATCCACATGGCGAATAAAGAAAACCAAGTGAAGAATTGAACCCAAGCCAATTGTTTCATCGCTTTTGGCATTTGGAAAATCCCTCCAAAGGTTTCTTTAACTCCCATCAAGAAAGTCGTTTTCTTTTTCTCTTCTTTGAATTTTTCTAAATCTTCAGGAGGCATTTCTTTGGTCGTAAAAACTGTGTACATCACTGAGGCTAAAAAAGCAACTCCTCCCAAATAAAAACTCCATTTTACTGAATCAGGAATCGTTCCTGTTTCAGATTGATTTGAAAAATGCATCACGTTAGTGAAAAACCAAGGAAGCATTGCGGCAATTACTGAACCAATACCGATGAAAAAACTTTGCATTGCAAAACCTTTTGTTCTCTGTGCAGCTGGCAATTTATCACCAACAAATGCGCGGAAAGGTTCCATCGAAATATTGATTGAAGCATCCATGATCCACAACATACTTCCTGCAATCCACAAAGTAGGGGAGTTGGGAAGAATAAATAATGCGATGGTCGCTAAAATCGCTCCAATGAAGAAAAATGGTCTTCTTCTTCCCCAATATGGATGCCAAGTTCGATCACTTAAATAACCAATGATTGGCTGTATCAACAAACCTGTCAATGGTGCAGCAATCCACAAAATTGGAATTTCGTCTTTGTTTGCGCCAAGGGTTTCAAAAATTCTACTGACGTTTGAGTTTTGTAGTTCAAATCCAAATTGAATTCCTAGAAATCCAAAACTCATGTTCCAAATTTGCCAAAACGACAAAAATGGTTTATCCTCTTTGGTTGATTTTTGCGCTTCCATAGTTAGTCAGATTATTTAGAATAAACGATGTAGCTCCAAGCTTCCAATTCTTCAGTCAAACAAGTTGAAATTGATTTTTTCTTGCCTGTAAAAAGATTGGTGTATTTTCCTTTCAAACCATTGTTTTCAATTTTGATGCTTTGCTTTTCAGCGGAAAGATTCAATACAACAATGACTTTTTGACCATTTTTTTCTCTGCTGTAAACCAACACATTTTTGTTGCTTTCTGGACTGATAATTTGCAAATCACCACCAAAATTTCCATTCCAAAGTGCTTGGTTGTTTTCTTTTAATTTATTGATTTTACTGTAAAAATCAACCATGTCCATTTTGTCCCAATTGATACTGTCTTTTTCAAAAAACAACAATCTTCTGTCTAAGCTTGTTTCTTGACCATTGTATATCAAATTCATTCCTTCAAAAGTTGCTGCTAAAACTGCCATTGGAAATCTAGCATCACCCATTCTTTCCATTTCGGTACCATTCCAAGAATTTTCATCGTGGTTTGAAGTGAAATTCATTCTATATGCATTGGTTGGAAATTTGGTTCTTTCAGCTACATATCTTCTGATTTCATCTACATTTTTCTTTCCTTGTGCAATTTGATTCATGATGTGGTGAAATTCCCAACCGTATGACATATCGAATGCTGCAGTGTGGTGTGCAGGATTTTCCGCTTCTGCGAGCATGAATACTGGTTTAATTTCATCCAGTTGTTGACGTGCATCATTCCAGAAGTCAACAGGAACCCAATCAGCCACATCGCATCTAAATCCGTCGATATCTGACGTTTTTACCCAAAATTTCATAGATTCAATCATGGCTTTGCGCATGTCTTTGTTGTCGTAATTCAAATCAGCAACGTCCCACCAATCTGTTCCAATTGTTGGTTGAAGATTGCCTGTAGAATCCAGTGTATACCAATCTTTGTGACCTTGTTCAACCCAAATATTATCAGGAGAAGTATGGTTTGCTACCCAATCAATAATGATTTTCAAATTCAAAGCGTGTGCTGCTTTCACCAGTTGATCAAAATCTGCTTTCGTTCCAAATTCTGGATTTACGGCCATATAATCTTTCACCGCATAATAGCTTCCTAAAGAACCTTTTCTGTTTTTTACTCCAATTGGATTAATTGGCATCAACCACAAAATATCAACGCCCATGGCTTTCAATCTTGGCAATTCTTTTTCTAGTGCGTTGAAAGTTCCTTCTTTGGAAAATTGTCTCACATTTACTTCATAGATAGATGCGTTTTTAGACCATTCAACCGTTTTTAAAGGAGTTGTAAACGGTTGGTTTTGACTTGATGCACCAAAGTGAATCGACAAAACAACGGCAATAAGTTTTAGAGCTTTCATAGTTTTAAGTTTTAGATAACATTCTTATGGTGTTCAAGAATATATTTTACATGATAATTGATTAATCCGTCAATTGGTTTTTGGATTGTTTGTCCTAGCGTAACTTGATAATAGTTGCAAGCTGCATTTAGTTCATTTCTAAATAGGTGTGCTATTGATCCTACAAAATGTACTTTAATTTGCTTGTGGTTTTCATAACAAGCCACATGAATTTCAATGAATTTCTTAAATCCTTCAAAAATCATTTCTTTGATGAAAGGATCTTCTGAAAATTGAACAATGAATTTCATGAAAGAAGCCAAATACACATTGGCATTTGGTTGCATATAAACATGATCAACAATAATGTCTTTAGTCAAACCTGTTTGTGCTTCTAATGCATCGTGAATATGTTTTGGAAGCAATTTATATAAGTATTTTGACAAAAGTTGCTTGCCGAAATAGGTTCCACTTCCTTCATCTCCAAGTATGTAACCTAAGGCGGGAACTTCTTCATAAATCTCCAAACCGTCAAAGTAGCAAGAATTTGAACCTGTTCCAATAATACATGAAATGGAAGGTTCTCCTTCGTAGGTTGCATAAGCACAAGCCTTTAAGTCGTGGTCGATATAAATTTTGGCATTGTTGAAAGCTTTTTGCAAACCAGCTTCAATGATTTTGTTAAGCTCTTTGGAGGAGCATCCAGCACCATAAAAGTAAACCAAACTAATTTGTGATTTGATTTCATTCAATCCTTCGTTTTCACAAACGGTATTGTAAACTAATTCTTCAGAATGAAAATACGGATTCAATCCAATGGTTGAAAAATTTTCGTTTCCTGACTCTTTTAAAAGTACCCAATCACTCTTGGTAGAACCGCTATCTATAATTAAAATCATAACTAAAAAATGGAAAAAAAATGTCTTTGTGTCAAAAGTACACTTTGCGAATATATAAATTTCTTTTTTACATTTGTATATGCAAATTAAAAATAAGCATCAAATTAACCACCGAATTTCTACAGATTGTGTGATTTTCGGTTTTGATTTTAATCAACTGCGTGTTCTTTTGATTGAACGTCAGCCTGTTGAGGGAGTTCCGCAGATGATGGCTCTTCCTGGAGATTTGATTTTTGAGGAAGAAAATTTAGACATGGCTGCTGGTCGTGTTTTGAAAGAATTGACGGGTTTGAATGACATTTTTTTAGAACAAGTTGGCGCTTTTGGAGATCCGAATCGTGTCAATAAACCAAATGATAAAAAATGGTTGCAAGCTGTTCGTCAAGATCCAGATGCAAGGGTAATTACTGTAGCTTACTACTCGTTGGTAAATATGAATGATTATGAGCCACAGCCATCATCTTTTGCTAAATCAGCTTCATGGATATTAGTCGATGATATCAAAGAATTGGCATTTGACCACTTTGAAATTTTTCAGGCAGCTTTGAAAAAGTTGAAAGATAAAATCAACATGCAACCAATCGGATTTAATTTGCTACCCGAAAAATTTACTTTTTCTCAATTACATAAATTGTACGAATCAATCTTAGGTAATGAGTTGGATAAAAGGAATTTTCGTAGAAAAATGTTAAAGTTGAACATGGTAGAAAGCTTGGATGAAAAGCAAGAAGGTGTTCCGCATAAACCTTCCCAATATTTTAAATTTAACGAGGAAAATTACCTTAAATTACTCGAAAAAGGGTTCAATAATTTTGGTTTTTAATTGACTTATGGTAAAAAGTACATTAATTAAATGTTAATTTTTTTAAATACTTAGTGTAAATTTGACATAAAGCTTGTATATTTGATTTTTCAATGTGAAGTTGATAATTCAATTTTTATGGCTCAAACAAAAAAAGCACCCATTATAAAACCATTTAACGCTGTCATATTTGGCGGAGATGGTGACTTAGCAGTACGTAAAATTTACCCTGCACTTTTCCATCGATTTGTTGACAAGCAATTAAATGTTGATTTCAATATTTATGCGATTACACGTTCAAATGACAAACATGTTGCTTTCAATGAGCGATTAAGAAAATTTATCACTGAATCAACTGATTATGCTGTAGATCAGAAAACGGTTGAAACGTTTTTGAAAAAAATTATTGTTCTAACACTTCCTGGTCATTCAATCGAAGATTATCAACCTTTGAAAATCGAATTAGATAAAAATCCTACTTTTCAGAATGTTTATTATTTATCCACTCCATCAGATGCTTTTGGAGAAATTGGCGATGCGTTAAATGCATGTGGATTAATCAATGACAGCAGTAAAGTAGTACTTGAAAAACCTCTCGGAAACAGTTTGGCTTCTTCGAGACATATACATGCAACGATTAGCAGATCTTTTACCGAGAAGCAAATTTATAGAATTGACCATTATTTAGGAAAGGAAACCGTTCAAAATTTAATGGTTTTGAGGTTTGCAAACCATCTTTTTGAAAGTGCTTGGAATTCGGAACATATTGAGTCGATTCAAATTACAGTTGCGGAAAGTTTAGGCGTCGAAAAGCGCGGAGAATATTACGATAACAGCGGTGCATTGTTAGACATGGTTCAAAATCATTTGCTTCAATTATTGTGTTTAGTCGCAATGGAACCACCAGCGCAATTGGATGCTGATTCTGTGAGAAATGAAAAGTTGAAAGTTTTGAAATCTTTGCGATTATTAGATGATAAAACCGTTTTAACAGACACCGCCAAAGGTCAATATACAAGAGGAAAAGTCGAAGGTCATTCACTGAATTCTTATTTGGAAGACATAAGTAAATATGAGTCTTCAACAGAAACTTTTGTGGCAATCAAGGCACACATCGACAATTGGAGATGGAAAAACACACCATTCTACTTGAGAACAGGAAAAAGAATGACCAAAAGATATTCTGAAATCGTTATCAATTTCAAAAGTGTAAAACACAATGTTTTTCACGTTCAAGGTGATATTCCTGGAAATAAATTGATTATGCGTTTGCAACCAGAAGAAAGAATCGAATTGGTTCAAATGACAAAATTACCTGGACCTGGTGGATATAGATATCGTCCAATTTCATTAAAATTGGATTACATGGATTCATTTAATGAGCGTTTTCCTGAAGCTTATGAACGTTTGATTGTAGATGTTTTGAGAGGCGAACAAACGCTTTTCATGCGTCAAGATGAATTGGAAGCCGCTTGGATTTGGATTGAATCAGTTGTAAATGGTTGGAAAAAAGCCAATCAAAAAAATATCCTCTACGAAGCCGGAACTTGGGGTCCTGGAGAGCAAATCATGGAGGAAAATCATACATGGTCAACTAATCCAAAGTTCAATGAAGGAGTTTAATTCAAAAGATCAGTTGGATCAAGCATTGTGTGCTGATTTGGTAAAAATCATTCAGCGAGCTATTTCGGAAAATGGTTCTGCCAATATTTTATTATCTGGCGGTTCATCTCCTATCCGTTTGTACGAATTGATGTCGAACGCAGAAATAAGTTGGTCAAAGGTTCTGATTGGATTGGTTGATGAAAGATTTGTTCCACTTATCAATGAATTTAGCAATGAAAAGATGATTCGTGAAAAGTTAATTCAAAATCATGCACAGTCTGCTCGTTTTGTTGGTATGGTGGCAAATAGTTTAGATCAAAGTGAAAATGTAAATTTCATTTCAAGTAAATATCAACCGTTCATGCAAAAAGTCGATTTGGTATTACTTGGAATGGGCGAAGATGGTCACACGGCATCACTTTTCCCGAATGATGAGGTCTCTGAACAATTGCTTAGATCTTCCGAAATTGGCATTTATAATACGATTTCTCCAAATTTTCCAAATAACAGGATCACTTGCAGCGCTGCGATGTTGCTGCAAGCAGATAATATAGTTTTGATGTTATCAGGTGAAAAGAAGTTACAAGTTTTCGAAACTTCTGCGGAGAATCAATTGCCGATATCATTTTTTAAAGATAAACTACAAGTTTTTTATTCAATCTAATTGAAATGAAAGAAATTATTCAAGAAGTTACCAATAGAATTGTCGAAAGAAGTTCAGTAACGAGAAAAAAATATTTGGAACAAATGCAATCTCAATTCAAAACTGAATATGTGAGAGGTTCATTGCATTGCGGAAATTTAGCGCATGCTTTTGCAGGTTGTGGAAGTCATGATAAATCGGTTTTGGCTGAAAACTATCAACCAAATTTAGGAATTGTTACTGCTTATAATGACATGCTTTCTGCGCACAAAACGTATGAAGATTATCCAAAACACATCAGAGAATACGCCAACAAATACAATGCTGTAGCGCAAGTTGCTGGCGGCGTTCCTGCGATGTGTGATGGCGTTACGCAAGGTCAAGACGGGATGGAACTTTCGCTTTTTAGTAGAGATGTAATTGCCATGTCATCAGCGATTTCACTTTCACACAATGTATTTGATGGTGTAATCAATTTGGGAATTTGCGACAAAATTGTTCCTGGTTTAATGATGGGTTCACTAAAATTTGGATATCTGCCAACTGTTTTTTTACCAGGTGGACCAATGGAAACGGGAATAAGCAATGATGAAAAAGCTAAAATCAGACAAGACTTTGCTGAAGGAAAAATTGATCGTGCTGCCTTGTTAAAAGGTGAATCAGATTCTTATCATTCTCCAGGAACTTGTACATTTTATGGCACAGCCAACAGCAATCAAATGTTGATGGAAATCATGGGACTTCAACTACCTGGTTCGAGTTTTGTGAATCCTGGCACACAATTGCGTGAAAAATTGAATGAAGAGGGAGTGAAGACTTTGATTAATTTGATTCATCAAAAATCATTTGACAGTTCCTTGGCTTCAGTTATTAGCGAAAAAACAATCGTCAATGGAATTATTGGCTTGCTTGCAACAGGAGGTTCTACCAATCATACAATTCATTTAATTGCGATTGCAAGAGCCGCAGGAATTATCATCAATTGGGAAGATTTTTCAGATCTGTCTAAAATTGTTCCTTTGTTGACTAGAATTTATCCAAATGGTGCTGCAGATGTAAATCATTTTCATGCTGCAGGAGGAATGGGATTTGTGATTAGAACGTTGCTTGAAAATGAATTGTTGCATCAAGATGTTTTCACCATTTTAGGTTTTGGATTGGATAAATACACAAAAGAACCTAGAATTGAAAATGGTGAAATCGTTTGGGTGGAAGGTTCAAAAAACACCTTGAACGAATCGATCTTAAGAAGTGCTTTGAATCCATTTCATTTTGAAGGTGGAATTAGAATCATGAAAGGAAACATTGGTCGTTCGGTGATCAAAACATCAGCAGTTGCCACTGAGCATTTATTTATCGAAGCACCCGCCATTGTTTTTGAAGAACAAGAAGATTTGATTAAAGCCTTCAAGAATGATGAATTGAACAAGGATTTCATCGCTGTAATCCCATTTCAAGGACCAAAACAAAATGGAATGCCAGAATTACATCAATTGACACCAACGCTTTCAATTATACAAAAAAGAGGTCATAAAGTAGCTTTGGTCACAGATGGAAGAATGTCTGGAGCATCGGGTAAAGTGCCATCTGCAATTCATGTAGTACCAGAAGCAAGAGACGGTGGATTAATTGGTAAAATTCAAACTGGCGATATCATCCAATTTGATGCGATTCATGGAATTTTAACTTGCTTAAATCAAGATGTTGAATTGAGAGAAACAAGAACAAAAGACAATTCAGAGGTTTTTGGACTAGGAAGAGAAATGTTTGCCAACATGAGAACAATCGTAACTTCTAGTGAAGAGGGTGCAAGTTTTATTTAATTGAAGTTGAAATGATACAAAATAACATTCAAAATATTTTAGCAAAACATTCAATCGTGCCAGTTGTGACAATTCATTCAGCTGAGGAAATTGATGGGATCATTGAATCATTGATTTCAAAAAATATTTTTTGCATCGAGGTGACTTTGAGAACTGATTTTGCCTTTGAAGCGCTTGAAATTATCAAATCTAAGTATGGAAATCAAATTTCGGTTGGGGTAGGAACTGTTGTGAACAAAGATCAAATTCAAAAAGTAAAAGAAATTGGCGTTGATTTTATCGTTAGCCCAGGAATTAGTCCTTTGTTAGCAGATGATTTAGTCAATTCAGGAATTGCATTTATTCCAGGAGTTGCTACACCAAGTGATATTATCGCTGGAATGCAATTGGGTTGGAATGTATTTAAATTTTTTCCAGCTAATCTATTTGGTGGAATTGGTGCATTGAAAACGTATGGACAAGTTTTTCCATCGATTACTTTTTGTCCAACAGGAGGGATAGATGGAAATACTTATGAAGAATATTTACAATTACAAAACGTGATTAGCGTTGGAGGATCTTGGATGATGAAATAGTCTGGTAGAAAATGTAAAAATGGTTGATTTCGTGACATTTTTACAACGATGTTTTACTTTGTTTCCCGCAATGTACTCGAAAGAGTTTAGGTAAATCATCAGTAACTACAAAGAAGTTTTTTGATCTAGGTTAAAGTGTAAAAAAAATGGCGGTTGAAATTTTCAACCGCCATTTTAAATTATGAGAAAACTTAAATTAATAACCGCTATTCTGAATTAAATTTGGATTTAAAACAATATCCGCCGTTGGAATTGGGTAAAGATTGTATATTGATGAAACTCCAACTCCTGTTAAATCTCCTCCTTTGAAAGGCCAAACATAAGTGGAAGTTGTAAACAAGTTGAAACGAATCAAATCGGTTCTTCTTGTACATTCCCAACTCAATTCTCTTGCTCTTTCGTCAATGATATCATCCAATGTAATTGAAGCAAGATTAAATGTTGTATTTCCATAAGCTCTTTGACGCAATTGATTTACATAACCTAATCCTTGGCTAATATCACCACCTCCTCTTAAAGCTGCTTCAGCATACATTAAGTATGCATCAGCCAATCTAAACATTGGGAAGTCGATATCAGCTTGAGCAGTCAATGCATTTGCAGATCCATTAGCACCCGTTGAAGTTTTGTTTTTGAATTTTGGAAAAGCATACCCTTCAGCAAAAGTTGACAAATTCGTAATTTCCTTAGATTGTCCATCTCTGTAAAACAAATATCTGCTATCTAAAGTAGAATCTGGAAATTTATTTACAAATGCAGAAGTCGTTCTTAAACCTCCCCAACCTCCGTTTACACCATAGTCAGCAGGAACCATACTACCTCCAATTGCGGCATTCACTAGGAATGTTGTACCTCCCCAACTTTGTGCATTAATTCCATCATAAATGACTGGGAAAATGATTTCTGGTGAAGTATTGTTGTCAGCCAAGAAAAGATCTTGGTAATTGTCATCCAAAGAATAAGCACCTGAATTAATTACTTTTAAACTGTAGTTTGCACATTCAGTGTTTTTAGCAATACCAGTGTAAACTTCAGCGTTCAAATAAAGTTTCGCAAGTAAAAATTGAGCCGCTACTTTATTCGCTCTTCCATAAGGCGCTGCACTTGGCGATAAAAGCGAACCTTCGATTGCCAATAACTCTGATTCAACATATGAAAACAATTCAGAACGAGTGATTCTCTTTGGTTGGAATGCACCAACTTCATCTTCTTCCGTCACAAAAGGAACATTTCCAAACAAGTCCATTGCGTGGTAATAACTCAATGATCTTAAGAAACGAGCTTCACTTTGATAAACTCTAATTGTTGCTTTTTGTGCTTCTGTAAAACCTCTTTCGTCCATTTTAGCTTCAGAAGTTTCTCTGATGAATTCATTACACAAAGTGATTTGGTAAAAAATTCTGTAGTACATTCCTTTTACAAATGAAGTTTCTGGAGACCAGTTCATTTTGTTCATTTCTGGAATTCCTGGATCGTTCCATCCACAAACAACTTCGTCAGTTGGTAATTCTTGCAAATTGAATAAAACGCGCACATAAGCAGAGAAACCTTCATCAATTCCAGCGATATCACCATTTCCAGCAGGTCCTTGCAAACCTGTCATAGACAAGCCAGAATACAATTTCGCAACCACATGAATGTAATTATCTGGATTTCCATAAACAGTTTCTGTGTTTAATCCATATTTCGGTTTTAAATTGAGTTGTTTTTTACAAGAATTCAATCCTACAATCCCACCTAGTGTGACTGCTACCAATAAAATTTGTGTTATTTTTTTCATGATTCTAAAAATTAAAAATCAAATGTTAAATTCAATGAGTAAACTCTTGGTCTTGGGTAAAGATTGTTATCAATACCACCATTTACCTCTGGATCTTGACCTGAATATTTCGTAACAACAAATACGTTTTGAACAGTAAGCGCTGTATTCAAACCAATTTTGTTTTTAGTCCATTTCATTTTTCCAAATTTGTATCCAAGATTGATGTAATCCATTCTAAAGAAATTTGATTTTTCTATATAGTGGTCACTTAGCAATTGACGCTCTGTTGTTTTTTGCATTTCTTCTTCATAATACAAATTTGAAATGTTAGTCAAGAAACCTTGTGTACCGTTAATTGATTGGAAAGTTCCGTTGTTTGAGTGGATGTTGTTGTAATTGTATCCACCCATTTCTGCACGACCTGAAAGTCCGAAGAACCATTTTTTGTAGGTCAAATTCAAATTCAATCCAAAAAACATTTTTGGTGCTGCCTGATCAAAAAGATATCTGTCATCTATATTGATGATTCCATCTCCATTTCTATCAACAAAAGCATTTTTGTCTTTCCATTTATCAGCAGCAGTAATACTTCCATCACCATTGATGTCTACCGTCGCTTGCTGACCAACTTCAATTGGTTTGCCATTTGCATCATAAATTTGCTCATATACAAAATAAGTAAACGTTGCATTTCCTACTTTATTTGCTTGAATCGTATTTCCAACTCCACCTTGGATGCCACCTGTTAAAAGACCTGGAGAATTTGGATCGTCGATTTGAGAAAGCTTTGTGATTGTATTTTGGTTGTAAGTTGCGTTTGCACTTAAATCTAATCTCAAGTCTTTTTTAGCAATTAAACCAAAGTTACCACTGATTTCAATACCGCGGTTTCTCATTCCACCCACGTTTGTTAAAATTTGATTGGTGAAGTTTGTACCCGCAGGAACAGGAACAACCGCTAATAAGTCATAAGTTGATTTTTGGTAAACATCAATCGCACCGCTAATTCTGTCATTTTTAAAACCGAAATCGATTCCTAAATTGATACTTTCAGTTTCTTCCCATTTCAATTTGCTATCAAATCCACTTGGTCTGAAAACTGTGTAATATTGTCCACCAAATGCATATTGAGCAGTTGTTGCTCCTTCAAAATAATTGGAAATATACGAGTAATCACCGATTCCATCTTGTTGTCCAACAACACCATAACCAGCTCTAACTTTCAACATGTTCAACCATTTCGCTTTTTGCATGAATTTTTCGTTTGAAACAATCCAAGCGGCAGAAACTGATGGAAAGAATCCCCAACGTGTATCAGGACCAAATCTTGAAGAACCATCTCTTCTCAATGTTGCATTGATTACATATTTGTTGTTGTAGGTGTAAATTCCACGACCATAAAACGACAATAAAGCATTTTCAGTGAAGAATGGATTAGCAGCAGGTATTCCGATAATTGAATCTTGCGCTAAGTTGTAAGTAGCATTGTTCGGACTTGAAGATTGCCAATGTTGGTAAGAATATCCTCCAGTGATGTCAATGTAATGTTTGGATTTTTTATCAGCATTGTTGTAGTTCAAATATGCTTCAATCACATTGTTTGATTTTGATGACCTGTAAACACTGTAACTGCCTTTTGAGAAAAAACCTGCCGCAGAATTTGCATTTACAGAGACTTCGCCACTACCTTCAGAATAATCAGCGCCCACGCTTACAACTGCTTTGATTTGTGGGAAGAAATGCAATTTGTAAGTCAATTTCGCATTTCCAATGTATCTATTTACTTTGCTTTCGTCATTTCTTTGATTGATTAAGCCAAGTGGATTTTTAGGAGCCAAATCGTTTGGTTTACCCGCCTTCATCCATTCAAAATATCCACCAACTGATTCATCACCTCTTCTAACCTCTTGCGTAGGGTCGAAATAAGCAGCGCCCAATGCACCTCTATCAGCGAAAAATGAATTTGTTTGAACAATACGGTTATTGAATTCAAGTTGTAAATGCTTGTCAAAAAATGAAGGTGTAAGGTTTAAAGAAACAGATGTTCTGTTGAATTTATCTCTCAACAACAATCCATTTTCTAATCTTGAACCAAATGACAAACGGTAAGGCAATTTTTTAATTCCTCCAGTTACAGAAACATTGTTGTCAGTAACGAAAGCTGCTCTGAAAACTTCTTTTTGCCAATTGGTATTCGCATCACCCAAAAGATCTTTTTGTGCTTGCGTTCCTTTTGAATTTACCAATTCTCTATATTCATCACCAGTTAATACGTCTGCGTATTTGGCAATGGTTGAAATCGATTGTTTTGTATCTAAAACAACACTCAATTTGCTATTTCCACCATCTCCTTTTTTGGTTGTAATAAGGATTACACCATTGGCAGCTCTTGACCCGTAGATGGCAGTTGCAGATGCATCTTTCAAAATCACAAACGATGCAATGTCATTTGGGTTTATCAATGAAAGTGGATTAGCAGCTCCTGAAATTCCTCCGTTATCTAATGGTACACCATCAACAACAATCAAAGGGTCATTACTTGCATTAATCGAAGTTCCACCTCTCAATCGAATTGTACTTCCTGAACCTGGAGCACCATCGTTTGAATTGATTTTAACTCCGGCTACTTTACCTCTGATCAATTGCTCTGGCGTTGCCACTGAACCAGAAGCGAAGTCTTTCTCACTAATTACAGTTGCAGAACCAGTTAGATCTTTCGTTCTTGTAGATCCATAACCGATGACAACCAATTCTTCAACTTCTTCAATGTCTTCTTTCATGCTTGCATCAACTACCAAATCCTTGCCTGAAACTACAGTGATTTTTTGTGTAATTGTACCAAATCCAGCAGCTTTAAATACCAAATTGTATTCTCCTGCTTCCACTGTTTTGATTTCATAGTAACCGGTAGCATTCGAAGTGGCTCCTTTGAATTTTCCTTCAAGTGTAGCCTGAGCTTGATCAATCGGCTTTCCTTCCAAATCTCTAATCATCCCTTTCACAGTGGAGGTTTGACTGAATGTCGTTCCAACTGAAAACAGGATGAGAGATAGTAAAAGCAAAGCATTTGTAACTTTTCTTTTCATAGCAATTTAATTATTAATTTATGGTTTTTTAACAAATCAACTGACCAAATTTATACAAATATTATTAAACGTCAAAATGACACTAAGAAATATCACCAATTTATTTTAATTTCTTCAATAGTTTCTTTGATATTTGTGATGATTGTTAATGTTTTAGCGTTTTTATCAAATTGATATTTTATTTCTTTTTTAGCTAAAAAAACTGATTTTGGTTCATTTTTTACATTGTGAATGACCATTTCGTAGCTTCTTTCCGGTGAGACTTTGATTTTCTCAGTGGTTTTCTGTTCAAAAACAATGGAAGATGTTACTCCTTCCTTTTTGTATTTGAAATATTCAATTTTTGATTGATAGTCTTTATTCAACGTTGGAGTTTTTCCATCATCATTGAAATAAAGTCCATTGCTCATTCCCAAATCTTCATGATAATAAAAATGAATTGACACTTTGTGATTATCAAAATCATCTGTGTTTTTTAAACCTTTCGACATGGGGATGAATGCTCCGGCTCTCACGAAGGTTGGGATGTATTCAATGTTTGTTTTGATTTCTGCAGTGGAACCTTTTTTGTGCAATTCGCCAGTGTAAAAATCAAACCAGTCTGAGGTCTTTGGAAAATAAACTTCTTGGCTTATTTTTCCTTTTTCTAGGATGGGAGCAACTAAAATTTCATTTCCCCACAAATAATTTTCCTTATTGGTCAATAAGTTGGGATTGTTGTTTTCCTCAAACATCAAAGGGCGCATCAAAGGCAAGCCATATTTGCTATTTAAATATGCCATCGTGTAATTGTAAGGCAACAAATCATAGCGCAATTGTATCGCATTTTTGACAATTCTTTTTGTGTTTTCATCTTTAAAAACTGGCTCTGAAGCTACTTGCTCTTGTGCATGTGGCCTGAAAATTGGCTGGAATACACCATATTGCAGCCATCTGATATACAATTCATTGTCGTCGTAAGTTCCTGCAAAGCCTCCTAAGTCTGAGTGCATATAGCCAATTCCTTGTATTCCCATTTGAAGTGCAATTTCTGGTTGTGCTTGCAGTCCTCCCCAGGTTCTGTTGACATCTCCCGACCAAGGAATCATGCCAAATCTTTGAGAACCTGAATATCCTGCGCGCATCAAAATAAAAGGTCGTTCTGTTGGATAGTTTTTTTGATACCCTTCTTGAATCAATTTTGCCCAATCGTGCCCATAAATATTGTGCACTTTTGTTGCTTTTCCTACTGCGTGAATCAAATCTTTTGGATGAACTTCGGGTTCTCCTAAATCGCCCCAAAAACCCCTCACTCCTTGGTCATGCATTCCTTTGTAAATATTCCAAAACCATTCATTTCCCGGTTTAGAATAAATGTCAATCAAGCCAGTATTTCCAAAATAGAAATTGTAAACAAAGGGATTTCCAAGGCTGTCTTTGGCTAAAATATTTTTGGAAACCGCCTCATTCCAGCGGTTTGAAGTATTTAAAATAAATGGCTCAGAAATCAAAACCGTTTTGATTCCTTTTTGGTTAAAATCTGAAATCATTTTTAAAGGAGTAGGAAAGGAATCTTTGTAAAATTCTAAATTTCCCATGGTGCCTTGAATTTCTTTTCCAAACCAATATAAATCCAAAATTACGGCGTCCAACGGAATGGAATCTTCTATAAATTTATTCACTGTTTCTTCCGTTTCTTTTTGAGAATGGTAGCCAAATCGAGATGAAAAGTTACCAAACGCCCATCTTGGTGGGAGCGGTTGTGAACCTGTTAATTGTGTATAATTGAAAATCATTTCATTCCAACTATTTCCAAAAATGATTTGGTAGGTTTTATTTCCACCAGTAGTTTCGTAGGCAATTGTATTGTCTTTTTTCGAATCTAAATCTAGAAATCCAGTTTCAGGATTGTCGAAATGAATCATATATTTTTCAGAAGATAGTACAATTGGCATACAAAAATTCATCAATGCCGAAGTCGATTCATATCCATAATTTGCCTTGTTGTAAAGTTCCAATCGATTTCCTCGACGGTTCATTCCCAAAGCACGAGCGCCACCGCCATACAAAATTTCAGTTTCGTTGATGTTGAAATCAATGGCATCATGCGTTGCTGTTTTGTAGTAACCTGTTTTTTCAGAAACAACTATTTTTCCCGCCTGTAAATATTTTACCTGAAATGGTTTTTTTTGAATTTGAATTTCAATTCTTCCATTGCTTAAAATTAAAACAGAATCACTGTCTGTACTTTTAAATTGATCTTTCGAAAGTGGTTGAATAACTGCGTGTGATTTTGCATCAGCTGTTTCACCTGTTGGAATGAAAGTTGTTTGAATAACAGATGGTCTGAAAGCTGAGAAAATATACTTTCCATCGTTGGTTTTTACCTCCATTCCTTTGTCAGTTTTTTGATAGCTGACAAATTTACGCGTGCTATTTTGACCAAAAAAAGAAGTATATATTGCCAAAAAGCAACATGTGAAAAAAGCGCTTTTCAATTTCATTTTTATTTAATTTCAATAATCATAGAGGTTTTCGCTCCAACATTTATTTTTTCGTTTTCTAAATTGATGTTGTTACCAGAGATCAAATCTTTACATATTTTACCTGTTGATATTACTTCTCTAAAACGATTCAGATTCAACATTTGTTCTGATTCTGAATTGTTTACTATCACCATTACTTTTTCATTTGGTAAAATTCTAAAAAAGACATACACATTGTTTTCGGGAATAAATTGAATCGTTTTACCTTCCTGAACAGCTTTGTTATTTAAGCGCCAATTTAAGATTTTTTTGGTAAAATTAAAGTATTCTTCTTGATCTTGATTTCTACCATTTTCGGTTCCAATTGGATTGAATGCATTTTCTTTATCGTCTTTCCAACCGCCAGGAAAATCTCTTCTTATATCTGCATCACCCAAATTTTTATTTCCTTTCATCCCGATTTCCGTACCGTAATAGATTTGAGGAATTCCGCGCACAGTAGCTAAAATCGTTAGCGCCAATTTATAATCCTTGATGTTGGAATAAATTTCATTGAATCTTTGCGTATCATGGTTTTCCATAAATAGCAAAATATTGTTTGGATTGGCATACATGAAATCATTTACAAAATTGTCATAAACACGAATCATTCCTTGGTCCCAATTTTGATTTTTTTCATTGAAAGCCTGATTAAAAGCATCAAGTAGTGTGAAATCCATTACAGATGGCAAATATGAATTGTAGGATTGAATAGCCGCAATTGGACTGTTTTTTTGCCAATAGGATTGATGCGCTTGATCATGCATCCATACTTCGCCTACTACATTGGTGTTAGGATATTCCTCCATGATTTTTTGAGTCCATTTTGCAATTCCTTCTTTGTCGTTATAACTATAGGTATCAACACGCAAACCATCTAAATCGGCATATTCCATCCACCAAATGGTATTTTGAATTAAATAATTTAAAACCAAAGGATTGCTTTGATTTAAGTCTGGCATTGATTTCACAAACCAACCATCTGCGCACATTTTTTGGTCGATTTGAGATGTATTTGGATCCATTTGTGTGGACATTCTGTAATTCGTTTGTGCATATCCTGGAAATTGATGGAACCAAGTATAAGTGGGTAGATCCTTCATCATCCAATGATTCGCACCCCAGTGATTTGGTACAACATCTTGAATCACTTTTAATTTTCTTTTGTGCGCTTCAGCAACTAAATTTTTATATTCTTCATTCGTTCCATAGCGTGGATCAACGCGATACAAATCACTTTGTCCATAAGTATGATAACTGTAGGCTGAATCATTGTCTTCCATCATAGGGGTTGGCCAAATGGTAGTTGCACCTAATTCTTTGATATAATCTAAATGGTCAACAATTCCTTGAATATCACCGCCATGACGACCGCCGGGAAGTGCTCGGTTCATTTTTTCTGCCACGGATGGATCACTGTCATTTGTTTGTTTTCCATTCGCAAATCGATCTGGCATCAACAGATATAATACATCAGCTGTATTGAAACCTATGCGCTCTTTTGATTGAGCACTTCTAGCTTTAATCTCATAATCAAATTGGTATTTGACTTTTTTGTTTTCGGACAAAAGAAAAGTATATTTCCCTGCTACAACATCTTTTGTTTCAATCGTGACAAAAATATAATTTGGATTTTCCGTTTTCTGAATTCCTAAGATGGTTAAACCTTTTGCTTCAACAGTTAAATGACTAATGTTTTTTCCGTGCAACATGACTTCAACTTGATGATGTTCCATGTTTGCCCACCAATTGGGTGGTTCGACATGAGCCAAAGTTTGATTTTTTTGCGCAAAACTATTGAAAGTCAAAAAAGAAATTAAGAATAGAAAGATGTTTGTTTTCATGCTATTTAAATATTAATTGGCGAATATTTTGTGGTGATTTCCGAACTGATCTTCAACGATTAACCATTGGTTGGATACATTTAAATCAATTTCTTGCCCCAATAAATTGAATGCCTTTACAAATTTTAAAGGCGTTTCTAATGTTGCATTTTCAATGCTATTAAAACAAGGGTTTTGCATGGTTGTGGTTAATGTTTGTTGATTTGCAGAAGTTTTTCGTTCATATAAAAATGATTCAATTGAAGAGGTGATGTGTGCGCCCCAAGCGTCTGTAATGGCATATTGAAAATCAAAATTATTGAATCCGTAATCTAATGTTCGATAGTTATCGTCGTATGCTGCTTGCTCAATCATGGCTTGTTTTACTTCCAATCCCGTAACCAAATTTGCTGGATTAAAAAACGTAGATAAATAATTATCGATGTACAAGGAGAATTGATTTCTGTAATAAGGAACATTCAATATTTTGGTGTAAAGTGGACGTGGATCGTTGGTTGACGCCCAATTGTAAATATTTCTATTTGCCCAATCTATTCCTGACCAGTCGATGCCAAAAGTATTGTCCATGTCATATTCGATAAAAACAAATTTCTGGTCGGAAGGACGTTGATATAAGTAATAGTTGTTTTTGTTGTACGCATAACCGTCCCAATGTCCAGTTAAAACTTCTATTGCTAACGTTCTCAAATACATATCTACATCAAAAACTGCCTCAATTTCACATGCAAAATCTGCTGAGTTGGTGTTGTTTAAAACGTTCAAAAATTGAATTAATCCGCTATAATCATTGGCGCTTTTGTTGGTGCTCAGTTCATATAAATTTTCATAAGGTGCTTGATTTGAACCCGAATAAAGCATGTTGGCACCATAAATTGCTTTGTAAAGATTGCCGGTATCGTTTTGCGGAAAACGCGATTGGATAAATTCTTCATCAATGTGCTCTGTATTCAAATAAAGTCCTTTGTACTCATTATTGATGAAGAGCTTCACAAAGCTTTTGCGTGAGGCTGGAAGTTCAGCTGATTTTAATAAATCCAGTGCAAGGTCATTTCTCAAAATCGAAACATCATTGTGTTGACCGTTTAGATTTAATTTTTCTAATCCTTGCCATTTTAGGCCCGAAACGAAAGAGTTAAACGAAATTTTGAAAGATTTTTTTTCAGCATATCTTGAGGTATTTCCACGCAATCTAAAACCTACGTTGCTAATGGCGGTTGTACCTTGTGTGCTGATGTATTCAAAATCTGCAGGATATTCGTGATCCGAACTCAGGTTGGATTGAAGTAACATATTCGCCATGCTGTCAGCATCAATGGTAATGTAAATGGAAGCAACTTCATTTTGTAAGAAAGCCAAATTATCGGCAGGATGAACAGTTTGTGCAATAAGAGATTGCAGAAAAGTTACGAAGAAAATGAATGCGATAAGTAGTTTTTTTATCATGCTGGCACATTTAAAACCTTAGTGTTAAAATTACACTTAGATTGTCGAAAAGTATGTATTATTTTTCGTTTTTCAAAAAATAATTTCTGTTGTAAATCAAATTAAGTGTTGTTTAACTGCAATGTTTGATATTATTCCAAAAACATTTTCTGTCAGCTTGTCAGCCATTTTCATCAGGCACGTTGTTTGAAAGCAGTTGAGAAATGCAAAATAAAAATCAACATCAATTTGGAAATAATTTGGAGACAGTCATGTATCCAGCTTTGCTATTGATTTTGATGTGGTCTTTTTACTTATTGGAAAGAATTTCTTCCTTTGATTTTTACAAATGGGGAATTTTCCCGAAAGATTTGTTGGGATTGCGCGGAATCATTTTTTCACCGCTTTTACATTCGCCTTCAGATTTTGGTCATATTTTAAACAATTCAGGTCCAATTGCCATTCTTTTTGGCGCTTTGATTTATTTCTACAGAGAAATTGCAGCGCAAATATTTTTCTACAGTTGGTTTGTAACTGGCTTGTTTGTCTGGGTTTTTGCCATAAATACAGGTTCATATCATATCGGGATGAGCAGTGTGATTTATGCATTGGCTGGATTTCTTTTCGTCAGTGGAACAATTCGAAAATATAGGCCCTTACAAGGAATTTCACTTTTCGTTATTTTTGTTTATGGAAGTTTGATTTGGGGGATTTTCCCCATGCAAGCCAAAGTTTCGTGGGAAGGACATTTGGCAGGACTTATAACAGGTGTTACTTTGGCTTTTTTATATAAATCTAAGGGTCCACAAGCGCCGAAGTACCAATACGAAATTGAAAAAGAATTGGGTATTGAACCGCCAGACTTAGAAGGACAATGGTTAGAAAATATCCGTTTGGCAAATGAACGGGCAGCCGAAATTAAGCGTCAGCAGGAAGATTTTAAGATTGTTTACGATTATGTTTCTAATCAAGAAGCTACTCCAAAATCACCTTCGGACGAAAAGAATCTACCAATCGACCCAAACCTTTAGAAGTATTTTTCCAAGTGTCAGCTTCAAATTCAATACAGCAATATCCGCAAGTTTGTAAACCGATATATTCATCAGTAAAATAGCTTGCGAGATCAGAAATTCCATCGTTGTGACCAATTATTAAAAGGTCTTCTTTACCCTCTAGTTTCCAAATGAAATCTAAAAGCGACATTAAGTCAGCATGGTAAAGTTGATCGGTCAATCTCAAATCTCGAAATTCAAAGTTTTCTTGAACAATTTTTGCCGTTTGTTGGGTTCTTGCACTGGTCGAACAGTAGACTGTTATTTTCCTAGAAAGTTTTTCATTCAGGTAAACGCCCATTTTTTTCGATTGTTCAATTCCTTTGGGGAGTAAAACGCGGTCAAAGTCTTTTTGTGAGGGCGCAATTACTTGTGTTTTCGCGTGTCTTAAGATGTGCAATTTCATTATTGATATTTGTTGCTAATATCGCAATATTAAATTGAATTTTCACCAACCATTTAGTGAACGGGGACGTTTGTAAGTTCAGGTGAAGATCGAAATGTAATCAAGTAGAAAAAAAATTGTAACTTGCGCGGAAACGAAAACATTAGAAAGATTGGAATTGGCATGCACATAAATTCAGACATACTTAAAGCTTGTGCCAGCAACGATCGAAAAGCACAGAAACAGCTCTATGAGTATTGTTTCAAATTTTTGATGCCTCTTTGTTTGCGTTATCACAACAATGATGAAGATGCAAGATCCTCTTTGAATATTGCTTTTCTTAAAATTATTAAAGGAATTGAAACGATTGATGTTGAAGCTGTTAATTTTAATGCTTGGATCAAAAAAATTACGACGAACACTTTGATTGATGAATATCGAAAATCAAAAACACACCTCACACATTACCAAGGAAAAGAGACTGAAAGAGAATTAGATTTTCACGCAGAAGTTATTCAGAATGATGCGGAAAGTGACTTTGGTTGTGCTTCTATCATGAAATTGCTAACCCAAATTCCGGCTGTAAGTGCGCATGTCTTTAATCTTTATGTGATTGATGGATATAGCCACAAAGAAATTGGTGAAAAATTGGAAATATCAGAGGGGACATCTAAATGGCATTTGTCAACTGCTAGAAAACTGTTGAGAGAAAAATTAGAAAAAATGAACGCGAGTTTACCACAAAAAATGGTTATATGAACTGGACGGAAGAAGATATAGATCAATTGTTTAAGGATTCAGCAAATCAGCTGAATGTGCCTTTTCAGGAATCCTATTGGACTGAAATGGAAGCGTTGTTGCCTCAAACAAAAAAGAAAAAAGGTTTGGGATGGATTTTTGGTGGAACCATTGCTTGTTTGGCGTTGATTTCAACTTTCTTTTTCCCTGAAAATGGCGCAGAAACTAAAAATAATGTAAATCAAACTGCCTACAATCAAATCAAAAATATTGAAAAATTAGTTCATCAAACCGCTGATGTAACGACTAAAAATCAATCACAAGAAATTATTCAAATTACAGACAAACATAGCAAAACAAACAAAGTTAAAAGCATTACCAATGATCCTCAATTTAAGAGTTTTCAAAAACTAGCGAGTAGTGAAGTTTTGGATGGAAGTGAACAAATTAGTGATGTTTCGCACAAATTTAACGTACAAGAAAATGAAGTTGCTTCCCCAAGTCAATCAGCAGATTACGAATTAGTTTCGATGCAAAAGTTGCCTGTAACTCCGATTTTCAAGCAAGAAAACTTTTTGATTTCATCGAATTTTAAAAACAACTTTTCGAAACGTAAATCTCATTCATTGTTCCTACAGATGGGGGCAGGTTTGAGTGAGTCTTTCATGCAAACAAGTGAGGGCAATTGGATGCCAACAATCAATATTGGTGCTGGTTATCAATACAGTCCGCAAGGATTCGGTTTCAGCGCCGGATTAAATTTGAATACATCTTTTTCTGACAATTTGGAAATCAATCGAAAATCTAAAGTCTATAATTTCGGTTCAACCAATTATGAGCAAAATTTCATTTATAAACAAATTTACACCTTAGAATTGCCTGTAAGTGTAGATTTTAGAAAAAACAGACAGACTTTTTCTTTAGGTATTGCACCAACTTTTATCGCGGGCTCTTTGATGAGGTTTTCACAGTTGGAAAATGGGAATTTAAGCCAAGATGAATATTACATCGGACAAAAAGTCGGTTTAAGTCATTTTGGATTGAAACCAAGCTTAGGTTACCAATTGGAATTAACTAAAGGCTGGAATGTAGGAATACAACTAAGTGCGCAGTTGATGAATCAAGTTGATGATTCTCAGTTTGTTGGTACAATTAGAAATAATCCTTTGAGCGGGCAAATTACCATTCGAAAAACAATAATGAAATTTTAAAATGTTTAAATTCAGAAATATAGCGGGTTTTTTTACAGTCGCATTGATACTGATTCTCACTGCTTGTAAGAAAAATGAAATTATTCCCCCTCCAGGTTCTTCAACTCCGGTTTTTACTGCGGTAGGAACTTTTGGAAATGAAGTTATTAATTTAAGGGCAGGTGATGATAATGTGGTAATGACTACAGAATCTGCTTTGTTGAATGGTATTGATTTTTTCAAAGGAAGTTTGGGAAATGAGGCATTCAGCATTGAAATTGGAGTTTTTGGGGGAGATGTAGATATACAAAATCCTCCATTGCCAGAGTTTGCAAATCAATCAACCATTTCTTTTGCTTATTTGGCTCAACAACCTCCTTTGTTCGAGATCAAAAAAGATTCGTTACCAAATAGTGCCAATATACTCAAGATAGATTGGGAAGTGGATGGTGTTATGCAACCTTTTGAAGACAATCTTCAAATTCGCGACCCAGGAAAATATCAAGTTTGCGCACATATAACTTTTATTGATTATTCTGAAAAAACACTTTGTAATGAAGTGATTGTTGGATTTAAACCCAATGCACTTTTTGACTTAGAATTTGTTATCGGACAAGATCATAATTTAATGGCTTGGATTGAACCCCAAGTTGGTGTTGTAGAGTCTGTAAAGTGGTTTCAAAATGGTACGCAGATAAGCGATATGAATCAGTTGAATAAATATATTCAAAACGGAAGTCATTTGATACAAGCGGAAGTCATTTTTACGAACGGAGTAAGAAGTTTAAGAAGCATTATTGTGGATGCCGATTTAACAGGAAAAAACTTTTTTGATTTTTCTCAATCTTGCGCAGTTTATCCAATTGAATGGGATTTTCACTCAAAAATAAAAGTAAGGAAAAACGGCATTGATTATTTCTCTCATATTACTCCCAATGCTGGAAATAAAATCATAGTGGATGAAGTAAAATATTTTGGATTGAATCCACTTGGAAAACAGGTTTACATCCTGAAAGGACATGTGCATGTAAATTTGAAAAGCAATGCTTCTCTTGCTATCATTCCTTTAGATTTGGATCTTTCATTCGGAATTTCATTGAAATAACTAATAAGAAAATTCATCTAAAAATGAATTGTATATTTGTGTAAAACTATAAAATCGAAAATATGAAAAAATGTCTACTACTCTCCATGATTGGCTTTTCATTCCTGGGATTCTCTCAGATTACTATTAATTCAACGCACGTACCTCAAACAGATGATACGCTCAGAGTTTCTGACGCAGTCATTGATAACAATATGGATTTTATTTCCACTGGCGCAGATTATACTTGGGATTTCTCAAATTTAGAATTTAACGGCCAAAAATTAAACGAGTATCAACCAGTAACTTCAGCAGGTTTGTATATTCAATTTGTTTTTGGAAGTGCCGTTCCACAAAATTACAGGGCTTCTTATTATGTGGCTACAAATGGTTTGCCATTGAATAATTTACCAGCACAATTGCCTATTACGATTTCAGATATCAGTCAATTTTATAAATTAAGAACGGATTCCCTGACCATGGTTGGATTGAAATTGTCGGTGAATGGTCAAGAAATTCCTGCTAAATCAGATACGATTGAAACGAAATACAAGTTCCCTCTTGAGTACGGGAATACGCACTTTTCGAGAGGGTATACCAAATTGGATTTAAATCCTATTTACGATGGAATTTGGATTCAACATAGAACGCGTCAAACGGATGTGGATGGTTGGGGACAAATTACAACGCCTTTGGGCTCTTTCGAAGCTTTGAGAATTCACCATAGAATTACTGAGTCTGATTCATTTTATGTTTCTTTCAATGGTTTTGCATTTTGGGTCCCAATTCCTGTTCCTGAAAGTCACGAATATGAATGGAGAGCTGTTGAAGAAAAAGAACCGATTTTGTTAGTTAAAACAAGCGTTACGCAAGGAAGTGAAACAGTAACTTCTGTAGAATATAAAAATGACTACGTCGTTGGAATAAAGGAGAATGAAATGATTTCTGTTTCAATTTACCCAAATCCAGTGCAAGATTTGATGGTGATTCAATCTCCAACAAAGTTTGATGATTTCAGTATTTTCTCAACAGATGGAAAATTGATTTTGAATGGAAAACTTGCCAATGGCGCGCAGCAAATGGTTGATGTTTCTAGTTTGAAAAGTGGATCGTACATGATTCAACTCAATTCAATTTCGGGTGTTTCAATGAAGAATTTCGTGAAATAGTTTTTAAAGCTTTTCTTAAAATATGAAGGTCAACATAGGTTGGCCTTTTTTTATTTTTGACAATATGACTTGAACTGACCGCAATAGTTGTATCTTTGGTAAAAGCCCTCTTTTGGGATGAACCTAAAAAAATAGAAGGACATGCAACCAAGTGAACTGATAAATAAATACCTCGCAGGATTTTTAATTTTTGTGACTGCAGCTTTCCTGCTTTTCGGCTTATCTGAGTTTTTGAGTTCTTTTCTGGGCGCGATTATTTTCTATATTCTTTTTAGAAAATTCATGGCTTTTTTGGTTTTTCAAAAGAAATTCAAGAAATCATTTGCAGCCATCATTATCATTATCATCTCATTTCTAATCGTGGTTTTGCCCATTGGTATTCTGGTGACCATGATTTTAGGGAAGGTTTCTTCTTTATCAGCGAATACCGATTTAATCAAAGATTACGTCAATGCGTTTTCATTAAAACTGGAGCAATACCACATTCATATCTCAGCGCAAAACGTGGTGACAAACATCACTAAATTTGTTTCACAACACGCAGGAGATTTTTTGAGTTCCTCCTTGAGCATTGCGGCAACGCTATTGATGATGTACTTTTTGTTGTACTTTCTATTGGTCAATGTTAAGAAGCTCGAAATGAAATTGAATTATTATTTGCCATTCGAGGACGATAAAATTAGTTTGTTTGGAAAAGAATTGGTCGATCAAACTTACGGAAATGCGATTGGTGTTCCCGCAGTTGCGACCGCGCAAGGAATTGCGGCTTACATTGCTTTTTTAATTGCTGGAATTCCAGACGCAGGAATTTATGCGATTTTGACGGGATTTGCATCCATCATTCCTTTGGTGGGAACAGCAGTTATTTGGATACCAGTAGCGATTTATTTGTTTGCCATCAATCACAATTGGCAAGGAATTTTTGTCATTGTTTTTTGTCTTTTGGTTTTAACTAATTTGGATAATTTGGTGCGCATGTACGTTTCGAAGAAAATCGGAGATGTACATCCAGTAACTACCGTGCTAGGAGTAATTTTCGGACTAAAATTTTTCGGTTTAACAGGATTGGTTTTTGGTCCTTTGCTGATTTCTTACTTTCTATTGATGATCAAATTGTATCATGACAACTACAAAACCAAAACGATTGAAGAAATAGAGGAAACGGAAGAAAACGATAAAAATGTTATGATGCAATTGCTGAACAAGATTTTCTTCTTTACTGACAATTTCAACAAGCCAACTTCCAAGGGAGATAAACTGGATTAAACCCAAACTTTGGTTCCCTCAGAGCAATTCTGACAAATATCGATTTGATTTCTTTTGGTCAATACTGCCAATCTGAAATCGTTGTATTTTTTGGATTTCCAGAGTTGGTCGAAATTTTCAGTCACTGCTGAGCCCAATACGTATTTGGCATCTTTGTCGAAACAGCAAGGCACCACTTGTGCGTCCCAAGTCAAAACACACGACGACCACATGCGCCAACAATGATTTCCGGTTTTGTATTTCAAACGATACGTTCCGTCTTTTTGGCGTTTGTAGCGCGCATATTTTTCATTTTCAGGAATCAATTCGTGGCCGTTTTGGTAATCGTACACTTGCGCAGATTTCAGACGCACTTCATCAATTTCCAACGTTTTCGCCAAATCAAAAACGCCGTCAATTTCATGTTCATTCGGTTTCACGACCAAGAATTGAAAAATCAAATGCGGTGTTGCCGAATTGGCAGCTTTTTTGGCTTCGACCAATAATTTGGCACCTTCAATCACTTTACTCAAAGTTCCGTGAACGCGATAGCTTTCATACGTTTTTTGTGTCAAACCATCAATGGAAATAATTAATCGATCTAAACCAGAAGCGACAATCTCCGTTGCTTTTTGCGGCGTGATAAAATGTGCGTTGGTGGAAGTAGCCGTATAAATGTGTTGCTTTTTCGCATCTTTGATCAAGTCTAAAAACTGCGGATGCAAAAATGGTTCGCCTTGAAAATAATAATTGATGTAAAAAAGCTGTTTTCCCAATTGTTGAATCAATTGTCGGTTGAGTTCCAAGTCTAATTTTCCAGTGGGTCGCGTGAAATTTTTCAACCCGCTCGGACATTCTGAACAACCTAAATTGCAAGCAGTCGTTGGTTCAATACTCACTGTAAACGGTTTTCCCCAAACGATGCTGCGCTTCAAAATTCTAGAAATGCGGTAAGAAAAACGCAACAATACCAAATTCGCCAAACGTGCAAACGTAAGGTGACGCAAAATTTGAAAATTGTCTTTGAAAGTCGCCATGTATTGGGATAAAGGTACGAGAAAAAGTAATTGATTGAAAAACCTTCTGTTTCTAGAAAGTTTTTGAATTTGGATTTGCGACTCATTTTTCCTTACATTTGAATCTAAATCAAAATTCATGGTGCGTCAATTTGCTTTTATTTTAGTTTGTTTGTTTTTGCATTCGAATGTTTCAGCGCAGGTTAAGAAATCTTATTTTGGGAAATATGTCGGAACAATTGCGGCCTACGAAATGAGTGCCGGCGCAAGTGAGCGCATCCAAATTGGAACTTCTGCGATTGAAATTCAATTGTCAGCCAAAGAAATCGTGGTAGTAATTGGCACAAAAACCAACAAAGGAATTTGGACTTTGGTTTCAGAAAATAAAACCAACTTCGTCATCGAGGGAAAAATGGACAACTCATCTGCTACAGAAAAAATCTTGATTTACAAAAAAGGCAAGAAAATCGTCAGAGAAGGTATTCGCCCGCAACCGGATGTGATGTTGAAGAAAGCGAGGAGAAATTGATTATTGGATGGTTTGAATGTGGTTTACTTTTATTTTGAAGATTTTATGTCGTTCTTTTATTCACTATTTTAAAAAGTAAAACTCCCTTTTTCGATATTATTCAAAATGAAATATCGCTATATTTCGAATAAATCATGTAAAACCTCGGAAATCAAATATTGCAATATTTCGAATGGAATGCGAAAATTGTTGTATTTTTCAGTCAATGTGGTTAAAAATGAAATATCGCTATATTTCGAATGAGGAAGAAATATAGCCATATTTCGAATGAGGAAGAAAAATCCCAGATAATCAAATATTGCAATATTTCGAATTGATTCTAATAATCCCTATCAGCGAAGAAGTTTCAAAGATAGTCAGTGGTATTTTCTTTACTTTTAGATTGCACAGTAAACCTTTTTTTCAAAGACTTATTGGTTTGTCCAATAATCTATTAATCTAAATCAAATTTCCAAACTTAAAAAAGGATTCCCGCAATCGTCGCAGAAAGATACGACGCAAGTGTACCAGCCAACAGTGCGCGCATTCCTAGTTTAGCTAAGTCTGCTCGTCGTTCTGGAGCCAAAGCACCAATTCCACCGATTTGCATTCCGACACTGCTGAAATTTGCAAAACCACAAATCGCAATACTTGCAATCAAATTAGCTTTTTCACTGTAGACCGGAATAGCATCGCTCGTTAAGTTTTTGAACGCTACGAATTCATTGATTGTCAATTTTTGTCCAAGAAGTGTTGCCACATTGTTCACGTCTTGGGCAGGAACGCCCATACTCCAAGCCATTGGATAGAAAATTTTCGCGAAAATTACGTCTAAAGTCAATCCTGGATTGATTAATCCAAACATCCAATTGATCATGGCAATCAATGCCAAGAAACCAATCAACATGGCGATTACATTCATTGATATTTTGAAACCGTCTGTTGCACCGTGACTAATGGCGTCAATCAAATTTACGTGTTCTTTTTTGACTGCTAATTTAACCGTTCCCATGGTTTGAGATTCTTCCGTTTCCGGATAAATGATTTTGGAAATAATCAAAGCGCCAGGAGCAGCCATCAAACTTGCAGCGATTAGATATTCTGCCGGTGCGCCCATTGTGGTGTAAACAACTAAAATTCCTCCTGCAATACATGCCAAACTTCCACTCATGGAAGCTAGTAACTCACTTTTGGTCATGCCTTTCAGGTAAGGACGAATCATTACTTGCGCTTCAACTTGACCTACGAAAGCACTTGCAACGTTACTCAAAGCTTCTGCACCACTAACGCGCATGATGGTGTTCATTGCTCGAGCAATAATTGAAACGATGCGTTGCATGAAACCGATGTGATACAAAATGGCAACTAGAATACACACCAAAATGATCGTTGCAGTAATATTAAAGGCGAAAACGAAACCGCTTCTTGCAAAATCACTTTGAATTTTTGGAACGCCTTGCACAAAATAAATCGGAATTTTTCCGTCTGCTTTGTGTGTTTTTTCGTCAAAAGTGACTAATTGGTAATTGTAATGAATTTTGGGTGAATCTGCTTTATAAACCAAAGGCGTTAATTTGTCATCTTTTGGTC
Organism: Flavobacteriia bacterium; assembly: GCA_947462925.1. GTDB lineage: Bacteria > Bacteroidota > Bacteroidia > Flavobacteriales_D > Crocinitomicaceae > JAQVCM01. The sequence continues at coordinate 42,746 of CANHQP010000008.1, read as the reverse complement.
CGCCATAAATCGCTGAAAGGTGGATGGTTTTTCTTCCATCTTCAGCAACGATTGTGTCAGATTTTAAAATTCTAGCATTGTAAACTTCATTTTCAGTTGAAATACCGCTGTAAACAAATGCAGCGCCTGTTCTAGCGAACTCTTCAATGTGTTGCATTCCTTTTCCCAAGGTTTGGAAGAAGCTTTTTACAGGTGGAACTTTGAGAACCAAAACAGCGATTAAGATTTGTAGAGCAAGTCCACTGAAAACCAATCTTAAATTAATCCTTTTTCTATTGTTTGAAACCAAAAAAGCAATCCCAAGGATTACAAAAATTCCAATTATACCTGTAAATCGATCCATAGAATGTTGATAGTTTTGAGCTTAGTTTATTTAGTTTTCGCTTCTTTTTGAGATTTCATCTCTGATTTTAGAAGCCAATTCATATTCCTCGTCTTCCAATGCGGTATTCAGTTGCTGTTGAAGTTCTTCAATGCTCAAGCTGTTCAATGAATTTTCAGCTGGCTTTTTTTCGATTTCATCTTCGAAATCTGATGCAAAATCACTGTTTTCATCTAATTCAACTCCTGCACTTGCCAAAATATTTTCATAGGTATAAATTGGACATTTAAATCGAACTCCCAAAGCGATTGCATCTGATGTACGCGCATCGATTTCACTCAATTGACCTTCTTTTTCGCAAATCAATTTTGAGTAGAAAATGCCTTCGTTCAAATTGTAAATGACAATTTCTTTCACTTTGATTCCGAAAGAAAGCGCAAAACTTTTAAATAAATCGTGTGTCAACGGTCGAGTAGGGGTCATTTTTTCTAATTCGATTGCAATTGCTTGCGCTTCGAATCCACCAATAATGATAGGTAAGCTTCTTTTTCCACCAACTTCAGCCAAAACCAAGGCATATGCCCCTGATTGTGTTTGACTGTAGGATAATCCAACGATTTCGAGTTTTACTTTGTCCATGCTTTTAGATGCTGTTTCTGAATAGTTTAGAAACAATTAGGGAAGCAATTGCTGCTTCCCTAATTTCTATATCGATGTAAAAGTAATGATTCTAAGCGAACTTACTAATGTGCAGCTTTGAATTTTTTAACAGCTTCGTTTAATTTTGGAATTACATCGAACGCATCTCCAATAATTCCGTAGTCAGCAGCTTTGAAAAATGGCGCTTCAGGATCTGTGTTTACAACCACAATCACCTTAGAACCGTTCACACCTGCCAAGTGTTGAATCGCACCAGAAATTCCAACTGCGATGTATAAATTTGGACGAATAGCTACTCCTGTTTGACCAACATGCTCATGGTGAGGTCTCCAGCCAATATCTGCTACTGGTCGAGAACAAGCTGTTGCAGCACCTAAATTGTTTGCCAATTCTTCAATCATTCCCCAGTTCTCTGGTCCTTTCAAACCACGTCCTGCAGAAACAACCAATTCAGCCTCTGGCAAAGGAATATTTCCTTCAGGAATTTTAGTGTCGATGATTTTGATTGCAGCAGCACCAACATTTCCGTTGAAATCTTCCACTGCACAAGCACTACCATTTAATTCTGGTTGAATTGAATTAGGAAGCAAAGAAATGATTTTAGTAGCTGTTTTCACAGAAACCAAACCGAATGCTTTTCCAGAAAAAACGTTCACTTTGCAAGAGAAACCATTTGAAGTTTCAGGCAAAGCAATTGCACCAGAAATCAAACCAGCTTTCAATCTTACAGAGAGACGAGGAGCTACTGCTTTTGCTACTAAATCGTGAGAAAAAACAATCACTTCAGCGCCAGTTGCTTCTGCAGCAGCAGCGATTAGTTTTGTAATTTGTTGCGCATCTCCATGATCTAATGATTTGTCAACCATTACTTTTGATGCTCCGTATTCGCCCAATTTGGCTAAATCACTTCCATTTCCAGAAGCAATCACAATCACTTCACCGCCTAATTTTTTAGCGTAAGTTACCGCCTCAAAGGACGCCTTCGCATGCGCATGATTGCCGTTTATGTATACTAATGTTTTCATATTTTTATATTTTTTAGACTTTAAGATATTAAGATGTCAAGATTTTAGGATGTTAAGACTAAAGAAATTTGTCAAGTCTAAAGTCTATTGTCTTCTGTCTAATGTCTTTTGTCTATGAACTAAATAACTTTCGCTTCTGTGTGCAACAAATTAACCAATTCATCCATATTGTTTGGATCAATCATTGTGCACGCTTTTTTCGCATCTGGCAAAGTGTAACTTTCGTACACCGTGAATGCGTCAACAGCAATAGCAGGAACGATTTGCAAAGGTTTTGTTCTTGCCGCCATGATTCCACGCATGTTTGGAATTCTTTGCTCAGCCATACCTTTAGCACAACTTACCACCAAAGGTAAATTTGCTTCAACGATTTGTAAACCACCAACAATTTCTTGTTCTAGACGCAAAGTTGAACCGTTTACATCCAATTTCGTAGCCAAAGAAACGAAAGGAAGATCTAAATCTTCAGCGATCATTCCCGCAACTTGCGAACCGTTGTAATTGATGGTTTCTTTACCAGTTAAAATAAGATCAAAATTGTTTGCTTTTGCATAAGCTGCAATTTGAGCAGCTGCAAAATAGGCATCCGTTGCTTCAGCGTCAATTCTTACTGCATCATCAGCTCCAATAGCCAAAGCTTTGCGAATCACAGCGTCATCAGCTGCGGTTCCAACTGTAATGATGGTCACATTTCCACCACTTGTTTCTTTAATTTCAAGTGCACGCACCAAAGCATACCACTCGTCATAAGGATTCACAATGTATTGCACACCATTTTCATCAAATTTAGTGTTGCCATCTGTGAATGCAATTTTTGAAGTCGTGTCTGGTGACTTACTGATACATACTAATATCTTCATTTTATCAGAATTTTAATCTTAAATCGTTGCAAATTTACTAAACAAAACTGTTTTCTTAATGTTCAAAGGACTCTTTTTTTGAATATTTTATTATGCGTGCTTAGGATGTAAGAGATTGACTTTGCTTGCTATACTTAGTGTATTTATGACACGAAGTTAAAAAACGCCAAATTTTTGCAACTTTAATGCTTCAAAATGAAATTCAATTCACTTTTAATTTTGTATTTTTGGCATCCTTATCACGATAATCGGTAAGTGAAATTAGAATTCAAGAAATTATCTACATATGAAAACAGTACAATTTAGAGAAGCACTTCGTGAAGCAATGTCTGAGGAAATGCGCAGAGACAAAAGTGTATTTCTTTTAGGTGAAGAAGTAGCCGAATATAACGGTGCTTACAAAGTTTCTCAAGGGATGTTGGATGAATTTGGTCCAAAAAGAGTAATTGATACACCGATTGCAGAACTTGGTTTTGCTGGTATTGCGGTAGGTGCTTCGATGAATGGTTTGCGTCCGATTGTTGAATTTATGACTTGGAACTTTGCGATTTTGGCTGCTGACCAAATCATCAACAGTGCTGCGAAAATGTTGCAAATGTCTGGTGGTCAATATCACTGTCCAATCGTTTTCCGAGGAGGAAATGGTACTGCTGGTCAATTGGCTGCAACGCACTCTCAAAGCTTTGAAGCGTTTTATGCGCACGTTCCTGGTTTGAAAGTAATCACACCTTCAAATCCTTACGATGCGAAAGGTTTGTTGAAAGCGGCTATTCGTGACAATGACCCTGTTGTTTTCTTGGAATCAGAAAAAATGTACGGAGATAAAGGCGAAATTCCAGAAGGAGAATACATCATTCCAATCGGGGTGGCTGATATCAAAAGAGCTGGTACAGATGTAACTATTGTTTCTTTCGGGAAAATTTTGAAAGTAGCTTTCGAAGCAGCTGAATTGTTGGAAAAAGAAGGAATTTCTTGCGAAATCATCGACTTAAGAACTGTTCGTCCTATCGATTACGCTTGTGTGGTTGAATCAGTGAAGAAAACAAATCGTTGTGTAGTATTAGAAGAATCTTGGCCATTGGCATCTATTTCATCTGAAATTTCTTACCACTTGCAACGTTATGCTTTTGATCATTTAGATGCTCCAGTTATGCGTGTAACTCAAACTGACACTCCATTCGCTTTTTCACCAACTTTGATTGATGAAGCGTTGCCAAATGTTGCTCGATTAATCAATGCGGTTAAAGCAACTTTATACAGAAACTAAGAAATTCAAATATCGATTTTCAAATCCCAGATTCAACTCGAATTTGGGATTTTTTTTGCATTCTAATTTTGAAAAATAACTTGAATTAACAATTTGACCTTAAAAAGTCAAAAGGATTGTATTGAAAGTGCCTGATTCTCTGTTGTATCTTTGCAACATGTTGAATATACAATCGGTTCAAGCGTTGATACAGCTCATAGACGATCCAGATGATCACGTTTATGCGCATGTTCATGACAAATTAAAATCGTACGGTCCTGAGGCGATTCCATTTTTGGAAAATTCTTGGGAATCTCGAGATTTTGGATTGTTGTTTCAAAATAGAATCGAAAATTTGATTCACGAAATTCAATTTGAAGATCTGAAATTTTTGCTTCAAAATTGGATTGCTTCCGAAGAAAAAGATTTGTTGCAAGGTGCAATTATTGTTGCACGTTATCAATATCCTGGATTAGATGAATCATTGATTCACGCGGAAATCGAAAAAATCAGGAAAGACATTTGGTTGGAATTGAGTCCGAGTCAAACGGCATTTGAAAAAATCATGACTTTCAACAAAGTGTTTTTCGAACACCACCATTTTCAAGGGAACGCAAAATCTTTTCATTCGCCCTTGAATTCATATATCAATACGGTGCTCGAAACACGCAAGGGAAATCCGTTGAGCTTGAGTTTGATTTACAGCATCATCGCTCAATCTTTGAAAATTCCTGTTTATGGCGTCAATTTGCCAAATCATTTTGTGTTGGCATACATGGATGAATACCGAATCAATGTCATGACAGGAAATCCAAATCCTTATGGCGTTTTGTTTTACATCAATGCATTTTCAAAAGGAACGATCTTTCAAGAAAAAGACATTCATCAATTTTTAGAGCAAATCAAATTGCCTGCTGAACGCGGATTTTTTGAGCCTTGTCCAAATACCAAAATCATTCAACGCATGTTGACCAATTTAATTTCCGCGTTTCAACAAGTTGGAAATGTGGACAAAGTAAATGAATTGGTGATTTTGAGAAATTTATTTGGTTAAGCATCATTTAAGTGCTTACTTTTGGATTTCAATTCAATCAGATGAAAGTAAGTTTAATCGTCGCAACAGATTTAGAAAGAGGCATTGGTAAAAACAATGATTTGATGTGGAATTTGCCAGCCGACATGCAGTTTTTCAAAAATACTACCGCAGGACAAGTGGTGATCATGGGTAGAAAAAACTATGATTCCGTTCCAGAAAAATACAGACCACTTCCCAATCGATTGAATGTTATTTTAACTAGAAATACAGATTTCAAGGCGGAGAATTGTTTGGTTTTCCACAATCTCAAAGATTGCTTGGAACATTTCAAAAACGAAACTGAACGCAAAATTTTCATTATCGGCGGCGGACAGATTTACAAAGAAGCTTTGGATGAAAACGTAGTTGATGAAATGTTTATTACCACTGTCAATCATACTTTTGATGCGGATACATTTTTTCCTGAATTTGACAAAAATTCTTGGAACTCAGAAGAAATTATGAATAGACCAAAAGATGAAAAAAATCCTTTTGATTTCGTGGTAAATCGATATGACAAGAAATAAACTGACTTGTTGATATTTTTCTTGTTTTCGAATGATTTCTACTTTCCTTTTGGCGCATTTTGACTATCTTTAGCCCTCTCAAAAATCGGGTGAAAATCGAATGAAAGTTTGTATAGCAGAAAAGCCAAGTGTGGCACGTGATATTGCCAAAGTAATCGGTGCTACGCAAGCGAAGGACGGTTACATGGAAGGAAACGGCTATCAAGTTACTTGGACTTTCGGGCACCTTTGTACACTCAAAGAACCACACGATTATACCGAAAAATGGAAATATTGGCGTTTGGAAGATTTGCCCATGATTCCATCCAGTTTTGGGGTGAAAGTGATGGAAGATTCTGGCGTTCAGAAACAATTTCATGTCATTTCAAGATTAGTTCAAGGCGCTGATGAGGTTATCAATTGCGGGGATGCTGGACAAGAAGGAGAATTGATCCAACGCTGGGTTTTATTGAAAGCAAAATGCACAGCGCCCATCAAAAGATTGTGGATTTCTTCTTTGACGGAAGAAGCGATTCGTGAAGGTTTTCAGAAATTGAGAGACGGAAATCAATACAATAATTTATACGCTGCAGGAAGTGCGCGTGCAATTGGCGATTGGTTGTTGGGAATGAATGCAACACGTTTGTTCACCAAGAAATTCGGTCAAGGAAAAGCAACATTGTCTATCGGTCGTGTGCAAACGCCAACTTTGGCAATGCTTGTGCAACGTCAAAAAGAAATGGACGCTTTCAAATCTGAAGATTATTGGGAATTGAAAACAACTTTCAAGGAAACAGAATTTTCGGCTTCCATTGACAGGTTGACTTCTCAAGAAAAAGCGGAAAAAGGATTGGCTTATTTGATAGAACATCCGTTTGAAATCACTTCATTTGAGCAAAAAGAAGGAAAAGAGGGAAATCCCAGATTGTTTGATTTGACTGGTTTGCAAGTTGAATCGAATCGAAAATACGGTTATTCGGCTGAAGAAACTTTGAAATTGATTCAACGCTTATATGAAGGGAAATTAGTTACCTATCCACGTGTTGATACAACTTATCTTTCCGAAGATTTGCACCCAAAGATTCCTGGGATTTTGAGTGGAATGAAATATTACAGTCAATTGACTGCGCCTTTGTTGGCAAAACCAATTCCGAAATCAAAAACGGTTTTTGACGATAAAAAAGTAACAGATCACCATGCGATTATTCCAACAGGAATTGTACCGTCAGGAATTACGCCACAAGAACAACATATTTATGATTTAATAGCAAAGAGATTCATTGCTGCATTTTATCCAGAATGTAAGGTTTCCAATACAACCGTTTTGGGAAAAGTCGGAACTTTAGAATTCAAAGCTACAGGAAAACAAATCATCGAACCAGGTTGGCGAGAAGTGTATGCGGGAGATGTTTCTGCTAAAAAGGAAGGCGAAGAAGAGAAAGTAATGCCCCATTTTACTGAAGGAGAAAGTGGACCACATGAGCCCAAAATTCACCAAGGAAAAACTTCACCACCGAAAGCATTTACAGAAGCGACTTTGCTACGCGCGATGGAAACCGCTGGTAAACAAGTGGAAGATGAAGAGATGCGCGAGTTGTTGAAAGACAATGGAATCGGTCGACCATCTACACGTGCAAATATCATTGAAACTTTGTTTCGAAGAAGATATATTGAAAAGAAAAAGAAGAATTTATACGCGACCCAAACGGGAATGGATTTGATTGACACGATTCAAAATGAATTGCTCAAAAGTCCTGAATTGACGGGTGATTGGGAACGCAAATTGCGCTTAATCGAAAAGGGAGAATACGCCGCTGAAACTTTCAAAAAAGAATTGATTCAAATGGTGGTTGATTTGACCAATGAAGTGATTTTTAACACACAACGTGTCATTTCCATAGCTCCAGAAAAGCCAGTCGAACAAGAAGTTGAAAAAGTACGCAAACCAAGAGAAGTCAAACCGAAAGAAGAAATCAACATTGAGGCAATGACTTGTCCTAAGTGCAAACAACATTTATTGAAAAAAGGAAATTCGGCCTACGGATGCTCCAATTTCGCGGTTTGTGGGTTCAAACTTCCATTTGAAATGTTGGGTAAAAAATTGACTGAAAAGCAAGTGTTTGAATTGCTTTCCAAAGGTAAAACAGCTAAAATCAAAGGATTTATGATTCCAGGAAATCCAGTACCAGTGGACAAAAAATTGGTAATGGATGGAACTTTTAATTTGGAGTTAGAGGATTGAATTGGGTTCAAATTTTATTTTGGTAATCAATTCTTCAAAATATTTCTCACTCCAAATTTCAATTTTCTTTTCGTCTGGAATAAATCGAATTACATCTTCTTTCACAGTTTCCATTTTTACTAGCTGAATTTTTTCTTGGAGTAATTTCAAGATTTGATCAGAAGATATAGTTTTAGCTTTCCAATCACCAGTATCTTTCGCACGTTGTAAAAAATGTTCAATATTCAAAGGAATTCCTTGTTTAATATACCATTCCATATCGTACCAATCTCTACCTTTTACTCTGTTTTTCCATTTTCTAAATAACAAAGCATGCATTTTTCCAGCAAATAGACTTGAAGGTGAAAAACAATTCACGTAAAATGAGAATGGTCTAATTAATAATTTTTCTTCAGTTTCAAATTTTGATGGCGGATTTCGATCTACTTCGATTTTTATTTTGACAGTTTTATTCGATTTTATGCCAGCTTGTTTGACAATATCTTCTAAGATTAATTCTTTCCAAATCGTTTCTGTTTTTAAAAATGCAGATTCAATAGAAGTTTTCGTCTTTTTGTCTTTTTCGCGAATGCTTATTTTAATCCCTTGAGATTCAAATTCTTCAGTGATTGCTAGGAAATAAGGTTCTAGCGTAAAGTTTAAATCAATTTCCAACAATGAAAAATCTAAATCTTCAGAAAACCGATCTAAACCGTAGAATATTCGCAGAGCAGTTCCACCATAAAATGCCGCTTTATCGAAAAAGTCTGTTCGAGAAAGTCCTGCCAAAACTATTTCTTGCATAATTTCTCGCATGGCCGATAAGACTTCGTCTTCGTTTTGAGGATTGTATTGTGCTATCCAGTTTTTAATCATAAGGTTTCCAAGGTTTTTATCAGCATTTTTAAACTGCTTTTTTTAGGGGCATCATCAATCCAAGTATTAATCATCTGGCAATTCAGTGTTTTTAGCGCATCTTCATCTATGCGCAGGTCTTCTAAGAGGAAATCCGTTGTTTGGGAAATGCTTCGAAGCAAAACACCACAGGTGAGAATGATTTTATCACAAATTGCTTTTTCGCGTGTTGCGATCATTGCAGTTTGAAGTGGTTCTAGTGTAACACTTTCTATTCCAAAAGAATAGTATGGAGAATTAACATGCTGATAACTAAATCTCCCAATCGGAGTGCTGTATTTTTTGGATGTTTTTAAAGTGACTGAAGTAATTTCAAATACCCTTTCTGGAATCATGCCCCAAAATGACAATGCTGACTCAAGTGAAACATAACTTGGTCCCCGTAAATGATTGGCGATGAGAAAATTATTTGGAGTTGGCAAATCAATTTTTGGTCCAGGAATATAAAATCCTCTTCGGATTGAAATGAGTTCTTTATTTTTTATTAATTCACTGATTTTATCATTAGGACGATCATATTCATGAAGTAATTTTATTGCAACGTGATGTGCAATAGGTGCGTTGGTGAAATTTTTAATCTGAGACCTGAACATAATGTCAAATTTAGATATTATAATCGGTAATTTTCCGATTAAAGTATAATATTATTACAAATTTATGTAAATATTATATATGTTAATCGGTTTTTATCCGATTATCCTGTAATATTATTACAATAATGTTTTAATTAAAAAGCAATTTGTTAATCTTCAATCACACGCAATGGATTCAAGTCAGCAGTTTCTGCCTCGGTAAACATTCTTGATTCAGTCAAGAAACGCATTCCCATTGGAATTTCTATTGAAAAACTAGAACCTCGACCTTCAGTAATATTAATATTTAGTTGCGTGTGTTGCCAATATTCAAATTGATCCTTGCTCATCCAAAATTCACAACCTTCGATTTCACCCAAACAAATATCGCTATTTCCCAACTTGAAATCTCCTTTTTCATAGCACATGGGCTGTGAACCATCACAACATCCACCACTTTGGTGAAACATCAATTCACCATATTTTGATTTCAATTGATTGATCACGTTTTTGGCATTTTCTGAAACGGTAACTCTTGGTGTCATCATTTAATTATTAGGCGATTCCGTTGTGTAATAATCTGTATTGCGTTGGAGAAATTTGCTCCAATTTTCTGAATGTTCTGCAGAAATAATTGACATCTTCAAAACCAACTTCGTAAGCGATTTGATTGATGCTGACAGAGGTTTCGCGGATAAATTTTTTGGCTATTTTAATGCGTTCTAAAATCAAAAATTCATTCGGACTCATTCCTAATTCTCGTTTGAAAACCCTGTAAAAAGTCGCTTTACTCATGCAAGCCAATTTACATAATTCTTCAATCGTGATTTTATTGAGCACATTTTCCTTGATGTAATTTACGGTAAATGTTATCGCGTTTTTTCCATGATTTTCTTTGGCGTCCACCTCCAACATATTTCGGTGTTGCAGTTGAATGAGTCGAACCAATAATTCTTGCAAGGTCAAATCAGCAATTACATCTTTCATTTGGTTGTTGTCCATGCAAACAAACATCAGCTTATTGATTACTTCCGTCAATTCAGCTGTGTTGTAAAAGAAGTAGTCATTCATTTTCAATTCCCAAGAATTTTTGCCTTCGCGTGGATATTTGTAATTCAAAAATTCCAATGTTCTTGCGATGTGTTCGTGATCAATTGCTAATGCGATGCACTGTGTAGGAGTATAAAAGGATGCTTCTGGAAAATCGATTTTCATCGTTACGTTTGGAGGAACAATCACTGTTTCGCCAGGCAAATAGGTGAAGGACGGATCATCATCCAATTGCATAATCTTTTTGCCGCGAACCATGCTTGTAACTACCAAATCACCGAAAGTCAATGGCACTTGTGAAGCTGCTTGATGCGTTTCAAAAACATTTAACTCACACTTATCCAAAGCATAAAGCGTTCGGTTTTCGACCAAAGTTTTGAGTGATTTCTCGTTTGTTAACTGGGGTTTGATGATTGAATTCATAGTCCAAACAAATTTTCAGAATGTTAAGGTACATATAAAAATTCATTCAAAAAGCAGTCGAAAATGAGATTGAGAGAATTGTGCTATTGAATGACAAATTTGTGCTAGCGTCAAGAACTTAATCCAAATACCTTAGCCCCATAAATTATTTAAAGCTATTAATATGAAACGACCAGAATTTAAAAGTCACTATGACAATTTTATCGGCGGAAAATTTGTTGCCCCTGTAAATGGAGAATATTTCGACAATATTTCACCAATCGACGGAAAAGTATTTACCAAAGCTGCACGCTCTGGAAAAGAAGATATTGAATTGGCATTAGATGCTGCGCATGACGCATTTAAAACTTGGAGTAAAACATCGGTTACTGAAAGAAGTAACATTTTGTTGAAAATTGCTGATGCGATGGAAGCTAATTTAGAATATTTAGCAACTGTTGAAACCATCGACAATGGTAAAGCAATTCGTGAAACAAGAGCCGCTGATTTACCTTTATGTATCGATCATTTCCGTTATTTTGCGGGCGTTATTCGTGCTGAAGAAGGAACAATTTCAGAACATGACGAATTCACTACAAGTATTGTATTGCACGAACCATTGGGAGTAGTTGGACAAATTATTCCATGGAATTTCCCATTGTTGATGGCGACTTGGAAAATTGCTCCAGCGTTGGCAGCAGGATGTTGTGTTGTTGTAAAACCAGCAGAACAAACACCAACATCGATCATGGTGTTGATGGAATTGATTGGCGACATTCTTCCAGCAGGTGTGTTGAACGTTGTTTCTGGATTTGGTTTGGAAACAGGAAAACCATTGGCTCAATCACCAAGAATTTCAAAAATTTCTTTCACAGGAGAAACGACTACAGGAAGATTGATTTTGCAATATGCTTCTGAAAATATCATTCCTGCAACCATGGAATTAGGTGGAAAATCACCAAATATTTTCTTCCCATCAATCGCAGATGCAGACGATGATTTCTTCGACAAAGCCATTGAAGGTGCTGTTTTGTTTGCCTTGAATCAAGGCGAAGTTTGTACTTGTCCGTCAAGAATTTTGGTACACGAATCGATTTATGACAAATTCATGGAACGAGTAATTGAACGCACTAAAGCAATCATCATGGGCGATCCTTTGGATGGAACTACGATGATGGGTGCGCAAGCTTCTAACGATCAATATGAAAAAATTCAGTCTTACTTGAAAATCGGAAAAGAAGAAGGTGCTGAAGTTTTGTTGGGTGGAGAAGTTTACCAACAAGAAGGAGATTTGGCTGGTGGATATTACATTCAACCAACGATTTTCAAAGGACACAACAAAATGCGTATTTTCCAAGAAGAAATTTTTGGACCAGTTGTTTGTGTGACAACTTTCAAAACGACTGAAGAAGCGATTGAAATTGCAAATGACACATTGTATGGTTTAGGAGCAGGTGTTTGGACGCGTGATGCACATGAATTGTATCAAGTGCCGCGTGCAATTCAAGCAGGACGTGTTTGGGTGAATAATTACCACGCTTATCCAGCGCACGCACCATTTGGAGGGTATAAAAAATCTGGATTCGGAAGAGAAAATCACAAAATGATGCTTGAACATTATCGTCAAACAAAAAACATGTTGATTTCTTATAACAAAAAGAAATTAGGTTTCTTTTAATCAAGTATCTTTATTCTATTGAGGAAAGTCGATCTGTTTCAGGTCGACTTTTTTTATAATTGTACTTTAAAGTATTTTAATTTTAGGTAAAAGTTGTAATCATAACGATAACTTTTGTATTTTTGATGTAAAATTATAAATACAATGTCAACTTTTAAGAATTTTCCACAAAACTTGGTTGCTCGAGATTCATACATCAATCGGGTAAAGTCTTTTATTGGAAAGCAAATCATTAAGGCTTTGACAGGTCAGCGAAGGGTTGGAAAAAGTTATTTGTTATTTCAGTTGATTGAATTCATACAAAAAGAAGATTCAGAAGCAACTATTCTATATATCAATTTAGAAGATTTGGCATTTTCGCATCTCCAAACAGCAATTGAGTTGAATGATTATGTACTGTCAAATCAATCAAAGACTGGAAAAACCTATGTTTTTATTGATGAAATTCAAGAAATTCAAGATTTTGAAAAGGCGCTTCGCTCTTTGGTGTTGAAAGAAAATTTAGACATTTACTGCACTGGAAGTAACGCAAATTTATTATCTGGTGAATTGGCTACTGTCCTAAGCGGTCGATTTATTGAAATAACGGTTTACAGTTTGTCATATACAGAATTTTTGATTTTTCACAAATTGAAAGACACAACAAAATCACTTGAAATGTATATGAAATGGGGCGGTTTGCCTTATTTGATTCATTTGCCAAAAGCAGATGAAGTGGTTTTCGAATATTTGAAAAACATCTACACAACCATTATTTATCGAGATATTATTCAGCGATTTGCGGTCAGAAATATTCGCTTTTTAGAGCAATTGGTACTTTTTTTAGCAGACAATACGGGAAGTTTGTTTTCCGCCAAGAAAATAAGTGATTTTTTAAAATCACAAAAAATCAACATGGCGCCGAATCAAGTTCAAACATACTTGCATCATTTAGAAAATGCCTTTATTATTCACAAAGTTGAGCGATATGACATTGTAGGAAAGCGTGTTTTTGAAATTGGAGAAAAGTATTATTTCGAAAATTTGGGAATTAGAAATTCAATTTGGGGTTATCGCATTGAAGACCGAGCCAAAATTGTAGAAAATATTGTTTACAATCATTTGGTTTACAAAGGATATAAAGTAAAGGTGGGCGTGATTCCAAATGGAGAAATAGATTTCGTTTGTGAAAAAGACGGAGAAAAAATCTATGTTCAAGTTGCACTTACACTGAATGAAAAACAAACGATTGAACGAGAATTTGGAAATTTGATGAAAATCAAAGACAATTATCCCAAAATGGTCATCACTTTAGATGATTTTTCGGGAAATACTTACGAAGGAATTTTGCATCAAACTTTGCGTGAATTTTTAACTCAATAATCGCTTTTCGGTGTAACAATCGCTTTCGGCGCAAGTCTTACCAACATTAATTGTATTTTTGAGCTATGAGATTAACTTTACTATTCACTTTTTTATTGAGTTTCCTGACACTTTCCGCTCAAGAAAAATTCCAAATCAAAGACAATTCAACACAAGAATCCGTTCCTTTTGTGAAAGTGATTCCAGCAGGTAAACCAGCAATTTTGGCAGATTTAGATGGCTATTTTTCGCTGGATATAAATGCAATTTCAAGTTTTCAATTGAAATTTTTGGGTTACAAAGACACAACGATTTTTATCAGTAGTTTAGGAAATGAACGCACGATTTACATCCAAGCTGAAGTTGAAATGTTGGATGCAGTCATAGTGCTTCCGGGCGAAAATCCTGCGCATCGAATCATGGATCAAGTGATTGCGAATAGAAAGAATAACAGTCCGACGGAAAACAATGCTTTTCAATATGAAAGTTACAGCAAGTTTTACTTTACGATGGATCCAAAAGCCTTGGAGAAAATTCCTGCGGATACGAAAGACAGCAATTTACTTTCGTTGAAAACTTTTTTTGACAGTCAATATTTGTTCCTTTTGGAAAGTAGTTCAACGAGAAAATTTATGCCACCAAGTCGCGACAAGGAAACGATTACTGCTTATAAAGTTTCTGGTTTCAAAGACCCGATGTTTTCGACTTTCGCCAATGAAATGCAGTCTTTTAGTTTTTACGAAAATCAATTTCAGTTGCTTGGAAAAACGTACATCAATCCAATTGCTTTGGGCGGAACGCGTCGTTATTTATTTTTGTTGGAAGATACGACAGTTGTAGGAAACGATACCACTTTCACCATTTCTTTTCGTCCGCGAAAAGGAAAGAATTTTGATGGCTTGAAAGGTCAATTGTTTATCAATACCAATGGATTTGCGGTCGAAAAAGTAATTTCTGAGCCGAATGAAGTTTCTGACAATATTTCCATCAAAGTGATTCAAGAATACGCTTTCATCGAGGGAAAAAAATGGTTTCCAGTGAAATTGAGTTCAGAATTGTTGATGCCAATTATTAAACTGGATTCGAAATTAGACAATTCATCCATCGTTGGAAAAGGAAATACGTATATCAGTAACATCGTCTTAGATCCAGATTTGAAAAAGCGAGAATTTGGAAGTATCGCCATTGAAACTGCAAACGATGCTGGTGAAAAGACGGAAAAAGATTGGGACACCACGCGTTTTTACGATTTGAACACGCAAGAGAGAAAAACCTATCAAGTGATTGATAGCATTTCTAAGGAAAACAAATTAGAACAAAAATTGATGTTGCTCACGGCTTTGGCTGATGGAAAAATTCCTTTGGGAAATTTCAATTTGGATATCAAACGTTTGATGAATTTCAATTTGTACGAAGGTTATCGATTTGGATTGGGCTTGGAAACTTCTAAAAAACTAATGAAACGCGCTACCATTGGGGGATATTTTGGTTGGGCAACCAAAGATAAAGCTTGGAAATATGGCGGATTTTCTGAGTTCAAATTGTATCCAAAAAAGGATTTTAAATTGCGTTTGGTTTATCAGCAAGATTTATTGCAACGCGGTGGAAATGAATTTAGAGCGAATAGCAAGTCGTTTAACACGAGTGATTTGTACCAACAATTGTATGTGAGAAACATGGAAAAGCAGCGTTTGGCAGAAATCATTTTGTCAGGTTATGTAGCACCTGCATTTAAAGTGGCGTTAATCGGAAATTATCAAAGAGTTACTTTAACCGAAGGTTATCAATTCATTCCTTTTGACACCAATCAATTGTTACTCAGTTCAAGTTTAGATTTGACTGAAATAGGAGGGGAGTTCACCTGGCAATTGGGTGAAAAAGTGATGCAATTGGGCGACAATCGCGTTTCCATGGGATCAAAATATCCAAAATTGGCTGTCAAATTTACACAAGGAAAATCGGTGAATTCAATTGATAATTACAATTATTCACGTGTGTTGGCGGAAATTTCTCAAAACGTTTCTTTGCGCGGTGTCGGAAAATTTGTTTGGATGATTCGTGGTTCGAAAACCATTGGAAATACGCCTTTGTTTTTATTGCAAGCTGTAAATGGAACGGGCGGAAATTGGCGTTTGTCTGTACCCAATTCTTTTGAAACGATTTTGCCATCCGCATTTTTCAACGACCAACAAGTGAGTTTATTCACCAGAATGACTTTCCTAAATTGGAAAACCAAATTGAAATGGTTTGCTCCTCAATTATCCATTCATCATGCGATGGGAGTTGGTTCGATGCAAAATAGAACGCAACATCTTGCAGATTTTAAAACCATGGAAAAAGGCTATTACGAAAGTGGAATTATTTTAGATAAACTCTACATTTCAGGATTTTCAACCTTCGGTTTGGGCGTTTTTACCAACTACGGCGCTTATGCACAGCCTAGATTTGAGAAGAATTTGACTTTTAAGATTAGTTTAGGGTTTAATATTTAATTTAGAATATAGAATTAAGAATGCAGAATTGTTTCACTATTCAGATTTAATTCTGCATTCTACTTTCTTCATTTTCTTTATCTCTCTATCACCTGCGAAGTCACAATCTCACCATTTTTACTCTCAATTTTAAACAAATAAAATCCTTCATTGAGCGATTTTACATCTAAGTCAAAACTTGGAGATTGGTCAATATTTGAAAAAGTTTGAATCAATTTTCCGGTTAAATCATACACATTGATATTTTCAACTTCGTGGTTCATTCCCAAGTCAAAAGTGATCTGGTCGTTCGCTGGATTTGGATAAATCTCCACATTGTTTTTGGACAATTGATTTACACCCAATTCATTTAAGTTCCCCAATTGAATATTGTCGATATATAAATTGTTGTTTCCTTTGTTCTTGAATCGGAAACGCACCATTAAATTTGAAGTCCAATAAGAAGCTGGCACTGTGGTAATCAAGGCGTTTTTCCATTGAGTTTCGTCTGCTGGTGTGAAAGGACCAGTCACAAAATCGGTCACCGTTTTCAAAGAACTTCCACCTAAATAAGATTTTACAGTGAACCAAGATTCGCCACAATTGGAAGAAACTGCAACTTCTAAAATATCTACCAATGTTCCTTCAATTCGGCCATATGCCCAATCAAATGAAATCGCCAAACTTGTCAAACCACTTGCATCCATCGGGTAACTTTGGAAATCATAAGTAGAAGCAATTGGATTATCGAAGTTATTCAATTTAAAAGATCGATTGCTTTGAAAACCGATGTTGGTGAAATCCCAATTGTATGGCGCTGCTCCTTCAACTGTAATCCAATTGTCGTAATACGATTGGTCATTTTCAAATGCCTGATCAATTCCTGCAATTGCTCCTTGCGCAGGCAAAACAGTTATGTAATCATTCAAAACCACATCAATTGTATCCACACCATTGCTAACTTTGAGTGTCACATCATATTTTCCAACTTGGTCGTAAACAGCCGAAGAAAGTGAATCTGCTGTGGTAAGAGAATTTCCTCCTTCAAAAGTCCAATTTCTGGCCGTGATTCCGTGGTAGGAAACATCTGTGAAATGAACAGTATCACCCACACAAACAATTCTTTTGTCAGCTTGCAATTTCGCACCACATAGATAATTGGTCACATCATCAGTTCCTGTCGCAGCTAAATTTGCAGGTTGCCATAAATTATTTCGATTCGCAACTGTTGAATTTAAAGCAGCATGCATTCTTGTTTTTTGTCCTTCGGTAAACATCAATGCGCAATAGGCGTAATCCATGTAATTTTGCACATTATCCAATTCGCCGCAAGATTGACCACTTAAATTGCAAGATTGCCAACCAATTGTATTTGGTGTATCCGTTACGTCATCATCAAATGCACAATTTCCCGCGTCTCCACAAGGTAAATAATAGTAATTTGGAACATTGTTTCCTCCCCAAATGTGCTGTAAATTTAAAAAGTGTCCAACTTCGTGTGATAAAACAGTTCTTCTAAAATAATCTGATGTTCCGATTGTCCCGATGTAGGAATGTTGCATTACAATACCATCCCACTCAGGAATTGTATCTGCGGCTGATGGCAAAAGTGCATGACCAGCCAAGCTCGCTGCCTCTGCGCAAATGTAAACGTTCAAATATTTATTTGGCGGCCAATGAATCAAACTTTTTACTTGATGATCACCTATCGAAGTTAAATCTGAAACAGTTCGTGTAATTCCGCTAGTGCAATTTCCATTTGGATCTAATTGTGCCAAACGAAATTCAATTCCACAATCAGCAGCACGAGACTTGAAGAGTTGAACAATATCTGTTGTGTCATCATTCAATTTTCGGTATTGTATATTTAATTGTCTGATTGCATCATGCACTTGGTCATCATTGATGTTTTCTGGGCCATAATTATGGATGATATGAAAAACCACTGGAATGATATAAGGTCCAGTTTTCATCGGGGGATTTTGACTGAATTCATGTGTGAATTGTTGCAATCTATTGTTGGCGTTGATTATGCCAGCATTATATTCTGGGTGTTCCAAAAACAATTTTTGATGCATTTCATCAGTTCCACAGTGAAGTTCGTTTTGTCCAAAATGGATTGAATAAAGTCCAAAGCAAAAAAAGAAAGTAGTAATAAGTGATTTCATGGAAAATATTTATGATGTAAATATAATTGAAATGAAGTTAGATGGGCATAATTTGTTTCGTTTAATTTTGGTGGTGTTCAAAAATTATCAAAACAAAAAAAGACCGTCAGTTTACTGACAGTCTTTGAAATATGTTGAACGAAATCTTAGTGATTTGTTTTCTCGTCTTCGAAAACTCTTTTTGGTCTAATTTTGTCGAAAACTCCCAATGAAATCCAAAAAGGAACGATGAAAGTTAAAAGGAATAAAAGCACCCAAAAAGCCATTCCGCCAATCAAAAGAAATATAGTTATACCTAAACCACTCATATCTTCGTTTTTTAAAGTCTATTTAACGTTGTAAAAGTAATAAATAAATTATTAATTGAAACTTTTTACACCTTCATTTTTCAGTTTTTTCTTTTTTATAAACATTATAAATAGTTTCGTTTGAAAAAGCTTACCTTTTAACATTGAAATTGGGTTTTTAGCTTTCGCGCCCAATTCAAATTAAATAATTCAAAACATGGAATTTAGAATTGAAAAAGATACAATGGGAGAAGTTAAAGTTCCCATTAATCGCTATTGGGGAGCACAAACTGAACGTTCAAGAAATAATTTCAAAATTGGAAAAAGTGCTTCCATGCCGATTGAAGTAATTCATGCATTCGCACATGTAAAAAAATCTGCAGCGCAGGTAAATTGTGATTTGGGCATACTTTCTTCTGAAAAAAACGAACTTATTTCAAAAGTATGTGATGAAATTTTAATTGGAATGTGGGACAATGAATTTCCATTAGTGATTTGGCAAACGGGCTCAGGAACGCAAACAAACATGAATGTCAATGAAGTAATTTCTAACCGTGGACAAGTGATTTATGGTGGAAGTCTATCTGATGAGGTTAAATTTTTAAATCCAAATGATGATGTGAATAAATCTCAATCGTCTAATGATACATTTCCGACAGCGATGCATATTGCTTGTTATCAATTGGTTTCCGAAAATACACTAAAAGGATTAAAGTTGTTGAAGGATGCTTTTACAGAAAAGTCAAATAAATTCAGAGATATTATAAAAACAGGACGAACACATTTCATGGACGCTACGCCTTTGAGTTTAGGTCAAGAATTTAGTGCGTATGTCGCTCAAATTGAGCACGCAATCTGCTCGATTGAAAATGCCTTAATCTTTGTAGGTGAATTAGCGATTGGCGGAACCGCGGTCGGAACAGGATTAAATGCGCCAGAGAATTATGCTGTTTTGGTTGCTGAGAAAATTGCTGAATCAACTGGATTTCCTTTTAAAACTGCCGAAAATAAATTTGAAGCGTTGGCGACCAATGATGCAATGGTAGAACTTTCTGGCGCTTTGAAAAAAACGGCGGTAACTTTGATGAAAATCGGAAATGATATCCGCATGCTTTCCTCTGGTCCTCGAAGTGGGATTGGTGAAATACACATTCCTGACAATGAGCCCGGTTCATCTATCATGCCTGGAAAAGTCAATCCGACACAACCAGAAGCCTTGACAATGGTTTGCGCTCAAGTGATGGGAAATGACGTAACAGTTTCAATTGCTGGTTCGAACGGACATTTTCAATTGAACGTTTTTAAACCTGTCATTGTTGCGAATGTTTTGGAATCAGCTAGATTGATTGGTGATGCTTGTGTTTCATTTGCCAAGAATTGTGTCGTTGGAATCGAACCGAATTTGCCGAATATCCAAAGAAATCTTGAAAATTCATTGATGTTGGTGACTGCGCTCAATCCGCACATTGGTTATAGTAAAGCGGCTGAAATTGCAAAGTTTGCATACAAAAATGATTCGACTTTGAAGGAAGCTGCATTACATCTAGGATATGTTACAGCTGAAGAATATGATTTGTGGGTTGATCCCAAAAAGATGATTGGTTAAGAATTAAAAAATTACAGTGATAATTTGGAGATTTTCTTTTAGTCTTCTTCAAATGCTTAAATCTATGGTTATAGATTTTTCGTCTTTCGAATTAAACTCTATTTTTTAAGTTGAACCCTATCAGTATTTCTTAATTTATTTTCTAGTTCTTTTCTATTGAAAACAGATGAATGTAAGCTATGCGCGTTTTGTCGAATGTTAATTTTTTTAAATTTTTCTTTCATATTATATTGTTTAAACGCTTGATTTATAAATTTTTATTTTGTTTTTACATTAAGTTTTGAATTTGATTAACGTATTCGGTAGATTTCTTTGCATATTTTTGAATATTCTTAAAGACAAGATGAATAAAGTCAAAATAAATATGAGCTTTACTATTTTCCAAAAATGGATAACTGTATTTGTTTGCTTTTTTTTCATTTTTTTGAGTAATGCCAGTTACTATCACTGCAATATTTCCTCAATCGAAAAACAAATGTCAAGAGATTTTGAGGATGATCGTCAAAATATCGTTGATTATGATGAATCAGATATTGAAACAATTGACCATTTCATTAATAGCCCCTTTGTTTTCGCTTTGACACAAACAAAGGTTAGCAATGTATTTTTCTATAGTTTATTTGAAACACTTTTTTCTTTAAAAATTCAAAGCCCACCGCCAAAGTATTAAACGTTTTAAATCCGTTTAAATAGTGCTTTACAAAAAATTTGAATTTTTAAATAAAAAAATATGAGATATTGCTGTATTCTCCTTTTGGGAGTTAGCTCTTTTATATATTCTTGTCAAAACAAACAAGAAATTGAGTCGATTGAAACTTATCCAATTACAACGCCTGCTGTACTTGATACAAGTATTGCAGTAGATTATGTGGCAGAGATTTCTGCAATTCAGAATATCGAAATTCGTGCAAAAGCACAGGGATATCTTGAAAAAGTTCATGTTGATGAAGGTTCTTTTGTAAAGGAAGGAGCTTTACTTTATAGCATCAATAATAGAGAATATGCAGAATCACTAACTAAATGCAGGGCAATGCGAAAGTTGGCTCAAGCAGAAGCAAGAAATGCGGAGTTGGAATTATTGAATTCAAAAAAGTTAGTAGAGAAGAATATTGTTTCTAAGATTGAACTTCAATTTGCTCAAAACAAATTGCAGGCTGCAAATGCGAAAGTTGAAGAAGCTTATGCGAATGAAGCTCACGCAAAACAAATGTTATCATACACTGATATAAGAGCACCCTTTAGTGGAAGAATAAATAGAATTCCTCATAAAATCGGAAGCCTAATAGAGCAAGGTACACTTCTAACTCAATTATCTAAAGATGATGAAGTGTTTGTTTATTTTGATATTTCTGAAAAAGAATATTTGGATTTAATGTCAAATTCCAACTTAGATAAAATCACAAATAGAGAAGTTAAACTGATTTTAGCTAATGGTAATACTCACAAAATTAGTGGGTTTATTGAGACAATGGATGGACAGATTGATGAAAAAACAGGAAATATTGCATTTCGCGCTCGATTCAAAAATCCTGGATTTTTGCTCAAGCATGGAGCAAGTGGTAAAATTAGAATAGAAAAGGATTTGAATGGAGCATTGATAGTTCCACAAAAATCTACTTTCGATATTCAAGATCGAACCTTTGTTTATTTGGTCGATAGAAATAATAAAGTTAAAGTACAACAGATTTATATCAAAAATAGGATACCAAATTTTTACATTGTTTCAAAAGGGCTTAATTCAAAAAGTACGCTGATTTTTGAAGGAATTCAGAGAGTTAGAGACGGCATGATCATCAAGCCACAGTATATTTCTATTAAGAAAATCATCAAAGATTTATCTGACTTTTAGCTGCACATTTAAACCTTAGTTTATTTAAAATATTATGATTAAGAAATTTATTGAACGACCTATCTTGTCGCTGGTCATTTCTGTATTTATTGTTTTACTCGGAATTCTTGCATTGTTTACTTTGCCAGTCACTCAATATCCAGATATTGCTCCCCCAGCTGTCTCAGTAATAACAAAGTATATCGGTGCCAATGCCGAAGTTTGCTCAAAAGCTGTAGTAACACCTCTTGAAAGAGCAATAAATGGTGTCCCTGGTATGACCTACATGAGTTCGGTATCAGGTAATGACGGTACAAGCGTAATTCAAATTTACTTTGAAGTTGGTACTGATCCTGATTTAGCTGCTGTGAATGTTCAAAACAGAGTTTCTACGGTTCTTGACGAATTACCAGAAGAGGTAATAAAAGCTGGAGTTTCGACTGAAAAAGAGATAAATAGCATGTTGTTATATATCAACTTAAAAAGCACTGATGAAAGTTTAGATGAAAAATTCATTTATAATTTTGCTGATATCAACGTACTGCCTGAACTTAAAAGGATTGAAGGTGTTGGATTTGCAGATATTTTGGGAAATCGTGAATATGCAATGCGTATATGGTTGAAACCAAATCGCCTAGACAGTTATGAGCTTTCATCTGAGGATGTTATTCATGCGTTGAAAGCACAAAATTTAGAAGCAGCTCCAGGAAAAATTGGAGAAAGTTCAGGTAAAAAAGCACAATCTTTACAATATGTCCTAAGATATACAGGAAAGTTAACCGAGAAAGAGCAATATGAAAATGTTGTAATCAAAGTTACTGAAACAGGTGAAATGATTCGTTTGAAAGATGTTGCTGAAGTTGAATTTGGTTCTCTTGAATATGATGTTCTTTCAAAAGAAAATGGAAGACCTTCAGCAGCAATAGTGTTGAAGCAACGACCAGGCTCCAATGCTAGTAATGTTATAAATCAAGTTAAGCTGCGATTAGAGGAAATGAAAAAAACCAATTTTCCACCTGGAATGGACTATAATTTGAGTTACGATGTTTCTAAATTTTTAGATGCCTCAATACATGAAGTAATAAAAACACTTTTGGAAGCTTTTTTATTGGTCGCACTTGTAGTTTTTATTTTTTTACAAGATTTTCGTTCGACATTAATTCCTATTCTTGCTGTGCCTGTTTCGCTAGTTGGAACTTTTGCTTTTATGCAATTATTTGGTTTCTCTATCAATTTACTAACACTTTTTGCGCTAGTTTTAGCGATTGGAATAGTCGTCGACAATGCCATTGTAGTTGTAGAAGCGGTTCATGCTAAAATGCACGAAAAACATTTGGATGCAAAGGCAGCAACCATAGAAGCAATGAGTGAAATAACAGGAGCTATTTTAGCAATAACGTTGGTTATGTCCGCAGTTTTTATTCCCGTTGCTTTTTTGTCCGGTCCAGTAGGTGTATTTTACAGACAGTTTTCTGTTACCATGGCTATCGCAATTATTATTTCTGGAATAAATGCTTTAACATTGACACCTGCGCTTTGTGCCATGTTTCTTAAACCTATTGATTTACATACGAAAAAGAATTTATTGCAACGTTTTTTTGATAGATTTAATAACGGATACAACAGAATTTCAGATAAGTATGTAAGATTACTTGGTTTAATTGTAAATCGAAAAGTTATCACTTTTACTGTCTTATTGATTTTTATTCTTGGAACTTGGGGACTTGGTAAGATATTGCCTACAGGATTTATTCCAACTGAAGATCAAGGTACTGTTTATTTAAATGTTACTACTCCAGTAGGTTCAACACTTGAAAGAACCGAGGCTGTGATGGATGAAATCGATCGAGTATCCCTAAAAATAAAAGAGGTAGAGTCGATTTCTAGTTTATCAGGTTATAGCATGATGACTGAAGGTGTTGGCTCTTCCTTTGGAATGAGTACAATAAATTTAAAGTCATGGGATGATAGAGAAATTGATGCAAATCAGATTATTGAAGAATTGACTGAAAAAACCAAACACATCAAAGATGCTGAACTCCAGTTTTTTCCACCCCCATCTGTGCCTGGATTTGGAAATGCCAGCGGATTTGAATTGCGATTGCTAGATAAGTCAGGAAAAGGGGACTTAAATGAAACAGCACAAATTACAGAAAAGTTTATTGATGCTTTGCAAAAAAGACCAGAAATCAGAGAGGTTTTCTCTAGCTTCAACGCTTCATTTCCTCAATATTTAATTCATGTAGATAAAGATATTGCAGCCAGAAAAAAAATTACGCCTGAAAATGCTCTTTTTAATCTTCAAACTTTGATGGGAAGTTTTTACGCAACAAATTTTATCAGATATGGACAGATGTATAAAGTGATGGTTCAGGCTGATCCCAAGTATCGTTCTCAACCAGAGGACATTTTAAAACTTAGGATTAAGAATTCAGATGGTGAAATGGTCCCCTATAGTTCTTTTACAAGAATTGAAAGAGTATATGGTCCAGAGCAATTGACTAGATACAATATGTACATATCTGCCATGCTGAATGGTGAGGCAGCCTCAGGCTACAGCAGTGGTGACGCCATTAAAGCTATTGACGAAACAGCTGAAAAATTTTTACCTCGTGGATATGATTATGAATGGTCAGGAATGACA
The DNA here is from genome assembly GCA_947462925.1 of Flavobacteriia bacterium. Classification (GTDB taxonomy): domain Bacteria; phylum Bacteroidota; class Bacteroidia; order Flavobacteriales_D; family Crocinitomicaceae; genus JAQVCM01. The sequence goes on along the minus strand of CANHQP010000008.1, from coordinate 17,869 downwards.
AGAGAAGAGATAAAATCAGGCAACCAAGTAGTTTATATTTTTGGAATTTGTTTGTTGTTTGTTTACCTGCTACTTGCAGCTCAATATGAGAGTTTTTTATTGCCTCTCCCAGTTTTACTTTTTCTTCCGATCGGAATTTTCGGGTCCTTTTTATTTTTGCTATTGTTTGGTTTGGAAAACAACGTGTATGCACAAGTTGCAATGATTATGCTTATTGGTCTTTTAGGTAAAAATGCAATTTTGATAATCGAGTTTGCAATTCTTAAACAGTCCGAAGGCAAATCTGTGATTCAGGCCGCAAAAGATGGTGCAGTTGCCAGATTAAGACCAATTCTAATGACTTCATTCGCATTTACCGCTGGATTGATTCCGCTGATTTTAGCCTCTGGTGCGGGGGCGATTGGAAATAAAACAATCGGTTCAGCAGCAGCTGGCGGAATGCTTTTTGGAACAATTTTCGGAGTTATTGTTATACCAGGCCTCTACGTAATTTTTGCATCAATTAAATTAAAACTTAAGAAAAATGATTAAATTATCTATACTTTCAACTCTTGTTATCTTAATCTTTTCACTTTTATCCTGCAAGGTGACACAAGAAACTTTCAAAACAGAGATACAAATTCCAGAAAAATTTGAGCTAAATTCCTCAAGAATTAACTTCAACGAAATTAAAAAAGACAGCAATTTATATTTGCAAAGTAGAAAGGAGTTTTTTAAAGATTCTAATTTGATAGCTTTAATTGATGAGGCAGTAATCAATAATTTTGATATGCAATTGGTTTTTCAAAAATTGCAACAAACTAGATCTGGAATCCAATTTACACGTGGGATAAGATTACCAGAATTAGGATTGAATCTAAATGCAGGACAAGAGAAATTTGGAGATTATACAATCGATGGTGTTGGGAATTATGACACTCAATTTTCACCGAATCTTAACTCAAAACAAAGGATTCCAGCGCACGTTCCAGACTTCTATGCAGGAGTTTATTCTAGTTGGGAAGTTGATTTATGGGGCAAATTAAAAGATAAAAAAAGAGCCTCCATAGCTAGATTTTTAGCGCAAGAACAAGGAATAAACTTGATGACTACCCAGTTAATTTCAGAGATAGCTGAAACTTACTATAAGCTTGTTGTTTTTGATCGTGAAGTAATAATTATTGAAGAAAACATAGAACTTCAAGAAAATGCACTAATGGTTGTTTCGGCACAAAAAGAGACAGGGAAGTCGAATGAACTTGCAATAGAAATGATGTCGGCCCAACTTTTAAATGCCAAAGTCCTTTTGTTTGATATTAAACAACTTATCATTCAATCTGAAAATAAGCTTAATTTTCTAGTAGGAAGATATCCTCAATCCATCACTCGTTCACCATTGCAAATGAATAATAGTCTAGGTCAAATTACCAATACAGTAGTTCCATCAAGCTTATTAGAAAACAGACCTGATATCCAAGCTGCTTGTTTCGAGGTGTTAGCTCAAAATGCCGACCTTCGGGCTGCAAAAGCGGCATTTTATCCAAATCTTACTATTAATGGAAACATGGGGTTTCAGGCTTTTCGGGCTGCTTTATTTTTTGATCCAGGATCATTTGCTTACTCATTTTTAGGAGGTATTGCAAGTCCAATTCTTAATAGACGTGCTCTAAAAGCTGATTTAATGATGACTAAAGCCAGTCATAAAACAGCATACTTGAATTATGAGAGAACAGTCGTAAAATCTTTTACTGAAGTTTTTGAAGTAATGCAGTTGCTGGAAAATTTAAAAAATATGCAATCTTTAAAAATGGAAGAGGTGGAAGTTTTAAAGAAATCTATTGGAACTTCTCAAGAACTGTTTATCACAGGAAGAGCAAATTATCTGGAAATCATAACCTCTCAAAAGAATTATCTTCAATCTCAAATTGAATTGTTAGATATCAATTATAATAATTTGATTAATCAGATTAGTTTATATAAATCACTTGGAGGGGGATGGGAATAGGTTCTTCAATGAGAGACAATTTTAAATTTCATTCAACAACTTCTAATTTGGCAAACTTCATCAAAAGCGTTTTTGAACCTTCTTTTGGGAAGAAAATAGTAGCCTTCTTGTCGTCGCCAGTTCCGTCAATTTTCATCACTTTACCTTTGCCAAATCGCTCGTGCATGACGTTGTAACCAACTTTCAATTCCAAGGCGCTTGAACCTTTTCCTTTTGAAGCGCCTAAATCTGAAAGTGAGCGCAGGTTTGTTGGTTGAGTTGGCATTCTATTCAGTCCGCCAATGTATGCTTTTTCATTCATTCCAGGTCTGGCATTCAAAGATCTTCCGCCACTTCTTTCTCCGTAAGGATTTTCGTATGTGATAAATTCTTTGCTGATTTCAGAAATAAAGCGACTTGGTTCTGATGATTGTAAATTGCCGAATACAAAACGAGAAACGGCGTAAGAAATGGTGCAAGTCTGTTCTGCTCGAGTAATGGCAACATAAAACAAACGGCGTTCTTCTTCCAATTCACTTCTGGAATGTAAAACCATTTGTGAAGGGAAAAGATTTTCTTCTAAACCGACCAAATAAACATGCTTAAATTCCAAACCTTTACTAGAGTGAATGGTCATCAAAGTAACTTTGTTTTTGTCTTCATCTTTGGTCAAATCAGCATCTGTCAAAAGTGCTACATCGATCATGAATTCTGAAAGTGTTTTCAATTCAGTCGCTTCATGGTCACTTGAAAAAGCACGAATACCACTCAAAAGCTCTTCAATGTTTTGATATCTTTCTACTTCCTCAGGACCCTTTTCTTTTTCGTTGTAAAGGTCTTTTAAGACACCTGAAGCTTTAGCGATGTGATGCGCCATTTCGTAGGCAGGCAAAGTTTCCAATTGCGCTGAAAAACTGCGAATCATCGTCACAAATTCAAACAATTTGGTTTTGGTCGGACCATTTATGGAAACGGAATACCTGCCAAAATCAGAAATAATGTCCCACATGCTCACACCATTTTGATTGGCAGCGATGACAATATTTTCTATTGATGTTTTACCTATACCTCTTTTGGGATAATTGATGACTCTTTTGAGTGCTTCCTCATCTTTTGGATTGGCAGTTAATCGAAAATAAGCCAATAAATCCTTAATTTCCTTGCGTTGATAGAACGAAAGACCACCATAAATTTTGTACGGCATGTTTAACTTTCGCAACGCTTCCTCAAAAGCACGTGACTGTCTATTTGTACGATATAAAATAGCAAAATCATTGAAAGCCAATCCTGCACCTTGCTTTAAATCATAAATTTTGTTGGCAATTACTTTTCCTTCCTCATTGTCTGTCATCGTTTTGAGGATCGTAATTGGTTTCCCTAATTCATTGTCAGTCCAAACATCTTTTTGAATTTGATCTTTGTTTCTCGCAATGACACTATTCGCCGCTTCAACAATGGATTTTGTGGAACGGTAATTCTGTTCCAATTTAAAAAGTTGAAAATCAGGATAATCTTTTTTAAAATTTAAGATATTTTGAATGTTTGCACCGCGGAATGAATAGATACTTTGTGCATCATCGCCCACCACGCAAATGTTTTCATAAACTGCTGCTAACTTTTTGACAATCAAATATTGGGCGTAGTTTGTATCTTGGTACTCATCTACTAAAATGTACTTGAATTTATGCTGATAGTATTGCAAAGCCTCTGGGAAATCGCGCAATAGAACGTTTGTTTGATACAATAAATCATCAAAGTCCATCGCACCAGCATTGAAACAGCGATTGGCATAAGTTTTATAAATGCGTCCCATTTCTGGTCTTTTGCTCATCGTGTCTTCGGACATAATCTCCACATTTTGTGCATAAGCATCGGGAGAAATTAAATTGTTTTTTGCAGAAGAAATACGACCCAAAACCATACTAGGTTTATAAACTTTATCATCTAAACTCAATTCTTTGATGACATCTTTCAACAAACTTTTAGAATCCTGCGTATCGTAGATGGTGAAATTTTGAGGATAACCAAGTTTATCAGCGTTAAATCTTAAAATGCGTGAAAAGACAGAGTGAAATGTACCCATCGTGATGTTTTTTGATTCACCTCCACCAACAATATTGTTGATTCTTTCGGTCATTTCTTTGGCAGCTTTGTTGGTAAAAGTCAAAGCCAAAATATTGAACGGATCTATTCCTAATCGCATCATGTGCGCAATTCGGTAAGTCAAAACCCTTGTTTTCCCTGAACCAGCGCCAGCAATTACCATTGTGGGTCCTTCGATATGTTCCACAGCAGCGCGCTGACTTTCATTCAGTCCGTTCAAATATTCCATAAATACAAAGTTAATCAGTATCTCTAAAGTTTCCGATAGTGCTGACTATTTTTCCTTGTCAATTTATGAACATTGAAACTGGCTTTTGAGACCAAAGGTAAAGCACTTAGGAATTTATTACTATTATTTGGAATCCAACAAAGTAACAAATCCAGATTTTTTGAAAGTAGTGACATTGTCATTCAAAACACCTTCTATTTGATAGAAGTAAACCCCATCACCACACTTTTCGTTTCCATTGTCTGTCCCATCCCAAATTAAAACACCTGTTTGGTTTGATTTTTTCCAAACCACATTTCCCCAACGATTTTGAATTACTACATCAAACGAATTAAAAATGTCTTCAAAAATGACAAATAGATCGTTTGAATTATCGCCATTGGGGGTAAAAACGTTGGGCATGTCAAAGTCTGCATTGACAAAAATGGGTATAGAATATTTCGATTTACATCCATCTTGATCCGTTACAATCAATGTTGTATTTTGAAATCCTGTTGAATAAATCCCTTGATAAATATTTGCATTTGTGTTGTTGGAAATGGTCGTATCAGTGCCAATTTGCCACAACCAATTAACAATAGGTGATGTATTAAAAGTTGAACCATCTATGAAAGTAATTGCTTCTCCTAAATTTGCCGGATTTGGATTTGCGGTATAAAAGGCATTCAAACCGTTATCCAAAATGAAGATGGTATCTAATGGATAAACAACGACGCAATTGTTTGAATCAGTTAATGTTACAGTAGGAATAAAAGTTCCAAAATCTGTATAGTTATAAACGAAATTTAAAGAATCACTGAATGATTGACCATCACCCAAATTCCAAACTAATGAAGCTGCATCAGTTACATCATCGATATCAAATTCTACAAATTGACCACAAAATTGAGATGATTGGACAAAAGACGGATCTCCTGTTGGTCCGAAAATGGTTAAATAATTGAACAGTGTTGTATCCGAATTACATCCAAATTCATCTATAATGTGCAATGAAGTACTATAAACACCCGGAAAAACATAAATGTTACTTGGGTTCTCAGTAGTTGACAAATTTGCATTGTCGCCAAAATTCCATTCCCAGAAAAGTATTTCCCCTAAACTTTCTGTTTGATTTTCAAAGTCAACAAATACGGGCGGACAAGTGTATTCTCCAAGCGAGTTTACTGCTCCTCCTGTCATTGTATAACTGATACCAGCTACTGGCATTGAAACGACTAATGTGACTGTATTCGTATCTTTACAACCATTTCCATCGGTGGCAACAAGCGTTAATTGATGATCAACATGTGTATATGAATTACTTGGTACTTCATCAAAAAATCCGTTAACATTGGTTGTTGTTGAATCGATATTTCCATCCAAATACCATTGATATGAAAGTGGGCCAACTCCAGTGGTTGTATTTTGCGTTACATAAGTTTCTAAATCGCAAATAATGGAATCAATCAAAAAATTCGCATTTGGCTTTGTTACTAGAACAGGAGTAGTTGCGGGAACAGAATTACATCCAAAGATATCAGTAGCAACTAGACTAACATTGAAATTTCCCTGAGATTGAAAAGTGTGGTTTACTGAAGTATTTACATTTGTGGTTGTTTGCGTTGAATTGTCATCAGGAAAAGTCCAAGTATAATAGTCTAAAGGCAAACTAGAACCCTGAGTTGTGGAAGAGTTTGTGAAATTTACAAGTAAGGGCGCACATCCGATATTTAAGTCGGAGCTTATTTGCGCAATTGGTAATTCTAGCACATGTAGAGGACTAATGACAACCGTATCTTTACATCCTACATTATTGGTTGCAATCAAACTTACATCATAAGTCCCTGGAATCGTGTATGAATAAGCTGTGTTTTGTCCATTTGCAAAATCGCCATTTCCCATATCGTAAAGCCATGAAGTAATGGTGCTAGATGATGTACTTGCACTTCCATCCAAAATAAGATTTGAGCTTTTGCAAATAGAGTCATTTGCTAAACTTAAAACTGCATTGGTTTGAGAAACGTATATGGTTGTCTGTGAGCTGTCTGCACAACCTGTTGTATAGTTAAAAATGACTTGGGTTAATAAATAAGAACCGTAATTTGAATAAGTATGTGACGAAGTTCCCAAATTGGCATCATCAAGTGTAGGATCTTCAAGGGTTATAGAGGTTCCATCTCCCCAACGCCAGATCATCTTTACATCATCAGAGATTTTCCCGATCAAGGAATTGTCGTTTACAATCAAGTTTACAGGCAAAGAACCTGGATTACAGAACAAGCTTGAAGAAGGTTGAAATCTAGATATAGGTGCTTTAATTTTTACGATATTGAATTTTGTAACTGAATCAACACATCCTCGAAAACTAACAATTAGTTTTACATCAAAGAAGCCTGTGTCAGCTGTATATGAGTGTGTTGGGGAAGTAACAGACGCAGTTGCTCCATCACCAAAATCCCAACTATAAGTTACTTCGTTAGGTGTGTGAGGTGTTGAAATGGAAGTGAGATTTGTAAATTGAATAGGTGTTTTAACACATTGTTGAGCGGGTGTTGCAGTAAAATTGATTAGATCAATATTTCCAACTACAATATAATCAGGAATTGTCAGTGAAGCGATGCATCCTGAAAGTGTTGAAATAGTTAGCGTTACATCAAAACTTCCGCTTCCGTAGTTGTGTATAGGTGGGTTTTGACCAACAAAAGTTGTATTATCGCCAAAGGCCCAAGACCAACTTGTTATTGGATCAGAAGAGGGGTTTTGTGCAACCGAGGATTCCGTAAATTGCACAGCTAAAGGCGCACATCCTTCTGTTGTTAGAGCCGAAAACTGAACTACAGGATCTGACAAATTGATTAAGTTGACCAGCGTTACAGAATCTTTACAGCCGTTAGTTGCTGTCATTACGAGCGTTACAGAGTAAGATCCATTTCCTTGAAATGCATGTGTTGGAGAATTTTGACCTGCAAAAGTAGATCCATCGCCATAATTCCAAACAAAAGTTCCAGTTCCTGTAGAAGTATTACTAAAACTTACTGGTAAAGGCGAACAACCTGTAGTTGTTGAGGTTGCCGTAAATGATGGTGTAGGAGAAGGGAGAATGGTGATTTGATGTGTTGTGTTAGATGAACAAGCAGAGGAAGTATTTTGAGTAAACAAAGTAACGGTATATGTTCCAGGTGTATCATACGTAAAAACAGGGTTCTGTGCGTTGGATGTCTGTGTATTTCCAGCATTCCAATTCCAAGAGTTGGTTCCAACTGTTGAGTTATTTTGAAACTGAATCGGCGTTCCAGTGCAGCCAGTTGTAGGCGCAATCATGGCAGCTGTATAGTTCGAAACTGTAATCGGCACGCTGAACGTTGCATTGCATCCAGAATTTTGGTTCGTTACAAGTAAACTAGCAGTATAATTTCCAGGTGTGTTGTAAATTACGGTATCAGGATTCAAAAGGGTTGAAGTTTGTCCATTTCCAAAATTCCAGTTGTAGGTAATTCCAGGTCCAGTTGTAGAAGTATTTGTGTAATCAACTCCAAAAGGCACAATACATCCAATTCCTTGGGTATTAAATGAAGCTGAAGGCAAAGGGTTAATTACAATGTACCCAACCTTAACTTCTGCATCGGCTTGTCCGTTTGCTGTTTGAACAGCAAGTGTGATTGTGTATGTACCAGGTGCAGGATAAGTATATGACGGATTAATTTCATTACTTGTTTGCCCATTTCCAAAATTCCATGAATAATTAATGATTGTTGAATTCCCTGGTGTTGAGGTATTTGTAAAATTAATTGTTCCGCCCAAACATATCGAAAGTGGTGAAGCTGTAAAATCAGCATTGGGAGCTTGGGAATAGCCGAGAACGAATGAAAAAATAGTAAATAATAAAAAAAGAAACCTCATACCATTACTTAATGTTACATCAAAGCTATTAAAACAGACGTAATAATCCACTAAAAAGATTGATTATAAATAAAAATCAATCAAATATTTTTTCAATTTTTAGTGAATTACACTTCCTAACCAACGTTCCATTTCTTCTTTTGTTCGATTTTTCCTTTCTGCAATAGAGGCAACTTGTTCTTGTGTTATTTTACCTAGGCCAAAATATTTCGCTTTTGGATGTGCAAAATACCAACCACTTACGGCTGCTGTTGGAAACATGGCTAAACTTTCTGTCAATGTTACTCCAGTTATTGAAGTTGCATTTAACAATTCAAAAATGGTTTCTTTTTCAGTATGATCTGGACAAGCTGGATAACCAGGTGCTGGTCTAATGCCTTGATATGTTTCCTTAATCAAATCAGCGTTACCCAAATTTTCATTTTGCGCATAGCCCCAAGTTTCTTTTCTGACAATTTCATGTAATTTTTCAGCAAAAGCTTCTGCTAATCGGTCTCCCAAAGCTTTCAACATAATTGAATTGTAATCATCGTGATCTGCTTCAAATTGTTTCACTTTTTCGTCCAATCCAATTCCGGTTGTCACCACAAAAGCGCCGATATAATCTTGAATTCCAGTATTTTTAGGTGCAATAAAATCTGAGAGTGCAATATTTGGAACTCCTGCTGCTTTGTGTGTTTGCTGTCTCAACGTAAATTGAGTCGCAATGATTTCGTCTCCCTTCGGATTTTTTATTTCGATATCATCTTCTATGCTATTTGCGGGGAAAATTCCATATACTGCTTTGGCAGTTAACCATTTTTCTGAAACGATGGATTGCAACATTTTTTGTGCGTCTTCAAACAAACTTTTTGCTTCACGACCCACAATTTTATCTTCTAAAATTTGTGGAAATTTACCGTGTAATTCCCAAGTTTGGAAAAAAGGCGTCCAATCGATGTAATCAACTAAATTTTTTAAAGGGTAGTCAATCAATTGTTGGATACCAAGTTGATTCGGTTTGTGAATATCTTCGCTTTTCCATTCAATTTGGAACGCATTCTTTCTTGCTTCTTCGAGCGGAAGTAAAACCTTCGCATTTCTATGTTTTTCATGGTGCTCACGAAGTTTTTGATATTCACTTTTGATTCCTGCAACAAAATCAGTTTTTCTTTGTCCCAGCAAACTTTCAACCACTGTCACAGAACGTGAAGCATCCAAAACATGGACTGTCTGACCTTTGGTATAATTTTGTTCAATTTTAACCGCTGTGTGCACTTTGGAAGTTGTGGCTCCACCAATCATCAAAGGAATAGTCAAATTCGCTTTTTCCATTTCTTTAGCCAAATGAACCATTTCGTCTAAAGAAGGCGTAATCAAGCCACTTAAACCAATAATGTCTACTTTTTCATCAATCGCAGTTTGAATGATTTTTTCGGCAGGAACCATGACGCCTAAATCTACTACTTCATAATTGTTGCAACCCAATACGACACCGACAATATTTTTCCCAATGTCGTGAACATCTCCTTTGACAGTTGCCATTAAAACCTTTCCCGCTGAGGAACTTGCACCAGCTTTTTCCAATTCAATGTATGGCAACAAAACTGCAACAGCTTTTTTCATTACACGGGCTGATTTCACAACTTGAGGAAGAAACATTTTTCCGCTTCCAAATAAATCTCCGACAATGTTCATGCCGTCCATTAACGGTCCCTCAATCACTTCAATGGGTCTTGGATAAAGTAGTCTGCAAGCTTCGGTGTCTTCTTCAATAAATTCAACGATACCTTTTACCAATGCATAAGAAAGTCTTTCTTGAACTGATTTTTCTCGCCAACTTAAATCAACTTCTTTCTTTTTACCATCGCCTTTCACCGTTTCTGCTAATTCCAATAATCTTTCTGTGGCATCACTTCTTCGGTTGAGAATTACATCTTCAACATGTTCCAATAAAATCGGATCAATGTTGTCGTAAATTTCTAACATCGAAGGATTCACAATTCCCATGTCCATTCCATGTTTGATTCCATGGTAAAGAAAAACAGAATGCATCGCTTCACGCACTTTGTCATTTCCTCTAAATGAAAAAGAAACATTTGAAACACCACCACTAACATGCGCTCCAGGAAGATTTTCTCGGATCCATTTGGTTGCGTTGAAAAAATCCAACGCATTGTTATTGTGTTCTTCCATTCCAGTTGCAACCGGAAAAATATTTGGGTCGAAAATGATGTCTTGCGCAGGAAATTTCACAACTTCTACCAAGATTTTGTACGAACGTTCACAAATTTCAATTCTTCTTTGATAGCTGTCGGCTTGTCCATTTTCATCAAATGCCATCACAATTACTGCCGCACCATAGCGTTTGATTTTTTTTGCTTGCTCAATAAAATTTGCTTCACCTTCCTTCAAAGAAATCGAATTGACAATTCCTTTTCCTTGGATGCATTTCAAACCAGCTTCAATGATTTCCCATTTCGAACTGTCAATCATCACTGGGATTTTAGAAATGTCTGGTTCGGATGCCATCAAATTCAAAAATTTAATCATGGCAGCTTTACCATCAATCATTCCTTCGTCCATATTCACATCAATAATCTGCGCACCTCCTTGCACTTGCTCAAGCGCAACGGACAATGCTTCTTCGTATTGACCTTCTTTGATCATTCTCAAAAATGCACGCGAACCAGTAACATTTGTTCGTTCTCCGATATTGATAAAATTCGATTCTGGAGTAACGATTAATGGTTCTAGACCTGATAATTTTAATGGAGGAAGACTCATATTTTTATAGATGGTGAAGGAAAAAAAGTGGAAATATTATTTGCCTAACAATTTAACATTCTATATTTTACAATTTTATTTTAATTTTTACTTCAAAAAAAAATAATTTCAATACGACCTTATTTTCAATCTTATTCTCTCTTTCAATTTTCTGTAAACTGCACTTTTCTAGGTTCATATTCCTTCGCTAAATCTGCAATTACCTTGATGTGATCGGGTGTTGTGCCACAGCATCCACCAATAATGTTGACTAAATTTTCTTCTAGGAAAGTTTTGATTTGGTCACCCATTAACGCGGGCGTTTCATCGTATTTTCCAAATTCATTCGGCAAACCTGCATTTGGGTGCGCACTGACACCAAATGGAGCTTGTTTACTTAAAATCTGCAAATATGGTCGCATCATTGAAGCGCCTAATGCACAATTTAATCCAATGCTTAATAAGGGCATGTGAGAAACCGATATCAAAAAGGCTTCAGTTGTTTGACCCGTCAACGTTCTACCACTTTGATCCGTGATTGTTCCAGAAACCATGATTGGTAATTGTACATTTTTATCTTCAAAGTAAGAGTCAATTGCAAACAAGGCCGCTTTTGCATTCAAGGTATCAAAAACGGTTTCTACCAATAAAATGTCAACACCGCCATCAATCAATGCACCAACTTGCTGATAATAAGCAGTAACCAATTCATCAAATGTAATTCCTCTAAATCCAGGGTCATTTACATCAGGTGAGATGCTGGCAGTTCTATTTGTTGGACCAATAGATCCAGCAACAAATCTTGGTTTATCAGGATTTAGTGCGGTAAATTCATCTGCCACTTTTTTTGCAATTTTTGCTGAATGATAATTGATTTCATAAACGAAATCTTCTAAATCGTAATCCGCTTGAGCGACTGTTGTTCCAGAAAAAGTATTGGTTTCAGCAATATCGGCGCCTGCTTCAAAATATTTTCTGTGAATATCTTCGATAATTTCAGGTCTTGTCAAGGACAATAAATCGTTGTTTCCTTTCAAAGATTTATGGTGATTTTCAAACCAACCTTTGCGAAAATCATCCTCTTCGAGTTTGTGTCGTTGAATCATTGTACCCATTGCGCCATCCAGCACAAGGATTCTTTTTTCGAGTATTTCTTGAATTTTATTCATGTTTTTTCAAATGTAAATTCATTCATGTTCAATCTAAGAGACTAAAAATGAAATAATAAATACATTAAGAAAGTTTGGAAAACAAACATGAACTTATCTTTTCAGCCATTGACTGATCGGATTTGGCACCTTTTCTCAATTTCTTGCGATAGGTTGCCAAGGTTTCGTAGGGCCTGTCCCTCCACCTTTCTTAATAAGTTATATATAAATGAACTGGCACAAAGGTAAACTAGAAATTTTGGTATTCAAAGAATTTTTCTTTAAAAAATGAAAATTCAGAATTTAATCTAGTTTCAATATTTTGTATTCGAAATTTTTATCGGATAAAATCGAGATCAATGCAGGCAGAAGTATTTTTTGTCTTTCAGTGATTTTTGGATTGTCGTGCAACACCAAAATATCTCCGCCTTTGATTTGCTTTTTTCCTTTTTCAAGAATTTTTTCTACGGAAATGGTTTTGTCAAAATCATAAGAAAGCCAAGACCACATTACAATCGTGTATTTACTTCTGATTTTTTTTGCTAAAGTAGGAGTGAGTCTCCCATAAGGCGGTCTGAAAAGTTTGGATTGTATCACTTTCTGCGCATCTTCAATTGATTTCAAGTAATCTTTTGGTTTTACTTTGAGTGCGTTGAGGTGCTTCATAGTATGGTTTCCTACTGCATGTCCTTCATCAATAATCCGTTGATAGATTTCAGGATAGCGTACCACATTTTCACCCACACAAAAGAAAGTTGCTACCAAGTTTTTTTCTTTTAAAAAATCCAAAACCCAAGGTGTGATATCTGGATGAGGTCCATCGTCAAATGTCAGATAAATGGCATTTTTGTCCAAAGAAAAACCCCACGTTCTTCGCTTGAAAATCAAACGCAAAAAACGTGGGGTTTTATATAACTTCATTGGTTAATTTATTCTTGCGCTTGACCTTGTGCTTCCATCAATTGTTTGATTTGCTCAGGAGTTAATCCACTTGCACCACCGGCTGATTGTGATGGAGCAGTTTCAACAGGTCTTTGAATGTATCCGAATTGCATTCCAACAGCATCCAAATGTCCTTTCAATTCTGTCAACATCGATCCGTAACCAGTTCTAGCACCTTCACCGCTTTCAACAGATAAGTCTTTCAAGTCTCTGTATTTCTGTTCAAAAACATTTTGATACAGATGTCTGATTTTCTTACTCATTCTTGTTGCCAAAGCTCCATTTGGATTTCCAAGTTCAGCATCTGAGGCTATCATTGCAATGGACATATAGTTACTCAATGCAGAAACAAGATCTGTCTTATTTCTTGAAACGATAACTGCAGAACTGTTTTCGAAATAATTGAAAATTGTTTCCAATTCACCTGCGATTTGAGCGCCTAATTTTTCTGCTCCAGCTTTATCTCCAGCTCTGTATAGAATACTTACATAATCATGTAAACTTCCATCAGCAAAACTTTGGTATGAAGCACCATCGGCACCTTTCATCTCACGACCATCAGGATTTGGTTCACCATAATCAATCACCAATTCCACTGGCATAACTTTCAATGATTTTTGAATCAAGGCAATGGCTTTTTTGTTATTTTTTGCCGCTCGTTCATCAGCACCAGCAATCACATTTGTCAGTGAATCAGCGGTGCTATTATTTCCTGCAGCCCTGAAACGAGCAATTTGCGAAGTATAATTTTCTTTTCTTGCGATTTCAAATTCAGCATCACGAACATAGGTTTCAGCCAATTTAGCAAAGTTTGTTCTGAATTGACTTGTGTGACGTCGAGAATAATAGTCAGTGAGAACGCCTTTTTGGTTCATTTTACCATAGTCGTACACTTCCATGATGTTTTTGTACATCTTTTCTATGTTCACCGGATTATTGTCTTTTGCTTTTACAGGCGACAATTCATAAACAATTCCATTTTGTTTCACAAAACCAGCTTGGAATAACGCAATTGATACGCTAGAACCATAAGGAGATGAGAAATAAATAGATCGTTTCCATTCATTATTAGCAAGAATATCCATCATCATCAACTGTTCTCTTGTCAAGTATTGCTTGTCGATGCTGAATCTTATTTCTTTCGCTACAGATGAAACTTCACTTGCTTCAATAATTCCTGATTTTAAAGCATTTTCTTTATTGATTGGCAAAATAAATCCTTTACTAGGGAAAATACGCATTCTGCTACCTCGAGTGGAGAACATGTTGTTATCATCTCTTGTGAATGCCATTGCTTCTTTTATCGGTAAATAATCCCAAGGTTTTTCCCAGTCAACTAGTGATGATTGCAATTGTTGAAGTGGTTCTTGTTCACCTTCAATTGTTCCACCCGAATAGCCAGCGAAAATGTCCAAAGCATAATTAATTGTTGCTTCGATGTCCGCAGCTGTTGGATTTTCAATTACAACTCCCAGATTTGTTTTGATTGTATTCAATTTACCTTCAGCCTCAGGATCTTTGGCTTTTAATGTGTTTGCTACAGCCAACATTCCTTTACGCAATGTTTCAAAAGACTGTTTGAACGGAACTCTATTGAATTTGATTTTTGTGTTGTAGATATTTTCTATGCTTGTTTTAGGTACACCAAAACGCATCATTTCAAACATCGACAAGAAGTAAACTTGATCTGTACTTCCAGCATACATCATGATTTGATCTTCCGTAAATTTGATTGGAAGTGGATCTGAATCATATGCTTTCATTTTCATTTGATCTGTATACCAATCTGTACCCATCAATGAAAGGTTACAAACACGAACGTCTGTGCGTTTTCCCTCAACTTCTTGTAAGTACCATAATGGGAATGTATCATTATCACCATTGGTGAAAAGGATTCCGTTTTTAGCACAAGACTGCAAGTAATTATATGCCAAATCTCTTGCTGAAGTTTTGTCGCTTCTGTCGTGGTCGTCCCAACCTTGGAAAGCCATTAAAAGTGGAATTCCCAACGTTAAAATCACTGCCAACGAAGCGCCATTTGCTTCATTTCTAGATTTTTTACCTAATGCTGCCATGATTCCAAGTGCAATAATTGCAACGAAAGCCATGAATAACCATGACATTACCACTGGATAACCTTCCCCTGCTGCAACATCAAAAATCAAACATACTGGAATTCCTGCACCGGCAATAATTCCAAATCCAACAAATTCCTTCTTACCAAATGATTTGAATGCTTCATAGAGGGCAAATACGCCCAATCCAATCCACATGGCAAAAGCATAGAAAGAAGCTGCATAGGCGTAATCTCTCTCTCTTGGTTCAAATGGTTTTTGATTCAGGTAAACCACAATGGCCATTCCTGTGAAAATGAATGTCAATAAAACAATAAATGCATCTTTTGGTGCTCTGTAAAAGTGAAAGAACATTCCAATAAATCCTAAGATTAAAGGTAAAAAGAAGAAAGTATTGTGTCCCTCATTGTGTGCGGTAAATGTTGGTGCGTTTTCACCTTGCGCTCCCAAGCGGATTTCATCAATTGCGGAAATACCTGACAACCAGTTTCCTCTCATTTGATCTCCATGACCTTGAATGTCATTTTGACGTCCAGCGAAATTCCACATGAAATATCTCCAATACATCCAATTTACTTGGTAACGAGCAAAATAAGTTAAGTTTTCTCCAAAAGTGGGAAGTCTTTTTCCATCAACTCCAATTTCGGCAGTGGATAAATCAACATCATTATTCGCGCTGTAGCCAGACCATTCTTTGTATCCATTAATCTTAGCTGCATCAGATTCTTGATTCCAGAACATCCTTGGAAAGAATGTATTTTGAATATAAACAGGCTCCTGATGTTTTCTGAATTCTTCGTTTGTCACGTAATATTTCTCTACGACCTCATAATTTCTGCCTAGATTTCGGGCATATTTAGTCGCAATCGCCTCACTTTTGAATGCTTTAAGATCTGCATCAGCTCTTGTAACAACGAATCTTCTCGCATAAAACTTAGATTTATCGCCAAATTTTTCAACATCATCGGTTGCTGAATTCCAATATGGACCGTACAAAATTGGCCAACTACCATATTGCTCACGTTTCAAATAAGCATGTAAAGTAACCAAGTTTTCAGGGTCATTTTCATCCAAAGGTGTATTGGCACTTGAACGAATTACGATGGTTGCAAAAGATCCGTATCCAATCAAAAACACGATGAATCCAAGGCCAATTGCATTGATAAGAGGTTTATTGTGTTTTCTGCTCCAACGTACAAGAAAAACACAACCAATGATCAACAAAAAGAAAAAGAACATGCCTCCCAAGTAGAATGGCATTCCCATGCTATTCACGAAAGCAATCTCGAACTTAGAAGCCAATGAAATTGTTCCAGGAATAATTCCCTCTTGAATGAATCCTAATGCGAAAATCGAGATGATTCCTGTTAAAAAGAATCCTTTTAGATTAACCGTTTTCCACTGGTTAAAGTAGATTACATAAGCGATTGCGGGCACTGCCAATAATCCTAGTAAGTGGACACCAATTGCCAAACCAAACAAGAACATGATTAAAATCATCCAACGCATCGGACTGTGAGAACCATCTAATTCACCATGTTTGATGGCTTCCATTTCTTCATCCCATTTCAGGATCGCCCAGAAAATCATTGCAGTAAACAAAGATGACATTGCATAAACCTCACCCTCAACTGCTGAAAACCAGAATGAATCAGTAAAAGTATAAGCCAATGCACCAACTAAACCACTTCCTAAAACAGCAATCATGTCGCCTTTGGAGAAAGTTCTAGATTTTTGGTAAACCATTTTCTTAGCCAACATTGTAATCGACCAAAACATGAACAAAATTGTCGCTGAACTTGACAATGCAGACATGCGATTGATCCAAACTGCTACACCTTCAGGGTCAGCAAAGAAAGAAAATAATCTTCCCAACAACATGAATAATGGTGCGCCAGGAGGGTGACCAACTTCTAATTTGTATGCAGCAGTGATATACTCACCACAGTCCCATAAACTCACCGTATCTTCAATGGTGATAAAGTAAATAATGGTGGCAATTAAAAATACCAACCAACCTAAATAGACATTCAGCTTTTTGTAGTTCATTTGATTTTCTTTGGTGGAATTAACAGTATTTAAGGCATATTATTGCTTTGAAGTACTGTTTTAGCCACAATTTAACGTGCGAATTTAAGAATATATCAAGACTTTCGATGATTGAAGATTTAAAAATCATAAATTTTCTTAGTAAATAGATGTTAAATAGTACTTTACAAGTTTTGTTCGCTTATTTTTACCGCTTTTAAAATTTACAAAATCAAAAATATCTCAAATTTAATTTCTCCTTGATGCCTTTGTAAGCATCACAAAAGGATTACGCCATGTCAAACTAAAGGTTCATTTCAAATTTTAAAAATTAAATATTGGTTCATTAATCTAGAACTAAATAATTGAAAGAATAGTATTTAATGGTTTTTGTCATCTCTAAATGGCCGATTTAGTTTACTTTTTTTTCATTTTTTTTTAAAATTCCTTGTCAGAATAAAACAATTGTCTAAATTTGCACCCGTCGATGGCCCATGGTGTAACTGGCAACACGTCGGTTTTTGGTACCGAAGAGTCTAGGTTCGAGCCCTAGTGGGCCAACAAAGTGAAAAAAAACCCTCTGATTTATCAGGGGGTTTTTTTGTTGAACTAATGTCTAGTCCTGAAATAGCGATACACAAAATTTATCGTTATGGAAAAAAGAGAAAAAGTTGTTTATGAAAAACGCAGCCAAAAGGATTATTCAATGTCCTTTAAGTTAGAAGTTGTTAAAGAGATTGAATCTGGATTAATTTCG
>CANHQP010000007.1 GCA_947462925.1 Flavobacteriia bacterium | reverse complement strand
TTACAAGACCCCTTGTCAAATGCACAACCAAAATAAAATCAAAATAAAAACCTATAAAAACAAATATCCCAGTAAACACGTGTTTACTGGGATATAATTTATTAATTTAGTCTTTAATAATCTGTATCGCTTATTTAGGACTAGTCAAAAAATCATTTTATGTCACAAAATCAAGAATTAAAACGCACGCTCGGACTTTTTGATGCTACTAGTATTGTCGCTGGTTCGATGATTGGTTCAGGAATTTTTATAGTCACAACCATCATGGCACGTGATATTGGCTCTGCTGGTTGGTTATTGGTTTTGTGGGTTTTGACGGGATTAATAACAGTTTTCGCGGCCTTGAGTTACGGTGAATTGGCTGGAATGATGCCAAATGCTGGTGGCCAATATGTGTACATTCAGCGAGCGTATGGACGAATGATTTCATTTCTCTATGGTTGGACAGTATTTACAGTCATTCAAACGGGTGTAATTGCTGCTGTTGCAGTTGCATTTGCGAAGTTTACAGCCGTGTTTTTTCCAGAACTGAATACGGTCATTTTTCAGTTTTCTAAATCTTTTGCGCTTACTTATGCCCAATTATTAGCGATTTTCTCTATTGTTTTTTTGACTTTCATCAACACTCGAGGTATCCAAAATGGTAAAAGAGTACAGCTGATATTTACGTCTGCCAAACTCATTGCGCTTTTTGCATTGATTGTTTTGGGATTGGCATTCGGATTAAAAACAGATACTTTGGCAAATAATTTTCACGATATGTGGACGGCAAGTCAAACAATCGTTGACAAAGGCAGTGTAACCGTTATTCCGTTGGCAGGATTTGCATTATTGGGTGCAATGGGTGCAACGATTATCAATTCTCTTTTTTCTTCAGACGCATGGAATAACGTAACATTTATCGCTGCTGAAATAAAAGATCCGAAGAAAAATATTCCAAGAAGTTTGTTTTTGGGAACATTGATTGTGACGATAATATACATTTTAGCAAACTTGGCTTATTTGGCTTTGCTTCCTTTACATGGAAGTCATGAAGCAACTACCATTGTTGGAAAAGGAATCATGTTTGCAACTGACGATCGCGTTGGTACGGCAGCTTCTTCTGTGATATTTGGGGATATTGCAGTTTATTTGATGGCAGGACTCATCATGATTTCAACGTTTGGATGTAACAATGGGTTGATTTTAGCTGGATCAAGATTGTTTTATGCGATGTCAAACGACAAATTGTTTTTTAGAAAAGCAGGAATATTAAATAAAAATCAAGTACCAGCAACTGCACTATGGTTGCAATGTGTTTGGGCTTGTGTACTTTGTATTTCTGGTAAATATGGAGATTTGTTGATGTATTCAACTTTTGCATCTTTGATTTTTTACATTTTAACAATCGGAGGGATTTTTATCTTGCGTAAAAAAGAACCTGATGTAGAAAGACCATATAAAGCTTTTGGTTATCCATTTATTCCAGCGCTTTATATTTTAGTAACATTGGCTATTTGTGTTGATTTACTGATTTATCAACCAATCAATACTGGTTTAGGTTTAGGAATCGTTTTACTCGGAATTCCTGTTTACTATATGACTCAAAATAAATCTAATTAAATCTTTGCTGATTATTGGATAATTTGTATTTTTAGATCTTTAGAATCAATTAGATGCAAAATCCTATTCATTTTTCAAAGAGATCACGAAGAGCGATAATCATTTTTACTATTACAATGATTGTTGTTGTGTTGATTCCTAGATTCTATTTTTTGATCAATCCTCCTCAAAAATTCACTTTCTCGCAAACTGCGTTTCAAAAAGAACACTACAAAAACGTTGAATTTAAAAAGCGAGAGAGAAAACAGTATTTTAAAAAGTCATCTAAATTCAAGGTTCCACGAGCTAAATTTGATCCAAATAAATATAGAGAAGCAGATTGGATAAAACTAGGTATGAGTCCAAAACAAGCAGCAATAATTTTGAAATTTGGCAAAAGAGGATTTTATTCACCTGAAGATTTAAAGCGTGTCTTTGTGATTTCGGACCAATTTTTCAATGTAATCAAAGACTCGTTGATTTTTCCTTCAAAACCAGCCTTCAACAAATTTGAAAAGTCAGAATTTGAAGTTAGAAAAGTTGCGAAGATTGAGATAAATTCTGCTTCAGAAGAAGAATTGCTTACTGTGAAAGGAATCGGACCATTTTTTGCCAAACAAATAATCAAGAAACGAACAGAATTAGGTGGATTTATTAACAAAGAACAATTGCTCGAAGTTTGGAAATTCGACCAAGAAAAATTGGATATTATCAGTCCTAATATTTCTGTAAATTCAGGATTAATTCAAAAAATCAATATCAATACTGCAACGGTTGAAGTTTTAAAGGCGCATCCATACATAAGATGGAACATCGCGAATTCAATCGTAAAAATGCGCGCTCAAATTGGGACTTTCAAAAAAATCGAAGAATTGAAAAAGTCTGTGCTAATTACGGATGAGGTTTTTGAAAAATTGAAACCTTACGTTTCTGTTGAATGAAAATCGCTCGTCAAAAGATTTGATTAAATTCAAACTTGCAAGGATTGTTCTTCAGTAAATTCTTCGTAAAATTGCAAGCTAAAAAAGCCCATTTTTGATTTACTAAGAATTCTTATTTTAGGTAATCATTCTTGGTTTAATTGTTTCAAATAATCAAAATTCAATGATTGAAAATCAAATAAAAGCGGTAATTCGCGACGTGCCAGATTTCCCTAAGCCGGGAATTATTTTCAAAGACATCACCCCAATCATGATGAATCCGGTTTTGTCCGCTGAGATTTTAGATCATTTGGTGGAAATGTACAAAGACCAAAAAATTGATAAAATTGCGGGAATCGAAAGTAGAGGATTTTTATTTGGTTATCCTTTGGCAATCCGATTGGGAATTCCATTTGTCTTAATTAGAAAATCTGGAAAATTACCCTACGATAAAATTGGTTATTCTTACGACCTTGAATATGGTAGTTCAACCATCGAAATGCATACAGATTCAATTGAAGCTGGAGAAAAAGTGCTTATTCACGACGATTTATTAGCAACGGGAGGATCAGCAGCAGCTGCCGCAGAACTAGTAAAAATGTGCGGTGGTGAAATTTTAGGCTTTAACTTTCTGGTTTCTTTAGATTTTTTAAATGGTGAAGATAAATTGAAACAATATACTGAGAATATTGTTAATTTAGTGCGCTATTAAGCGAAGTTGATAAACAAAAGTTTACCCCAATACACATTAAAATGAATTTTGATTTAAACGAAAACCAAAAAATGATTGCGCAAATGGTGCGCGATTTTGCAGAAAAAGAAATCCGTCCAAACTTTATGGAGTGGGACGAAACACAAGAGTTCCCGGTTCATGTTTTTAAAAAACTTGGAGAATTAGGTTTGATGGGCGTTTTTATTCCTGAAGAATACGGAGGTTCTGGATTTGGTTATGATGAGTACATTACTGTTGTTTCTGAAATAGCAAAAGTTTGTGGATCAATTGGTTTGTCGGTTGCTGCACACAACTCACTTTGCACGGGTCACATTTATTACCACGGTTCAGAAGCCCAAAAGAAAAAATATTTGCCTTTGTTAGCGAGTGCTGAATGGATTGGAGCTTGGGGATTAACTGAAACTGGAACTGGATCTGACGCAGGAGGAATGAATACTACTGCAGTTCTTGAAGGTAATGAATGGGTTTTGAATGGTTCGAAAAACTTCATTACGCATGGAAAATCTGGAGACGTTGCAGTTGTAATTGCCCGCACTGGTGAAAAAGGAGATTCAAAAGGAATGTCTGCTTTCATTATTGAAAAAGGTACTCCTGGATTTTCTGCAGGAAAGAAAGAGAATAAAATGGGAATGCGCGCATCAGAAACATGTGAATTGATTTTTGATAATTGTAGAATCCCTGCTGAAAACTTGATTGGTGAAAAAGGAAAAGGTTTCCAACAAGCCATGCAAATTTTAGATGGAGGAAGAATTTCGATTGGAGCTTTGGCGTTAGGAATTGCAAAAGGTGCTTACGAAGCAGCGGTAAAATATTCAAAAGAAAGAGAACAATTCGGAAAACCAATCTCACAATTTCAAGCTATTGCTTTCAAATTGGCTGATATGGCAACTCAAATTGAAGCGGCAGAATTGTTATTGTATCAAGCTTCATATTTGAAAAACAACAAGAAAAATTTGACAAAAGAATCAGCAATCGCTAAGTACTATGCTTCTGAAGTTGCAGTTACTGTTGCAAATGAAGCAGTTCAAATTTTTGGTGGATATGGTTACACAAAAGACTTCCCAGTTGAGAAGTTTTACCGTGATGCTAAGCTTTGTACCATTGGTGAAGGAACGTCTGAAATTCAAAAATTAGTAATTTCAAGAGAAATTTTAAAATAAACTTGTTTTTTCAAAAATTGGAAGTATCTTTGCAACCCAATTAGAAAGAAATTTAATAAATCAAGATATGTTAATTATTCCTGTAAAAGAAGGCGAAAACATCGAGAGAGCGCTTAAAAAATACAAAAAAAAATTCGATAAAACGAATGTAATGAAAGAATTGAGAGCTAGAAAAGAGTTCATCAAGCCTTCTGTTATCAATCGTCAAGAAAATATCAAAGCAGCTTATAAAGAAAAAATGATTTCTGCAGAAATGTAAGAAACTTTTATTCTAAAATAACGTTAAAGGAGTCTATATGGCTCCTTTTTTCGTTTTAGAAGATTTCAAGAATTATTTACTCACTGAAAAGCGGGTATCGGAACATACAATTACGGCCTATATCAATGATTTAAATCAATTCTTTAATTTTACTAGTATAACTACTATTTCAGAATTGCAAGAGGTGAACCATCAATTAATCCGATCGTGGATTGTTGAATTGATAGAATCAGATATCGACAAGAGATCTGTCAATCGCAAACTTTCAACTTTACGTTCTTTTTACAAATGGGCACAAAAGCAATCTTTGGTTGAAAATAATCCGATGTTGAAAGTGCAAGGCCCAAAGCAAGAAAAAAGGCTTCCTTCGTTTGCCAAGCAAAGTGAAATGTCTATCGAAAAGACAGAAGCAATGTTCGGACATGATTTTGACGGAATCAGGGATCACTTGATTGTTGAAATGTTTTATCAAACGGGCATTCGTTTGTCTGAATTAATTGAATTAAAACAAAAAGATGTTTCTTTAAGAAATATTAAGGTTTTGGGAAAACGCAATAAAGAACGAATTATTCCTATTACAGATGGTTTGAATGTATTGATTCAAAAATATTTAGCGTTTAAAAGTCAAATGGGGCTAGATTCAATTTATTTTTATGTTCTACAAAACGGAAATAAGTTGTATCCAAAGCTTGTTTATCGGAAAATAAATTATTACCTTGGTAGTGTAACGAATTTAGATAAAAAAAGTCCCCATGTTTTGAGACACACTTTTGCAACACATATGTTAAATAATGGTGCAGGGTTGGAAACATTAAAAGACTTATTGGGTCATGCAAATTTATCTGCAACACAGGTTTATACGCACAATTCGTTTGCACAGTTAAACAATATTTATTCACAAGCCCATCCACGTGGGCACAAAAAAGAGTAGTTATGGACATTAAAATTCATTCAATCCATTTCGATGCGGATCAAAAATTGTTAGATTATATCAAAGACAAGGTTTCGAAACTTTCATTATTTTTTGACCACATAATTGCAGGTGAGGTGTTTTTAAGATTAGATAAAAGCAGTGACAAAGAAAACAAGATTACAGAAATAAAGATTTTAATTCCAGGCAAAGAGTTGTTTGCAAAGAAACAATGCAAATCTTTTGAAGAAGCGGCAGATTTAGTCGTTGAAGCCTTAAGAAAACAAGTTGTTAAGCATAAAGAAAAAGTATAGTTATTTATTGAAAATTAGAATATTAAGGTGGGTGGTATTTTGCCACCCACTTTTTTTTGAAATAAATTTTTAAAAAAACTTTGAAAAAGACTTGCTACAACAGAAATCTTTCATACATTTGCAAACCCAAACGGGAAAATAACACAGAAATCGTTCTTTAAAATTTTATATTACCAAATTTCAATGTGCCGGTGTAGCTCAGTTGGCTAGAGCAGCTGATTTGTAATCAGCAGGTCGGGGGTTCGAGTCCCTCCACCGGCTCAAAAATGGGGGTGTCGCATAGTGGCTATTGCAGCAGACTGTAAATCTGTCACCGTAAGGTATCGTTGGTTCGAGTCCATCCACCCCCACAACCATTGAAATAAAAATAATAAGCGGGAGTAGCTCAGTTGGTAGAGCGTCAGCCTTCCAAGCTGAGGGTCGCGAGTTCGAATCTCGTCTCCCGCTCAATAAAGATTTTAAAGAACGATGCCGGTGTAGCTCAGGGGTAGAGTGCTTCCTTGGTAAGGAAGAGGTCACGAGTTCAAATCTCGTCATTGGCTCAGACAAAGGATTCATCCACTATTTATGGGTGAAATTTTGTATATTTAAAAGTTAGGCAATTTATTAATAACTAAGTAACAAATAAAACAATGGCTAAGGAAAATTTTAATCGTTCCAAACCACACGTTAACATCGGGACTATCGGTCACGTTGACCACGGTAAAACAACATTGACAGCTGCAATTTCAAGCGTTCTTTCTTCAAGAGGTTTGGCAGCAGTGCGTGATTTCTCTTCAATTGACAACGCACCTGAAGAAAAAGAGCGTGGTATTACAATTAACACATCTCACATTGAGTATGAAACTTTAAACCGTCACTACGCACACGTAGACTGTCCAGGTCACGCGGATTACGTAAAAAACATGGTTACTGGTGCTGCTCAAATGGACGGAGCGATCTTAGTGGTTGCTGCAACTGATGGACCAATGCCACAAACACGTGAGCACATCCTTTTAGGTCGCCAAGTTGGTGTTCCAAGAATGGTTGTTTTCATGAACAAAGTGGACATGGTTGACGATCCAGAATTATTGGAATTGGTTGAAATGGAAATCCGTGAGTTGTTGTCTTTCTACAATTATGATGGTGATAACGCTCCAGTAATTCAAGGTTCTGCATTAGGTGCATTGAACGGAGAAGAGCAATGGGTTGCTAAAATTGACGAATTGATGGATGCAGTTGATACTTATATCGAACTTCCTCCACGTGATGTTGATAAACCATTCTTGATGCCAGTTGAAGACGTATTTACAATTACTGGTCGTGGTACTGTAGCTACAGGACGTATCGAAACAGGTGTAATCAACTCTGGTGAAGCTGTAGATATCTTAGGTATGGGTGATGTTAAATTATCTTCTACTGTAACAGGTGTTGAAATGTTCCGTAAAATCTTAGATAGAGGTGAAGCTGGTGACAACGTTGGTCTTTTGTTAAGAGGTATTGAAAAGTCTCAAATCAAAAGAGGAATGGTTATCGCGAAACCAGGTTCAACTACACCACACACTGATTTCAAAGCTGAGATTTATGTTTTGAAAAAAGAAGAAGGTGGTCGTCACACACCATTCCACAACAAATACCGTCCTCAGTTCTATTTCCGTACAACTGACGTTACTGGTGAAATCTTTATGACTGATGGTCGTGAGATGGTTATGCCAGGTGATAACGTAACAATCAATGTTAAATTGATCGTACCAGTAGCAATGGATAAAGGTTTACGTTTCGCTATCCGTGAGGGTGGTAGAACAGTAGGAGCTGGACAAGTTACTGAAATCATCGCTTAATAAGCACCGATTATATAATTTTAAAGGGGAGTTCGCTCCCCTTTTTACGCGGGTGTAGCTCAGCTGGTAGAGTAGTGGTCTCCAAAACCATTGGTCGTGAGTTCGAATCTTACCGCCCGCGCAAATACTGAGAAAAGTGTCGAAAATTAAAAATTATATTGACGAAACTGTCAACGAAATGGTTCACAATGTAACGTGGCCAACCTGGAAAGAATTGCAGAGCAACACCATTATTGTGGTTGTTGCTTCCGTGATTTTTGCGCTTTTGGTTTTTGTAATGGATTTCCTTTTTGGAATTTCAGCTAGCGACAAATCTTTTTGGAGAGGAGCATTAGGTTTTATTTACAATATGTTTAATTAAGCGTAATGGGAGATATTAAAAAAAGATGGTACGTCGTTAGATCCGTAAGTGGAAAAGAGAAAAAAGTAAAAGAATATCTTGACCTTGAAATCTCTCGATTGAAACTTACTGATTATGTTGACCAAGTGCTAATCCCAACTGAAAAAGTTTTCCAAATAAGAAATGGAAAGAAAATCAGCAAGGAAAAAGCATATCTTCCTGGTTATGTCTTGATTGAAGCTGCTTTGGTTGGAGAAGTTCAACACGTGATCAAAGGAATTCCAAATGTTATTGGTTTCTTGGGTACTGAAAAAGGTGGTGATCCTGTTCCAATGAGATTATCAGAAGTGAATAGAATCCTTGGGAAAGTAGATGAATTAACAAGTACAGAGGAAGAAATGAAAATTCCTTTTGTTGTTGGTGAACCAGTTAAGGTTATTGATGGACCATTTAATAACTTCAGTGGAGTTATTGATGAAATCAATGAAGAAAAGAAAAAACTCAAAGTTATGGTGAAAATCTTTGGAAGAAAAAATCTTCTAGAGCTGAGCTATATGCAAGTTGAGAAAGAAGTTTAAATTGTATATTAACCGCAGGAGTGGGTACACGTCATAAAGCTTCCCGTTGGACGTCCATGATTGACTGCACAAATTATAAATAAATGGCTAAAGAAGTAGCAGCATTGATCAAATTACAGATCAAAGGTGGCGCAGCCAATCCAGCTCCTCCAGTTGGTCCTGCACTAGGTGCAAAAGGGGTCAACATTATGGAATTCTGCAAGCAGTACAACGCTAGAACGCAGGATAAGCCAGGAAAGGTTTTGCCATGTGTAATCACTGTTTACAGTGATAAATCTTTTGATTTCGTTATCAAAACGCCTCCAGCCGCGATTCAAATCATGGAACAAGCAAAACTTAAAAAAGGTTCTGCAATGCCTAACAAAACGAAGGTAGGTTCTATGAATTGGGATCAGGTAAAAGCAATCGCAGAGGACAAAATGGCTGATTTAAATTGTTTTACAATTGACGCAGCAATGACTATGATTGCAGGAACGGCAAGAAGTATGGGTGTAACTGTTAGAGGTGGTGAAGCACCAAAAACTAAATAACTGTTGAGTCATGGGTAGAGTATCTAAAAAGAGAAAAGAAGTTCTTGCTAAATATGATTTAGTGAAAGCTTACACCTTGGGTGAGGCATGTGATTTGGTGAAAAACATCACAACAACAAAATTCGATGCTTCTGTTGATATCAGTGTAAGATTAGGAGTTGATCCTCGTAAAGCTAATCAAATGGTACGTGGTACTGTAGCTTTGCCTCACGGAACTGGAAAGGATGTTAAAGTACTTGTACTTTGTACTCCTGACAAGGAAGCTGAAGCAATTGCAGCAGGTGCTGAATACGTTGGATTAGACGAATACATTGAGAAAATCAAAGGAGGTTGGACTGACATCGACGTGATTATCACAATGCCATCTGTTATGGGTAAAGTTGGAGCATTAGGTAGAATTCTAGGACCTAGAAGTTTAATGCCTAATCCGAAAACTGGAACTGTAACAATGGAAGTTGGTAAAGCAGTTGAAGAAGTGAAAGCAGGTAAAATTGATTTCAAAGTAGACAAGTACGGAAATATCCATACTGCAATCGGAAAAGCTAGTTTCGAAGGAGCTAAATTGAAAGAGAATGCAATGGAATTAATCAGTGCTTTGAATAAATTGAAACCATCTGCTGCAAAAGGTACATACATCAAAAGTGTATTTATCAGTTCAACGATGAGTCCAAGTATTAACATTGATGCTAAATCTGTGGTAGCTTAAAAACTTAGTAATTATGACAAAAGAACAAAAAGCTCAGTACATAGATGAATTAGCAGCAGAATTATCCACGGCAGGTGTTTTTTACCTAGCCGACACTTCAGAATTGACTGTGGAAACAATCAATCAATTGAGAAGAAGATGTTTTCAATCAAATATTCGCTTGAAAGTTGTGAAAAACACATTACTTTCTAAAGCAATGAATCAAGTTGAAGGAAAAGATTACGGTCAATTGCAAGAAGTTTTGGCTGGACCAACATCTATCATGTTTTCAGAAGTAGGTAATTTACCTGCAAAAATCATCAAGGATTTCCGTAAGAAAAGTGCAAAACCAATTCTTAAAGGAGCATTCATTGACGAGGCAATTTTCATCGGTGATGAACAACTTGATACTCTAGTTTCATTGAAAAGCAAAGAGGAATTGGTTGGAGAAATCATTGGATTGCTTCAAAGTCCTGCGAAAAATGTTATCTCTGCACTTAAAGGTCAGGGTGGTAAAATCGCTGGAATTCTTAAAACGCTCGAGGAAAGAGCTTAATAACTTCCAACAAATAAATTATTGTAAAATCATTTTTTAAAATAAACAAAAATGGCTGATTTAAAGCAAATCGCGGAAACGCTAGTAAACCTTACAGTTAAAGAAGTAAATGAATTGGCAACTATCCTTAAGGATGAGTACGGTATCGAGCCTGCTGCTGCTGCTGCAGTAATGGTAGCTGGTGGTGGTGCTGATGCAGGTGCTGCAGTTGAAGAAAAAACTGAGTTCGATGTAATCTTGAAAGCTGGAGGACCAAACAAACTTGCAGTAGTTAAACTTGTAAAAGAATTAACTGGTAATGGTTTGAAAGAATCTAAAGACTTAGTAGATGCTGCTCCTTCAACTTTGAAAGAGGGTATTTCTAAAGACGAAGCTGAAGCACTTAAAGCTGCCCTTGTTGAGGCAGGTGCTGAAGT
The DNA here is from genome assembly GCA_947462925.1 of Flavobacteriia bacterium. Classification (GTDB taxonomy): domain Bacteria; phylum Bacteroidota; class Bacteroidia; order Flavobacteriales_D; family Crocinitomicaceae; genus JAQVCM01. The sequence goes on along the minus strand of CANHQP010000007.1, from coordinate 69,841 downwards.
TGAAGTTAAATAATATTTCTACTTTATAATCAGGAAAGGTGTCCCGACGAAATGTCGGGATGCCTATTCCTGTTTATTTATATTAAGTGCATAAAAGTCATTTTTTTGAATTAAATCTTTTAGCCTTGGCAACATCAAGCAATATAGCGACAAGAGTCAATTTTGCATCAAGCAAAAATCAATTTGAATACCCAGATTTCTTGGATATTCAACTTAAGTCTTTCCAAGAGTTTTTTCAGTTAGAAACTACTCCTGAAAATAGAGACAGTGAAGGATTATTTAAAGTATTCTCTGAGAACTTCCCAATTACTGATACAAGAAATCAGTTCGTATTGGAATTCTTAGACTACTTCATTGATCCACCTCGTTACACAATTGAAGAGTGTATCGAAAGAGGTTTAACTTACAGTGTTCCACTGAAAGCTAAACTAAAATTGTATTGTACAGATCCTGAACACGAAGATTTCGAAACAATCGTTCAAGATGTGTATTTAGGTACAATTCCTTATATGACTCCCAAAGGGTCGTTTGTAGTGAATGGTGCTGAACGTGTTATTGTTTCTCAATTGCACCGTTCTCCGGGAGTTTTCTTCGGACAAAGCCGTCACGCCAATGGTACAAAATTGTATTCTGCAAGAGTAATTCCTTTCAAAGGATCTTGGATTGAGTTTGCAACAGACATTAATAATGTGATGTATGCTTATATCGATCGTAAGAAAAAGTTACCTGTTACTACTCTTTTCCGTGCGATTGGATATGAAACTGATAAAGATATTCTAGAGATATTCGGATTAGCTGACGAAGTGAAAGCTACGAAAGTTAATTTGAAAAAATTGATCGGTAGAAAACTTGCTGCTCGTGTTTTGAAAACATGGGTGGAAGATTTTGTAGATGAAGATACAGGTGAAGTTGTATCAATTGAGCGTAACGAAGTATTAATGGATCGTGAGACTGTCATCGAGGATGCACACGTTGATTTGATTTTAGATGCTGGTGTTAAAACAGTAATTCTTCATAAAGAAGATGTAAATACTGCGGATTATACTATCATTTACAATACGCTTCAAAAAGATACTTCAAATTCTGAAAAAGAAGCTGTTGAACACATTTACCGTCAATTGCGTAACGCTGAACCACCAGATTACGAAACAGCGAAAAATGTTTTTGAAAAATTATTTTTCTCTGATACTCGATATGATCTTGGTGAAGTTGGTCGTTTCCGTTTAAATAAGAAACTTCAATTAGAAGATACTGAGACTTCTCGTGTATTGACTAAAAACGATATTATCTGTATCATTAAGTATTTGATTGAGTTGATTAACTCAAAAGCAGATGTTGATGATATTGACCACTTATCTAATCGTCGTGTTAGAACTGTAGGTGAACAACTTTATGCGCAATTTGGCGTAGGTTTGGCACGTATGGCTAGAACAATTCGTGAGCGTATGAACGTTCGTGATAATGAGGTCTTTACTCCTATTGACTTGATTAACGCAAAGACTTTGTCTTCTGTAATCAACTCATTCTTTGGAACCAATCAGCTTTCTCAATTCATGGATCAAACGAATCCATTGTCTGAAGTAACGCACAAACGTCGTTTGTCAGCGCTAGGGCCTGGTGGACTTTCCCGTGAAAGAGCTGGATTTGAGGTTCGTGACGTTCACTACACGCACTACGGTCGTTTGTGTACAATTGAAACTCCTGAAGGTCCAAACATTGGTCTTATTTCTTCACTTTGTGTATTTGCAAAAGTGAATAAATTAGGTTTTATTGAAACGCCTTACCGTTCAGTAATTGACGGTATCGTTCAAGTTCAAGATGAGCCAGTTTATTTAACTGCTGAAGAAGAAGACGCAAAAATGATCGCTCAAGCGAATGCAAAATTAGATGACAAAGGAAACTTTGGAACAAACTTGGTAAAAGCTCGTTTCGAAGGTGATTTCCCGGTGGTTGATCCTAAAAACTTGCACTTGATGGATGTTGGAGCAAATCAAATTGCTTCAATCGCGGCTTCTTCTATTCCTTTCTTGGAACATGATGATGCAAACCGTGCCTTGATGGGATCAAACATGCAACGTCAAGCGGTTCCTTTGTTGAAACCACATTCTCCAATCGTTGGTACTGGTATCGAAAGATTGGTTGCACGTGATTCTCGTGTTTTAATAAACGCTGAGGGTAATGGTGTTGTAGAATACGTGGATGCAAATGAAATTGCAATTAGATACGATTGGAATGAAGATGATAAATTAGTTAGTTTCGATAGCGAATTGACTCGTTACACATTAACTAAATTCCAAAAAACGAATCAAAGTACGACTATCAACTTGAAACCAATTGTTAAGAAAGGTGATAAAGTTGAGAAAGGTCAAGTTCTATGTGAAGGTTATGCAACTCAAGCAGGTGAATTGGCTTTAGGTCAAAACTTGAAAGTGGCTTTCATGCCATGGAAAGGTTACAACTTTGAGGATGCGATTGTAATTTCTGAGCGTGTTGTTCGTGATGATATTTTTACATCTATTCACATTGATGAATATACTTTAGAGGTTCGCGATACTAAACGTGGAATGGAAGAATTAACTTCAGATATTCCTAATGTTAGTGAAGAAGCAACTAAAGATTTGGATGAAAATGGTTTGATTCGTATTGGTGCTGAAATCAAAGAAGGTGATATCCTTATTGGTAAAATCACTCCAAAAGGTGAAACCGATCCTTCTCCAGAAGAGAAATTATTGAGAGCTATCTTTGGTGATAAAGCTGGCGATGTAAAAGATGCGTCTTTGAAAGCTGGTCCATCATTGAGAGGAGTTGTTGTTGAGAAAAAATTATTCTCAAGGTCAATTAAAGATAGAAAATCTAAAGCTCAAGATAAACCAATCTTAGAATCATTGGATTCTGATTTTGATAAAGATTTGGCTGTATTGAAAGATAAGTTGATTGAAAAGTTACTTCAAATTTTAGGAGAAACTAAATCAGCGGGTGTTTTCAATAATTTTAAAGAAGAGATCATCAAAAAGGGAACTAAATTCGTTCAAAAGAATTTATTAGCTATTGATTACTCTATCGTGAATCCTACAAATTGGACAGCAGAAGCAGATTTGAATGCTTTGGTTGGACGTGTAATTCACAACTTTAATATTAAAGCTAACGATTTATTAGGAACATACAAACGCAAGAAATTCCACATTTCTGTAGGTGATGATTTACCTGCTGGAATCGTGAAAATGGCAAAAGTGTATGTTGCTAAGAAACGTAAATTGAAAGTTGGTGATAAAATGGCTGGTCGTCATGGTAACAAAGGAATCGTTGCGAACATCGTTCGTGCTGAAGATATGCCTTTCTTAGCAGATGGAACACCAGTAGATATCGTTTTAAATCCATTAGGTGTACCTTCTCGTATGAACTTAGGTCAAATTTATGAAACTGTTCTTGGTTGGGCAGGAGAAAAATTAGGGATTAAGTTTGCTACACCAATTTTTGACGGAGCAACTCCTTTGGAAATTGATGAATGGACAGCTAAAGCAGGCGTTCCACGTTCAGGTAAAACTTACTTGTATGACGGAGGAACGGGAGATAGATTCCACCAAACTGCAACTGTTGGAGTGATTTACATGTTGAAATTATCGCACATGGTTGATGATAAGATGCATGCACGTTCAATAGGACCATACTCATTGATTACGCAACAACCATTGGGTGGTAAAGCTCAATTCGGAGGTCAGCGTTTTGGAGAGATGGAGGTTTGGGCTCTTGAAGCATTTGGTGCTGCCAATATTCTCCAAGAAATCCTTACTGTTAAATCGGATGACGTAATGGGTCGTGCTAAAGCTTATGAAGCAATTGTGAAAGGTGACAATATTCCTGAACCAGGAATTCCAGAATCTTTCAACGTATTGTTGCACGAGCTTAGAGGTCTAGGACTGAACGTTTCGATGGATTAATTACCAACGGTGCTGCTGGCGCGGTGTCGAGTTGTTGAATTTGAAAACAAGCATGTATAATGGCTTACAGAAAAGAAACACCAAAAAAACAAAGTAGTTTTAACAAAATTACCATCTCATTGGCTTCTCCAGAAATTATTCTGGAGCAGTCGAGTGGTGAAGTGTTGAAACCAGAAACAATAAATTACAGAACTTACAAACCAGAAAGAGATGGTTTGTTCTGTGAAAGAATCTTCGGTCCTGTTAAGGATTACGAATGCCACTGTGGTAAATACAAAAGGATCCGTTACAAAGGAATCGTTTGTGACCGTTGTGGTGTTGAAGTAACAGAGAAAAAAGTACGTCGTGAGCGTATGGGACACATTTCATTGGTGGTTCCAGTTGCGCACATTTGGTATTTCCGTTCTTTGCCAAACAAAATTGGATATTTATTAGGTCTTCCAACAAAGAAATTAGATCAAATCATTTATTATGAGCGTTATGTCGTGATTCAGTCAGGAATAGCTACTCAAGGTGATGGTTCTTCTTTGAAATATTTGGACTTCTTGACAGAAGAAGAATATTTGGATATTTTGGATACACTTCCAAAAGAAAACCAATATTTAGAAGATACAGATCCAAATAAATTTATCGCAAAAATGGGTGCGGATGCATTACATGATTTGTTGAAAAGATTGGATTTGAACGAAATGTCTTACGATTTGCGTCACAAAGCGAATACAGAAACTTCTGTACAACGTAAAAATGAAGCATTGAAAAGATTGCAGGTGGTTGAAGCTATGCGTGAATCTCAAACGCGTATCGACAATAGACCTGAATGGATGATTGTTAAAGTTGTTCCAGTTATTCCACCAGAATTGCGTCCTTTAGTTCCATTGGATGGAGGTAGATTCGCAACTTCGGATTTGAATGACTTGTACAGACGTGTAATTATCCGTAACAACCGTTTGAAAAGATTGATCGAAATCAAAGCGCCAGAAGTTATCTTGCGTAACGAAAAACGTATGTTGCAAGAATCTGTTGATTCATTGTTCGATAACTCTCGTAAATCTTCAGCGGTAAAAACAGAATCAAATCGCCCTTTGAAATCTCTTTCTGATTCATTGAAAGGTAAACAAGGTCGTTTCCGTCAAAACTTATTGGGTAAACGTGTGGATTATTCAGCACGTTCGGTAATTGTTGTTGGACCAGATTTGAAACTACATGAGTGTGGTTTGCCAAAAGACATGGCAGCAGAACTTTACAAACCGTTTATCATTCGTAAAATGATCGAACGTGGAATTGTGAAAACTGTTAAATCTGCGAAGAAAATCGTTGACCGCAAAGAACCAGTAGTTTGGGATATTTTGGAAAGCATCTTGAAAGGACATCCAGTTCTTTTGAACCGTGCCCCAACTTTGCACAGACTTGGTATTCAGGCATTCCAACCAAAATTAATTGAAGGAAAAGCAATTCGTTTGCACCCGTTGGTAACAACAGCCTTCAACGCCGATTTTGATGGTGACCAAATGGCAGTCCACTTACCGTTAGGTAATGCTGCAATCTTGGAAGCTCAATTGTTAATGCTTGCTTCACACAATATTTTGAATCCTGCGAATGGTGCTCCAATTGCGGTACCTTCTCAAGATATGGTGCTTGGATTGTACTACATTACCAAAGGTAGAACGTCCACTCCAGAAAGAAAAGTGATTGGTGAAGGTGGAATTTTCTACTCTCCAGAGGAAGTAATTATTGCACACAACGAAGGAAAATTAGAATTACATGCACCAATTAAAGTAAAATCTTACGATTTGAAAGACGGTGTTCCAACGTTGATGATGATCGAAACAACTTGTGGTCGTGTTTTATTTAATGAGCACGTTCCAAGAGAAGTTGGTTTCGTAAACGATGTATTGACTAAAAAAGCATTGCGTGATATTATCGGAAATGTATTGAAAATTTCTGGTACAGCACGTACAGCTCAATTCTTGGATGATATCAAAGAATTGGGTTACCACATGGCCTTCAAAGGTGGATTGTCTTTCAACCTAGATGATATTATCATTCCTAAGGAAAAAGAAATCTTGGTTTCTAAAGCTGAAGCTGAAGTGAAAGATGTGATGATGAACTACAACATGGGTCTTATCACAAACAATGAAAGATATAACCAAATCATTGATATTTGGACGCATACTAACTCGCGTTTGACAAATACATTGATGGATCAATTGAAAAATGACAACCAAGGATTCAACTCAATTTATATGATGTTTGATTCTGGAGCTCGTGGATCTAAAGAACAAATCCGTCAGTTATCTGGAATGCGTGGATTGATGGCGAAACCACAAAAATCAGGTGCTTCTGCACAAGAGATTATTGAGAATCCAATTCTTTCTAACTTTAAAGAAGGTCTTTCGATTTTAGAGTACTTTATTTCAACTCACGGTGCACGTAAAGGTTTGGCCGATACCGCTTTGAAAACTGCGGATGCTGGTTACTTAACTCGTCGTTTGGTGGATGTATCTCAAGATGTAATCATTAATCAAACAGATTGTGGTACATTGAGAGGTTTGGTTGCAACAGCATTGAAGAAAAATGATGAAGTAGTTGAACCATTGTACGATCGTATTTTAGGTAGAACTTCTGTTCATGATATTTTCTATCCTGAAACTGAAAACATCATTGTTCAAGCTGGAGAATTGATTTCAGAATCAGTTGCTGAGGAAATTGAAAAAGCAGGAATTGATGAAGTTGAAATTCGTTCAGTATTGACTTGTGAGATGAGAAGAGGAGTTTGTTCTAAATGTTATGGACGAAATCTTTCTACGCATAGAATCGCTCAAGAAGGTGATACAGTTGGAGTTATTGCAGCTCAATCAATTGGTGAGCCAGGTACGCAGTTGACTTTACGTACATTCCACGTTGGGGGTACAGCATCGAATACTACAGATATTTCTGACTTGAAAGCAAAAGCTTCAGGTAAAATGGAAATCGAAGAGTTGCGTACGATCATAATGAAAACTCCTGAGGGAACGAAAGAAGTTGTTGTTGGTCGTTCAGCTGAAGTAAAAATTACTGACGAGAAAACAGGAATTGTCTTAATGACGGCAAATATTCCTTACGGTTCTGAATTGATGGTTCAAAACAATATCAAAATCAAAAAAGGTGATGTTATTGTTAAATGGGACCCTTACAATGCGGTAATCATTTCAGAAGTTGCTGGTAAAATCGTTTTTGACTCTGTAATTGAAGGTATTACTTACCGCCAAGAGGTGGATGAGCAAACAGGATTTACTGAAAAAGTAATTACTGAAACAAAAGATAAAAAGAAAAACCCGGCAATTCACGTAATTGATCCGAAAACAAAAGAAGTTTTAAGAGAGTACAGTTTACCAGTTGATTCACACATTTCTGTAAATGAAGGTGATAAAGTTGAAGCAGGTATGGTATTGGTTAAAATTCCACGTGTTTCTGGTAAAACGGGGGATATCACAGGTGGTTTACCAAGGGTAACAGAGCTTTTCGAAGCACGTAATCCTTCAAATCCTGCGGTTGTTTCTGAAATTGATGGTATTGCAGAATACGGAAAAATCAAAAGAGGTAACCGTGAGATCCAAATCACTTCTAAAACAGGTGAGGTTCGTAAATATTTAGTTCCATTGTCTAAACATATCTTGGTTCAAGAAAATGACTTCGTTAGAGCTGGTCAACCATTGTCTGATGGTGCCGTAACTCCAAATGATATCTTGAACATTGAAGGTCCAACCAAAGTACAAGAGTACATTGTGAACGAAATTCAAGAGGTTTACCGTTTACAAGGGGTAAAAATTAATGACAAACACTTTGAAGTAATTGTACGTCAAATGATGTTGAAAACTGAAATCGTTGATGCTGGTGATACAAGATTCCTTGAAGGACAGTCTGTACACAAAGCGGATGTGATGGAAGAGAACGATGCTATTTTTGGAATGAAAGTAGTAATCGATGCAGGAGAATCTACAGAATTACGCCCAGGTCAAATTATTTCAGCACGTAAGTTGAGAGATGAAAATTCTCAATTGAAAAGAGCTGACAAACAATTGGTTGAAGCGCGTGATGCAGTTCCAGCAACATCAACACCATTATTACAAGGTATTACAAGAGCATCTTTGCAAACACAATCGTTCATTTCTGCGGCATCGTTCCAAGAAACTACGAAAGTGTTAAACGAAGCAGCTATTTCTGGAAAAGAGGATCACTTGATGGGATTGAAAGAAAACGTAATTGTTGGACATTTAATTCCAGCAGGAACGGGAATCAGAAAATTCCAAAAAATGATTGTTGCTAACAAAGAAGCACTCGAAGAAGTATCTGCAAAATAATTTATCAATCAAACGGGACTAGAGATTTTAGTCCCGTTTTTTTTACCAGAAAATTATGGAAAAGAATAACGAAAATCAAATCAACATTGAATTAACGGAAGAAGTTGCAGGTGGAATTTATTCTAATCTTGCAATCATTACACATTCACAAGCTGAATTTGTTTGTGATTTCGTTCAAATGTTGCCAGGTATGCCAAAAGCAAAAGTGAAATCAAGAATTGTGATGACACCACAAAATGCCAAAAGATTGATGTTGGCTTTGATTGAAAATGTTCAAAAATATGAGCAATCAATGGGTGTGATTAACGATCAAGATATGCCAGGAACACCTCCAATGAAGTTTGGACCTCCGACTACTCAGGCATAAACTCTTTACAAGCTTTCATTACGAAAGCTTTTTTTTTGAACTATTTTTAATGAAAGATGTGTAAGGGAATTTTTTTGATTTCAAGTGATGTGAAGTCAAAATGAAATTTTTAGTAAAATTATCGTTTGTTGTAATACTCAATAAATCAATAGTTTGATGATTAGATTAGTTTTTCAATAGATGAAATGTTAACAAGTATCGACAAAAAGCATTGAAAATACAGAATACAATACTAAATTTGTAGAAAGCTGAATGCAATGACAGAGCAGATTTCAAGTATTGTCCAACAGATTCAAAGTAAATTTCAAGATTTACACAAGCAATTGCTTGCTGAGCGTGAGAAAAACACCGTTTTAGAAACTGAATTAGGACAATCAAAGATGCTGATTAGCGCCAATCAAGCGCAAATTTTTCAATTGGAAGAGAATAATCAATATTTGCAAAATCAATTGATTCAGTTAAATGAACAATTAGAATCTCAAAAATCTGCTGTTTTAATAGACAAAGACAATGAGATTGACGAATTGGTGAGGGAAATAGATCACTGCATTAGTCAATTAAAACAATAACAAATGAGTAAATTATCTATAAAAGTTGTTGTAGCTGGAAGGACTTATCCATTGAATGTTCAAGCGGGTGAGGAAGTGAAAGTACAAAAAGCAGCATCAGATATTAATAGAGCCATTAAGTTATTGCAAGACAACTATGCGGTAAAAGATATGCAAGACTTATTGGCAATGACAGCTTTACAGTTGGCCACAAAATCTGGAAATGCAACTTCTGTAGCTCAGGAAAAGCCTGATTATACGGAGATTGAAAATTCATTAGGAGAATTGTTGCTGGAGATTGAAAAGCTGAAATAGGTCAATTATTTTTAACGTTTCCCACGCTATTGTGATTCAAATGGATTGTAATGGGTGGGATTTTTATTTTAAACAAATATGAATACAAATATTTTATTAGGAATTTTAGTCGGCATCCTTGGAGGAGGTGGATTGGCGTTCTTTGTTCAAAATGTGATTCTTAAGAAGCGAAAAGAGCAAATCTTAAAAGATGCAGAGAATGAAGGTGAAGCGATGAAAAAGGAAAAAATCCTTTCTGCTAAAGAGAAGTTTATGAAATTGAAAGAAGAGCATGAAACCGCCATGAAAGATCGTGAGCGCAAGATGCAATCTTCTGAAGACCGCGCAAAGGCAAAAGAAAAAACACTTTCTCAAAAAATGGAGGAGGTGACGCGTAAAGAGAAAGATTTGGAAAAAATTCAAAGCGAAATCGATCAAAAACACACTGCAATTGAAATCAAAAATCAAGAATTAGATAAAATTCAACAAAAAAGAGTTGCTGAATTATCTAAAATCAGTGGAATGTCTGTTGAAGAGGCTAAAAATCACATCATGGAAGCTTTGAAAGACGAAGCTAGGACAGGTGCGATGATCCACATCAAAGAAATTACGGAAGAAGCAAAATTGAATGCGAATAAAGAAGCACGAAAAATTGTTATTCAAACAATTCAACGTGTGGCAACTGAGCAAGCGGTTGAGAATGCAGTTTCTGTTTTCAATATCGAATCTGATGAAGTGAAAGGAAGAATCATTGGTCGTGAAGGAAGAAATATTCGCGCCATTGAAGCTGCAACAGGTGTTGAGATTATTGTGGACGATACACCTGAAGCAATTATTTTATCTTGTTTTGATCCTGTAAGACGTGAAATCGCTCGTTTGTCTTTGCACCAATTGGTTTCTGATGGACGTATTCACCCCGCTAGAATCGAGGAAGTGGTTGCAAAAACCAAAAAATCATTGGAAGAGGAAATCGCTGAAACTGGTCGTCGTACTTGTATCGATTTAGGAATTCATGGATTACATCCTGAATTGACAAGAATGGTCGGTAGAATGAAATACCGTTCTTCTTATGGACAAAATTTATTACAACACTCCCGTGAAGTGGCTAATTTATGTGCGGTAATGGCTGCTGAATTAGGATTGAATGTTAAGTTGGCTAAAAGAGCAGGACTTTTACATGATATTGGAAAAGTTCCAGACGATGAGCCAGAATTGCCACACGCAATCTTGGGTATGAAATTGGCTGAAAAATATGGTGAAAAACCAGATGTTTGCAATGCCATTGGTGCTCACCACGACGAAGTAGAAATGACTACTTTGATTTCTCCAATTGTACAAGTATGTGATGCCATTTCTGGTGCAAGACCAGGAGCACGCCGTGAAATCGTTGAATCTTACATTAAACGTATCAAAGAATTAGAAACATTGGCTCTTTCTTATGATGGAGTTCAAAGTGCCTATGCAATCCAAGCTGGTCGTGAACTGCGTGTCTTGGTTGAAAGTGAAAAGGTTACCGACTTAAAAGCAGATGAATTATCTTTTGCGATATCTCAAAGAATTCAAACTGAAATGACTTATCCAGGTCAGGTGAAAGTGACAGTGATTCGGGAAAAACGATCTGTGAATTACGCCAAATAAATATTTTAAAAGGCTCTGAAATTTCAGGGTCTTTTTTTTGAATTCATTTTTCATTCGCAATGTTAAAGTCAAATTCATTCGTAAAATCAGTTGCAGTTCTATTCACAGGAACTGTGTTGGCGCAAGTAGTCACATACCTGTTGTCTCCGATAATTACGCGTCAATTTGGTCCTGCTGAATCGGCTTACCTTGGTTTGTTTTTGCGAATTACTACTTTAGGTGCCGCTTTGGCGACTGTTCGTTTAGAATTGGCATTTCCTTTGGAAAAAGAAGACCATCACGCTTTTGGAATCTATCGTTTTTCAATGCGTTTTTCGATAGTACTTTCATTGATTGCATTGGCCATATTGGGGATTTATTCTTGGGTTGACTTTTCATCGACCAATGATCTCTTCTTTTTATTGAGTCTTCCAATTGGAATATTCTTAATGGCTTTTTACAATCAGGGAAATAGTTGGGCATTGCGGAAAGAAAAATTCAAAGTGATTGCCCGTTCTGCTTTGGCTTTATCCATGGTTACCAATGTGCTAAAGGTGTTATTTGGTTTTCTAAGTCATAATTTTTTGTTCTTAATTGGTGCTACCATTATTGGTTATTTATTATCAAGTATTGCCTATTTTTTGGATTTCAAAAGGAACAAGAAATCATCGATTTTAAAATATAATTCTAAAAGAACCAAGGCATTAATTGGAAAAAATTCAGATTTAATTAAGTATAATTTACCTCATGTTTTTGTTGATCTGGCGCGCGATTTATTGATGGTTAGTATCATATGGAATTTGTATGGAAAAATTGAATACGGTTCTTATGATCATGCCTTCAGAATGTTGAAGCTACCTATCATTTTTATTGGATCTGCCATTGGTCAGGTATTTTTCCGTCAATGCACGGATTTGATTCATCAAAACAAGAGCATTTTTCCTTTGGCAGGAAAGGTTGTATTGATTTTAGCAGCCTTGAGTATCGTTCCATTTTCAATCATAGGAATTTGGGGAAAAGAGCTTTTTGCCTTTGTTTTTGGTGCAAAATGGGCGCAGTCTGGCGAAATGGCAACTATTATGGTTCCCTGGCTGATGATGAATTTTTTGGCTTCCCCCATTTCATACATCGCAATTGTGATGAAAAGACAAAAATCATTTTTTTGGATTAATGTATTGGGAACTTTAAGTTTAATTTTTGTGGTTTCGTTGCCATACATTGGTTCAATGCATTTTAGTTTTTATGAAATTTTGAGACTCCTAAGTATTTCACAATCTATTTTTCTGCTCATTGTTTTAGTTTGGATGTTAGTTGTAGCCAAAAACAATAGAATTAATCAATAACGTGAATAAGGATTGTCAAATGGCTGTTTTTAGTGTTAAGCATACAGATATTTTACTATTTTTGAAGCAGAATTTTATTTTCTAATAGATTCTTTTTGTTTATTTTAACTGATATTTTTTCTTTGAGTTTTTTAACGAAATATAAAAATTACTTTGTAACATTTGGAATTGAATTTCTAATTCTTCTCTTGGGATTTATTATTTTTAGAATTGCAAATGAAAAAATGACAGAAGTTGGTTTCAGTGAATATACTTTGTCGCGAAGAAATATTTCTTTTTTGCAACCGCTTTTGATGATAGGTTTGGGAGTTGCCGTTCCACGATATGTAAGTATATATCCACAAAGAAATTCTTTTTTACCTGCGAGTTTATTTTTAATGTCTATTGTTAGCATTTTGTTTGTGATTGTTTTAACTTTAGGTAGTACTGTGTTTTCCCATTTGTTTTTCGGAAATGAAAAATACTATTCATATATTTTACCAATGGCTTTATTGCTTGTTGGATACGGTTTTCATGCCATTTTATATGGATTTTTGAGAGGCAAAAAGGAAGTCTATTTTTCCAACTTAATTCAATTGTTAAACATTGGGATTTTACCAGTTTTGATTTTATTTTATACACAAGATGTGAAACTACTTTTGTACATAAATAGTATATTTCTTATGTTCAATTGTCTGGTTTTTATTTTATTAATATTCCTTAAGCACAAAATCAGGATTGAGATAAAATCATGTAAAGAAGATTCTATTTTGATGTTGAAATATGGATTACCAAGGGTTTTAGGCGATTTTGCACTGCTTGCATTACTTACTTTTCCAACTTACATAGTACTTTCTTTGCAAAAAAATGTTTTGATTGGCGGAGATGTAGCTTATTCAATTACCCTCTTTAATTTGGTTGGAGCAGCATTTGGCCCTTTGAGTTTGGTGCTCTTACCAGAAATTGCAAGTTTTTTGGCAGAGAAAAGAATTGATCTTATCAAAAAACGATTTTATGTTTTTGTTGTAATCAGCTTGTTTTTGACAATGATAGGGTATGCGCTTTTTTATTTTTTCCATGATTTTGTTTTGAATCTTTTGCTTGGTTCAAATCATCGAAGTGAGATTTTTGAAATTGCAAAAGTTGTTTTATTGGGAAGTTTTGGATACGTTTTGTATATAGTTTTGCGCAGTTTTTTAGATGCCATACATGTAAAAGCAAAAAATGCAACCAATTTAATTATTGCTTTGTCAGTCTATATTGGATTAATCCTTTATGGCTATTCAAATGAGGTTTCGATTCAATCTTATTTATATTACTTTGTGATTTCAGTAAATTTACTTGGATTGCTTACATTTATCAAAACATACTACACCCTAAAAGAAATTAAATGAGTATTTTATTTTCAGTTCTTCTGATTACAATCGTCATTTTTTGGATTCAAACCAAGATTTGGAAGGTCGAGAAAAATATCGTTTTTCCGATTTTTACAGCTATTTTTTATTTCTGGTCGTTGGCGGGAAGTTGGTTGTTTAGTTTTGATAGTCTGACTCATTTTGGAAAAAAGATAGGTCTGCAATATTATTATTTACTTGAGAAAATGTTTTACGTAAAATTTGATGGTGTTTATCTTCAAGCCATTTGGATGTACGGCATTTTCATTATTGTTTTTCAAGTTTTCATTTGGATTGGATTAATTCAATTGAAGAAATTCCCGAAAAACAATCAAAAAAGAGAACCTTTATTTCTTCAACCTACAGTATTCATCTTTACTGCTTTAATTTTTCTTTGCTTTTCAATTTGGATAGTTAAAGATGTTATTATCTATTCACTTTTACTAAATGAATCTGTTTATATAAATATTCGTTCAGCTCCAATAAAAGGATACACGATGCATCAATATGCCTGCTGGATTATGATTGTAAGTTTGTTTATTTACATCGGCTTGTTCTTGAAGCAAAGAAATGAATCTCTACAAATTCAGAAACCTAGATTTTTCTTTTGGTCTGTTTTCGCAATTTGTAATTTATATCTAGTAATCATTGGTTCTCGTCATGAAACTTTTTTTGGAGGTATTTTGGTTTTGATTTTAATGTCCTATCCATTCCGAAGTATTCGAGCCAACTTAAAATTATACTTTTCAGTAATTTTTGTTTGGTTTTTTATACTGATGTTAAACGATCCAATCAGGAGTTTGATGCCTGTAATTGCATCAAAAACTGGATTGACAACCGCACTTTCTTCCAAAGAAAAAATGAAAGAAGCAGTCTTGTTCTCAAGTGATAGAACATTCGTCGCCCATAAATCTCCACAAATTTCAGCTAAAATTATTGCTGCAAATGCCTTAAAGGATACCACCCTATATTTGAAGTTTGATACAGTCGTAATCAATAAGAATGCTTTAATCGAGCAGCTGAATGTGCACCCAAGTTATGTTTTAATAGATCATAAAAAGTTGAAAATTGCCAATAGTCATATTTCGATGGCTTACCAAAACATTTCTTTTTTTACGAAAGTGACACTTACGCTGACCAACATGATTTTCAGTAACGAATTGTTTGCTGGGCATTTTTCAATGTATGGTGTTTTATCTAAAAATGTTAAACCAAAAATCGGTTTTAGCTTTAAGAATTTATTGTATTCATTTGTTCCTTCGACGGCAGTAAAAACAAGACCATTAGATGCGTATTCTTACTATGCTCAAGAGATGAAATTCAAAGATGGTCAGGGTTTTACAATTAATTATATCACTGCATGGTATTTGAATTTTTCATACTTCGGTTTGATTTTAGGTCCACTTTTTCTTAGCATTATTTTACTGTTTCCATTTTATTTATGGAAGAGGTCTACAAATCGTTTGTATCAACTTTTTGCCGTAATCGCACTTTGTGGGACAACAGGTTTTGCAGCCATGATGGTTCGTTCAGGACCTGAATCATTCAAAGCCTTATTGTATGAAAGTATCATTATTCCTATCTTTATCGTGTTTATGTCCATAATTATTGGTAAAACAGTTAAAAAAATAAAGGCAAAAAATGGAAGATAAAAAATTGAAAATCATTCATGTTATTCCATATCATCCATTGCCTTCCTCTTTTATATTTGCGAAAAGACAAGTCGAAGATTTGACGGAACTGGGTCACACAAACGAAGTTTTCTTTTTCAAAACAGCTTTTTCTGTAAAGGGTTTTTTTAGCCAGTTAAAGACTTTTCGAAAGTTAATAGAAGACTTTAAACCTGATTTAATTCATGCTCATTACGGGACAATCAATGCTTTCTTTGCTTCCAGAATCAAAAACGTTCCATTTGTAGTTTCCTTTCAAGGAAGCGACATGAATTATACAAGCGACGTCCATTGGATTCGTGAAAAATTGGGAAAATTCTTAAGTAAAAAAGCAGCACAACGCGCACAACAAATCATTTGCGTCAGTGAACGCTTGCAAGATAATTTGCCATTAGGCAAGGAAAAATCTACGGTTGTGCCATCAGGAATTAATACCAAACTTTTCAAGAAGATAAATATTGTTGATTGTAAAAAACAATTAAATTTAAAGGAATCAACGAATTACATTTTTTTCAATGCCAATAATCCAATTGTTAAGCGACTTGATATTGCTAAAAAAGTAGTTGAATTATTGAAAGATTTGAATGTGGAACTTTTATCATTAAATGGAAATGTAACTCCAAATGAAATTCCAGTTTATTTAAATGCTTCTATAGCAACGCTTCTTTGTTCTGACAGTGAAGGAAGTCCTATGGTAATAAAAGAGGCCATGGCTTGTGGGTTGCCGATTGTTTCAGTAGACGTCGGCGATGTAAAGTCACGCATTGAAAACGTGGAAAATTGCTTTGTAGTTCCTCAAAATGCTTCTGACATTGCTCAAAAAATCCGACATATTATTGAATCAAATGTAACCGAAACAAATGGTTTGGAAGTATTAATAGCACAAGGAATTGACTATTTGAGTGTGGTTAAAAAAGTAGAAGGTATTTATTTAAAGGCGATTAAAAACTTTAATTAATGGAATTGATCAAAGAAAATCCAAAAATAGCTCTGGCTTACGATTTGTCCCTCTTGACGATTGCATTGCTCATTGCAGTTTTACCAAAATTGGTGGTTTTGGGTTTCCTTTTCATGTTTACCACTATCGTTTATGGTTTGACAAAAAAACAATTTAGTTTTCAATTTGATTCAATTTTGGCTGCTTTTGCGGTACTTTACTTGATTTATCTTTTAGGCGCGGTGTTTACGCACAATCCATCTGCTGCTAGTAGATATTTAGAATACAAATTGTCATTCCTTTTAGTTCCTTTTTTATTCAGTTTTCGACCTAAGTTTAGATCCAACTTGTCATTTCCAATTATCGGTTTATCACTTGGTATTTTAGCTGTGTCCATCTGGGGACTCACCAAAGCTTTTGCTGTTTATGCCATCACTCATTATGCGTTGGCTGCGTTCACTGCAAGCAATATTTGTGTAGACCATCCAACCTATTTTGCCGCGTTTACAATGGTTTCAATTGCTGGCATTTGGTATTTGTACAAAATTAAATCTCCAGGATTTACAGGGAAATGGATTTTTCTTTATCTTTTGTTTGCGATTGTCATGTTGTTTTTGAGTTATGCAATGGCGGCCATTTTATTTTTCCTTTTGGTTGTTTCTTTTCTTATTTTAAGATGGATTTACATCAAAATAAATAGATGGATAGCCATTTTGTTGCTCGTTATTTCGCCTTTTTTGCTGTTTTTCACAGTCACTAATATTCCTGCCTTCAAAGACGAAATTAACAATTCTATGATCGCCTTCAAAAGTTATATTGCTAATCCAAGTGAATTTATTCAAGGAAGAGAGGGTGTGCCTTCAGGTGATCAAGTGCGATTGATTATGTGGACGGTTTCTGCAAAAGCCTGGTGGAAGCATCCCTTTGGTGTTGGGACAGGAAATGTTGACGAATATTTGAGTTTGGAACTGAAAGCTGCCGGACAAAAAGAATTGGCGCACAAAGATGAAAACAATGAAATTCGATACAATCCGCACAATCAGTTTTTACAAACCGGCTTAGAAGTTGGTCTATTGGGAATTTTTACCTTTCTTTTTGTGCTGATTTCTTCCATCCGAAAAGGTTTTAAAACCAGTAATTGGCTACTCATATTGGTTGTTTCATGTTTGATTTTTAATTGTTTATTCGAATCAATTCTACAAAGACAAACAGGAATAGTATTTTTTACTTTTTGGATTTGTTTATTGCTAATTCATTCAAAGTCTATCACTCAAATTCAAATAAATCGACAAAATGATTAAAATTTCCATTGTTATTCCTTGCAGAAATGAAGTTTTGTACATCAAAGAATGTATCGAAGCAATCTATGCAAATGTTTTGACAACAGAAGTTGTTTTGAGTGTTTTTGTCGTTGACGGAATGAGCGATGACGGGACAAGAGAACTTATTTTAAGTTTAGAAAATCAGTTTCCAAATTTGAAACTCGTTGACAATGAAAAGAAATTAACACCTTTCGCTTTCAATTTAGGTATTTATGAAGTTCCAGCTGATTACATACAGATCGTTGGAGCGCGACACATTTTATCATCTAATTATTTGCAAAAATCCTTAGATATCTTGCAGTCAAATGCAGAAATCTGGTGCGTAGGAGGGAAATTGATCAATGAATATTTGAATGAAACTGGCGAAATTATTTCCAAAGCAATGTCAACCACTTTTGGAATGGGTTTGGGAAATTTTAGAACATTGGAAAAGTCAGGTTTTACAGACACAGTAACGAGTCCGATGTATCCCTATTGGGTTTTTGAAAAAATCGGATTTTTTGATGAGCAATTAATCCGAAATCAAGATGATGATTTCAATTTTAGAGTCACCAAAGCTGGGGGAAAAATTTGGTTTGAGTCAGAAATTTCACTTAAATATTATGTTCGTGGAAATTTTCAAGGATTATATCGCCAATTTTATCAGTACGGTTATTGGAAAGTGTTTGTGAATCAAAAGCACAAAGCAGTCACAACGATTCGACAATTGGTACCACCTGCATTTGTTCTGTTTTTGTTTGTTTCCCCAATTTTAATTCTACTAGGCAGCTTATTTTTTTGGTTAGCTGTTTCTTTATATGGTATATATATTTTACTTGGAGTTTATTTCGCTTCCAAAATGAGTAATAGTGCTGGCGAGTTGTTTCAAATTTTCAAAACATTTCCAATCTTACATTTTAGTTATGGTTTGGGATATTTAAGTGGAATGATTAATTTTTTGATTCTTCGTCAAAAACCGTCAGACAAACAAAAACGCATGTCGAGATAAACTCAATTTTATTACTTTTACAGTTCAAATTTCACATTCAATATGATTCCATTTTCACCACCTCGCATCGATCAAAAAGTCATAGATGAAGTTACCTCTGCCTTGAAAAGTGGTTGGATCACTACAGGTCCAAAGACGAAATTATTTGAAAAGCAGATTACGGAATATTGTGGAAATAAAGTTTCAGTAGCTGTCAATTCTTGGACAATGGGAATGCAGGTTTTGTTGCATTGGTGGGGAATTGGAGAAGGAGATGAAGTAATATTGCCTGCCTACACATATTGCGCAAGTGCCAATGTGATTGTGCATTCAGGTGCAAAACCTGTAATGGTTGATGTTAATGAAGCAGATTTTAATATTTCAGTTGATGCTATTCGAAAAGCAATTACGCCGAAAACAAAAGCGATTATTGCGGTTGATTTAGCAGGTTTTCCTTGTGATTACGATGCGATTATGGATTTGATCAATGAAGAAGCGATTCAAAAACAATTCAATCCGCACGGAGAAAACCAAGAAAAATTGAATCGAATTTTGATTATTTCGGATGCCGCGCACAGTTTTGGTGCAATCTATAAAGGCAAAAGAGCAGGTTCATTGACAGATATTTCCACGTTTTCTTTTCACGCAGTCAAAAACCTGACAACGGCAGAAGGTGGCGCCTTGTGCTTTGATTTGCCAGAAAATTTTGATCACGAGATTATTTACAGAGATTTTTGTACGATGATTTTACATGGTCAAAACAAAGATGCTTTGGCAAAAACACAAAAAGGAAATTGGCGCTACGATGTAGAAGAGCCCGGATTTAAATGCAATATGACCGATTTACAAGCCGCAATTGGTTTGGTGGAATTGGGAAGATACGAAGAAAATTTAGATCGCCGCAAATCCATTTTTGAGCAATACGATGCTGCTTTTAAGAACGAATCATGGGCGCTAACACCGTTGCATACGACTGTTGATAAAATTACGAGTTATCATTTATATCAATTGAGAATAGATGGAATTACAGAAAATCAGCGTGATAAAATCATGCAATTGATTTTTGACCAAGATGTTTCTGTAAACGTACATTTTTTGCCTTTACCAACATTGACCGCCTATAAAAAACGCGGTTACAAAATGGAGGACTATCCTGAAACATGGAACAAATATCACAATGAAATTTCATTGCCAGTCTATTTCGATTTGTCCGATGAACAAGTTCAAATGGTAATCAATGCAGTGAAAAATGCGGTTTCAGGTTTAATGATGTAATTCATGAAAAGACTTTTTGATTTATTCGTGTCCATCACCATCTTATTAATTTTCCTTCCATTTGGAATCATTATTGCGATTTTAATTATTTTTGGCAGTCGCGGCGGGATCTTTTATCGTCAACAACGTGTTGGAAAAGATGGTGTTGAATTTGGATTATTCAAATTTCGAACGATGAAGCCTAATTCCGACAAATTAGGACAACTCACTGTGGGGATGCGAGATCCTAGAATTACGAAAATCGGCTATTTTTTGCGCAAAACAAAAATGGATGAATTTCCTCAATTTTTAAATGTAATTAGAGGTGAAATGAGCATTGTTGGACCTCGACCAGAAGTGCGCGAATATGTGGATTTATATACCGATGATCAACGTAAAATTTTAAATATCAAACCTGGAATTACGGATTACGCCTCCTTAGAATATTTTGATGAAAATCGATTGTTGGGAGAAGCCGAAAATCCACGAGAAACCTACATTCATGAAATCATGCCTGCGAAATTATTGCTAAATGAAAAGTATTTAGCCAATCCAACGGTGGGACATGACATTCAAATCATGTGGAAAACATTCCGCAAAATGATTGGATAATGGTTATTTTTTGAAAATGAAATAAACCGCCAAAACCAAAAATCCCATTCCAATTAAGTGGTTCATTCTGAACGTTTCATTCTTAAACATTACCAAAGAAAAGATGATGAAAACAATCAATGTAATCACCTCCTGAATCACTTTCAATTCAAGTAAACTAAACGGACCGCCATGTTCTTTAAATCCCAATCGATTTGCAGGAACTTGCAAGCAATATTCAAAAAAAGCCAATCCCCAGCTGATTAAAATTACTCCGAAAAGTCCAATTGTAGCCAGTTTTTTGTGCTCAGAAAATTTTAAATGTCCGTACCAAGCCAAAGTCATGAATACATTTGAGGCGATGAGTAGCAAGATGCTGTAAAGTCCTTTCATTGGAAAAATAATGTAAATAAAAAAGCCGATTTCAATTTGAAACCGGCTTTAAAATTATGATTTATCCGCTAATTAGTAACGGTAAGCATCTGATTTGTATGGACCAGCAACTTTCACTCCAATGTATGAAGCTTGGTCTTCTGTTAGTTCATCCAATTCAACACCAATTTTCGCTAAATGCAAACGTGCTACTTTTTCATCCAAATGTTTTGGAAGTGTGTAAACATTGTTTTCATAGTTAGCAGAATTTTGCCATAACTCTAATTGAGCCAAAGTTTGGTTTGTAAATGAATTTGACATTACAAATGATGGGTGACCTGTCGCACAACCTAAGTTTACCAAACGACCTTCAGCCAATAAAATAATGTCTTTTCCATTTACATTGTACATGTCAACTTGTGGTTTGATTTCAATTTTAGTAGAACCAAAATTTGAATTTAACCAAGCAACGTCGATTTCATTGTCGAAGTGACCAATGTTACAAACGATTGCTTTGTCTTTCATGTTTTCGAAATGACGACCAACAACGATGTCTTTATTTCCTGTGGTAGTTACGATGATATCACCTAAACCAACAACTGTATCTAATTTTTTTACTTCAAAGCCGTCCATTGCAGCTTGTAGAGCACAAATTGGATCGATTTCAGTAACGATAACTCTTGCACCAGCACCTTTCAATGAAGCAGCAGAACCTTTACCAACATCACCATATCCACAAACAACAGCAACTTTACCAGCCATCATTGTATCAGTAGCACGGCGAATTGAATCTACCAAAGATTCTTTACATCCGTATTTGTTGTCAAATTTAGACTTAGTAACTGAATCATTTACATTGATTGCAGGCATTACCAAAGTTCCATTTTTCAAACGATCATACAATCTCAAAACTCCAGTTGTAGTTTCTTCAGACAATCCTTTGATTCCAGCAGTTAATTCTGGGAAATGATCAAAAACCATGTTTGTCAAATCTCCACCGTCGTCCAAAATCATGTTCAAAGGCTCACCACCTTCGAAAGCGAAAATTGTTTGTTCGATACACCAGTTAAACTCTTCCTCGTTCATACCTTTCCAAGCAAAAACTGGAATTCCTGCAGCAGCAATTGCAGCAGCAGCATGATCTTGAGTTGAGAAAATGTTACAAGAAGACCAGCTAACCTGTGCACCTAAATCAACTAAAGTTTCAATCAAAACAGCAGTTTGAATGGTCATGTGTAAACAACCTGCAATTCTAGCTCCAGCCAATGGCTTACTAGCGGCATATTCTTCACGCAATGACATCAAACCTGGCATTTCTGCCTCAGCCAACATAATTTCTTTTCTTCCCCACGCAGCAAGGCTGATATCAGCTACTTTGTATGCTACTTTTTCTTGTGTGTTATTCATATATTTATTTATATTCTAGTTTTTTAAAATGCAAAGTTACAAAACTACTTTCTGAATAAAAAATTCAGTTTTTAGTTTTGTTTTTCGTGTGATCAATTAGAAGGATAACAAGATTGAATTAAAAATGTTTTTTCACTTCAAAAAAATCATCTTTATTCATTAACAATACCGCTTTTTGGTTTGTTTGAAAATGGCTTTCTTTTCTTTTTGAAATTCTTTTTCTTTTTGAATCCCTCTGATTTGGTGGTGAATGCAGGGCCTTCTCCCAATTCTTCCGGCAAAATTAATTTTGGAATTTCAGCTTCAATTAATTTTTCGATGCGTACCAGTTTCGGCATGTCTTTCTCATTCACTAAAGTGTATGCTTCGCCTTTGGTATTTGCTCTTGCAGTTCTGCCAATTCTGTGCACGTAATCTTCAGCATCTCGCGGACAATCGTAATTGATAACCATATTGATTTCCTTGATATCGATACCGCGACTCATTACGTCTGTTGCAACCAAAATTCTTGTGCGTTTTGACCTAAATCCACGCAAAACTTCTTCTCTTTGGTCTTGGTCCAAATTAGATGAAACTCCTTGGGACTTGAAACCATTTCTTCTCAATGCTGAAACAATTTCACTCACTTTAGATTTCGAAGAAGTGAATATAATGATACTTGTATAGTCTGGTCTTGAAAGCAAAATGTGCTTCAATAAATCATTCTTTTGATTGTCGAAAGCCAAGTACACATTTTGAGAAACGCCTGCTGCCGGTTTAGAAATCGATAATGTGATTTGTTCAGGCTCTTTCAATATTTTTTCAGCTAAATTCCTGATTTTAGGTGGCATCGTTGCGCTGAAAAGCAAAGTTTGTCTGTTCTTTGGAAGATATGAAATGATTTTTTCCAAATCGTCCGTAAATCCCATATCCAACATTTTGTCGGCTTCATCCAAAACCAAATGTTTCACTTTCGAGAAATTGACATAACCCATTTGTAAATGAGAAAGTAATTTTCCAGGAGTGGCAACAATAATATCTGTGCCATCTTTCAATGCAGCTTTTTGGTCGTCCCAATCTTTTCCGCCGCCGCCGCCATAAATTGCTTTCGATCCAACAGATACGAAATAAGATAAACCTTGAATTTCTTGTTCGATTTGTATCGCCAATTCTCTTGTTGGAACAACCACTAAGGTGTCAATAGATGAATCTGGTTTACCAGTCAATTTATGTAAAATCGGTAAAATAAAAGCCGCAGTTTTACCAGTACCAGTTTGTGCACAGGCAATTAAATCGCGATTTTCTAAAATTTTTGGGATTGCTTGTTCTTGAATAGGAGTTGCATTTTCAAATCCCATGTGTTCTAATGCCTCTAACAAATTTTCGTTGAGGCTTAATTCTTTAAATGTCATAATTGGCTGTTAAATTACAACAATTCTCTGTGATATTCAAATTTTGATGTGTCTACTAAATTTAAAATCACTATATTTGAGTCTAAATAAATAACTTCCTATGAAAAATATTAAAAGATTAACGCTTGTTTCATTTCTAGTTTCAAGTTTCTTTTTTGGTTTGACTTCTTTTTCAAATCTTTCCAAAGACAGTGAAATTGTTGCTAAAAAGGGAAATATCGAGTTTAAAATCGTTAACGACAATGGAAATGATTTTAAATATTGCGCCAATGGTGGTCACAATACAATCAGCAAGGGGTCCACAAAATCGATGAGTTTTCCTGCTGGAACTGAAATAAAATATGTAGACGGTTCAAACTGTGGACATACATGGTTCAAGGTGACAAGTGAAATGAATGGAAAAACTTTCAAGATTTCTCAAATGGCGAGATAGTCATTCCGAAATTTAATTTTGAAACCTGTTGTCAATAGATAGCAGGTTTTTTTATGCCTAAAATTACTGTTTAGATGAATTTCAAAATGCATCAAACAGAAATACTTATCTTTGCATCATGGAATACAAAAAGAATCCCGGTTTTGGAAGAAAAGATTTCAAGCCAAATCCACGCGAAAAAGAAAACAACGACATCATTTTTGGTGTACGCGCAGTCATTGAAGCCATTCGTGCTGGAAGGGAAATCAATAAATTAATGATTCAAAAAGGAATGTCGAAAGACTTGTTTTTTGAATTGAAAGCCGAAACAGCTGATAAAAATTACTTTATCCAGTTTGTTCCTGTTGAAAGATTAGACAAAATTACCGATCAAAATCACCAAGGTGTTATTGCTTATATTGCACCTTTGGCTTACCATAATTTGAATGAAATGGTTGACAAAGCAATCGAAAATGGTGAAAAACCATGTTTCTTGTTTTTGGACCGTTTGACTGATGTTAGAAATTTTGGAGGAATTGCTCGTACAGCGGAATGTCAAGGTGTTACGGCAATTGTCATTCCTTCTCGAGGATCTGTGCAGGTTACTGCCGATGCAATCAAAACTTCTGCTGGTGCTTTGAACCGAATTCCTGTTTGTAAAACTGATAATTTGAAAGAAAGCTTGTTCTATTTGCAACAAAGTGGAATCAGAATTGTGGCTTGTACGGAAAAAACGGCTGTTCCTTTGTATGAAGTGAATTTGCGCGGTGGCGTAGCAATCATCATGGGTTCTGAAGAAGATGGAATCACCAACGACATTTTGAATATGTGCGACATCAAGGCAAAAATTCCAATGAAAGGAACCATTTCTTCTTTGAATGTAGGTGTTGCGACTGGAATGATTTTATACGAGCGCACAAGACAAGAATTGTATGGATAGAAACGAAAATCAGTCTTTTTGGAAACAACACGGAATGTTTATTTCTTTGTTGGTCATTGGATTGATTTTTAGATTTTCTTTCATGTATCACCAAGGTTTGTCGAACGATGAACTGAGCGGATGGGTGCGAACTCAATTTTCAGATTGGAATTCATTTTGGCATTTTGGCGTGAAAGCGGGGGATATGCATCCTGTTTTTTATCAGGCTTTTTTGTGGGTTTGGGTTCGAATTTTTGGCGACTCTGAATGGGCATTACGCGGCACAAGCATTTTCTTTTATCTGCTCAATTCTTGGATGATTTATCAAATTTGCACGCAATTTTTCTCCAAGCAAATTGGTTTGGCAGTGGTCGCTTTGTATGTTGGTCTTACTTTCACGATTATCCACACCGTTTTTGCACGACCTTACAATTCAGGTACTTTTTTCTTGTTGCTCGCCGTTTGGTCAATTTTTGAAATTGAACGCAGGGAAAAATCATTTTCATTTTGGTTTGTTGGCTTGAGCGTTGGATTCTTGGGTGCTATGTTGTCTCATTATTACGCTTTTATCACAGCTTCTGTTATTGGTTTTTGCGCGCTGTTCTACGTTTCAAAGCAGAATATTAAAGTGATTTTGATTTCCGGAATTGTCAGTATTTTAGCCTTTTTACCGCATTGGCCGATTACCGCGTATCAGTTAAATCAAGGTGGATTGCGTTGGCTTTCTCCTCCAAAATGGAATTGGCTGTTTGATTTTGGCTACCAATTTTTCAATTTTTCGTGGATTTTATTCTCCTTTTTTGTTGGACTCATCGTGTATTCTTTTGTCAAAGCGGAACATTTCAAAACCAAGCAAGAACGATTTATAATCCGGGTTTTTCTGCTGACCTATTTACTTGGACATTTGATTTCAGTATTTTACACGCCCGTTTTGCGAGAATTAGTGATGCTGTATACTTTGCCTTTTCTATTCATCTATTTTTTCCGTGGTTTTCATTTTTATTCAGGAAAAGCGTTTAATTGGGCACTTTTGATTTTCCCAATTTTGATTGGTTTACAAAGTATTTTCGTTTCCAATTTATGGGAACCGAGAAATTTTGGTGTTTTTCGAGAAATTGGACAATCAGTGAATCAAGCGGACCAAAAATTGGGAAGAGAAAACATGGATTTTGCTTCGAATTTTAATAGCATTACGTACTTGAACTACTATTGCAATATTCCGATAAAGGAACCGATTATCGATTGGACAAATCCTGAAGTCGTTTATCAATTGGCGGATAGAGCGAAAAAGTCTTCGAAAAATTATTTTGTCTACAACTGGAGCAACAATTTTCATTTGCCGATGTATTACGAGGTTTTGCGCAATCATTTCCCTTATGTATATGAACATCAGGTTTTCTTCAACAGTGCAACAACGATTTTAAGTAAAAAGAAAACGGTTTCTAAATCGATGCAAAAACTGAAATTGAAAGCAAAATTTGAGAATACTTTTTCCAGTCATGCTGTTTCAAATGAAGAATTTATCGGGACAATTTTCATTTCTGTGAAAACTTTGAGAGATTGCCCAAATACCGAGTATTTTACTGTCGAAGCAAAAGGAAAACTTTCAATTGCAAATCCGTTGTTTTTAGTAGCGACTTTAGAACGCGATGGAAAAATGTTGATGGCCGGAGAAAATGCGGTTTTGTATGCTGCATACGACCAAGCACGGTTGTTGGACACAGCGAAAAATGTGAAGTTCTTCAATGCTTTTTCCCTACCAGAAAATGTGTTGGATTCTGATGTAATTCACATTTATTTTTGGAATCCAGAGAAGGAAAAGGTTGAAATTTCAAGACCTGAATTGTTTCAAGTAAAGATAGATTAATTTACTTTCCAATCATCGTCAGCAGTAGCGGAAGCTCGCTCAAATTCTCAATCTTTGGTTCGCCTTTTGTTTTTGAATATTGATTCTCAGGATCGAATAAAATCGCTTGCATACCGACTTGCATCGCGCCGAAAATATCCACTTCGCGGTCGTCGCCAATCATAAAACTTTCTGTAGAATTGGTTTGCGCTTTTTGCATCGCATACTGAAAAACACGTGGATCTGGTTTGTTGAAACCAACTGCTTCTGAACAAACAATGACATCGAAAAAAGGCGCCAATTTAGAATGTTCCAACTTAATGTATTGCACTTCTTCAAATCCGTTGGTGATGATGTGCATGTTGTATTTCATGCGCTTTAGTTCTTCCAATGTTTCTAAAGTATCTGGAAATAAATTGGTTTGTTTAGGGGAAATTTCGATGTAACCGTTACTCAGCGTGGTTGCGAGCTCAGTATCATGAATTTCATGGTATTTCAATGTTTCTATAAACCGCGCATCGCGCAATTCCTCTTTTTTGAGTTTTCCTTTGCCATACAATTTCCAAAGTTCCGCATTGATGCGCGTGTAAGTATGGTGAAAGTGATTGAAATGTTCAATTTTATCATCTAACTTCAAATCCTTGAATAAAATTTGAAGTGCTTTTTTGGAGTTTTTTTCGAAATCCCAAAGCGTTCGATCTAGATCAAAGAAAAGGTGTTTTTTGGAAGACATGAAAATTTAGAAAAGAGATTTAGCGAAATAAGCCAAACTAGTTGTGATTAAGCCTGTTGTACAAATACCAAGTAAAATCAAAGGGAAAGTCTTTTTCTCTTTGCCGTAAAATTTAGCAGTTACAATTGAACCCAACGGCACAGAAAGAATAAACGGAGCAAACATCGAAATGCCATAAATACCAAATCTGCGTTTCAATATGACAATCAATTTATTGAATCGGGTGAATTTCTTTTTTTGTTTCAATTCGATTCCAGCTTCAATGGCTTTTCTGATTTTTTCTTTTCTCGATTGGTGAGCGCGTTTCAAGAAAAATTCGCTGGAAAAATAGAAGACAAACGCTGCCAAAAATGCACCAGCAACGCAAGATAAATAAGTTTCAAAAAAACTTAATTTCAAATTCGGACCCACGAAAGGAGCGAACATGAATTTAATCATGGAAAAACTGAAAAGCGAGAAATAGAGGTGCCACTGCATAATTAACATTTTACGCCATAAGCCAAATCACCTGCATCTCCCAAACCTGGGACAATGTATGATTGAGCGGTTAATTCTGTATCGATTGCGCCCACATAAATGTGAACTGTTTCTGGCAAATGTTTGCGAATGTAATCCAAGGCTTCAGGCGCCGCAATGGCAGAAACGATGTAAACATGCGCAGGTTTGCCCTGTTTGAGCAACGCTTTGTAGACCATGACCATCGAACTTCCTGTGGCCAACATTGGATCAGAAATAACGACCGTTTTATTGTCAATCAATGGAGAAGCCATGTATTCCACATGAATTTCGAAATCTTCCGCAGTAGAATGTTTTCTGTATGCCGAAACAAAAGCGCTTTCTGCTTTGTCGAAATAATTCAATAATCCTTGGTGCATAGGCAAACCAGCTCTTAAAATGGTCGCTAAAACGGGTTGAGATTTGAGTAAGTGCGCGTTTGCTTCACCCAAAGGAGTGGTCACTTTTTCCGCAGTGAAATCCATCGTTTTGGAAATCTCATACGCCATGATTTCAGCCATACGCTCCAAATTTCGTCTGAATCGCATCGGATCTTTTTGAATTTGAACGTCTCTTAATTCTGCTAAAAAAGTCCCAAAAATGGATTGCGTATTACTCAAATTGTGAATCATAACTTGCGGTTTGGGCTAAAGATACTTTATTTTTCAAAAAAATGGAATTAGTATGGGATAAAATTTGTGAAAAGTCTTGAATCTTTGGTTTTGATTTAAGACTTTAACCGTTCCCCAATAATATTTTTATATTTGTTTGAAAGTGAAGTTCAATTTCATTCAAAAAAAAGGCTTAAAATGGATGCTCAAAACCAGTTAGAACAGTTGAAACTTAAATTGGAAAATTTAAAACAACGACAATCTTATTTTGAAAATGACATCAAAGCCTTGGAATTGGAGATTGAATCACTCGCCGCATTGATAAAAGCGCAAACCGCCAGCCAAACTGTGACACAGGAAACTATTTCTGTTGTGAAAGATGAGGTGAAATCAATCATTCCATTGGCTGATCCAAAACCAACGACCGTCGAAGAAAAGGTGCAAGCTACCATTGTTGAAACGCCCAAACCAACGATTGAGACACCCAAGCCACAACCCAAAGTTGAGCCGATCAAAACAGCTGTAAATTCTTCTTCAAATTCAAGTTTAGAAAAATACATTGGCCAGAATTTAATTCCTGTGATTGGAATTATCATCACTGTAATCGGTGTTGGAATTGGTGCGAAATATGCGATCGACCACAAATTAGTCAGTCCATTGACGAGAATTATTTTGGGCTACGTGATGGCTACAGGTTTGTTGTTTTTTGCCTTGAAATTGAAAGCAAAATACAAACAATTCAGCGCTATTTTATTGAGTGGTTCGATGGCAATTTTTTACTTTATCACCTTTTTTGCCTACAGTTTTTATGCGCTATTTCCCGTCCAGGTCGCATTTGTAGCGATGTTGGTCATTACGGCCGCCACGGTTTACGCTTCCATTAAGTACAATTTGATTATCATCTCACACATTGGATTGGTCGGTGCGTATGCCGTCCCGTTTTTACTCAGCGACGGATCGGGTAGAGTAGGTATTTTCTTTTCATACATTTCGATTATCAATATTGGAATTTTAGCAGTTTCCTTTTTTAGAAATTGGAAATCATTGTATTATGTTTCATTTGGATTGACTTGGTTTATCTTCCTTTTGTGGTTTGCGACAGGTTTCAACGACGTCAAACATTTCAAGTTGGCAATGATATTCGTGACGGTTTTCTTCGTGATTTTCCATGCGACGAATTTGGCTTACAAACTTGTCAAAAAAGAGATTTTTGATGAATTGAACGTCATGATGGTATTGTTCAATTCCTTTTTGTTTTATGGTATTGGAATCTCAATTTTGATGCGACATGAATCCCTAAATGATTACAAAGCTTGGTTTACATTGTTCAACGGCGTGATTCATTTAGCCGTTGCCGCTTTGCTTTATTTCTTGAAAACAGAAGACAAAAAATTCCACACTTTGTCAGTCGGTTTAGCGATTTCGTATTTCACTTTGTATGTGCCGATTGAATTAGATGGTCGTTGGATTACCTTTTTATGGATTTTTGAAGCGGCATTGTTGTTTTGGATTGGTAGAACGAAAGCCAGTCGAATTTATGAATTCTTCTCGTATCCGCTAATGTTGCTTGGCTTCGGCAGTTTAGTAATCAATTGGGTGGATGTTTATGCTGAATATTATCAAAATGTCAAAGATTTTAATCTTTTCTTCAATATCAATTTCTTGACTTCATTGATTTATGGATTGATCTTATTGTTCATCTACAAAGTGTCGAAATTATCGAAATTTCAATCGCCCTTTGCCAACAATCCTGGGATGATGTATTTGACCCAAAACACGATTTTCGTATTGATGTTGACTGTTTTGTATTTAGGAATTCACCTGGAATTGAATCAATTTTGGGTAGTAAAATACCAGCAGTCGATTACAAAAGTTGCCTTTGCGAATGATTTCATACCAAGCATCGGTGATAGTGTATTAAAATCGATGAAAACCGTTTCAAGCATCTTTTACGGGCTGATTTTTATTTCTGCACTTGGCTTTTTCAAAAGAAAAACGAACAACACAGAGGAGTTCAACATGATCTATTTCATGGGCTTCATTTTTGCCTTATTTTTCTTCCTTACCTTGGGCTTGTATGAATTGAATTCCATGCATTTGAAATACATTTATGCAGCAAAAAGTCATATTTTCTACCGTGGTTTTGGGTTGGTCGGCATCAGGTATATAGGTTATGCGATAGTGGCGTTTGCGATGTTCATCATGCACCATTTTGTGAAAAATCAGATGAAATGGAACTCGATGAAAATCATTTCGGAATACATTCTACACACCGTAATTGTTTGGATTATCAGTGCTGAAATCGTGAATTGGATGCATACCTTTGGCTCAAATCAAGCCTACAAATTGGCGTTGAGTATTTTTGCGGGCTTTTATTCTCTATTCATGATTGTACTGGGAATTTGGAAAAACAAAATATACCTCAGAATTGGTGCTTTTGCTTTGTTTGGAATCACATTAATCAAATTGTTCTTCTATGACATCGCACAACTCGACACGATTTTCAAAACGGTGATTTTTATCTCCCTAGGATTGTTGCTGTTGGTAATTTCATTTTTGTATAATAAGTACAAGAAACGCTTGTTTGGGGAGGAATAAAACAAGATTCAAGAACGGCGTTTATTTTGTGTTTTTAATCCAAAATCAACGCTCCATCTTGGGTCAAAATTGTTTTTCCATCTTTCTCGACGATCAACCTGATTTCGGGTGAATCGCCTTCTCTTCGGAAGAATCAGATCAAAGTCAATTCTATTTGTTAGAAAAAGTTTTCATTTTTCCTCGGTTAACCATAATTGTTCTCGCCAATCTGTGACAATGTCAATCAAATCATTTAAATTCCAAGAATCAGACAAATAGGTTAGTCCACTATAAATAGGTGATTCTGCTCCAAGTTTATGTGAATATTTACCATTTTCTAAATCGTAATTATTTTTGTATTCAATCTCTAAATTTTCAAGATGTTTTGCAGTGTGTTCATATAATTTTTCAGGCAAATCTCGATGTTTATAATAATTTGCAATTGCGATGATTAATTCAATTCTAGTCGTTTTAGAATTATTTATTTCTTCGTCTATTTTATATTTTAAGTTTATCTTCCGAAGGTCAGGATATAAATCGGAAATGCTAGTGTTAATATAATTTTGAAGTATAATAAAAACTATTCCAACTAAATGTTCCGCATCATCCGAGTAAACACTATCCCAATAGATATATTCTTCTTTTTTATTGTGAATAATTATCTTGTCAAATTCTATTTTAATCGGCTTGATAAGCTTTTTAACAATATTGATTCGGGAATCGGTTCTTAGATAATTTGGCATAATTCCATATTAGTTGAATAGTTTAAACAGCAAATCAAGAAAATCACTTTTATTTTTAATCTTTAAGGAGTCTGATTGATAAACCTTCTTCTAAATCATAAATATCACCAGAAAAGCTTCCGTTAAAGTCTCTCAGTCCAAAACCAAATAAAATTGGATTTCCATGTTCAAAGCTTTGTCCATACTTGCTAGCACTCCAATAAGCATAAGCAAAAGGACCAAATTGACCATTTCCAAATCTTGTTCCTATTGGTAATGCCGAAAAGCCACTGCTGTTTGTCCCATTAAACCTCTCTTTTGATTTCATTTTTGCACCTGCAATTTCCTCTCCTCCTAAATAGTCTATCAATGCATACCAATCGTCTTCTTCTGGAATTCGCCAGCCTTTAGGAGCAATGCCTCTTGGATCAATTACTGCGTAACCGTTGTATAATTTACCATCATAATATTTATTTTTGGATTTGTCTTCATAATAACACCATGCTGGTTCATGGGCCTGCACATATGATTTCCATTGCTCGTTATTTTCTGCATATGGAATTGTATCTCCATTTCGGAATGTGATGACGTCAAGGTTTTTACGGCTCCAAGTTTGAGTGCCAATAATAATTTGCTCCTTTAATGAATCAGCAAATGTGATATTTTTGTTGCAGTTTTTACTTAAATTTTTTGTGCTAGTATTACTGCAAAAGATAATTAGAACTGAAATGGATACAGCTAATAATAAACTAATTTTTTTCATGATTTTACAATTTATGTTTTATGCCGATGTTTTTGTTTCAAATTTTATTTTGGCTGGCTAAATATTCCTTAAAGATATCAAGTATTTATTATTTGTCTTCTAGTTTAAATTTTAATACTTGTAATTTATCTCTTTTTATATTAGTGTATTTAGATAGTTTTTAAAATCCCTATTCTCCTAGAATCCTATTACATCTCCCCAAAACCCAAAAAAGCTGCCTGAAAATATCAGACAGCTTTTAAACAACATCTAGTGAAGTTATTCCCTCACTGGAAAATAAAGCCTAATTTATTTGCTTAACTCTTCTTTAACAAGCGAAGAAATGACTTTTCCGTCTGCTTTTCCTGCTAATTTAGATGTTAAGATGCCCATCACTTTGCCCATTTCTTGTGGTCCTGAAGCGCCGGTTTGAGCGATTGCTGCTTGCACTTCCGCACGAATTTCGTCTTCTGACAACATTTTTGGAAGGTAAGCTTCGATGATTTGTGCTTGAAAAATTTCATCATGCGCCAAATCTTCTCTATTTTGCTCGATATAAAGTGCGTAAGTATCCATGCGTTGCTTGTGCAACTTCATCACGATTTTCATCGCAACTTCTTCGGAAACTTCTCCTGAGCCTGAAGTAGCTTCAAGCATCAGTTTCGACTTTATATCTCTCAAAGCAGCCAATTTTTCCTTTTCTTTGGCAAGCATGGCCGCTTTAATATCTGCATTGATTCTTTCTGTGAAAGTCATAATCAATCTACGTTATCGTGTAAAAATGAATTGTTACTTCTTAAAGTTGCTGTTCCATTTTGTCCATCTGTCAAACCAAATCTAGAAACAGTTGAATCTGTACTTGGGTTTGATGCATCTAAATTGATGTTTCTACGAACGTAAGCTGGCTCATTTTCCAATGCGCTGATTCCGTCTGTTTTTCTCAATTTTTGCGTGTACAATTGGATTCTTTCTAAACGCTCTTGCGCCAATCTTTGTTGCTCTTCTGGTGAAGTTGTTGTTCTAGGCGTACGATTGTTTAAATCTAATTTTGCTTCAACATCATCATCTAAATCAAAAACAACCACATTTGGTACTTCTGTTTTTACCTCTTTTTGAACAGGAGTCGCATTGATTTCCCAATCTAATTCCAAGGTTGGTTCTTCTTTTTTGTACTCAATTTTGGTTTCTTCAGGAAAAGAAATAATTGGTTGCGTAATCTCAACTTTCGCTTCCACTGTGTTTAAATCTTCTGCTTTCAAGTATGGCTCTGGAGCTACAGGCGCTTCAATTTTTGCTTCAACAATAGGCGCAACAACTGGAGTTGCAGCTTGAGTTGGAGATTGAAGAGGTGCAGTAATTTCATTTTTAGGCTCTTGATCTAATGTAATTACAGTGCGCTCAGGAGCTTTTTCAAATCCAGTAATTGGAGATGATTTGAAACCTGTAGCAATCAAAGTAACACTCAATTTATCGCCCAAAGTTGGATCATAACCGTGTCCCCAAATTACATCTGCAGAAGAACCAGCTTCTTGTTGGATATAATCTGTGATAATTCCGATTTCATCCATCAATACCTCTTTGTCACCGTAAGTAATGTTCAACAATACGTAGTTTGCACCTTCAATATTATTGTCATTCAACAACGGTGAGTTCATCGCATTTTGAACACATTCTAATGCACGATTTTCACCTTCTGCGCTTGCAGAACCCATGATCGCAACACCTGAATCTTTCATTACAGTGTTCACATCATTAAAGTCAACGTTCACCGCTCCAGTAACTGAAATTACTTCAGCGATTCCTTTTGCAGCAGTTGAAAGTACATTGTCAGCTTGTGAAAATGCGTTTCCAATCGTCAAGTTACCTGTGATTTCACGTAAACGTTCGTTGTTGATTACCAACAAAGTATCTACGTTTTGACGCATTCCTTCCAAACCTTCTTCTGCTTGTTGACGGCGTTTTCTTCCTTCAAAACTGAAAGGAACCGTTACAATTCCAACAGTTAAAATCCCCATTTCTTTAGCAACTTGTGCAATTACAGGTGCGGCACCAGTTCCAGTTCCACCACCCATTCCCGCAGTTACGAAAACCATTTTGGTTCCGTTGCTTAAAAATTCGCGAATTTCTTCAATATTTTCAATTGCCGCATTTTTCCCGATTTCAGGAATTGCTCCTGCTCCGCGTCCTTCTGTCAAACTCAAACCCAATTGAATTTTGATTGGAACTGGAGAAATGTCTAATGCTTGGCGGTCTGTGTTACATACTATGAAGTCAACACCTTTAATGCCTTGACTATACATGTGGTTAACGGCATTGCTACCACCACCACCAACTCCAATCACTTTGATGATTGAAGTAATGTCTCTTGGTAAATCGAATTCCATCATTTTTGCTTTATTTTATTTGTTGTTTTATTGTTGTTCTACTATATTATTCTTCATCTTCTTTGATAAAATCTTTGACTCCTGTCAAAATTTTCCCAAAGAAACTTCCTTTTTTACCATCTTCAGAAGAGTGGCCTTTCACGCCTGTTGGTTCTGTTTGAACAGTTTTTGAATTTGCGGCTTCACTTCTTTCCAAAGCTTCAAATCCTTTCAATACCAAACCAATTCCAGTTGAATACATTGGACTAGTTAAGTTTTCAATTGAATTTGAGCTTGCCAAATGTTCTGTTGGATAACCAATGCGTGTATCCATTCCAGTCAAATATTCAAATAGTTGTGTGATGTGTCTCAATTGAGAACCTCCACCAGTTACCACAATTCCTGCGATCAATTTTTTCTCATAACCTGAATTTCGGATTTCATGGTAAACGTGTTCAATGATTTCCTCCATTCTTGCCTGAATGATACTTGCCAAATTACGCACGGTAATTTCTTTCGGTTTTTGACCGCGAATTCCTGGAATGCAAACGATTTCAGTATCTTGACTTTCACTTGCCAACGCTGAACCGAAACGAACTTTCAGTTTCTCCGCTTGTGGTCTCATGATTGTGCATCCATCTTTGATATCGTTTGTTATCACATTTCCGCCAAACGGAATTACATGTGTATGGCGAATAATTCCTTCGTGAAAAATCGCTATATCTGTTGTTCCACCGCCGATATCAACCAACACAACACCTGCTTCTTTTTCATCTTCTGACAAAACAGCTTCTGCAGATGCTAACGGTTCCAAAATTGTATCTTTTACATCTAATCCAGCTCTTTCGATGCATTTGTGAATGTTTTTTGCGGCAGTCACATGTCCAGTAATGATGTGGAAATTCGCTTCCAATCTCACGCCCGACATTCCAATCGGATCTTTGATTCCTTGCTCACTGTCAACGATGTATTCTTGTGGCAACACATGGATGATTTCTTCACCTGGTTGCATCACCAATTTATACATATCGTCAATTAATGCATCGATATCTTTTTGAGAAATTTCATCTTCTACCTGATTTCTGGTATATATTCCTCGGTGTTGCAAACTTTTAATGTGTTGACCAGCAATTCCAACATTCACGGCACGAATGATTAATTGCCCATCTACACGCTCTTGTGCTTCAGTAACGGCTGCTTTGATAGATTGAACTGTTTTGTCAATATTCGAAACCATTCCACGCGAAACGCCAAGGGAATCACTTTTCCCCATTGATAGAATTTCAATTTTACCGTGTTCGTTTTTTGTTCCAACGAAGCAAGCAATTTTTGTAGTTCCAATATCCAGTCCAACAATTATCTGTGCCATATTACTTTTTCTTTTAATGCCCAAAATCAAATTTCAATTGAAATCTGATTTTATTCACTGATTGATTATCTTTTTTTTCTTACAAACAATTTGTTTGTCGTATTTCAAGTTGATGACTTCGTATTTGTCCCAACCTTCATAAGGCAAACCTTCTTTGTAAAAAACGGTCAATTTTTTAAACTTTTCCGCTACATCTTCGTTTGTACGAGCTGAACCAAAAATTATTTTTTGACCGCCAACTTGAGGTACAAGTACAAAATCTCCATTCTTTTCGAGGTTGATTTGTCCTATTTGAGCACTCAAGAAAGCATCGTTACAAACATAACTCGAAATTCGATAGATATCATCTAAATTTCGAATACTTATCAAGGTATCATTGTTAATAATTTTTTGGACGGATTCTGAGTTTTTTCGGTCTTTAATAAAACCTGTAATTATCACAACACGAGCGGTATAGAGGTATGATGGAGCCATCGTATTTCCTTCCTCATCTAGGTAAAAATCTTCTCCATACATGTTAAAAATTCGGGCGATTGGTTTTCGGATGTTTACTTTTATGTTCCAAGTACCTCCCAAATTCGAATAAACTTTGACTTCCTTGACCTCCGTCATTTGTCCAATGAATTTTTCGATTTCTGCAATTTTGAGGTTTTCCATTTTTTGTCCTGGATAAACAAATCCTGCACGTTTTAATCGAGTCAATAGATCGGCTTTGGTCAAGAATACATTTTCGCCGTTGATAAAAATATCAATTTCTGGTTCTTTTAATTCCGATTCCAATTGTGCGGTTTTGGCCATACTCAAAAGCACAAACACTGCAATAGTGAAAGCGCTCCATAGTGATATTTTTAGCCATTTTTTCATCGACTTAATTTTTCTTTTAATGGAAGTACAATTCTGTCAATATCACCTGCGCCTATTGTCAAAATGATTCCTTCTGTTCTCTTGCTCAATAACGAAACAGCATCATTAGGTAACAAGACTTTTTTATCGTTCAAGGTGCACATTTCCAATAGCGCTTCGCTTGTAATACCTTCCATTGGTTCCTCACGTGCTGGATAGATTGGAAGCAAGATCAATTCATCTACTTTGGATAATTCTTGCGCAAAATCGTTCATGAAATCTTTCGTTCTTGAAAACAAATGCGGTTGAAAAATTCCAGTAATTGTTTGATTTGGATAAAGTAATTTTACAGAATCAATCAAAGCTTTAATTTCTGTCGGATGATGCGCGTAATCATCAATATAAACCAATTTTGGTGTTCGAATTTGGTATTCAAATCTTCGTTTTACACCTTTGAAAGTTTTCAATCCAAATCTAATTTCTTCCTCCGAAAGCCCTAGAAATAAACAGAAAGCGATACAAGCCAAGGCATTCTCCGCGTTGTGAATCCCTGGTAATCCCAATTCAATGTTTTTCCATTTTTGTTTTTCGGAAATTAAATCCATGGAAAAAATGCCCGCTTCCACTTTCAAATTTTCTCCTTTGAAATCAGCTTCATCATTGATTGCGTAGCTAATTGTCGGAGCTGAAGATGTCAAGTTCAAACCTTTCTTCAGAATCAAGATTCCCTCAGGATTGATTTGATTGGCATAATCTTGAAAACCCTGTAAAAAGGTGTACGCATCGCCATAAATATCTAAATGATCTGCATCTGTAGAAGTAATAATGGAGCCAAAAGGTGACAATTGCAAAAATGAACGGTCAAACTCATCTGCTTCAATAACTGTAAATTCAGAAGTTTTAGAAGCGACAAAATTGGTGTTGAAATTCGAAGAAATACCACCTAAAAAGGCATTGCACTTCACATGTGACTCATTCAAAATGTGCGTGAGCATGGTGCTTGTGGTCGTTTTACCATGTGTACCAGCGATACCTAATCCTTTTGATGTTCTGGTAATTAAACCCAAAACTTCAGCGCGTTTCAAAAGTTGGAACCCATTATTTTTGAAGAAATCAAATTCGCCTAATTTTTTGATTGCAGGCGTGTAAACGACTAAAGTTTCAGAAGGATTTGCAAATTTTGTTGGAATTTGAGAACCTAAATCTTCAAAATGAACTTCGATGCCTTCTTTTTGCAATTCGTTGGTGAGGGGAGTCGGTGTTTTATCGTAACCGGAAACACATAATCCTTTCATATTGAAATAACGTGCCAAAGCAGACATCCCAATTCCCCCGATTCCGAGGAAGTAAATATTTTTATATGTTTCTAATGTTCTCATTCGTATTTTGTAATTGCAGATTGTTAAATTGTAAATTATAGATTGTCAAATTGCAGATTGCAAATTATCTCCCAATTTGTTAATCTTCTAATTTGCCAATCTGTTAATTTGTTAATCTTCTAATTTTTACTAATCTGCCCATTTCTTTATCTTCTCCAATTCATCCACAATCATTCTACTCGCGTTTGGTTTTCCCAATTGCGCAATCGCTTCACTCAACTGTTTTAACTTGGCTTCATTACCTAGTATTTCTACTGTTTTCGCTATTAAATTATTTTTCGCATCGACATCCTTCACCAATACCGCCGCATCTTTGTTCACCAAAGCCATAGCATTTTTGGTTTGATGGTCTTCCGCCACATTCGGCGAAGGAACTAAAATGGTTGGTTTTTGGATCAAACACAATTCTGAAACTGAAATTGCTCCAGCACGAGAAATGATAATATCTGCTGCTGCGTAGGCTAAGTCCATGCGCGCAATAAATTCATTCAAGTGAATTCCGTTGTGTTTGGTGTGGCTTAATGTTTCTTTCATTTTTTCAAAATAAAATTTCCCACATTGCCAAAGCACTTGCACTTGGTTTTCTTCTATCAATCCCAAGTTTTCCAACACACTTTCGTTTAAAGTGCGTGCACCCAGACTTCCGCCAATGACTAAAATGGTTTTTTTGCTAGGATTGAGTCCAAAGAATTGAAAAGCTTCGTCTTTTTTTCCTTTAATCTCAATCATTTCTGATCGCACAGGATTTCCAGTTTCGACAATTTTCTCTTTTGGAAAAAACTTTTCTAAACCATCGTAGGCTGTACAAATGGTATTCACTTTACCAGAAAGAATTTTATTTGTTTTTCCTGGAAATGAATTTTGTTCTTGAATCAATGTTGGAATTCCTGCAAAGATTGCTGCTCTTAAAGTTGGTCCACTAGCATATCCGCCAACACCAACCACAACCTCTGGTTTGAAATTCTTCAGTATTTTATATGCTTTGAATAAGCTATTGATCAATTTAAATGGTAAAATGAAATTTGAAAATGTCAACTTTCTTTGAAAACCAGCAATGGGCAAACCAAGGATTTTGTAACCTGCTGCAGGTACTTTTTCCATCTCCATTTTTCCGATAGCGCCCACAAAAAGAATTTCCGCATCCGGATTTCTTCGCTTGATTTCATTGGCAATTGCCAAAGCGGGAAAAATATGTCCGCCAGTTCCACCACCTGATATGATTGCTCGTTTTATCATCCTACAAATGCATTTTTAACTTCTTTGTCGATATCGTCCGTTTTTTCGTCCTGAGCTTGTTGTCTGGTAGCAATACTTTGAACTATACCAATACCGACGCAAGTCATGATTAGCGCTGAACCTCCCATGGCTAAAAGGGGCATATTTTGACCCGTTACTGGAAAAACTCCTGTACAAACAAGCATATTTACAGTCGCTTGGGATAGCAATAAAATTCCGATGCCCAAAACTGTGTAGGTTTCAAAAAGTTTGTCGGTTTTTAATGCGATTTTTATCATCCTATAAAGTAATATTAGATAGAGCATGACTAAAATGATTGCCCCAACTAGTCCAAATTCTTCAACAAAACTGGCAAAATAGAAATCTGCATAGGCTTCTGGGACATATTCCTTTACTTTTCCGTCTCCAGGTCCTTGTCCGAATATCCCACCCGCAAAAATCCCCAATTCTGCATTTTTGGCTTGGGCATTATCGACCACCTCAATTTCGTCAGCCACTTCTGGTTTCATGTCAAATCGACTCAAAATTCGATTTTCCCATGTTTGATATCTTGGCAATAAATTTAAATTTGGCAGCGCTTTGTGGGTCACAATAACCAAAGCAAACAGCATAATACCTCCAGCAATTAAACTGGCAATTTTAACGAGGGGAACTTTTCCAAGAAAAAGAATGACCAAACAAATCAAGAAAACAATGGCTGCTGTCGAAAAGTTATCTTTGACTATCAATCCACAAACAACAATGATAGGTATCAAAATAGGCCAGAAGCCTTGTTTCCAGGAGTCTAAAAGGTCTTTCTTTTTAACGAGAAGCCGAGAGACATAAAGTATCAAAGAGAGTTTTGCAAAATCCGAGGCTTGGAAAGTCAATCCTACGAAAGGAATGGGAATCCATCTTCCTGCACCATTTACTTTTTTAACGAAGAAAAAAGTAAAAATTAGTAGTGCAACAGATGCATAAAAGCTAAATCGAGCCAATTTTGAAAAATAAACTGGATTTTTTTTATGAATCCAATACATTGTTGAAAATGCTATGAAAACATAAACAATGTGTTTCAGTAAATATTTAAAAGGAGTTCCGCCCTCCATTTTCACCAGAATGGGGACAAAACTATAGACGCTCACTAATGAGAAAGCCAGTAATAGGAGTGTTATCACCCATATTACCCTGTCGCCTTTTAGATATTTAAAGTACTTCTTCACTTAGTTTGATGTATTTCTAAAAACGATTCAAAAGCTATTTTATCTTGCTTCCAATTTTCGCCCTTGCTTGTAAAAAGCAAAATACCATTTTCTTTTTTGAAAGTTTTGAGCATTTTCAGCACATCTCCCAATTCACTCGCAGCAAAGAAAGTTTCGATCAAATTCATTGCTTCAAAGGAAAGAGATAAATCCGCTTTGTCGTGACAACAGATCATTTTTAAATTTGAAAAACAATCTTTATTATCACCCGCTAGTTTGGAAATGTCTTCAGCGTTTCCGAACCACAAAACTGGTGCAGGAAAACTATGCAAAATATTTTCAATTTCATATGTCATGGGATTGTACCAAGAGAAAACATCCATTCCCCATAGCTTACCATGAGCACGTAAAGCGCTTTTTTCAATTTGTTCAAGATTTCTAGTTCTAGCCTCTTGAAGTTGATTTGCTAATTTACTTACTGATTTTTCCATCGTATTTAAATTGGATGATGTTGAAAATTAGAGCGAATTTTTGTTTTGAATTACAAAGAACGAACCGCTGCTTTGAACTGATTTCCTCTGTCTTCGTAGTTTTCGAATAAATCAAAACTTGCACAAGCAGGAGAAAGCAAAACAGTTTCGTCTTTTTTCGCCAATCGGTAACCATATCCAACCGCGTCCATTGCTGAACCAGCTTCCACAATCGTTTCAACTACACCAGAAAAAGCGTCGATGATTTTTTGATTGTCTGTTCCCAAGCAAATGATTGCTTTTACTTTTTCGCGAACCAATTCTGTCAATTCAGAATAGTCATTTCCTTTATCAACGCCACCAACAATCCAAACGGTTGGGTTTTCCATACTTTCAAGCGCAAACCAAGTTGAATTTACATTGGTTGCTTTTGAATCGTTGATAAATTCAATTCCGTGAACTTTTGCTACAAATTCCAAACGGTGTTCAACGTTTACGAAATCTGAGAAACTTTCGCGCACAACATCTTTGCGGATGTCTAAAATTCTTGCTCCTAAACCTGAAGCCAAAGTATTTTGGGTATTGTGCTTACCCTTCAAAGCTAAATCGTGGATTGACATGGTGAATGTTTCGTTTATGTTTATTGTTATTTGTTTATCGTCTGCAAAAGCGCCTTGCTCTTGAAATTCTTGTTTTAAAGAAAATGGAGCCAATTGCGCTTCGGGTTTTCTTTTGCTTATTTCATTGACTATCGTTTCATCATCTGCATTGTAAATGAACCAGTCAGCGGAAGTTTGATTTTGCAAAATGCGGAATTTTGAATCCACATAATTTTGCATTTCGTAATTGTATCGATCTAAGTGATCTGGAGAAATGTTAAGCAACATCGCGATATCAGCTTTGAAGTCAATCATTCCATCCAATTGGAAAGAACTCAACTCAAGCACATACCAATCGAAGTTTTCATTCGCAACTTGTTTGGCGAAACTTTTTCCAATGTTTCCTGCCAATCCAACATTGAATCCCGCTTTTTTTAAAATGTGGAAAGTCAACATCGTGGTAGTCGTTTTGCCATTGCTTCCTGTGATACAAATCGTTTTTGCAGTGTTGTAATATCCTGCAAATTCAATTTCAGAAATGATCGGAATTGATTTGTATTTCAATTCTTGGATAATCGCTACTTTGTCTGGAATTCCTGGAGATTTCACCACCAAATCCGCCGCCAAAACTTTTTCAAAAGTGTGTTGACCAGCTTCCCATTCAATGCCAAGTTCATTCAACTCGTCTTGAAATTCTTCTTTTATTTGACCAAAGTCTGAGACAAAAACGTTCCATCCTTTTTTCAAAGCCAAGACTGCTGTTCCAACGCCACTTTCACCAGCGCCCAAAATCACGATATTTTTTCCTTCGCCGTTCATTATCTTAATTTCAGCGTTACAATCGTGATTACTGCCAATAAGATGGATACAATCCAGAAGCGTGCAACAATTTTAGCTTCGTGAATTCCCTTTTTTTGATAGTGATGATGCAAGGGCGCCATAAGGAAAATTCGTCTTCCTTCTCCGAAGCGTCTTTTGGTCAATTTGAAATAACCAACTTGCAAAATCACTGATAAATTTTCAACCAAGAAAACGCCGCAAAGTACTGGAATCAAAAGTTCTTTTCTTACTGAGATTGCAAAAACAGCGATGATTCCTCCCAAAGCCAAACTTCCTGTGTCGCCCATGAAAACTTGTGCAGGGTAGGAGTTGTACCATAAAAATCCAATACAAGCACCAACAAATGCGGAGATAAAAATCACGAGTTCCTCAGCATGGGGAATGTACATCACATCCAAATAATCGGCAAAACGCACATTTGAACTTACATAAGCAAAAATCGCCAATGCAATTCCAATAAAAGCGGAAGTTCCTGTTGCCAATCCATCTAATCCATCGGTCATGTTTGCGCCGTTTGAAACCGCAATTACAATGAAAATCACAATCGGAATGAAAAGCATCCAACCGTAAGACTTGTGTGTATCGCCAATCAACCAATTGTAGTTGAATTCATTTCCTTTCACAAATGGAACAGTGGTTGTCATGTCGCGCGTTTCAATCCACATGTAATTGGAATCTTTCGAAAATTCAGCGTGTTTGTGTGTTACAACTGTTTCGTCTTGCGTTAATTTGTGTGTTATTGGTACTTTTTTGTGAACGCGCACATCGTTATTGAAATACAAAATACATCCAACGATCACGCCCACACCAATTTGTCCAACGATTTTGAATCGTCCTTTTAAACCTTCTTTGTTTTTCTTGAAAACTTTGATATAATCATCTAAAAACCCGATCAATCCTAACCAAACGGTTGCGAGCAACATTGTGATTACATACACATTGTGCAATTTTGCAAACAAAAGTGTTGGAATGAAAATCGCGCTCAAGATGATGATTCCACCCATCGTTGG
This sequence comes from Flavobacteriia bacterium, assembly GCA_947462925.1. Taxonomy (GTDB): domain Bacteria; phylum Bacteroidota; class Bacteroidia; order Flavobacteriales_D; family Crocinitomicaceae; genus JAQVCM01. The sequence continues at coordinate 25,763 of CANHQP010000007.1, read as the reverse complement.
CGTTCCAGATTTTTCGATTTGACCAGCCAAACCAAGGTCTCTGACAGTTTCCCCAATTTGTTGGCGTCTCAGAAGATTGATCAATCTCTTTCCAAAGACGATTGAAACAATCAAAGATGTAATCAAAGCCAATGCAGCCCTGAACGAAATAAATTGAAATAATCCCGCTCCAGGAAAATCAATTGAATCTAAATAATTAAATAAATAATACAACATACGCTATCTTTTACTATTCCCTAATGCCTAATCCCTAATGCCTAATCCCTAATGACTACTCCCTAAACCCTATTTCCCCAACTTCTCAAACAATTCCTTCACCGTTTTCATATCGTCAAAATCATGTTTCACACCTTTGATTTCTTGGTATTTTTCATGTCCTTTTCCAGCGATTAGAATAATATCTCCCGGTTCTGCCATGGCACATGCTGTTTTGATTGCCTGTGCGCGGTCTTGTATGCTCAATGTTTTTTTGAAATGTTGACCTTCAACGCCTGCCATCATCTCTTCAATGATAATTTCTGGTTCTTCCGAACGTGGATTGTCCGAAGTGATGATTACTTTGTCGCTCAATTCACAAGCGATTTTGGCCATCACAGGACGTTTTGCTTTGTCGCGATCACCGCCACAACCTACCACCGTGAAAACAGTTTCGTTTTTCGTGCGGATATTGGCAATCGTTTTCAGCACATTTTCCAAAGCGTCTGGCGTGTGTGCGTAATCTACAATGGCAGTGATTCCGCCGTTGCTTCGGATGTATTCAAATCGGCCTTCAACAGATTCGAGGTTACTCAAAATCGTTAAAACTTCAATTTTGTCTTGTTCCAATAACTGACTGATTGCATAAACTGTCAATAAATTGTACGCGTTAAAATCACCAATCAATCTTGACCAAAGTTCCGTTCCAGCCATATTTACAACCAATCCAGAAAATTGATTTTCGATGACTTTCGCTTTGAAATCTGCTGGCGTTTTCAATGCGTATTGGTATTTTTTAGCTTTCGTGTTTTGCAACATCACCATGCCGTTTTTATCGTCGACATTGGTCAATGCAAAAGCGCTTGTTGGCAACATATCGAAAAAACCTTTTTTTGCTGCGATATATGCTTTGAAAGTTCCGTGATAATCCAAGTGATCGTGCGAAATATTGGTGAATGCAGCGCCTGCAAATTCAAGTCCTGCGATTCTGTGCTGAGAAACTGAATGCGAGCTCACTTCCATGAAGCAATATTCACAACCTTCCAAGACCATTTTTGCCAATAGTTCATTTAGCGCGACAGGATTTGGCGTGGTGTGCGTGGATGGAATTTCTTCGTTTCCAATTTTATTCACGACCGTGGAAAGCAAGCCAGATTTGTGACCCAATTCCATGAATAATTTGTGAAGTAAAGTCGTGGTCGTTGTTTTACCGTTTGTACCAGTAATTCCGACCAATTTCAATTGTTGACTTGGATTGTCGAAAAAGTTTGCAGACATTATTCCCAATGCTTTCGCAGTGTCATTGACAACAACCAAATTGACATTTTCTGGAACTTCAATAGATTTTTGCGCTATGATTGTGGTACAACCTTGCTCGATTACTTTAGGGATAAAATTGTGTGCATCGACTGTTGTGCCTTCGATAGCAACAAAAACAACACCTGGTTTTGCCAATCTTGAATCGAAAACTACGGCATCAACAGCAGTGTCCATATTTCCTTTCACAGAAACGATAGAAACGCCATACAATATGTCTTTTATAATTTTTGTCATCATTCTAAAATTAATTCAACCAAACCACCCTTGTAAGCTTCTGATCCTGGTGGAACGGTTTGTTTTGTTACTGATCCAACACCTCGTAAAACCACGTGCATGCCTGTTTTTTCTATCAAGTAAACAGCATCTTTGGCAGACATTCCAACTACATTTGGAATTGTGTTTTTACCGATTACTCTTTTGAAAAATTCAATTTTATTGCCTTCTGCTTTGGTGATTACCCATTCATTTTGTTCATTCTGCGTATATGGAATGTTCAATTTTTTCAAGATGATTTTCAAATCATAGAAATTACCATTTTTTGAAACTGGTACAGTGTATATTCTTCGATTCGCTTCGTTAATCGCGCGGTGATATTTCAAGCTGGTTGCATAGACTTTATTAGCAATGGCCGAGAAAACTTTTCCAGAAACAGTTGAACCGTAAATGTTGTCTCCTATTGCATTCACCGAAACGATACACGAATAAATTGGATTTTTCACAGGGAAGTAACCAACGAAAGAAGCCAAATATCTTTCTTCCCCTTCTTTTCCGTAGCCTCTACCGTTTTCATTCAAGATTCTTGCTGTACCGGTTTTTCCTGCAATATTGAAATAAGAAGATGTCAAATTTTTCCCCGTTCCCTGTTTCATTACACCTTCCAAACAATCTTTTAAAATGCGTAAAGTCTGATCAGAACAGATTTTTTCTTTGATCACCACAGGATAAAATTGTTTTACAACTTCAGTCCCGCGTCTTATTTCTTTTACAAATTGTGGTTTAACAAATTTCCCATTGTTTGCTACTGCATTGTAAATTGCCAATGTTTGCATCGGTGTTTGTTGCACTTCATATCCAACAGCCATCCATGCGATAGATCCTCCCCACCAATTTTGTGAACCTGGTTCATATAAAGTTGGTTTTGCTTCACCTTCGATATCCAAGCCTAACGGTTGGTCAATTCCAAATGATTTTAAACGATCTATGAAAGCTTGTGGTTCGTCTCTGTAAGCTCTGAAAATTACTTTTGAAATTACATTGGAAGACTTTTCAAATGCCTGTTTGATAGTAATACGCCCATAATTAGCCCCATGAGCTTCTGTCAAAGGAATACCATAGTAAGTGTATTTTGGTTGTGCAACTACAGTGTCTGTAATTTTAATCAATCCATCTTCCAAAGCGGCCATCAAGGAAACCAATTTGAAAGTTGACCCAGGTACTTCTTTTGTTCCAATGGCGTGATTGTACAATTCATAGTATTCTCCGTCGTCAGCTTTAGTGAGATTCACAATGGCTTTAACAAATCCAGTTTTTACGTCCATTACAATGACAGAACCACTCGTTGCGTTGTTGGTTTTCATTTGTCGTTGCAATTCAGTGTGCGCCACTTCTTGAATTTCTTTGTCGATTGAAGTGATTACATCTGCACCTTCCACAGCGTCTTTCACTACTTGTCCTGTTTTTTTCCATCCAGTAGAAATTCTTTGCTCTACTTCTTCACCAGCTTCACCTTCCAAATAGTTGTGGAAAGCTCCTTCGATACCTACACGCAATTCCTTGCCGTTTTTAGTTGGCGCTTGGTAATAACCTAAGGTTCTGCGCATCATTTCGCCATGTGGTCTTTTTCTGATTATGGTTTCGTCGCTGTCAATGATTCCACCTTTGTATCTTCCCAAATTGAAGAGCGGCAATTCGTTGATTAACCTTCTTTCCGCGTTGGTCACTTTCTTTTTAATCAATAAGTAACGAGATTTCACAGCTCTTCCACGGCGTATGTGCGATTCATATTCTCTCGCACTCATGTCAGGAAAAAGTTTCGAAAGTCCACGGCTCAAGTCAGAAACGTATTTGTCAAAATTCTCTTGACTTGGAACCATTGGGTCCATATAAATGTCAAATTTGGAAACTGAAGTAACCAAAGGTGTTCTGTTTGCATCCAAAATTTCTCCCAATCTTGGTGATCTTTTGACAATTCGAGTGGGAATTTTTTCAACAGGCGTTTCAAAAACATTGGTAACACCTTCTGATTGTATAGAAATTGTCTTGAAAACAACGACAATCATCGCAACAACAAACCCGAAATAAACCAGGTATGCCCTCCACAATATGCCTTTCTTTTCATCCATTTTTTAATCCTCTTTTTTAACTCTTATTACTTTCGCTGGATTCGTAGTTTCTTTCAATCCACGTGGACCAAGTTTGTCTACCAATTCACTTCTTTTTGTTTCCTCTTCTAATTTTGCTTTGGCTTCCACATATTCAGCTGTGGTAGCATCTAATTTTTTTTGTGCCGTTTCGATGTCTTTGGTCAATTGTCGGTCATGATAGCCTTTTCCAACCAATAAAAGCATTATCAAAATCAAGAAAAAAACAAATCCCAAATTATTGATTACAAAGTCTTTAATTAAAAATTCTCCGTTCAAAATTTGAACAAACGCATTTGGTTTTGCGCGTTTTTCTGCTTTTTTAGCTTGCTTTGATTTTACTTTTTCTTTCTCAGCAGCTTCCTCTTTGTCAATGAATTCATTCATGATTGCGTTCTGCTATTCTGAGTTTTGCACTTCTTGCCCTCGAATTCAAAGAAATTTCTTCTTCTGTTGGCACAATTGGCTTTCTGGTGATTTCTGTCAATGGTTTCAAGACATTTCCAAAGAAATCTTTCTCAATCGAACCGTCTAAATGACCTCTTTTCATGAAGTTTTTCACCAAACGATCTTCCAAAGAATGATACGACATTACCACCAATCTTCCGCCAGGAACAAGCACGTCTGGACATTGAATCAGAAATTTTTCCAATACGTCCATTTCATTGTTAACTTCAATTCTCAAGGCTTGAAAAACTTGCGCGAAAAATTTGTGGTCTTTGAATTTGGGTGCGATTGGAAACAAAACATCCATCAATTCACCCGTTGTTTGAATAGGCGCTTTTTGTCTTCCTCTGCAAATGGTGCCTGCAATTTTTCCAGGAGAAGTCAATTCGCCGTATTTTCTTAAGATTTTGATGAGGTCTTCTTCTTCGTATTCGTTCACCACGTTGAAAGCAGAAAATTCACCTTTCTGATTCATGCGCATATCCAAAGGATCGTTGCTGCGAATCGAAAAACCGCGGTTTCCAGCATCAAATTGATGAGAAGAAACGCCTAAATCAGCCAAAATTCCGTCCACTTTGTCGATTTTCATCATGCGCAAGTGATTCTTCAAAAAAGAAAAATTGGCTGCGATAAAATGAAAATTGGGCGCTTCCCACGCATTGGCTAACGCGTCTGGATCTTGGTCAAAAACAATCAGTTTTCCTGCTGGAGAAAGTTGTTTGAAAATTTCGCGTGAATGTCCTCCGCCACCGAAAGTGACGTCAATATATGTTCCATCGGGACGAATATTTAATCCATCCAAACAAGGCTGCAACATTACAGGAACGTGGTATGTTTCTTCGTTATTCGTCATTTCCTAAATCACCCATTACTTCATCCGCCAAATCAGCGAAGTCCGTCATGTTTCCTTCGATCAATTCGAAGTATTTGGTTTTATCCCAAATTTCAATGCGGTCATTGTAGGCGATGAGCATCACGTCTTTGTTCAATCCAACGCGTTCCATGTGTGTCACAGGAATCAATATTCTGCCAGCGCTGTCAAGTGCCAATGCTTTTGCTCCTTGGTGGAACAAACGGTAGAACATTCTGTTTTTGGGCTTGAACAAATTCATTTTAGACAATTTTTCACTCAATTTCTCCCATTCATTCATAGGATAAAGTGTCAAACAGTCTTCAAAGCCTTTGTTGAGCATGAAATTTTCTTGGGCAGCAGGAGAAAGCTGTTTCCTCAAACTTGATGGAAACAAGAAACGTCCTTTGACGTCTAACTTTACTTCATATTCTCCTACTAAACCTGCCATAACGGTAATAATGGGTAAAAATAAGGAGAAAACTTCCACTTTTTACCACCAATGATTACTATGTTGATAACTTCTTACTGTATTTGGTTCAATAAGGTTACATGAATGTTTGAAAAAGTATTGATTTTATTGAATTTAGTCTTAAAAATATACTTGTGGTAAAAAGTGGTAGAAAATGTTTTGATGTGGATAATTTTTAGAGTCAATGTTAATAAGTGTACCGTTGAAAATTTATTTATTGGATTTTTGAAAAAGTTGTTTCAAATCATAGAGGTAAAATTGAATTTTGCTATTTCCCTCCAAAACCCTTAATTTTACACCCAAATTCAAAAGTTCCAGATAGGAATTTCAAAAACGAAAACAAAATTCAACATGCTCGATCATCCTTTATTAATTGCTGGTTTTTCAATTGTTGTAGTAGTAATGTTGTTGCTCGATTTGGGGATTTTCAACAAAAAAGGGCATGTCATTACCAACAAAGAAGCGGTCATTTGGTCGCTGGTTTGGATTGGATTATCGATGGCTTTCAGTGCAGTGATTTACTTCAGTTTTGGCTATGAAAATGGGGTAAATGTAGGCCTAGAAAAATTCTCGCAATTTCAATCTGCTTATTGGATAGAAAAATCACTTTCAGTTGATAATTTGTTTGTTTTTATCCTCGTTTTTGGCTTTTTTCAAGTGCCGAAAGAAAACCAACACAAAGTCCTTTTTTGGGGAATTATCGGTGCGTTGATTTTGCGCGCTTTCTTCATTTTTGCAGGCATCGGCTTGATAAAATTGACTTATTTACCTGATTTCAATTTGTTTGGCATTTTGTTCCACAAGGTAAATGTGGTGTTGACTTTGTTCGGTTTGTTTTTGATTTATGCAGGAATAAAATCTTGGTTTGCCCACGAGGATTCTGATGAGGAAAAAGATTTCACCAAAAGTGCTGGCGCAAAATTCATTTACCGCTTTTTTAAAGTGAGTAAGAACTATGATGGCGATCGGTTTTTCACCATCGAAAATGGATTGAAAGTTGCCACGCCAATGTTGGTCGTGATTGGTGTGATTGAGTTCACAGATTTGCTTTTCGCCGTAGATTCCATTCCAGCGATTTTTGCCATCGCACCTGATGATCCGTTTATTCTTTATACCTCCAATATTTTCGCCATTTTGGGATTGCGTTCTTTGTATTTTATCTTGGCGAATTTCATCCACATGTTCAGCAAATTGCAATACGGTTTGGCGATTATTTTGTCATTCATCGGATTAAAAATGGTGATTTCGCCTTTCTTCCATATCAGTTCAGCGCATTCGTTGATTGTGGTTGCCGGTGTTTTGCTGCTTTCAGTTGTGGTTTCGTTGATTTTTCCAGAGAAGGAAGGGGAGTAGCGTTTCAAATTATCTTTTGTTCCTTTTGCTTGATCAAAACGAACCCAAAAATCAAGGCTGAGTCATCAAGTTAAAGCGCAAATTTTCGCACGAAAGCAAATTTTTGCCTTGTGCGCTTTATTTTAAAAGCTTCTGAAAACGTGATTTTAGCTTCGCTGCATCCTTCGGAAGTGTCGGTGATCTACTTCACTAGCGTTGCGTAGCTTCCTCCAAAAGTCTACATTTTCAGTGCACCTTTAAAAACCTTTCTTCCAAGGCCAGACAGTGTCAATAATCCATTTAGATTTCCGCAGAAGTCATTTTAACCAATCAGATTCTTTGACAGTTTAAGAAATCATTTATTTGTCGGATAGTAAGGACTTTCAATAATGATTGCAAAATCGAGCTACTTGTAACAACAAAGTTTATACGTACCTTTGCCAAAAATTTTACCATGAATATCAAATCCGCAACATTTGTTGTAAGTAACAGTGACCACAAACTTTGTCCTACTGATGGAAAACCAGAATTTGCTTTTATTGGTCGCTCGAATGTTGGAAAATCGTCTTTGATTAACATGTTGACGAACCAAAAAAAGTTGGCAAAAACGTCTTCTACGCCTGGAAAAACACAATTGATTAATCACTTTGAAATCAACAAAGATTGGTATTTGGTCGATTTGCCGGGTTATGGTTTTGCGAAAGCTTCTAAAGTGGCTCGATTGAAATGGGAAAAATTTATTTCTGAATACTTGACGCAGCGCCAGCCTTTGATGAATATTTTTGTATTGATCGATTCCCGCCTTGAACCACAACAAATTGACATAGAATTCATGAATTGGTGCGGTGAAAAAGGATTACCATTTTCGATGGTTTTCACTAAAATCGACAAACTTTCGTCTTCCGCTTTGCAAAAGAATTTGGCTGCTTACAAAAGAGAAATGCTTAAATATTGGGATGATTTGCCACCAGTTTTTACCACGTCAAGTGAATCCAAATTTGGTCAAGAAAAGTTATTGAATTACATCGATGAGATTTTGAAATCATTGAAAGAATCGAAGTAATTCACAACATCAAAATAGCTTTTCCAAATATTCGTAAGCTGTCTGAATTTCAATGAATTTTTGTTGCGCTGCTTGATAAATACTGTCTTCAGCATTGATGAATTTATCAGGATGATGTTCCATCGCTAATTTCCGGTATGCTTTCTTGATTTCCTTCAAATCAGCATTGACTGAAATTCCCAATACACCGCAATGTTTTACTTTGTAATTTGAACTTGAATAATTACTCGTGGTTCTATTTTTCCATGATTCTTGTTCTTGTCGAGCGCGTCGCTCTTGCATTTCAATCATTGGTTTGATTACTTGTTCGACTAAGGCTTTGTCGAGTCCAATTTTTTCAGCAATTGATTCAATGACAAGCAATTCCAAGGGGTGAATTTGTTGGTCGATAAACGCAAAATCGGACAGAAATCGGATGAAATTTAGTTTTTGGATTTCACTTAAATTCAATTTTTTTAGATAATTTGCCACTGAATCCAACTGAATTGGATGTGCACGCGCATAAATTAATGATGATCTGACTTCTGCAAAAAAGCTGTTGTGTCGGTCTTCAATTTGACTTAAATTTTCATCAGCGAGCAAATATTTGTAAAGGAATACCAATTTTTTATGCACTTCAACTGGATGTTGACCAACCAATAGTCCTGACATGGAGATATAGATCAACACAATATTTTCATTTGAATTTGAAAGATTGGGAGGGACAATTCCCTTACTCCAATATTTTCGAAATTGTTGACCGTGTCTAAAAATATGCGGAAAGAAAAGATAAATAATTGATATGAAGATGATCAGGACAACAAAAGCTGTAAATATTTCCATGTGAGTTCAAAGTGAGTGAGCTAAACAAGCCATAAAATTATCTTTTTCTCGCTTCTTTTTTCAATCTTTTGTTATTTCTTTTGATTCTGTTTTTCGCTTCTTTGGTTTGCATGCTCCAATAGCGATCGTAAGCGGCCTTTTGTGCTTTTTTGTTGATTTTTGCTTGTGCCTTTTTTTGTTTTGCAAGCTGTTCTTCGGCTTCCTTTACTGAAGCAGGAAGGTTGCTTCCTGGTGCGCTGGTCGTTTTGCATGAAGAAATACTTCCTATTAAAAGCAATAATAAAATGAAAATTATCGTTTTGGTTTGCATAACTTTGTAATTATTCATTCAATGATATGAAGATACGATTTTTTTTATTCGCCGCTTTGTTATTTGTGATTTCTTGCAATAAAAACAGGAATCATCCAGTACCAAGTATTCCGTTTGATATCAGTATCAATATCAGCTTACCGAGTTATGCTGATTTACAAGGTGTGGGCAGTTGGACTTATGTAAGTGGTGGTGCGAAAGGAATCATTGTTTACAGAAAATCCTACGACCAATTTGTAGCTTTCGACCGTCAATCGCCTGCCGATGGTGGTGCTGATTGTGCAACACCTTTGACGCCAGATTCTACTAATTTTTTGCAATTGAATGACATTTGTTCTGGAGCACGCTTTTCACTTTACGACGGCTCACCAATGTCTGGTTCAGATTACGGTTTGCGCCAATATCAGGTTGTTTGGGACGGAAATTTTATGGTTAGAATCTACAATTAACGGTTATTCGTTTTCCAAACTTCGATGTATTGATTGGTGTTTTTGGGATTCAATGTAAATAAAATCTTATCAATCAAACTAGGATCACACTGACTAAATTTGAACATTTTTGGATAGATTTTTCGGTAATTGCCAATTCTTTTGTTCAAATCATCTTCTCCAAAAAATAGGATATAATCAAACTGTGTGTTTTTTCTTACCAACAATGGCTCTGATGATTCTTCTCTTTGTGCGAAATCACAGTACCAGCTTTTAGCATAAAACTTTGGCATCAAAGAAGTACTAGATTTTCCGGAAGCTTCTAGAAGGATGTTCTTGTGGTCAAGTTTTTCATTCCTTAAAGAATACATGGCATCAATTCTCGATTTTTTAGAGGAAGCAGCAGTGAAAAACAATAACAAAGGAATATTTAAAATCCAGAATGCAGTCCATGAAATACGCCACGTTTTGTCCCAAAATTTACTTTTTCTCAAACTTTCAAAACCGATGACGCCTAAAATAATTACTAAAGGTAAAACCGTTAGTACAAATCTTTCTTGTCTGTTTGGATAAAAAGTATGAAACAAAACAAAGAAAATCGTCGGTAAATAAACAATCCAAAGGGGTTGAATATTTTTGAATTTACCCAAGAATGCTGCTGTAAGGAGTACTATAAAAACAATTAAAATCCACCAAATTTGCAAGCCAGGAAGAAATATATGCAACATTAACATTATTCCTGCAGGTGCAATCACTAACCATTGTTGTTTCGGCGAACGGAAAAAACCAATGGCAATTAAAATTCCCAAAGGGAAAAGCAAAACGCCAAAAAGCACATAGAAATACATGAAATAATTGCTGTTAGCCATGTATTCGGTTCCTTCATGCATGTTGTAAACAATGTATCCAACTAATTCCGCAAAAGGATAACCCCAAATGAAGTAATCGACAACTCCTTGTGTGATGCAAAAAGTGAGTACAACGCCCAAACTGAAGGAGAAGAATCTTTTCCATTCCCATTTAAAAAAGTAGAAAGCGGCAACGCCAATGGCGAAAATTCCTACTTGAAATCTGAAAGAAACGGCTAATCCGATTAATAATCCTGCGAAAAATAAATCCCATTTGTGATTGTCTTTGATTGTCAACCATACGCCCCAAATCAAGAAAGGAATACTTGCCATTTCTACCAAATTTCTGACAGAAAGAAATGGTAAAACCCAAAGAATCGCTAAAATCCAACCGACTGTAACGGCACTTTTTCGATTGGAAATTTTCTCAGTGATTTTAATTCCGAAATGCACTACAAGCAATGAGACTAAACCGTGAATTAGTCGATTGAAAATCATTAACATCTTTGGATCCGTGATTCCGAAAAATTTAAAAATGACGAAGAAAATATAATTCAGGCCGACATAGGTGAAGCTGTGACCTTCTGGAACGCCGCTATTTCCCGTAGACCAGGGTAGCCAATGGTTGTAGTCAAATCCATCAGACCAAGAGGAAGCAGCCTCTACAATGAGGAAATGGTCATCATGCATGCCATAACCTTCTGAGAAAATTGCAGCAATTAATCTAAAAATCAATGCGACAAATAGGATGGTTTTATAGGAAGTGAAATCGATTTTTTTTAACATAATCCTTTCAAGTTGGAAACTCAAATGACAAGATTATTCTTGCATTAGCCACAAAATTAGCCAAAAAAAACCGATTTTCTTTTTTCTGATTAATTTCAGAATCAATACTTTTGAATTTTAACTCTTTTTGTTTCAGCGCCAATTTTCATTTCGATAAAATAGTATCCAATTGGCATATCTATCAGTGAAATAATTTGAGCATTATTAATTCCCGTTTGCACGATTCTTCCTTGGAAGTCAAAGATTTGATAAGAATCTATCATTTCTCCATTTTTGATAAAGATTATCTCGCTTGTTGGATTCGGGAACAATTGAATTTCTTCAAAGACAGAAGTTTCTTCGATTTTTTTCGGGTCAGTTTCTTGCGCACTCAATTGAAAGGCAAAAAACAAAAAAGGAAGGAGAGAGAGCGTTTTCATGTTTTCTGGTTTTTTTAGTGGAACGCGTGTTTGTATACAGGTTACAGTTTTTACAGGATTAAATTTTTTGATTCAATTATGTTTGGCTATTTTTAAACACTCAAGAGCGATTATGATTCAGAAATTATCAGAAAAAAACAAAGATTTCTTTGACCAAGTGTATGAGGTAGTGCGTTTGATTCCATTTGGTCGTGTGACTTCTTACGGAGCAATTGCAAACTATTTAGGAACTAAAAGTGGTGCAAGAATGGTTGGGTGGGCAATGAATGCAGCACATGTGCTACCTGATGTACCGGCACATCGTGTTGTAAATCGAAATGGAATACTGACTGGGAAAATGCATTTTTCAGATGCAAATGAAATGGAAAGATTGCTTAAAAATGAGATGATTGTGATTGAAAAAGATCAAATCAAAGATTTCGAGAAAGTATTTTGGGATCCGATGAAAGAACTAGTAATTCATTAATTGTTCCAAATTTCTTTCAAAAAAAGTTGCTCATTACCTGATACAGTTGCATGAAAGCGAATTTCTTTTTTAATTTCACTCAATTGAGTAATCAAATTGGGGTTTTTTGAATTTTGTAAATGAATGTGTACTTTTTGGTATTCTTTTTTAAGCTGAAGTGCTTTATTCATTCTCTCTCCATATTCCGATTGACATGATGTTACCAGAATTCCTAAACCTAAAACAATTAAACTAATCTTTTTCATAGTGTCAAAAATAAGCATCCAAAGACTGTTTTTGAGCGTTTTTTTAACATTTCTTTCAAAATAGACTTACAATTGAATATTTATAGATTCCCAGCAAACATTCGGGATCAGGTTGATTTTGTGTAACTTTTGTTACCTTTTTAAGTAACGAAAATGGATAATTAGTAAATTTTAGCTTTTTTCTGACTCAAATCAAATTTTACTACCGTATCTTAGTACCCATGATTTTTGTCACCGGAGGAACAGGACTTTTAGGAAGTCATTTACTGTACAATTTGTCGCAGCAAGATGTCTCCATTCGTGCGATTTATCGTGACCAATCAAAAATCAATCAAGCGTTCAAAATATTTCAATTTTATTCAGCAGAAAATGCTCAATCTTTGTTCTCGAAAATTGAATGGGTGAATTGTGATGTTTTGGATGTAGTGTCTTTAGAAGAGTTAATGCAGGGTTGCGAAACCGTTTACCATTGTGCAGCCATCGTTTCTTTTGCCCGCCGGGATTTTTTCAAAATGATGAAAATCAATCGTCAAGGAACTGCAAATATTGTCAATTTAAGTCTTGACTTAGGAGTTAGAAAACTCTGTTTTGTTTCCTCAACTTCGGCTGTTTCTTCAGATGTTGAGCATCCTGAAAATCCATTGGTAGAAAAAAACAAATGGGAGCAAACACCAGAGACAAGTGGTTATGCTATTTCAAAATATTCATCAGAAAAGGAAGTTTGGCGTGGAATTGAAGAAGGTTTAGATGCTGTGATTGTCAATCCCAGTATGATTATCGGGCCAGGCAACTGGGACGAAAGTTCTTTGAAAATTTTGAGGACAATTTCTAAGGGTTTTAGATTTTACACTGCAGGTGCAAATGCATTTGTAGACGCCAGAGATGTTGCTAGAGCGATGGTGCAATTGATGCAATCTGATATTAAAAATGAACGATTTTTGGTGACAGGTACCAATATCAGTTTCAAATCTTTTTTTGATAAAGTAGCTGCCCAACTTGGTGTAAAAGCACCTTCGATATTGGCAGGACCTTTTTTGAGCGCGATAGCTTGCAATTTATCTTGGTTTATGAGCTTGTTTACAGGCAATCGAACTTTAACCAAAGACTCCGTTAGAAGCGCCCAAGCCACAACAACATACAGCAGTGACAAACTTCTAAATGCATTAAAGGATTTTAAATTTAAATCCATTGACGATACAATCGAGAATGCTGTGAATGGTAGGATTAAATAATTTTTTTTCATCAAATTTAAGCACAAAAAAACGGAACACTCAAAGCGTCCCGTCTTTTAAATATTGGATTGATTTTCTAGTTTCTTACGACTCTTAAAATCGAAGTTCCTTTTTCAGTTGTTACATGAATCAAGTATACTCCATTAGGATTATTACTCAAATCAATTACAGCACCATTTTGTACATGGTAATAATTTATAACTACTTTACCTAAAGCATTATAAATAGATACATTTGCTTGCTCAGTTGGGATTGTCAAATTAACTTTTCCTTTGGTTGGATTTGGGTAAACTGAGATTGTTGACTCTGCCTTGTTTTCGTTGATTCCAACTATGTCAATCAACACACAATTTGAAGTGTTTGAACAACCAAAAGAATTTGTTACTTCGACAGAATAACTTCCATTTACAGTTACTGCGTAGGTTGCATTCGTTGCACCACTAATTTGTTGATTGTTTGCACAATTAATCCATTGGTAATCTTGTCCCGTTGGACCTGCAACCAATGTAGTTCCTGTTGAAATTGTTGCTGTAGCTGTTGGAACTGGATTTACTGTTACAGTCACTTCATCTGTATTTGTACACTGATTTGCATCAGTTCCAGTTACGGTGTAGGTTGAAGTAGCTGTTGGCACAAATGCAGTTCCGTTCGTAACATTATTGTTCCAAGATAAATTAGTAACACCTGAACCGTTCAATATAACTGAAGCACCAGCACAAACCGTTTGGTCCGCTCCTGCACTTACGGTAGGTAGAGGATTTACGGTAACCAAAACTTGATCAGTATTTGAACATGCACCGCTCGTCAAAGTAACAGTGTAGGTAGTTGTTGCTGTTGGAACAAATCCAACTCCATTTGAAATACCATTGTTCCAAGAAATCGTTCCAGTCCCAGTAGCAGTCAATGATACACTTGCACCAGCACAAACAGTTTGATCAGCACCTGCATTTACTGTAGGAGCAATGCCAGAAACGGTAACCACAACTTCTGTTCTTGGACTAGGAGGACATCCAGTAATAGCTTCTTCTACCCAAAATGAAGTTGTTGAGGTCAAAGCACCTGATGTAAAAGATGTTCCTGTTCCAACTGCCGTTCCGTTAGTTGCAACATCAAACCAATACAAAGTACTGTTTGTTTCACTTGCAGTAGCGCTGATTGTTGCTGTTGCTCCACTACAAATAGTTGCACCAGTTGCACTTGGGGCATTAATTGATGTACAAGGAACCCCGCCGCAATTTGCACTGTGAATACCTAAATTTGAAATATCGTCAACTGCCCCAACAGTCCATTCAGATGAAGCAGCATCAATTCCAGCTGAAGCTGTCCAATCTGCATTTGGAGAACAAACACTATTTTTGCGTGTCAGGGTTTTATCAGCTGCACCATTAGCATCGCCAGCCACTGACCAAGATGTACCAGGGTCTGTACCAATTATGCCTATAATATCAATTACAACACTGTTTTTTTCCAAAGAAACGACATCATCTCCATTAAAACCAGTAACGCCTGAGGTTAAATCAGCCAAGGCCAAAATTCCAGCACTTGCTTGAGAATTTGCAACCACGAACACTTCTTGATCATTCAAGGTTCCAGAAAGAGCGAATGTTGTATTGGCTATAGCTGAGCCGTTATTGTACAATTTTAAAGTGTAAATTGATAAATCAACAGTTGCACCTGTACCATTATAGATTTCAATGTATTTATTGTTACTTGTTCCTTCTCCATATTCGGAAATAAACAAGTCAGTTGTTTGAGAAAATCCTAAAAAAGGAATTAAAAGTAAAAGCAGAGTAAAAATTTTCATAAGCTATATTTAAATATTGACTGTAAAGATAAGGCAACAATTTGAGAGTTAAAAATAAAATCAGTTCAAATTTATGTTAATAAATTAAGGATTTAAACGCAATGTAACGTATTGATTTACTCTTTCATAAAATTGAAAAGGAGAGAATGTGCGCCATTCAATTTCATCTAAATCACCACCCATAACAAAATAACTGTCAATATGAATTCTTTCAAACTCCTTTACTACATGGTCATGAAAATTGATCATGGCAATCCAGCCTTCTTCAACTTCATCAAACCATTCTTCGTAATAGCAATCATCGGAATAATGAAAGTTTAATACATTTTCACCAATCAATATGAATTTATTGATACCATTTTCCAAAAGTGGTTCGATGATTTCTCTTTTGAAAGTCATGATGTCATTCTCAATTGCATCGTTCCATTCACCAAACATTTCAATGATTGCATACGATTCATCATATTCAACAAATAGTATCTTAATAACCAAAGTACGTGAGCCCATATTGTCCCACTGTGGATGAATTAAGTAATTGTAAATTTGATCCGTAAATTCAAATTCGCTGTAATCGCGATTGAAAAAAGGAGAAGAGGGATCTTCAGACGCAATGTAAAAATCTCGCCAATGGTAATATGGTTCTATGAAATGCATGTTTGGATTTTACGTTTTTATAATTTGGAATAGAATTTGCAAATAAATTGTAAAATACAGAAAGTGTCTTGAACGTTCTTTATTTTCAATTACTTTTGAATACGAATTGTAAATACAAAAATATGTCTTTGAAACAAATTTTGCCAATTTTAGCAGGCTTTTTATTCTTAGTTGCTTGCTCAGGAAACAGTGATAGACCAATAAAGGAATCTGTTTCTGCTTTTATGAATGATAACGAGTCTGTTATAGCTTTTGGAGCATTAAATTATAATCAAATTCTCAATAAAGCGGAATACAAAAAAATAGACAAATTAGGAAATTTGATTGAAGAGCGATTATCTGATGCACTCAATCCTGAATCTCCTATTTATTTTGCGTTGGAAGGTCCGTTTGATAGAAATGGAAATCCAAAATCAACATACGTATTTTTAGATGTCCAAAACAAAGATACTTTGGAAGAAAGATTAGCTTCATCTGGACTTTTTATTGAGGAATCAGGTGAGATGAAATATTCCGTTAATGACGATTTGAGTGTCGGTATCAAAGGGAATTTGGCCATTGTTGTAATTAAGAATGAAGATTATGATGGAAAACTTGCTCTTGAGGCTGCTTTCAATAAAACCAAAGGAGAGTTATCGGGTGGTAAAATGGATGAACTTTTGAGTAAAAACAATGATATCTCTTTGAATGCTAATTTGGAGAATTTATATGGAACTTCTAACACTAGTCTATCAAAGTTGAGCAAACCAAAGCAAAAAGAATTGACTGAAATGGTCAAAGATTCATATGTGCACGCAACCATTAATTTTGAAAAAGGAAAGATGGTTTTTAAAACAGAAAATCTATTTTCACCAGCATTACAAAAACGCATGTTTTTCAAAGATGATGCAAAAGCAAGCGTTTTATCAAATCTTGGAAAAGGAAAAGCGAGAATTGGAATAGCTGCGAGTATCGATATGAAAAAAGCAGAGAGTTTTATTGACGATTTTGCTGCTGATTTCAAAGAAAAACTAATCAATAGTGATACAAAATCAGCTCTGGCAGTAATGGTTTTGGGAGATGGACCTTTAAATAAAGTTTTCAGTGGAATTGCCGGATTGGTGATGGTTGGAGAACCACAAATGATGGGTTTTATTCCTGAATTGAATTTCAATGTTGGCATTGGCAAACAAGGAAAACCTTTGTTTGATTTGTGGGCAGCAAGCAAAAGTGGCGGTAGATTTATTTACACTATCACAAACAAAAATCTAACAGGATCTTCTATAAGTGCTGGCGCAGGTATGTCTTCGTTGGTGATTCCAAGTTGCGGAAAAGATTTTGGCAAAAAGGGAATCTCAGGTTTCATAGATTTTCAGGGACTAGATGTTGAATCCTTTTATTTACCTGGCGTATACAAATCAATTAATGTTGTGAAGAATATCACTTTTACAGTAGATAACAACGGAAGTGAAATGGTTATAAATACAACCAATCCAAATCAAAATATTTTAAAACAAATCGTCGATTTAAATACTCAAGATTTGAAAGATATGATGGGTAATATGGCCATTTAAATTATTATTTAAATTGAATTTGAAAGTTTGTTTTGGCTGTGCTGAGACAAACTTTTTTTTTGTATCTTTATTTAACTGATTTAAAAACTAAACCAAAATGAAAAGTGGATGGATGTATATATTAGTTTGTAATGATGGCAGTTATTATACTGGAAGTACAATCGATATACATAGAAGGTTAAATCAACATCAATCTGGTCAAGGTGCAAATCATACTAAAAAGCGATTGCCAGTAGAATTGGTTTATTTTGAAGAATATAGCAGAGTTTCAACAGCTTTCTATCGCGAAAAGCAAGTTCAAGGATGGAGTCGCAGAAAAAAAGAAGCGTTGATTCGAGGTGAATATGAGAAATTACCGGAATTGTCAAGAGCTTACAAGGACGTTGACTTCGACAAGCTCAGTCAACCAGACAAGCTCAGTCAACCAGACAAGCTCAGTCAACCTCACAGTCAAACTCAAAATGATAAAAGTCCAATTGTAGACTGAGGCACTCGAAGTCTGCAATTGGCACTATAAGTCTGCTTTTGCAATCAGGATTAAATTATACTTTGATTTAGTATTTTTGTAGATGCAACCTTTTTCATTCCAAACTGTTTATTTAAACAAAAACGAAATCATGTTAGACAAATCGAATTTCAACAATTTAACTGCTGAAGAAAAAAGAGTCATAATCAATAAAGGAACTGAAATGCCTTTCACGGGCGAATTCAATTCTTGGAAAAAGGCTGGGACTTTTATTTGTCGCCAATGTGAAGCACCTTTGTATCATTCTGATGCAAAATTTGATTCAGGTTGTGGCTGGCCATCTTTTGATGAAGAAATTAAAGACGCTGTGAAACGCGTGCCTGATGCTGATGGTCGCAGGGTGGAAATTATTTGCAACCATTGCGAAGGACATTTAGGACACGTTTTTGTTGGTGAGCGATTTACAGACAAAAATACACGTCATTGTGTCAATTCAATTTCTTTGAAATTTATTGAAGATTGATTTATTCAACGCAATCAAACAATTTTACACATTCACTTTTGGTCATTTCATGCAAAATGAATTGCGACGCCAATGCCAATTGTGTGTAGTTTTGAGAAGAGTTTCCAAAGGATGCAGCGTGCGTTTGCCACATGGCTTTGATCAAACTTTGTCCGCCTTCAGTCGGATTTATTTTATTCACCACTGCACGCACATTCATTGAACCAGCGTGGTAAACATGCAACACAAACAAGCGAAACCACAAATCAGACTCATTGTACACAATGTTGTGCTCGTTCAAAATTCTCTTTGCTTCAGGAATACAAGTTCTATTGATTAATCGCGCTGCGCCGTAGGCAGATTTATTGAAATCTTTGCGTTCGTCTGTGGTTTTATTGACAATCAATCCTTGTGCTCTAGCTACACCTGGCATCAATTGAAAAGCACCATAAGCACCAGCAGAAGATTTTTTCAACTGTCCTGGACTTTCTATCAACAAAATGGCTTGCGCATACCAAGGATCAACGCCTTGACTTTCAAAAGCTAAAATGCCATTTGAAATGCTTGGATAAACTTCATTGAATTTGTAAAAATCATTTTTTCCAGTGGTTACAAATATTTTGTCAGTAGAATCAATATTGTTCGCCAATTTGAGGCTGTCTTTGAAAATCGTTTTGCGAGCTTCTGATTGTTTAGACCAATCTTTGTTCGACATTTTCATGATGATTTGTCGATTCGATGCGACATTTATTAAACAAGAATCTGGAGACAATTTCATGATTTCTTTCCAAAACGCCGGCTGAGGCAAGGTGTCCCACAATCCATCGAACAATGGTTGGGAATTCATCAAAATACCACTTTTTTCAGGATTGGTGACTTCAACCAATTCATGATCCCAACTTGGAAGTTGCGCATAAAATGGTGTTAAAAAGGCGGAGAAAACAAGAATTAAAAAATATCGCATGGAGAGTGCTTTAAGTTTGAATTTCTAAGATACAATTTTTTATCGAAAAATGAAGTTTTTTATTCGATTTTAACGTTTTTCGCTCATTATTATCCCTTTTTTTAACCAAAAAATGATTTTTTGTAACATTAACTTGATTATGATTTTAGCGGTATTGAATCATTCTAATCTCAAAAGTAGTACTTTTAGCCTGTGAAAATAATTCGAAAAATCATCCAATTTCCGTTGATTCTGTTGGTCAAAATTTACCAATGGATAATTAGTCCATTATTTCCCGCAGTTTGTAGATACGAACCAACTTGCTCCAATTACATGATCGAAGCGATTCAAGTTTGGGGGATTTTTAAAGGAACTTATTTGGGTTTGAAACGCATCGCTTCTTGCCATCCTTGGGGCGGACATGGACATGATCCAGTGCCGAAACGTGATGACAAATAATCAATTGATAAAAAATGCTTAATGATTATTCGTTTTCCCCCATTAATTCCAAAGGATTGAAATATTTGTAACGAAGGATGTAAATCCGTCTTAGAATGAATAGATTGTAAGACAAAACTACTCTTGCGGCAAGTAGCGGATAATCATAAAAAGCCTTCTAATAACTAAAACTAAATTCCACCTCCACATTGTCCCCCAAGGTTTTCGCAACCGGACAAGCTTTTCCAGCGGCAATCACTTTTTGTGTTTGGTGTTCATCCCAACCATTTCCACTTAAATCCATTTTAATCACGATTTTTTGGATTCTTCTTGGACTTTCAGCCATGATTTTGGTAATTGTTGCATCAGCTTTTTTAAGTAAAAGTCCGTGATTGTTGCAGTAAATTCCCATGATGGTTATCATACATGATGCGTAAGAAGTTGCCACTAAATCGGTGGGAGAAAAAGCTTCGCCTTTGCCGTTGTTGTCGATGGGTGCATCAGTGATAATCGTCGTTCCTGATGCCAAATGTTCGCAAGAAGTTCTTAAATCGCCGAGATATGTTACTTTGGATGTTGCCATTACTTTTTTGTTTGAAAAGTAAAGGTAGGAAAAAACTGTTGACGATGAATTTAGACTGCAATTTTATTCTTTTTGTCGAACTAAAAAGTTGTATTTTTGTTGTAGATTTTAATAAAATGTTTCGTAGATTTTCACTTCTCTTCCATTTGGTTATACCTTTCTTTTTGAATGGTCAGACCACTGCGTCCGGAAGTGCGGATCCGATTTATAAAAATCAATTTGGAGGTGGAATCATGTTGGCAACCACCGGTGTTGGCGCTGAAGGATTTTATGGATTTCAAAAGCAAAAGAAAACCACTTGGGTAGTCAGCTTGGCGATTGGGAATTTAAAAAGTGAAAAGCAATCTAAGATTTACAATAATAATTACAAGGATGCTCGAGGGTATTACTTTGGGAAAATCAATAGTTTATTTTACTTAAATGCATCTTTTGGAGCATCGCATTTGTTGTATGAAAGTGAGAGGATACAAGGCGTGGAGATCAGTGGTGTTTGGAGTACAGGTTTGAATTTTGCCTATTTGAAACCGATTTATTTGATGATTAGAGAACCTTACATTGGTGGTCAAGGATATGAGGAGCCTGTCAATGTGCGATATGACCCTGAAATACATTACCAAGAAAATATTTATGGTAAATCTCCTTTCTTTACTGGAAGTAAGGAAGGAAAATTTACATCAGGACTGCAATTAAAAGCGGGAATTTTGTTCAATTTGAGTAAATTTGACCAGTCAATTAGAGCAATCGAAATCGGTGCGAAAATAGATTATTTCTTCAAACCAGTAGATTTAATGTACGCTTCGCCCTCGAAATCTTTATTTAACGCTTTGTATGCCAAATTTTTAATTGGTACGAAAAGAACTTAGTTATGAGTGAAATCATTGAAAAAGATAATAATTCAGTAAGAATTAAAAAACCAAAATGGTTGCGTGTAAAATTGCCTACAGGCGAAAATTACCGGAAAGTGCGCGCATTGGTAGATGAACACAAATTACATACAATTTGCGAAAGTGGAAGCTGTCCAAACATGGGCGAATGTTGGGGCGAAGGAACTGCAACTTTCATGATTTTGGGAAATATTTGTACTAGAAGTTGCGGTTTTTGCGCAGTTCAAACGGGACGACCATTGGAAGTTGATATTTATGAGCCTGGTAGGGTTGCGCACAGTGTCAAAACAATGGGCGTGAAACATGCCGTTCTGACTTCAGTCGACCGTGACGATTTGAAAGATGGCGGTTCTGAAATTTGGGTGCAAACGGTAAAAGCAATCAGACATCAGTCGCCTCAAACGACGATGGAAACTTTGATTCCAGATTTTGCTGGGAAATGGGAAAATTTGCAAAATATCATTGATGTGGCACCAGAAATTGTTTCACATAACTTGGAAACAGTTCGTCGATTGACCAAACAAGTGCGCATTCAAGCAAAGTATGACCGAAGTTTGGAAGTATTGTTTCGCTTGAAAAAAGGTGGAATGAGAACCAAATCCGGTGTCATGTTGGGCTTGGGAGAATCACATGAAGAAGTTTTGGAAACGATGGAAGATTTGCGCAGTGTAAATGTGGATATTCTGACTTTAGGACAATATCTTCAACCAACGCCAAAACACTTGCCAGTGCAAGAATTTATCACACCAGAAAGATTTGAAGAATATAGAATCAAAGGCTTAGAAATGGGTTTCCGATATGTAGAAAGTGGTCCTTTAGTGCGTTCCTCATATCATGCTGAAAAACATATTTTTGAATTATAAGTTTTTCAATGTCAGAACAGTCGAAGTTAGATTTTAAAGTATTTAAAAGATTGATGTTTTTTGTAAAGTCTTACAAGAAATATTTGCTCTTTTCGCTTTTCTGTACCCTGACATTGTCTGCCTTAACTCCGTTGCGACCAATGTTGATTGGAACAATGGTTAGCGATTTCATCATTAATTCCCAAAATGAATCCGCTTTGTTTAAGTGGTTCATGATGTTGCTTTTATTGCTGTTTGTGGAAGGCGTTTTCCAGTTTTTGAATTCTTATTTCAGTAATTTATTAGCACAAACTGTCATCAGCGACATTCGAAAAAGATTGTTTGAACATTTTATTTCATTCAGGATGAAGTATTTTGATCAAACACCCATTGGAAATTTAGTAACACGTTTGGTTTCTGACATTGAAGCGATTTCCGAGGTTTTTTCTTCTGGATTGATTGATATTTTAGGTGATTTATTGATGTTGATTTTCATTATTTTCATGATGATGATTACCAATTGGCAATTGACGTTGATGACCTTGATTCCAATTCCATTATTGATTCTAGCTACTAAAATTTTTGCTCGTGCGATGCGCAATTCCTTTCAGTCCGAGCGTTTGCAAGTCACGCGATTGAATACTTTCGTACAAGAGCACATTTCTGGAATGTCGATTGTACAACTTTTCAACAGAGAAAAACAAGAACAAAAGGAGTTTGAATCAATCAATAACGACCACAAACAAGCGCAAATAAATGCCATTTGGGCCTTTTCTATTTTCTTTCCAGTTGTTGAGATTTTAGCATCACTTTCCATCGCTTTGATGTTGGTTTGGGGAGCATTTCAACTGATTGGGGAAAACACGCCTGAACCA
This sequence comes from Flavobacteriia bacterium, assembly GCA_947462925.1. Taxonomy (GTDB): domain Bacteria; phylum Bacteroidota; class Bacteroidia; order Flavobacteriales_D; family Crocinitomicaceae; genus JAQVCM01. The sequence goes on along the minus strand of CANHQP010000007.1, from coordinate 2,624 downwards.
GCCAAATTGTATGAGCAGATTTTTGCTTTCACCTTATGGATTAACATGTTGTTTCGACCAATCAGACAGTTGGCTGATAAGTTCAATATTTTACAGCGCGGAATTGTGCGTGCAGAAAGGGTATTTGAAGTGTTAGACATGCAGGAAGATGTTCAAATTGAAGGTGAAATTAAAGACATCAATTTCAATCTAGACATTCATTTCAAGGACATTTATTTTGCTTACAAGGATGAAGATTGGGTGTTGAAAAACATCAACTTGACGATTGAAAGCGGAAAAACGGTGGCTTTTGTGGGGGCAACTGGCGCTGGAAAATCTTCTATAGTGAATTTACTCGGAAGGTTTTATGAATTCCAAAAAGGAACGATTTCCTTGGGTGAAACAGATATCAAATCGCTTCAATTGAATTATTTAAGAAAAAATATTGCGATTGTACTGCAAGATGTATTTTTATTTTCTGGGACGATTTTTGAAAATATTACTCTGGGAGACCCCACCATCACCAAAGCGCAGGTAATTGAAGCCGCCAAAGCGGTTAGCGCGCATGATTTCATCGATAAATTGCCTCAAGGCTATGATTATGAAGTGGGAGAAAGAGGAGGCGTGTTGTCTGTCGGTCAACGACAATTGTTGGCTTTTATTCGTGCTTATGTGTATAATCCACACATTTTAATTTTGGATGAAGCGACGTCAAGTGTCGATAATGAATCAGAAGAATTGATTCAAAAAGCCACTGAAAAATTGACACAGGGCAGAACTTCCATTGTCATTGCACACCGTTTATCGACGATACAAAATGCAGATAAAATTGTCGTGATGGATCATGGAGAAATTATCGAAACAGGTACACACAATGAATTACTTGCCACAGACGGATACTATCGTAAATTGTATGATATTCAATTTGCTGAAAAGTAAAATCTGAGACTTCAAAAAACTGACCACAATCATTTCTGAATGTGACTTTAGTATCCAAAAAAGACATTCAAAGCTTTTAAGTTTGTTCTATAAAATTTACAGTCATGAAAATAGAACAAATTTACACAGGATGTATCGCACACGCAGCTTATTATTTAGAAAACAACGGAGAAGCTGCTATTTTTGACCCATTGAGAGAAGTTGGGCCATATTTGGATCGCGCCAAAGCAGACAATGCCAAAATCAAATATGTTTTTGAAACCCATTTTCACGCAGATTTTGTCAGTGGACATTTAGACTTAGCCACAAAATCAGGAGCTCAAATCGTTTATGGTCCAACAGCGAAACCAGGTTTTGAAGCAATAGTTGCAGAAGACAATCAACTTTTTAAAGTAGGAAATTATACTGTCAAAGTTTTGCATACTCCTGGACATACGATGGAAAGCACGACATATTTACTTATCGATGAAAACGGAAAAGAGCACGGAATTATTTCTGGTGACACTTTGTTTATCGGAGATGTTGGTCGTCCAGATTTGGCACAACACGTAATTGCAGATTTGACACAAGATAAATTGGCTGCACATTTATTTGATTCTTTGAGAAATAAAATCATGCCTTTGTCGGATGATTTAATTGTTTATCCAAATCATGGAGCTGGTTCTGCGTGCGGAAAGAAAATGAGCAAGGAAACGACCGACACTTTAGGAAATCAGAAAAAAACGAATTATGCGTTGCGCGCTGATATGACCAAAGAAGAATTCATTAAGGAATTGTTGACTGGATTAACCAATCCTCCGGGATATTTTCCTAAAAATGTATTGATGAATATCCAAGGTTACGAAAGTTTAGATACAGTCTTAGAAAGAGGATTGCAATCTTTGGATGCTGAGGCTTTTGATTTGGTAGCAAACGAAACCAACGCATTGGTTTTAGATACAAGAGACGCTTCGACTTTCGCAAAAGGATTTGTTCCGAATTCAATCAATATTGGAATTGAAGGAAATTTTGCGATGTGGGTTGGAGAAATGATTCCAGATATCAAACAAGAAATTTTGTTAATCACAGAACCTGGAAGAGAAGAAGAAGCGGTGATTCGTTTGTCTCGCGTGGGATATGATCATGCTATTGGATTTTTGAAAGGTGGTTTTGAAACTTGGAAAAATGCTGGTAAAGCGATTGAAACGGTTGAAAGAATGGATGCGCAAACTTTTGAATCTGTTTATAAATCAGCTCCAATCATTATTGACATCCGTAAGAAAAGTGAATTTGATTCAGAACATGTTGTTGGTGCGATTAACATTCCGTTGAATGAAATTAATCAACATTTGGCTGAATTTCCTAAAAATGAACCCTTCATTCTACATTGTGCAGGAGGTTATAGAAGTATGATTGCCGCTTCCATCTTGAAACAAAGAGGTTGGGACAATTTCAAAGATGTTGATTCTGGTTTTGCTGGAATTGCCAATACATCTGTTGAGAAAACAGCCTACGTTTGTCCGAGTACGTTGCTGTAAGATTAAATATAGTTATCAAAGAAAAAGGCTGCGCAATGATTTGAGGGCACTGAAAAAGGATGACTTTTTCAAAAGTATTTCTTAAAGGCGATTATGAAAAGTTTCGATTTTTCGTAATCGCTTTTTTTATTGGAACTGATATTAGGTTAAGAAGTTATTATATTGCTCTTCAGAGTTCTTTTTTAATCA
>CANHQP010000006.1 GCA_947462925.1 Flavobacteriia bacterium | reverse complement strand
TGCTGTAATACAAGCATTTCTATGATAATTTACGTAAATAAAGATAACAAAAAATGGGTGAAAAACCAAAGTCTTTCACCCATATTTACTCACATTTTAATCTTAATTATAGTTTTTCAGTGCCCTCCTTTTCAGAACGTGGCTTTCAATATATTGTCAGTAAAACTACATCTTCAAAAATCCTTTTTGTATCAACAAATGTGCAATTTGAACAGCATTTGTGGCAGCACCTTTTCTTAAGTTATCAGCTACAACCCACATATTTAAAGTGTTTTCTTGACTTTCATCTCTTCGGATTCTTCCAACAAAGACATCATCTTTGCCTTCAGCATATTTTGCCATTGGATAAGTGTTTGTCGTTGGATCATCTTTTAACGTAACACCTGGAGAATCATGCAAAAGTTTTCTTACTTCTTGCAGTTCGAAATCTTTTTCAAATTCAACATTCAAAGCTTCAGAATGTCCACCAACTACTGGAACACGAACAGCAGTAGCAGTTACGCGTATAGAAGGATCAAGAATCTTTTTCGTTTCTTGCGTCAGCTTCATCTCTTCTTTGGTATAGCCATTGTCCAAGAACGAATCGCAATGGGGAATACAATTTTTATCAATCGGATAAGCATATGCCATTTCACCGTCGATTCCTGCGCGCTCATTTTCCATTTGTTGCACCGCTTTCATTCCCGTTCCAGTAATGGATTGATAAGTGGAAACAACAACTCTTTTCACAGTGTAAGCCTTATGCAAAGGCGCCAATGCAAGCATCATTTGAATCGTACTGCAGTTTGGATTCGCAATGATTTTGTCATCAACTGTCAATAAATCACCATTGATTTCAGGAACAATCAATTTTTTAGTTGGGTCCATTCTCCAAGCAGAACTGTTGTCAATCACAAAAGTGCCAACTTCAGCAAATTTGGGTGCCCATTGAAGTGAAGTTTCTCCACCAGCTGAAAATATAGCCAAGTCTGGTTTCATATCCACAGCTGTTTGCAATCCAACAATAGAATAAGACATTCCAGCAAAGTCAATCTTTTGACCTACAGACCTTTCAGATGCAACAGGGATTAATTCTGTAACTGGAAAATTTTGTTCACGCAATACTTTAAGCATTACATTGCCTACCATTCCAGTTGCACCAACTACAGCTATTCTCATTTTAGTAACTTTTAGAATCTCGAAAAAATGTTTGAAGTCACGATTTAAATAATTTTAAAACAATGATTTTCAACAAAGAATAATTCCGATTAAATTTATAAATACAAAACCAAAATTACTATATTTAAAGTCTTAATGTGAACTATCTATGAAACACTTTCTTAACATTTCATTTTTAATACTTCCCTTACTTGCTTTTTCTCAAGTTCAGGAAGCTTTCACTGATGGAGATTTTACATCAAATCCCAATTGGATTGGCACAGCATCAACCTTTAATGTCAATGCAAGTAACCAATTGCAACTAAATGATAATGCAACAAATTCATCATATTTAGTAACCCCACATAATTTATCTTCTATTGCAAATAAAGAATGGCGATTTTATGCCAAGCAAAGTTTTGCGGGTTCTTCAAGTAATTTCTCTAAAATCTATCTAACAGCAGCAAGTTCAGATTTGAGCACCAATCCTGATGGCTTTTACATCCTTTTGGGTGAAAGTTTAACAACTGATGCAGTTCGATTATTTAAGAGCGTTGGCGGAACAAGTACTGAAGTTTGCGCCGCTACAGTTGGGGCAATTGCAAATTCAGCTAATTTGGGAATCAGAGTGGTGAGAGACAATGTAGGAAATTGGGATTTATTTGTGGATTATACAGGCGGGACGAATTATGTTTTTCAATCCACCGGAACTGATGCAACGAATTTAGTTGGAACACATGCTGGCTTTATGTGTGTCTATACCTCCAGTAACGCAACTAAATTCTATTACGATGATATTTACATTGGCGATGAAATCGTAGATACACAAGCTCCTATTGTGAGTTCAACTTCCGTAATCAACTCAACCAATGTAGATTTACTTTTCAACGAAGCAATTGATCAAACAAGTGGTGAAACTGTTTCAAATTATGTTATCAATCCTACAAATGTTGTTGTTTCAGCAACAAGAGACGCAAGTAATTTTGCATTGATTCATCTTTCTTTACAAACACCACTGGTGAATGGTGCATCTAATGAAGTGACCATTTCCAATGTGGAAGACATTTCTGGTAATTCCGTTGTTCACAATGCGATTTTTACTTTTTTACAAGCACAAACCCCAGCAAAAGGAGATGTTATAATCAATGAATTTATGAGTGACCCTTCGCCTGTTATTGGTTTGCCAGAATACGAATTTGTAGAAATATACAATAGAAGTAACAAAATTTTCAACTTGAATGGTTGGAAAATTGGCGATAATGCATCTGATGGTACTATTGGAAATTCATGGTTGATTCCCGGCGAATATAAAATTTTATGTGGTTCAACAATTGTCGACTCTTTTTTAAATACAGTGGCGGTAACTAGTTTTCCAAGTTTAAATAATGCCGGTGATGATATTGTATTAAAAGATAATAATGGAATCGTAATAGATAAAATTTCCTACACAGACTCTTGGTTTCAAGATGAAATCAAGAAAGAAGGAGGCTATAGCTTAGAATTGATTAATCCATTGGATCCTTGTTCAGATGAAACAAATTGGCGCGCAAGTAATTCAATTGAAGGTGGCACACCGAGTTTGCAAAATTCCATTTTTGATCTAACACCTGATACGCAGGCACCCTCTTTCAAAACCCTTTTGGCATCTGCACCGAATGTTTTAGAAGTGATCTTTTCTGAAGGACTTGATTCAACTTTCTTGGTCAATTCAGTCTTGACATTTAACCCAATTTTGACCGTGACAAATTTAGTGACAACAGAAAGCGCTCCTAAATCAGTAACTTATACCTTTCAAGAGAATTTAGTTGGCTCTCAACAGTATCAAATTACCATGAACAATGTTGCTGATTGTTGGGCAAATACCACCAATTTGATTGGGAATTTCGTTTTACCAGAAACTCCAATTGAAGGTGACTTAGTGATCAATGAAATTCTTTTTAATCCGCTTACATCAGGATATGACTTTGTTGAAATAAGAAACAATTCTACTAAATGGATAGACTTATATAATCTAGAACTGGCAAATTTTGATGATGATACCATTTCAAATTTGAAATTGATCGAAGAACATTTCATTCTGAAAGAAGGCGAATATGCTGTATTAACCTCCGATTCATTGGCTCAACTGCAAGTTTATCCCTTTGCAATTCCTGGGCGATTTATTCAGATGAGTTTACCATCATTTAACAATGATTCAGGAACCGTCTATTTGGTGAACAATCAATTGTTGTTGGATAAAGTCAGCTATTTGGAAGATTGGCATTTTCAGTTGTTAGATGATTTTGATGGGAAATCACTAGAAAGGATAGATCCTTTTGGTCAATCAAATGATTTAAGGAATTGGCATACAGCAGCAGAGGCGGTAAGTTTTGCTACTCCTGGAAGTCAAAATTCTCAATATTCTATTGGAAAAGAGAGCGGTAAAATCACTTTAACTTCTGAAACTTTTTCACCAGATAATGATGGAATCGAAGACATAATGCAGTTTAACTATGAAATGCAAGAAGCAGGGATGATTGGTACAATACGAATCTATGATGATCGAGGAAGATTAATAAAAGACCTTGTCAAAAGTGAACTCTTGGCTACCAAAGGAAGTTTTAATTGGGACGGAATTACTGAAAAAAATCAAAAAGCGAGCATAGGAACATACATCGTCTTTTTTGAAACCTTCAATAGTGAGGGTATGGTTTTCATTATGAGAAAAAGTTTTGTTTTAGCAGGCAAGTTATAAAGAATGATTAAAACAGTCATCTTAAATAGTTTATAAAAATCGTGAGAATATAATCTAAAATGTATTTAAAAAGTTAGTTTTTAGAGCAAAGATTCGATGAATGACAGTTTTTTTTTTATATAAATTGTAATTTAATCGATTAAAAATTGTTGAACATCTAATTTTTTGCATACCTTTGTGGTTGTCAAAAAAATAGTTGGTCATTTGAATTTCACGTAAATACAGAAAAATCAAGTATTTTTAGATTAAATATCGCTTTTTGGTATTAAAAGTAGACCATCAAAAAAAAGAAAAATGAAGAAACTGTTACTTAGTTTTACAGCATTTGTTTTAGGAATAAATGTTTTAAATGCTCAAACACAAGATCAAAAACTCAGTGTTGGACTTCACGCTGGAGTTGTAAATTACAATGGTGAATTGAATCGTATTTGGTTGAATACAGATAAAGCTTACAGAGCTCAATTTGGTATTTCTGCTGCTTACAATTTGAATTCATTTTGGAATCTTGCATTCGACGCATCAAAAGGTAGTATTGGATACCACGTTCCAGAGATGGGTGGTTTTCGTGCTGATTTAACACAAGGTAATTTACAGTTAAGATTCAAAATCAACAACGGAAGAATGTTGAAAGAAGATTGTCGTTTCCAACCTTATGTATTTGGAGGTTTTGGTTTCGCAATGTTCAAAGCGAAAGACGATGATAGCTCTAAACTAGTTGTAGAAGGAACAGACTTTACTAAAAACATTGGTTTAGGATTTACAGTTAAGGTGACTCAAAACATTGGATTAAATTTCAACACCTTGTATACTACTTTGTCAAGTGATAGACGTGATCACCAATCTTTGGCTTTTAATGACCAATATTTGATTAACAGCGTTGGAGTTGTTTATAATTTTGGTAAACCAAAAGATACTGACGGTGATGGTGTAACTGATGCAAATGACAAATGTCCTGAAACTCCAGCTGGTGTTCAAGTAGACAAAAATGGTTGTCCATTGGATTCTGACAAAGATGGTGTTGCTGATTTCCAAGATGAATGTCCAGAAGTTGCTGGAACGAAAGAAACAAAAGGTTGTCCAGATGCTGACAAAGATGGTGTTGCTGATAAAGATGACCAATGTCCAGAAGAAGCAGGTACTGCTGCAACAAACGGTTGTCCTGACAAAGACGAAGATGGAGTTGCTGATAAAGATGACAAATGTCCAGATGTAAAAGGTACAAAAGCAATGAAAGGTTGTCCAGATGCGGATGGTGATGGAGTTGCAGAATTCGAAGATAATTGCCCAGATGAAGCTGGAACAAAAGCAAACAAAGGTTGTCCAGAGAAAGTTGAACCGCCAGTTAATCCAATCTCAGAAAAACTTGAGAAGTTAGGAAAAATTGATGCTCAATTTCAATCTTCAGAATATGCATTGAGAAAAAGATACAAAGATCATTTGGATCAAATAGCTTCTGAAATGTCAGCTGATCCAGCTGTGAAAGTTACGCTTTCTGGTTATGCAGATTCAAAAGGTGATAAAGCTTTCAACATGCCATTGTCTCAAAAAAGAGCTGAAGCTGTTAAAGCGTACTTAGTGAAAAAAGGAATCAGCGAAGACAGAATTACGGTATTGTTCTTCGGTGAAGAAAATCCAAAAGGACCAAGTAATACAGCCGAAGGATTAGCGATGAATAGAAGAGTAGAATTTAAATTCACGAAATAATCTTCATAGATATTTGAAAGGGGCTAAGTCTTAACTTAGCCCCTTTTTTATTGGAATAAATTTCTGCGAAATATTGAGAACAAAAAGATTTACCAACCCGTAAATATTGAACCTAAAATAGAATTAAGATTTTACTTTTGAAAGAATCTCCATTTAGATTTCAAGCAGCTCATGCGGTAATCATCTAACAATTCAGAAACGCCTTTGCCTTCAATCTTTTGCAACAACTTGTAAGTTCCTTTGCCCATTTTGTAATCCATTTCATCTTCGAAGATGGGAATGATGCCTAAGAAGTGAATTTCCTTGTCTTCAGTTTGAATAGGCGACAATTCTTTCTCTAAAAAGTAAGGCGCATTGAGCATCAAGTATTTTTGTTTCATCGTATTGGAAAGAGGGCTCGCTGGATTTCCATTGGGGAAAGTATGGCCTATTCCATACCAAGTTTCTTTTTCAATACAATGCTTGGCTAATTTATGAATCCATTCAATGACCCATTTTCCATTGTCGGTGGTTAAATCCCAATAACTTGGAAGGCAAAAATATAATTCAGCATGATTGCGATCTTTATACTTTTCAGGAACAGGCATTGCATAGTCGCTCAAACCATTTGTCATCAAAACGATGATTTCCGAACGCATTTCGATCTTGATTTCTAGTAAAGGAAAATCATTTTCAGACGTAGAAGGATGCGTTTTGACATTGTATTCGCCAAATCTTTCAATCAATGTATGCTCAAGGATATTCATGACTCAAAGATAAGTCTTGTTAAAAGAAAAAACAGGTAAAATGGAAAAAAGATTTAAGCGGCAACCCTTTGTAAAATGACTTTACATGGAATCGAAGAAGTTACAGTCACAAAATGGTTTTCAAAAAGTGGAATCGAAAGAAAATCACCTGCTTGAAGTTGGTGTATTGTCTCTCCAATCTGGATATCACAAGAACCTTCAACGATTAAAAAACGCTCAAATTCATTGGTGTGAATTTCTTCAGGTGCCATTTCCTTGATCCAAACGATGGCGGTGATTTGCTCAGGCGTGTAGCCGATAATTTTGGCGTGAACAGATTCCAATTCACCCTCCAAAACCATGTCTTCACGAGAAAGCCAAGGCGAGAAATCTGCAATCGTGGAACTTTCGTTCAGCGCAGGAGGAAAAGTGGCTGCTTCGCCATTTTTGATTCGTTCAGTGTAATCTAGCGTCGCTAAAAGAAAAGGTTTGATTGTTGGATTAGGTTCTATTGCGTTCATTCTAGCAAAAGATTCCAAAGATTCACTTATTTTTTCTATCTCATCAAGCAAGGCTTTATTGCCTGCTATATTTGATTCAACTTCTAAACTTTCACTTTCAGACAATGAGCCTAAAACATACGCTTCAAGAATTCCTGATTCAATATATGATTGTGTTTTTGGCATCTAAACTGCAGAAATTAAGTAAAAGCAACGCTTTCATTAATCAAATTTAATGAATTCCCTCAAGAATATAAATTTAATCATTGAAAATTTTGTGGAGAATATCGGACTCGAACCGATCACCTCAACGCTGCCAGCGTTGCGCTCTAGCCAGATGAGCTAATCCCCCTAAAAAAGACTCACCAAATGTACGATAATTAATGAAAAGAGCAAAAACAAATTTTGCACGACTACATTCAAAAAAAAAAGGATTACTGCCAACCGCAATAACCCTCTTTAAAAAAAAGAAAATATAATTTATTTTCCGCCTTTTTTCGCTGTTGCAATGATTTCATCAGCCATTTTAACGTAGGCATTATCACCATCCGCTGTCGCTAATTTTTTCACAATTTCAGCAGTCGCCATGGCGTTTTTGTAGTCTTTCAATTCCAATTGGATTTTAGCTTTCAAATTCGCTACCCAATAAGCATCAGGATTTAATTCAAACGCTTTTGTTGCCCAATCCAAGGCTTGTTTCATGTCTTTTTTGTTGTCGTAGTAATACGAAGCAGCCGTGTAAAATGGTCTTGCATCTTTCGCCATTGTAGTTTCGATATTTTTCATCACGCGCTCATCTACTTCTGTAGTGATATCAAAAGCTATAACTGTATTTTCCCAAGACATTTCCAACGTTGCTTGAAGCGGCTTCAAATTAGCAAAATCGATTGTAAAAGTTTCTGTTTTTTCTGCTTTGGTTTTCACTGCAGCTTTGAAACGCATCAAATCTTCTGCTTCAGAATAGCCAAAAGAGCCGCTCAATTTGGTGTTTTTGTTCAAAATAATCGTCCATTCTGTTTTGCTAGGAATGGTAAACAAAGAATAAGTTCCTGCAGGAACTACTTTGCCCTCAATTTTCACATCTTCGCCAAAAGTGATTTTTGTGCAAGCATTCGCACCAGTTCTCCAAAGAGCGTCAAAAGGCACGACATCACCAAAAACGGCACGTCCACGAGCACTTGGTCTGCTGTATTCCACAGTCAATTCTGTTAAACCAAAGTTTTGTTTTACTGTTGAAAAAGGACTTAAAGAAGGTGTTTTAATTGATTGTGCTTGGCCGTTAAAACCAAATACAACCGCGACAAATAATGTCAAAAATGCTGAGATAACTTTTTTCATTTTGATTTTTTTAATTTATTGAAGTGTGAAATTACGAAATATTCGGGATTCCAATTCTTTTTAGAAACAAGTTGATTAGCGAATTGTTTTGAAAGGCATTTAAAGATAAATCAGGTAATTACCGCGAAGCTGTTTTAACCTTTTTTGAAATTTTTCAAAGGATCTTCTAAAAACCAAAATAGTCCCACAAAAAGAAGCAATAAAAAATTGTTGAAGAAAAATTTCACGATTCCTCCAGGTTCAAAACTAAACCAAGTTGAAATCCAGAAAAGCAATAAACTGCTTCCAAGATAAACTGCAAATTTGCGTAAATTGTATTTGATTGGATAATATTTTTGCCCTAGTAAATAAGACGCAACCATTTGAGCACCATATACAATCATCGTTGCCCAAGCACATGCCGTGTAGCCGTATTTTGGTATAAAAAGCAAATTGATGATGATTGTCAAACTCGCTCCGCCAATCGCAATGTAAGCGCCAAATTTAGTCTGTCCGCTCAGTTTGTACCAAATACTTTGATTGTAATAAATTCCTAGAAAAATATTTCCGAGCAACAAAACAGGCACAACGCTTAGTCCAACCCAATAACTTTCCTTGCTGATAAAATGCTTGAAAATATCGATGTTCAAAGTCACCAATAAAAACACAACACAAACCATCGCAATGAAATAATTCATCACTTTGATATATACTTTGTTTTTGTCTTGATTTTTGGCCTGTGCAAAGAAAAACGGTTCGGCAGCGTAGCGATATGCTTGTAATAAGATTGTGACCAACATCGCTAATTTGTAACAGGCACTGTAAATTCCCACCTGAATCATAGAATATTCAATCGAATGTCCACTCGCGTGAGTAACGTGTTTGAGCAGAATTCGGTCGATGGTTTCATTGATAATCCCAGCAAAACCAGCAATGACCAATGGCGCCGCATATTTCAGCATTTCCTTGGCAAGTTCAACGTTGTACGTCCATTTGAGATACAAGAAATCTTTGTACAACATCACAGGTTTCACCAATGAAGACAATAAATTGGCAATCAAAATAAAGAAAACAGCTTCTTCGGGATTGCTTCGATCTACCACAAAACCAATCAAAATAACATTGAGTAAAATGTTGACTCCGATGGAAGTAAATTGAATCGTTGCAAATTTGACTGCTTTTTCTTCTGCCCGTAATTTTGCTAAAGGCAAGCTTGTGACCGCATCAATACAAACAATCGTGATGAGTAAGATAATGTATTCATTGTGATCTGAATACAGCATCGCATCGGCTATGTTTTGATTGAAGAAAATCATGATCGCAAAAAATGCAATATTGATTCCGATGACGGTGAGAAAACTATTTCGAAAAACTTCTTCGCGGTCTTCTTTTTCGTGTAAAAATTTGAAAAAAGAAGTTTCCATTCCAAACGTTAGAATGACAATTAAAAACGCAACCCATGCATATAATTCAGAAACGACGCCGTATTTTTCAGGGTCGATCACTTTGGTGTGCAACGGAACGAGCAAATAATTTAACAGACGTCCCAAAATACTAGGAAGTCCATAAATGGCTGTTTGCCCTAAAAGTTTTTTAATTGGATTCAATTAAGCGCGAAAATTTGGTTTTCTCTTTTCGATAAATGCCGTTGTTCCCTCAGTGAAATCAGCAGTGCCAAAACAAGCGCCAAATTCAGCGATTTCGACTTCAAAACCATTCACGCCACTTTTGAAATTGGCATTTACTGAAGCGATTGCACTAGCGATTGCAGTTGCGGAATTATTTAGAATTTTATTTGCCATTTTCTCAGCAGTTGCATGCAGTTCTTCCAAGGCGCAAACATCGTTTACCAATCCCCATTTCAGTGCCTCTTCAGCTGGAATCATTCCTGCAGTGAAAACCATTTCATTCGCTTTTCCACGTCCTACCAATTGCGGCAAACGTTGCGTTCCACCGTAACCAGGAATCAATCCCAAAGAAACTTCTGGAAGTCCCATTTTTGCATTTGATGAAGCGATTCTGATATGACAAGACATGGCCAATTCCAATCCGCCACCCAATGCAAAACCATTTACTGCAGCGATGACAGGCTTGCTCATATTTTCAATAAAATCAAACAATAAAGCTTGGCCTTTTGCAGCCAATTCCTTTCCTTGGGCAGTGTCAAAATCAGCGAATTCTTTGATGTCAGCGCCTGCAACGAAAGATTTTTCGCCTGAACCTGTTAAAATCACAACGCCTATTTTGGAATCGTTGTTTGCTGCGTCTAAAGCCAATCTCAATTCTTGGATTGTTTCTTTGTTCAAAGCGTTCAATTGCGATGGACGATTGATTGTTATCCAAAGAATTTGACCTTTTTGTTCTGCAATAATATTGTTGTATGCCATGATTTGTAAATTTTTCATTGTAAAGATAAAAATATCAGTCAAGGAAAGGATGAATTGAGGGAGGATTTATTTTTTCAGTGCTACATCCGAACACCCTAAAAATCCTTTTTCGATTTAAAAACTACCGTTTGAAAACCCATTTTTTGTAATCTTTTTAAATCTTCATCCGCTGGGATAAATGGATACGCGATTTCATTGTGAAAGAACATCCACGAAATATTGGCATATTCAAAATCATTGATTCCAAAAACAATTTTTTTGGGATTATTTTGTCCATTTTTGGCGATGAAATTTTGCGCTTCAATTCTTGAGATTCGGCCTGCTTGTTCCATGGTGTCGTTTTTAAATCCATAGGCAGTGAGCGTCGGTCCCGGTTTGAACATCCAATTCAAAATAAGCAATGCAAACAAAGCAAGAGTTGATCGACGTAACCAATTTATTTTAATCAAAGATGAAAAATGGGTCAATCCAAAAGCAATAATTAATGCGACAAAACTGAAAACTGGAATTGTAAAAGCGGGCATTTTGGTAGGCACGTAGGTAAAAAACCCATAAACAAGGATTAAACTTGAAAGCATGAAAAGGATGTTTTTCTTCGAAATTTTCGCTAAAAAAAAGGCTAAAATGCCCAACAGCAAGAAAACGAAAAACTCTGTTTGATGAAAGTATAGTGTCTGAATTTGCTCATAATGAAACCAAGCAGAACCTTGGTGTTTTTCAATGACCTCTGAGACATGTTTGGTATTGTAAGCCATTTCATATGCTGCTTCGGTTGGAAATTTGATGAAGGTATAAATTTGCCAAGGAATAAAAACCAGGCAAGATATTCCTAATGCTTTTACAAAATAGATGGTTTTTTGCCAAAAATGTTCTTGTTTGAATTGCTGCAAAAGTACAAATCCCCAAGCGCCAAAAACGAGTAAACCGACCAACCATTTTGTCAAAACAGCGCAACCAGCGAAAACGCCAATCCAAATTAACCATTTTTGTTTTTGAGAATTTTGAAATTCGAACCACGCCCAAAATGAAAATGTGATGTAGCAAAGAAAAATGAAATCGTTGTGATCGGTGCCAATTCTTCCAGACAATAATCCAAGTAAAAAGCTGGAATGCATCGCTATCAACGCTGCTAAAAAACCAGTTTTTCGATTCAAAATCAAGGTTCCCATTCTAAAAATTGCAGCGACCAGTAAACCATGAAAAAGTACTGAAGGCAATCGCACAGCAAAAACATTGCTTCCAAAAAGTTTGATACTCAACGCCATTTGCCAAGTAAAAAGCGGTTGTTTGTGAAGCCAAACTTGCGCGTTGACCCAATTTTCAGGATTTAAACCCAAAGGTTCGTTTCTAAATAATCTCGGAATAAATGGATTTTCGGCTAAATTTTTTCCGACTAAAGCATGAAATTGTTCATCCCAAGCGAAGAAATAGGGTGCAAACATAGCAAACGCAGCCGCTAAAAAGAAAGCTGTGAAAAAGAGTAGAAGTAAAGTAAATCGTTGAAATTTGAAATAGGAAAAAATAGTAAAACCAAGAAAAATCAGCCAACAAATTAAGAGAATCAAAGAATGATTTCCGATATTTTGGATGGATTCAATCATTTTTTAGAACGCAAACGTTTGTAGATTTGAATGGCAATCATAAGTCCAACTGCCACGCCAAAAAATCCGAGTGTTCCGGTAATCCAATTGAAAGTTGATTTTAAAACAACGAGAAAAACGATGGCCACCAAAAACAAAGTCGCTAATTCGTTCCACAAGCGTAATTGTGTCGATTTCCATCGGAAAATATTTTGTTTGAATTTCACCATGATATTTTGACACAAAAAATGGTAAATCAAAAGCAAGACAACAAAAACCAACTTGATTTGAAACCAAGGAGCGTACAAATAACTTGGATTTAGAATCACCATCCAAGCACCAAAAATGACGGTCAAAACCATCGCTGGCGTGGTAATGATCCACCATAATTTCTTCTCCATGATGACAAATTGATTCGAAAGAATTTCTTTCTCAACGTCAGATTTTGCTTGTGCTTCCACGTGATAAATAAACAAGCGAACCATGTAAAATAACCCCGCAAACCAACTCACCACAAAAATGATATGTAAAGCCTTAACTGTTAATAAATCCATGACACAAAAATACTAAAAAAAAGACCCGCTACGCTTTAGGATTTTAAGATATTAAGACACGTTGCTACGCAACTTTAAGACTAATTATAGATTATTAGATTGACTTCGTCGGTGCTACGCGCTCACTTCGTGGCTGACCTCGTCGGTGTTGGAATTTTGGATTGTCGACAATATAATGTGTTTTATCAAATGAATACAGTCTAATGTCTCCGGTCTATTTTCTTTTGTCCAATATCTTAAAAATTCAAGAGATAAAAATAATATCAATTTGATAATTGATTACTTTTGTATATAATAATAAAACACTTAGTTTAATTTAAACTTTGTTTATCAAATTTAGAAGTTATGTATCCAGAACAATTAGTTGCCCCGATGAAAGAAGACCTTATTAAAGTGGGCTTTAAACAATTAGTTACTCCGTCAGAAGTTGATGCTTCCATTCCAGATTCTAAAGGAACTGTGTTGGTGGTTGTGAATTCTGTTTGCGGTTGTGCAGCCGGAAATATGCGTCCAGGCGTAAAATTATCTTTGTCTAATGATAAAGTTCCTGCGAACTTGACAACTGTTTTTGCAGGTGTTGACGGTGAAGCAGTTGCGCAAGCAAGAAAATACTTTTTGCCGTATCCTCCATCATCACCATCAATTGCACTTTTCAAAGATGGTGAATTGGTTCATTTTTTAGAAAGACACCATATCGAAGGCGGAACAGCACAAATGATTGCTGATAATTTGGCAGAAGCATACAACGAATTCTGTTAATTCATCGATTCAAATTTTGAAAGGATTGTAAGCTTTGAGTTTGCAATCCTTTTTTGTTTTTATTGATTTTTAAAAGCACAAATTTTCATAATTCAATCAATCGAAACCAATGTTTTGTTAATATTGAATAGTATTTATTCATCCAATTAAAATATAAAAAAATGCTCAATTTTGAAATTCACAATCCTACCAAAATCGTTTTCGGAAAAGACCAATTAAGTAAACTTGCACAATATATTTCCAACGCTACAGATTCCAAAAAAATCTTGTTGGCTTACGGAGGTGGAAGCGCTGAAAAAATCGGCTTATTAGATAAAATCAGAACTGAACTACATGATTTTGAAATCATCGAATTTGGCGGCATCGAAGCAAATCCTGAATTTGACACGTTGATGCAAGCAGTAGAAGTTTGTCGTACCAGAAATATCGGATTCATTCTCGCAGTTGGCGGTGGTTCGGTTATTGACGGGGTTAAATTTATCTCAGGTGCTATCAATTATGCTGGTGATCCGTGGGAAGTTTTGTTGCGCGAAGAAGGAAAAGTATTCACGTCTGCCGTTCCATTTGGCAGTGTGTTGACAATTCCTGCAACGGGTTCAGAAGCCAACAGCGGCGCCGTGATTAGTCGTTCGTCTTTAAAAGAAAAACGCACGATGGGCGAACCATTATTTTTCCCAGTTTTCTCATTTTTAGATCCAACGGTCGTCGCTACATTACCTAAACGACAATTGGCGAATGGAATTACGGATGCTTTCATGCACACTTTGGAACAGTATTTAACTTATCCAACAGCCAATTTATTGCAAGAAAGAGAAGCGGAAGCCGTGTTGTCAACTCTGATTGAGATTGCTCCGAAAGTGTTGGAAAATCCTGCTGATTACGAAGCTGCTGCAAATCTTATGTGGTGCGCAAACCATGCGTTGAATGGCAATTTGCGTTGCGGTGTTCCAACGGATTGGTCGACGCACATGATTGGACATGAATTGACGGCATTGTATGGCATTGACCATGCGCAATCGTTGGCAATTATTTGTCCGCGCTTGTTTGAAGTAAAATTCGAAAACAAAAAAGCGAAATTAGAACAATACGGAAAACGTGTTTGGCACCTAACTGGCGACAACGTTGCTGGTGAAGCAATCGCAAAAACGGAATCTTTTTTCCATTCATTGGGAATAAAAACA
This sequence comes from Flavobacteriia bacterium, assembly GCA_947462925.1. Classification (GTDB taxonomy): domain Bacteria; phylum Bacteroidota; class Bacteroidia; order Flavobacteriales_D; family Crocinitomicaceae; genus JAQVCM01. The sequence goes on along the minus strand of CANHQP010000006.1, from coordinate 68,546 downwards.
CACATTTCGGATTACACGTCTGAAGGCAAAGATGCCGCGCAAATTATCAAAGCCCGTTTTGCGGAACGTCAGTGGATTGCCATGGGTGAAAGACAAGATTTAACGCTCGATGAAGTTGAGAAAATCGTAACGAACGCACAATAATTCTTAGAATAGGATAAAGATTGAACACCGTTTGAACTTGGTTTGAACGGTGTTTTTTTTATAATTTCTCTCAGTTTTGCCCGCTCTGGGGCAAAGATTTGTAGGTATACAGGTTTTTAAATAGTTCAGCCCTGCTAGGGCTGAAGGTACATTTTCAAAATGTCATTGTTTTTCAAAATTGGATTGCCATTGGTGGACTATGGGTTAACTTGCAATTTATCACTGTTTATAAAAACAAAAAGCCTCAGGGAGGCTAAACATTGACAGAAAAAATGTTTTTTTTCCGTTTTTGTTACCCCAGCGCGGGCAAAACAAATTTATGATTTTATCAAAAAAAATTAACCATTAATCACCAATCGCACCAACTCGATTCGCCTATCAGAAACGGCTTCAATCGTGAAGTGATATTTACCCAAATCCAATGTGTCTCCAGCTTCGGGAATGGATGCCAAATGGTGAATAATCAATCCGCCCAAAGTTTCATATTCGTCTGATTCATCGAAATCAAACTTGTAGTTTTCATTTAAGTAATCAATTTCAATGCGGGCAGAAAAACGGTATTCATTTTCGTTGATTTGCTCTTCCAACCAATCTTCTACATCGTGTTCATCTTCAATTTCTCCGAAAATTTCCTCGATAACGTCTTCGATTGTTACAATTCCTGCCGTTCCGCCGTATTCATCCACAACAACTGAAATATTCGCAGATTGTTTGGTGAACATTTCCAACAATTCTTTCCCCGGAATCGCCGCAGGAACGAATGCAATTGGACGCATGATTTGGTTGATTGCTGTTGGTTTTTTGAACATTTCAAATGAATGCACATAACCGATGATATTGTCAATATTGTCGCGGTAAATGATCACTTTGGAAATTCCTTTGGAAACGAAAAGATTGCTCAAGTTTTCGATTGATTCATCCACTTCTAAGCAAATAATTTCTGGTCGTGGTACCATGCAATCGCGCGCTCTGATTTTAGAAAAATCCAAGGCATTTTGTAAGATTTGCATTTCATTTCCAAAATCTTCTTCTTCGTTGCTTCGTTGCTTCAAGTCTTGAATGTAATGTTCTAAATCGACTTTCGAAAATACTTTTTCAGAATTGGTAATTTCAACGCGCATCAACATGAAAAACAATTTGCTGATTAACAACACAAAAGTAGTTGGAATGAAGAGCAGCCAATACATGACCAACGTTGGAATTGCCAATGTTTTCATAAATCCATTTGGATTCAATTGAAAAATGGCTTTGGGCGAAAATTCTACTGTAATCAAAATGATCAGTGCAGAAATAATGGTTTGTACTATCAACAAACTGATTGATCCAGTGGTAATTCCAATATTCCACCCAACAATCGGAGCGCCTAAAACTTTGGCGATGAAAATGGCAAAAAGTACGAGCGCAATGTTATTTCCAAGTGATAAGGTAGCGATAAAATTAGCTTCTTTGCTGTAAAAAAAACCAACAATTCTGCCATTGAGCGAACCTTTGTTTTTATCTAGTTCGATTTTCAATCTGTTGGAAGAAATGAAAGCAATTTCAACTCCTGAAAAAAACGCAGAAAGAATCAGGGTGCTAATGATAATTATCAGATCGGGTGAGTCCATTTACAAAACTTGCAAGGGGAAAGATAAGAATAAAATTAAAAAAGACGATTGTCAGCTTAAAATTTTCGTTTAATTTCCTTGCTTGCGGATTAATAAAATTAGGAAATTTGAATGTCAAATCGGTACAAGAGTCCTGCTAAATCTTGTGCGCGAAATTTGGCTTTTTTGATGAAATTCTGCGTTGGATCGATCAGAAAATTACTGCATGAACGCATGTCAACACCAGTCAAATTGGTTTTGTCAAATAACGCACTTGTAAAATCGCATTGACTTAATTTGCTTTTGGTAAAATCTGCTTGCGTGAAATTTGCTTCGTGAAAACGACATTGCTCGAAGCTACTTTTGTTTAATTTTTTACGATCAAAAGCACTGTAATCCAAGTTGCAGCCATAAAAATGTGCTTCAAAAGCAAAATCCTTTGTTTGGGCAAAACTGGCTCCAACCATTTTACAATCATAAAATTCAACGTTGTCTAATTTACAATTATTGAATTTCACATTGCTTAAATTACAATCTTCAAAAACACAATCAGTAAAATCAATATTGCCGAAATCTGGAAATTGACAATGTACAAAAGCCATGTTTTCACAGCGACTGAAATCCATTCTTTGTGCGGAAAAATCAATGTTTTCGATTGTTTCAACAATGGTTAATCTTGTTTTCATCATCTTTTTACTGTGTAATGTCTTCTCCTGTACCCTGACTTTTGCGTTTGAAAAGTACAGCATCAATTTTCCCAAAAGTATAAGTGAAATTCAATCTAACCATTTGCGGATTGCTAATTCTGCTGTAATCTTGTTCAAAATAGGCACTGTAAGAATGACTCACGTTGTAGCGCGTTCTGAAAATGTCATTCACATTGATTGAAACAGACATTTTGTTTTTCATAAAAGTCTTTTTGACTGCAATGTCCACTGCATAAAAAGCACTGATGTAACCTTGGGATGCACTTTGCGCTTGCATGTTACCTCCTGGTCCTCCACCACCGCCATGTCCTTGACCACCAGAACTTCCACTAGTAGGAATGTTTGTTCTAGATTGATAAAACGCACTCAATTGAATCGAGAAATTTGCCGGCAATCTGAAATTCGAATTCAATTTGGCAAACCAACTCCACAAAGCTTCTTGTGAAATAGCGTCAGTTTGAGAAACATTGATTTTGGAATTGTAAACATTCAAATTAGAAGAGATATCCCACCATTTTGTCAAATAGTTTTGTGCAGTTAATTCCAAACCTGTCGCATAACTTGAATTCGCATTGATGTAGGTATTAATCAGGGCGCCATTGGAAGCTTGTTCGATGTACCGAGTGATTAAATTGTCAGTGTATTTGTAATAAACCGAAGCCAAAATGGTATTTCTATTTTTGAATCTTTTCATGTACGACAATTCAAAAGCTTGGGTAAATTCAGGTCTCAAATCAGGATTTCCTCGACTGATATTGAATTGATCCACAGAATCTACAAAAGGAATTAATTGACGGAAATTTGGTCGCTCAATTCTTCTTGTTACACTCAATTGCAAATCTTGGTCTTTCGGCAAAGTTTTGGTCAAAAAGAGCGATGGAAATAAACTTACAGGATAAGTATTTCCGAATTTTTCTCCCGTATTTGTCAACACTCCACTGTAATTTGAACTTTCCGCGCGTAAACCCACCTTGTAACCGAAAGTTTTGTATTGTTTAGAAATCGTTGCATAAGCTGCGTACACGTTGTCATCATTGTTGTAATTTGACGCTGGTGAATACACCAAATCGTAAGTGTTGGTCGATTGATTTAGGATATAATTTTCATTCACATTGGTTCTTTTGCGCATAGCAGCACGCAAACCTGTTTCCAATTTGAAATATTTCATCGGACGCACATAATCTGTTTGTAAAACCAAATTGTCTTCGTTTCCAATACCCTTAATTTTCTGGGAAGTATATCTTTCAATGTTCGAATTTTCATCTGTTACATAAAAATCTGAACGATAAATGGCATCTGAATGATTTCTTCCTCGGTTATAATTGGCATCAAAAGTCCATTCCTCACCAGATTTTTGAAACAAATGTTTCATCCCAAATACCAAACCATAGTTGTTGATTCCTCGCTGATTGTCAGTGTTTCGTTTACTAAAAGAACTTCCTGAATTTGTTGTAATCACAGTGTCAGTGAAAATATTCATGTCCGAAATCGAATTTCGAGAACCTCTCCAATTATTGGCTGCAAGAGAAATAGTTGTTCGATTCGTAATCATGTAGTCAATCCCAACTTTTCCAAAGTAACCTCCTCCTCCACTTTTATCTTCATTGTCTTGATTCAAAATCGTTTGAGAAGCTCCATTTACATAATTTGTTCTGTCGACTGTACCGAAGGAAACGCCATTGTTCAAGCGCGACATCAAACTTCCAGTAAAATTGATTTTATTCTGACGCAAGTTGAAATCAGCTCCAATATTACCTCCGCCGTATTGATTGATTCCCAATCTTACGCCACCATTGTAGCCCGTTTTTTTGTTTTTCTTGAGAACAATATTTAATATCCCACCCCCGCCACCTGAAGCATCATATTTGGCTGAAGGATTGGTGATGATTTCTATCGATTCAATGGATTCTGCTGGAATTTGGTCTAAAGTCAATGTCGTTGGTCGGCCGTCCAAAAAGATTTGTGGTGAACTGTTTCTCAATGACACATTTCCGTCCATATCGACATTCACACCAGGCACATTTTTCATTACATCGGTTGCCGTTCCGCCCTCACTCATTGTGTTTTGACCAACATTGAAAACCTTTTTATCGACATCTAATTTCAGCGTTGATTGAATGGCAGTTACTTCCACCTCATCCAATTCATCTACTTTAATTTCCTTGAAAACAATATTCCCTAAATCGCGCTCGATCAACCCTGTTGTCGCATCAGCTGGATCAAAAAAGAAAGGCAATTCGACAGTTTCAAATCCGTAAAAAGCAACTTTGATTTTCAGTCCTTGCAAAATTTTGACATCTTCGATACTAAATTCTCCATTGTTTTCAGTCGTGGTAGATTTTAAAACAAAATCTTTCTTCACTTTCGTGATGGAATCCATTCTATTTTGAAGCAATAAGATATTCACCATTGGAATCGCTTGTCCTTTTTCGTCCACTATTTTCCCAAAAACGTGACCTGTTTTGTTGTTTCCACCCATGCCTCTTCCACCAGGACCTTGTCCAAAAATGGCAAATGAAAGAAACATTATGCTAAGAAATAATCCGATTTTTGACATGAAAATAGATTTATGGAGAGAAAAATATGATACAAATATAAGCTTCTTAATCAAACGGTTTTTTTAAAATCTGTTTAGGCTTGTTAAAAAACAGCTATTTTATTCACTGGAATCACTGTGCATTTTTCTCCAATTGAATCAGATTTTTGTCCTTACTTTTGCTGTTATGGAGAAATACACCAATACACTCATTGAAGAAACAAGTCCGTATTTGTTGCAACACGCACACAATCCGGTCAATTGGATTTCATGGTCTGAAGAGGCTTTTAAAAAGGCAAAAGCTGAAAACAAATTGGTTTTGGTGAGCATTGGTTATTCTGCATGTCATTGGTGTCATGTGATGGAACACGAATCATTCGAAAATGAGGAAGTTGCTGCATTGATGAACAAATTTTTTGTCTGCATCAAAGTGGATCGCGAAGAGCGCCCAGATGTTGATCAAGTGTACATGACTGCCGTGCAATTAATGACTCAACGCGGTGGTTGGCCCTTGAATTGTTTCACTTTACCTGATGGTAGACCTATTTATGGAGGAACTTACTTTCAGCGTGAACAATGGATGCAAGTGCTCAAAAGTCTGGAACATTCTTTCAGAAACAAACCAGAAGAAGTGCTGGAATACGCAGAAAAATTACACGATGGCATTCAACAAAGCGAATGGATTCAGACGCCTGAACCTATTGTGAAATTTGAAGTTGAAAAACTGAAAGAATTGGTTTTGCGTTGGTCACACAATTTCGACAACCGCGAAGGCGGAAGCAGCAGAGCACCTAAATTTCCATTGCCTTCCAACTATGAATTTTTATTGCGCTTCGGCGATTGGCAAAAAGATGAATTGCTGCTGAAACATGTGCATTTGACGCTTGAAAAAATGGCGCAAGGCGGAATTTATGACCAGATTGGTGGCGGTTTTGCGCGCTATTCTGTCGATATGCTTTGGAAAGTTCCACATTTCGAGAAAATGCTTTACGACAATGGTCAATTGGTTTCATTGTACGCCAAAGCTTACCAACAAACACCAAAATCGATTTACAAAAGAATTGTTTATCAAACCGTTGAATGGATAGAACGCGAAATGTTGACTCCTGAAGGAGCATTTTACAGTGCGATTGATGCTGACAGCGAAGGCGTTGAAGGAAAGTTTTACGTTTGGCAAAAAGATGAACTACAGAAACTTTTGGGTGAAGATTTCAACTGGGTCAAAGATTTTTATTCTGTGAATGGAAAAGGTTATTGGGAAGAAAATAATTACATTTTGTTGAGAGATGCGACAGATGAGCTTTTCGCCAATCAAATGCGCTGGACCATCGATGAATTAGAGGCAAATATCCACCGCATCAACGATATTTTGCGCACCGAAAGAGCGCATCGCATAAAACCAGGCGTGGACGACAAATGTTTGACTGCTTGGAATGCTTTGATGCTGAAAGGTTGTGTCGACGCTTATTTTGCATTCAACGATGATTATTTCCTGCACTTGGCGCTTAAAAATGCGCGTTGGATCAAACAATTTCAATGCGCAGAAAATGGGAAATTACGCAGAAATTACAAAAACGGAAAATCAAATATCGACGGATTTTTAGAAGATTACGCCAATTCGATTGCGGCTTTTATTCGTTTGTATGAAGCAACATTTGATGAAACTTGGATTGAAATAGCCGCTGAATGGCTCGTGTTTGCGCAAGCACATTTTCAGGATGAAAAAAGCAAAATGTTCTATTTCACCAGCAATGAAACGGAATTGATTGCCAGGAAAATGGAACTGAACGACAACGTGATGCCTGCAAGTAATAGCGTAATGGCTTCGAATTTGTTTTTACTTGGAAAATATTTGGATGTCCCAAGTTATATTCAGGATGCGGAACAAATGATTGCCAATATTTATGATGGAATGGAACATTACGGCTCAGGTTATTCTAATTGGTCAAATGCATTGTTGAATTTTGTTCAACCATTCGGTGAAATTTGTGTGTCAGGACCAAACGAAGAACAAATCAGGGCTGAAATTGCGAAAGTTTATTTACCAAATGTGCTTTTATATGGCGGTCAAAAAGGAACTTTGCCAATTCTAAAAAACAGGATTTCTAATACCGAAAATCAGGTTTTTGTCTGCCACAGCCAAACTTGCTTTCCGCCTGTTTCAGATGCTAATTCAGCAATTGAAATTGTAAAAAATCTAAACAACTAATAAAGTAAAGTATTTGAGCTTAAATGATTCAAGATAAATTTAGCAGAAATCTAAATTGTTTATTTATCTTCGAATCGAATATTCAAATTAGTCAACTTATTCAATGAAAAAAAGCATCATTTTTATTCTCTTACTTTTGGTCGGGTTTTCTGTTCAATCGCAAATTTTGGTTACAGGTATCGTCAAAGACAATAAGGGAAAACCAATCAAATTAGCTTCTATTACTCTGATTGACACTTACGATGGAGCAACCTCTGATTCCTTGGGTAAATTTTCCTTCAAAACCTATGATAAAGGCGAATATGCCATTTCTGCTTCATTGATCGGTTATCGCACGCAAACAATTAAAATTCTGCTTGAAAAAGATACAGTTGTAGCCAATTTTACGCTCAAAGACGACATCACGGAATTGGATGCTGTGACAATCACCGCGGGTTCTTTTGAAGCGAATGACAAAAAAAGAGCAACAGTTTTAAATCCTTTAGATATTGTAACGACGGCAGGCGCGGGCGCGGATATTTCTTCAGCATTGCAAACACTTCCTGGCGCGCAGCGTGTTGGCGAACAAGAAGGATTGTTCATTCGTGGTGGTTCTGCAGAAGAAAGTAAAATCATCATTGATGGCGCGGTGGTAAATAATTTCTTTTTCAGTTCAGTTCCCGGAATTCAACAACGAGGAAGATTTTCACCTTTTTTGTTCAGCAGCACAGCTTTCAGTACTGGTGGATATAGCGCACTTTACGGTCAAGCTTTGAGTGCAGTTTTAAACTTGGAAAGTATCGATATTCCTGACGCTTCAGAAGTTCAATTTGGGATTTCTCCAATTTTTACCACAGCAGGTTTTCAGCGAGTTTCTAAATCTAAAAAAGCCAGTTTTGGAATGAGTTATTCTTACACCAATTTGGCTTTATATATGAAACTGATTCCTCAGGGACCAGATTTTTTTAGACCGCCAACTTCTCATAATTTGGATGCCAATTTCAGAATGAAAACCTTTAAAAATGGAATGGTCAAAGTTTATGGTTATTTGAATACTTCCAGATTGGGATTGAAAAATAATTCCTTTGATAGTGTTGGACTTTACAATCAATTCAAGCTCAATAATGTGAATTGCTTTTTCAATGTAAGTTGGAGACAACCACTTGGAAAAGGTTGGAAATTGTTTGCAGTTACAAGTTACAGCAACAATGTCGATAATATCAGCGGTGAAGTACAAGACAAAGACTACAATCGAATTCCAGTAACGGGAATTGCGGCTTTGGACAATGGAAGTTTTGACATTGATGCTTATAAAACCATGTTGCAATTCAGAACAGTGGTTGAGAAAAAAATCAAAGGTTTAAACGCCATTCGATTTGGTGGCGAGACTTGGCGAAACGAAGACAGAAGTAATTTCTCTTTTTACTATGCTGATTTCAAAACTTTTGTGCCGGAAACCTATTCTGCTGGATTTGTGGAATCTGACATTTTCATTAGTAAAAAATTGGCTGTCAGACCTGGACTTCGTTACGAATATTCAGCATTAACACAAAAAGCAAACATTGCACCGAGAGGAAGTATTTCTTATTTGCTCGCAAAACCAACGCAAATTAGTTTTGATTACGGAATTTTTTACCAAACGCCAGATCGAAAATACATGACGCAACAAAGTAATTTCGATTTCACAAGAGCAGATCATTACATTTTGACTTTCCAACATTTTACCAAAGATTACACTTTCAGAGCCCAAGTTTTCGACAAAGAATATAGAAGTTTACTGAAAACAGATTCAACCAATCAATTTGCTGTAAGCACAGATGGTTATGGTTACGCACGAGGAATTGAAATCTTTTGGAGAGACAAAAAAACCATCAAAGGATTGGATTATTGGATCAGTTATTCTTACTTGGACACGAAAAGAGATTATTTGAATTTTCCAATTTATGCGCAACCCAATTTTGCAGCGAATCACACAGGAAGTGTTGTAATTAAGAAATTCTGGTCGAAAAAAATGTTTGGAATCAATTGGAGTTACAATTGGGCAACAGGAAGACCTTATTACAACCCAAATAAACCTTCGGAACAATATTTGAGTGACAGAACGAAATTTTACAGTACAAACAATTTCAGCTTCAACTGGATTACGAAAGTAATGAAAAGCAATGCAGTTTTTGTGGTGGGCGTAAACAACGTTTTCAACCAAAAACAAGTCTTTGGATATACATACAGTTCAAGAATCAAAGACGAAGCAGGATTATTTTTAAAACAAGCCGTTGGACCACCAGCATCCATGGGCTTTTTCGTAGGTTTGTTCATGAGCTGGGGTGTCGATAGAACGCAACAATCTATCAATAATAATTTGTAAATTAAGAAGAATGAAAAGAGGATTGATTTTAATGTTTGTGTTGATTACTGGAATGTTATCGGCACAAGAAATGAGCAAGTACGAAGCTGGAATGACCAAAGCTTTGGCAAAAATGAAAACAGATTCAACTATTGCGGATTACACTGCAACTTCTGCTTTGTTTGAGCGTATTGGAGATGCTGAAAAAGACAAATGGTTGCCGTATTACTACGCTGCATACACTAACTACATGACTGGTTGGATGGATGAGAAAGCAGACAAAGACAAAATCGCTGAAAAAAGCATTCAACTGATTGAAAAAGCAGAAGCTTTGGAACCAAAAAATGCTGAATTGTACTGCATGAGAAACATGGTTGCTGTTCAACAAATGATGGTTGACCCAAATTCTCGTTGGATGAGTTACGGACGAAAAGCTTCAAAGGCTTTGGAACAAGCAAAAGATGTGGATCCAAACAATCCACGAATTTACTATTTGGAGGCACAATCAACTTTCAACACTCCAGAAGCATTTGGAGGCGGAAAAAAAGCTGCCAAGCCAAAATTTGAGAAAGCTGTTGCGTTGTTTGCAACTTTCAAACTTCCTTCTGCTATGCATCCAGATTGGGGAAAAGAAGAAGCAACCAAAATGTTGGAAGAATGCAATAAATAAAACAAATATTTTGAAAATGAAAGGAATCTGAAAAGGTTCCTTTTTTTGTGATTGAATTTTTATACGTTTCCAATCACGCACAGTGCCTCCAAGTGTGGCGTCGGACTTCCACCTTTTGGTTCCAATGTAATGGCGAAAGCTTGACTTTTTGCTATCGATTTCATGGAAATTAAATCATGATTGGAACTTGAATTGAAAACACCAGCATTTATTGGTTTTCCATCCACCAACGCCCACAATTGGTATTGCTTTTCTTCAGGTGATTTAGGCAATTCAATTCCAGTTAAAATCACTTGTTTTTGCTTTTGATTCCAAAAAATTACCGCATGAGCATCTTTTGAGGTGGGAACACCAGCCAAAGTAACTTTCAATGTTGATGGATCTGCGATAAGCTTCAATTTGGATTCTATTTGATTCAATGAATCTTTGGTTTTTAAAACTTGCGCATTTAAATCCTTCACTTTTTGAAGATTTGACGCCATTGCTTTTTGGGAAATATTTAATTCACTGAAAAAATAAATCGCCAAGCTGGAAACTGAAAAAAGAAGTGTAAACGTGGCAGCATATGCCAACCAAGAAATGCTTTTTTGATTTTTTTCTGAATGAGTTGTTAAATTAACCATCGAAATAGATTCCGCTTTAATCGCATTCCAAATTTGCGTTTGCAGCGCATCATTTGGTTCGATGGCATTTTCCATTGCTGCGGTTTGAAATGCTTGTTGGATTTCTAAATATTCTTGTTGAATGGTAGGATTTCCTTGAAGCATTTTTTCAACCAAAACAATTTCAGACTCCGAACATTCACCCAAAAAATAACGCTCAAGAATCCCAGAGGCAATAAATGATTCGGTTTCCAATTAACTTTCTTTTAAAAGGTTTCTCAATTCTAATAAAGCGGCTCTTGTTCTGGTTTTGACGGTTCCTAAAGGAATCCCAAATTCATCCGAGTACTCTTGTTGGGTGAATCCTTTCATGTAAATGAATTCAATCAAATTTTGGTATTCTTGACGTAATTTTAAGACCGTTTCCTTCAGACCAATGATGTCCATTTGTGCAGAATTATCAACTTTGTTGTTGTTATCTACGACACGTTCATCCAATTGGATTTTATATTTCACATGTTTTGAACGATTTGAGTCAATCGCCGAATTTCTAGCAATGTTTAACATCCAAGTAAAAAGTGTTCCTTTTCCTCTTTCGTACGTTTCTATATTTTTCCAGATTTTGACGAATGTATCTTGCAAAACATCATTGGCTCGCTGTTCGTCGACCACGACGCGAGAAATAATTCCAAGCAAGGCAGCAGCATAATGATCATAGAGATAGGAAAAGGCAGTTTCAGATTTTCCTTTCAATAAGGAAATCAAATCTTCTTCAGTTATTTTTTGTTCGATTTTTGGCATAGACTAAGACAAAACTAATTAATTGCATCAAAAAACCAAGAGAAATGAATATTTATCCGCTTTAGATTTTCAAAAACAAGAATTTCAATAGCGATTCAGAAATTTTCCAATTTTTTAGTAAAATAGCCTGTTCAAAAATTGAAAATGTTACCTTTGATTTTCAATAATCAAAAGCAGGGTATCATGTACGGGAAAATGAAAGATTTTTTGGCAAATGAATTAAAAACGATTGAAGAAGGAGGAATTTTCAAACGAGAAAGAATCATTACATCACCTCAAGGGGCGAAAGTAACTGTTCAATCTGGAGATGAAGTGGTCATCATGTGTGCCAACAACTACCTCGGACTTTCTTCTCACCCTGAAGTAATTCAAGCTGCGAAAGATACTTTAGATTCTCACGGTTATGGTATGTCTTCTGTGCGTTTCATTTGTGGAACCCAAGATATTCACAAAACTTTGGAGCGCAAGATTGCCGAGTTTTACGGTACTGAAGATACCATTTTGTATGCCGCTGCTTTTGATGCCAATGGTGGTGTTTTTGAACCACTTTTCACCGAAGAAGATGCAATTATTTCTGATGAATTGAATCACGCTTCGATTATTGATGGCGTTCGTTTGTGTAAAGCACAACGTTACAGATACAAGCACTCAGACATGGCTGACTTGGAGGCACAACTGATTGCTGCCCAAGCGCAAAGATTTAGAATCATTGTCACTGATGGTGTTTTCTCTATGGATGGAGACATTGCCAAAATGGATCAAATCAATGAATTGGCTAAAAAATACGATGCATTGATCATGACTGATGAGTGTCACTCGGCTGGATTTATCGGTAAAACAGGTCGCGGTGTTCCTGAATATTGTGGCGTTAACGGTGAAATTGACATCATCACAGGTACGCTTGGAAAAGCGCTTGGTGGTGCCATGGGCGGTTACACAACTGGAAGAAAAGAAATCATCGAATTGTTGCGTCAACGTTCTAGACCATATTTGTTTTCAAATTCACTTGCTCCTGCAATTGTGGGTGCATCGATCAAAGTTTTCGATATTTTGAGTTCAACTACTGAATTGAGAGATAAATTAGAAACCAACACAAAATACTTCAAGGAAAGAATCATCGCTGCTGGCTTTGACATCAAACCTGGAGACTCTCCAATTGTACCAATTATGTTATATGATGCTGCACTTTCACAACAATTTGCAGATAAACTATTACAAGAAGGCGTTTATGCAATTGGATTCTTTTATCCTGTGGTTGCCAAAGGTCAAGCAAGAATTAGAACGCAAATTTCTGCTGCTCATTCCATTGCCGATTTAGATAAAGCAATTGCAGCATTTATCAAGGTAGGGAAAGAATTAAATGTGATTAAATAATATTCGATGAATTCGTTCTCGCAAAAAGCATCTATTATTTTAATGACCCTTCTTTTTATGGTTGCTATTTTGCGTGTGTCAACATTTTCCAATTTCGAAGAAGATGAACTTGAAGAAACCTTAGAAGATTTAGCTGATATTGACGATGAAGAAACTTTTTACTTTTTTCCATGGTCATTTAACCAGTTAGAAATCAAGTGTCAAAAGCAAGAAAAAATCGACTTTAAAAGTGCTTTAAAAAGCAGATTAAATTACTTAAATCCATTATTAGATAAAATTCTGATGCCTCCTGAAATACTTGTATAATTTATTTTGCAAGTTTTTTAATAGGTTTTCCCAAAGGGAGAATATCAAAATTTTATAACATGAAAAATTTTTTCAGTCAATGGAGAAATGATCTTCCTGCTAGTTTGGTTGTTTTTTTAGTTGCTCTTCCTCTCTGTTTGGGGGTGGCATTGGCTTCAACAGGTGCTAAACCTATCTTATTTTCTGGAATCATCGCGGGCATGGTTGGTGGAGTCGTTGTCGGCTTTTTAAGTGGATCAAAATTAGGTGTTTCTGGTCCCGCAGCAGGTCTTATTACGATTGTTTTAGCGGCAATTACATCCTTAGGCAGTTTTGAGAACTTTCTTGTTGCTGTTATTCTAGCTGGTGTTATCCAATTAATTGCTGGATTTATTGGCGCTGGAATCTTAGGAAACTTTTTTCCATCTTCCGTCATTAAGGGAATGTTAGCTGCCATAGGACTCACTTTAATTTTAAAAGAAATTCCCCATTTGGTAGGTTACGACAAAGACTTCATGGGAGATGAATCTTTTTTCCAATTTGATGGACACAATACCTTTTCAGATTTGATGTATGCTACTAACGCGCTGAGCCCTGGGGCAATGATAATAGCCGCTATTTCAATATTTATATTGATTTTTTTAGACAAACCATTTATGAAAAAATGGGCTGTTTTCAAAATTTTACCAGGCGCATTATTCGTGGTTGTCCTAGGAATAGTATTCAATTTAATTTTTCATTATTTTCTTCCAGATTTTGAAATGAAAGGACAACATTTGGTGCAACTACCTGTAGCGAAATCATTGGAAGATTTCGGTTCTTTCTTCATTTTTCCCGATTTTATGGCCTTGAAAAATCCTAAAGTCTATGTTGTTGCTTTGACCATAGCTTTGGTGGCAAGTTTGGAAACTTTATTGAGTGTTGAAGCAACAGATAAACTCGATCCTGATAAAAATTTCACGCCAACTAACAGAGAATTGCGTGCGCAAGGAGTCGGGAATATTGTCAGTGGACTATTGGGTGGACTGCCCATCACACAGGTAATTGTCCGAAGTTCAGCAAACATTAATGCTGGAGGGAAATCAAAACTTGCGACCATTTTACATGGATTTTTACTCTTGGTCTGTGCCCTTTTTATACCTCAAGTTTTAAACTTGATTCCATTTGCTTCACTTGCTTCTATTCTATTAATGGTGGGTTACAAATTATCCAAAGTATCACTTTATAAGAGTATGTATAAACTTGGATTTGACCAATTTATTCCTTTTATAACCACTATTTTAGCAGTCCTATTTACTGACTTATTGAAAGGAATTGCTATTGGGATGGCCATTTCAATTTTCTACATTTTAAGAAAAAACTTGCGTAACAATTTTCAAAAAAATATTACAAATGAAGGAGGAAATGAACATATTCAAATCATTCTTTCAGAAGAGGTTACTTTTTTAAATAAAGGAAGTATTTTGGAGTCCTTGCAAAACGTACCAGAAAATGCCACTTTGACAATAGATGGGTCAAAAAGCAAAGCAATCGATTATGATGTTCTTGAATTGATTCAAGAATTTAAAATTCATGGCGCAGTTGCAAAAAATATCGTTTTAAAAACAATCAATATACCAGAAGTAAAAATTACTAGTGGTCATTAAAAATAGTATTATGTTGACATTTTATAATAAATTACTTGAAAACAATAAATTATGGGTTTCGAGAAAATTAAAGAAAGATCCTGAATTTTTTAAAAAACTTTCCGAAGGCCAAGCTCCTCCGGTACTTTGGATTGGTTGTGCGGATAGTCGTGTACCTGCAAACGAAATCATAGGCGCAGAACCAGGTGAAGTTTTTGTCCACCGAAATATTGCCAACATGGTGTTACATACAGACATGAGTATGCTAAGCGTTTTAGATTATGCAGTGAATGTGTTGAAAGTAAAACATGTAATTGTATGTGGGCACTATGGTTGTGGTGGGGTGAAAGCAGCTATGGGAAATCAACACATTGGATTAATTGACAACTGGATTAGACATATCAAGGATGTTTACAGATTTCATGCGAAGGAATTAAACGAAATCCAAGACGAAAAAGAAAGATTTGACAGATTTGTCGAGTTAAATGTCTTTGAGCAAGTGCAAGATTTGGCCAAAACCTCGATAATTCAAGAAGCGTGGATGAAAGGACAAGAAGTTGCCATTCACGGTTGGGTTTATGGCGTGAATAATGGTGTTATAAAAGATCTGAAATTAACTATACTTGATAATAATCAGCTTGCAGATGTTTATCAACTAGATTTTTAAGTGCATTTGGTTTTAATCTATTCTTTTTAATCTGATTAGGTTAAAAAACCTGATTTTTAAAGTGAAAATTCACAAATAATCCTAAAATATTTTTTAAAACCATTGTAAAATTTAGTACCTTGTCATCGAAATAACAGTATTTAACCTTTAGTTTTTTGAAAGTTATTTACTAGTTTAATAGGTAATTGAAGTTTTCAGGAGGTTTCAAGATATTTATGGAAAAGTTAGAACTCGAAATTTCACAGCAAGAGAAGAACAGAATCGAAGCATTGCTCGATTATGTGACTTTAGATGCACTTCCGGAAAGTGATTTCGATGAAATTACAAAACTTGTTTCCACGATATGTGACGTACCACTTGCTCTCATTACTTTTGTTGGTGAAAAGACAATCATTTTTAAATCTCATTTTGGAACAGACGCAACACAATCTATGCGTGAAGGGAGTTTTTGCTCTTATGCACTTGAACAAGATGGTGTTTTTGTTGTACCAAATACCAAAGAAGACGAGAGATTTGTTAATAATGAATTAGTTACTGGTGAATTCAATATTCAGTTTTACGCTGGCGCTCCACTGGTAAACAACGATGGATTTGCGTTGGGTACGCTATGTGTTTTGGACCACAAACCTCGTGAATTATCTCAAAATCAACTAGATGCTTTAAAGATATTATCTAATCAAGTTATTCAATTAATTGAAGTGCGTAAAAAAAACGCACAATTAGAAGCAAGTAAAAATGCTTATAAATCTCTTTTTGATCAAAATCCAGATGCCGTTTTTTCCTTTGATATAAATGGCCGTTTTGTAAATGCCAATTCAGCTCTAATAAAAATGGTTGAAATCAGCGAAGCTGAAATTAAAAGAACCACTTTCGCTCGTTTTGTTGCTCCAGAATATAGAGATGAAGTCACGAATTCATTTCGAAAAGCAGCAAGCGGAATTCCGCAGCATTATTACGCAGAAATTATTTCTACTTCAGGAAAACGAAAAATGGTGAGTATCACCAATATTCCGAACATGAATAATGGAGAAGTTATTGGCGTTTTTGGCATTGCGAAAGACATTACGGAAAAGCATCATTTGCAAGAAAATCTTTCCATGATTCTCAATAATACTAGAGAATCATTTATGATTTTAGATAGAAAATTAAATATTGTTTTCTACAATGAATCTGCAAAACTTCATGCGGAAGAAGTTCTAGATCGAGCGATATACAAAGGAATGAACGTCCTGGAAATAGCTACACCAGATAGAATTCCTCAACTTTTGGAGTTATATAATCGTGTTTTTGAAGGGCAAATTACGCAAACCGAAATTCCGATTGAATTCCAAGACAGAGAAACTGTTTGGATTTCCAATGTCTTCAGTCCCGTAGTAAATGAAAATGGAGAAATTTACAATGTCATCGTTACCACTTTAGACATTACTGAGAGAAAAAAATCTCAATTGAAACTAGAAAAAAGTGAGCTGGGACTTAAACAATCACAAGCCATTTCAAATATTGGAAGTTGGGAAATTGATTTCCTTCAACTAAAATCATCTTGGTCGGATGAAATGTACAGAATTCTTGGTTTGGAAGTTGGAGAAATTGAACCAACACTGAGTAATTTCCTTCAATCCATCCATCCTGAAGATGCAGAAAGAGTAACTAAAGCATATAATCAGCAACACCACATCGATAAACCACATAAATCAACACATAGGATTGTAAGACCAAATGGTGAAGTAAGAACAGTTTATTCCGAAAATAAATTCATCGTTGAAAATGACAGAACCATTGGTTTGTATGGGATTATCAGAGATATCACAGAAATTCAAGAATCTGAAGAACAATTAAAAAGTAGCGAACAAAAAACGCGCTTAATCATGAACGCTTCACTAGATTCAATTATTTGGATTGAAGCTACTGGAAAAATTACTTTTTGGAATCCGCAAGCTGTTAAGTCGTTTGGTTGGACAGAAGAAGAAGCCCTAGGGAAAAATTTAATAGAACTCATTGCTCCAAAGTCTGACCACACCTTGTATTTCAAATCAATCCGAAATTACCTGGAAAAAGGAGACGAGTCTACTTTGAATGTAATGGTAGAAAAATCGGCTATTACGAAATTCAAGAAAGAATTTCCAATAGAACTAACGGTCATTCCTATTAAACAACATAATGAAATTACTTTCTCCGTTTTTATTCGTGATATTTCGGAAAGAAAACGTTTTAGCACAGAATTAGAACTTTCAGAGAAAAGATATAGAAACTTATTCTACCTAAGTCCATTACCAATGTGGGTATATGATTTGACAACATTCGAATTCCTAGATGTAAATGATGCTGCGGTGCGCCACTATGGATACACACATGCTGAATTTCTATCGATGACATTGGATGAAATCAGACCTGATGATGAACTTGGTACCTTTGAGCGTGCATTAAATTATGTGAAAAAATCAGTTGTTTTTCATAGAGGAGATTTCCGTCATAAAAAGAAAAATGGTCAAATCATAGATGTAGATGTACAGAGTAATATGATTGATTATGCAGGTAGAGACGCAAGGCTTATTTTAGCAATTGACATTACCCGCGAGCGCGAAAACGAGCGTGAATTGAAAAAATTGACACAAAGCTTGGAACAAAATGTAAAGGATCGAACTTTAGAATTGAATCAGGCAAATCAATTACTTTCATATCAACATCAGCAAACACGCGATAGTATCACGTATGCGCAAAACATTCAGTCATCAATTTTACACAGCGAAGCTGATATTTCATCACTTTTCAGAGATTCATTTGTGCTTTTCAAACCAAAAGACAAGGTTACTGGAGATTTCTTCTGGTGCCACGAAACAGAAGATGATTATTTCCTCGCGGTCTTAGATTGCACTGGTCATGGTGTGCCAGGCGCGATGATTTCAATGGTTGGCTTCCAATTGTTGAATCAAATCGTAATTATCCATGGTGAAATTTCACCAGCTGAAGTTTTAAAACAATTAGATACTGAAGTTGTCAATCTTTTCCATCAAAATCATGAAGAATCAAATCTAGATGGAATGGACATGATATTCTGCCGCATTAGCAAACACAAAAGAGAAATTTATTATGCTGGTGCACAAAGACCATTGTTCTATTTCTCGGACGATGTTTTGCATGAATTAAAAGGTAATAAGTCAGCCATAGGTGGACGAACTAGTCACTACTCAGATAAAAGATTTGAGGAGGCGAAATTAGAATACAAGGAGGGCGATGCAATATTTTTGACTTCTGACGGATATTACTCTCAATTTGGTGGTCCAAAAAACAAAATCATGCTTAAAAAACGCATGGTTGACGAATTTGAAAAAGTAGCCCACCTACCCTCTATTGCTCAATATCATCACCTAAAAAATTATCTGGAGACTTGGCAAGGAGATGAAGAACAAGTAGATGATATCTTGGTCGTTGGTGTGAAATTAAGATGATAATCTAAAAATCTGAGTTCGATTGTTAAAACAAAGTCAAAATTAATTTAACGACTTGGTTCTAAAACTTTACT
Organism: Flavobacteriia bacterium; assembly: GCA_947462925.1. Classification (GTDB taxonomy): domain Bacteria; phylum Bacteroidota; class Bacteroidia; order Flavobacteriales_D; family Crocinitomicaceae; genus JAQVCM01. The sequence continues at coordinate 49,497 of CANHQP010000006.1, read as the reverse complement.
AACTTCGCACAGATGCGAATCGCCATAAATACTCGGTTTTTACTTTCTCACAAAATGGAAGGTTTTGGTTGGTACACTTTTGAGACCACCAAACGCATGGTTGAAAATCATCCTGAACATACATTTATCCTCTTTTTCGACCGACCATTTGAAGAACGATTTGTTTTTGGTCCGAATGTAATTCCTGTCGTGCTCAATCCCCCAGCTAGGCATCCAATTTTATTTATTATTTGGTTTGAATGGGCTGTTTTTCGTGCCTTGAAAAAATACAAAGCAGACGTTTTTTTCTCGCCAGACGGATATTTGAGTTTGCGCTCCAAGATTCCACAAATTCCAGTGATTCACGATCTCAATTTTGAGCATTATCCTGAAGACATTCCATGGACAGCGCGAAAATATTTGCGCTTTTTCTTTCCGAAATTTGCCAAAAAAGCTGCGAAAATCGTCACCGTTTCTCATTATTCCAAAAAAGACATTGTTGAACAATACAACATTGACCAAGAAAAAATCAATGTCGGTTGGAATGGCGTTTCTGAGGTTTTCAAGCCAATTGATGCTGTCGAAAAACAAGAAATGCAGCAAGAATTAGCCCAAGGAAATCCGTATTTTTCGTTTGTTGGTGCATTGCATCCAAGAAAAAATGTAGGTCGATTGTTACAAGCATTTGACTCATACGTGCAACAAGGTGGGAAAAATGATTTAGTTATCGTGGGTGAGAATTTGTGGAAATCCAACAACAATTACACCGATAAAATCAGCGAACAAACGAAATCAAAAATCCATTTTACAGGACATTTGAAAATTGAAAAACTCGCCAAAACAGTTGCTGCTTCGGCTGGATTTGTATTCGTTCCTTATTTTGAAGGATTCGGAATTCCATTGGTGGAAGCAATGAAAAGTGGTGTTCCAATTATTTCAGGAAATTTGACTTCCTTGCCTGAAGTGGCGGAAGACGCAGCTTTGTTGGTCGATCCATTTGATGTGGAAGCAATTGCAAAAGCACTTTTAACGTTCGATCAAGATGAAAAACTGACTGAAGAATTAGCTCAAAAAGGACTCGAAAGAGCACAACTATTTGATTGGAACAATACCGAAAAAGTGATTTGGAACACGATTCTGGAAGTGCTTAATCAATCCAAATAATTTACTTCAACGCATTGATATTGAATCCCAATCCTGCTGAAAATCGAAATTCAGTTAGACTTTTTTGCTCATCGTATTTGTGACCGCCGATAACCAATTTAGATTGCACAAAAAAGTGGAAAAATCGACTGACGTAAAATGTGTAACCTACAGTTGGCGCCACCACAGGATTGACTCCTAAATGAGATTTAATTAACGCATTTTCTTGTTCATTCAATTTGGTAAATGAAACGCCAGGCTGCAATGCTAGAAGCAAATCATGGCCTCCATTAGTGAAGTGATAACCCAAGCCGAAAAATATATTGTGGTTGGCATCAAACGTTTTTTTGTCGTCCAAAGAACCCAAATGGTAAAATCCTTCACCTATAAATGACACTTTCGGTTGTAAAAAAACCTCCAAACTTCCATGTGCATAAAACTGCCCTGTACGGTCCTGAAACATATAACTTGGTGCCAAGGTTAATTGTCCGCTAACCAGGCCAATTGGAATACTTATCTTTTCCTGTGCGTTCAAACAAATTGGAAACACAAGCAATAATATCCAATAGATTATTTTTTTTGGCTCCATAATTTGAAAATTTTGTAGTTTAAACTCAAAGTAGTCAACAAATGACCTTCTAAATGAGAACTTTTTTGTTCCGAAATGGTCACGATATTTCCATCAATTTCTGCTTCAATTTCTTTTGTCAAGTGAATCATGTATTGGCAAGTTAACGAAACATCAAATCTTTCTGTCAAATTTAAATGTGTCCCTAATCCAGCTTGCACTGCCGAGCCCCAGCGGTCTTTGGTGTTTGAAGGATCCAAAATCGCCGTTTTACGATTGTAATCAAAACAATGTCCTGCCAAAATATACGGTTGAAAATGTTTAGGATAATGCAATCCTTCAAACGGATAAAATAAAACCGACCAACCGATGTGGTAATAATCGCTTCTCACTTTGTCGTTTACATTGATGGTGATATAATCCGCAAACCAATCTGTGTTTACGCGATTATTGATTTGAATTCTGAATTGTCCACCTGTTCCTAATCCAGCACCATCATGGTCAAAAGCACTCAACGTGGTGCGCGCTCCCAGCGAAAACCAACGAGGCAATTTTTCTTGTCCAAAACCGATTGTTTGGGAGAAAATGATGAAACTTAACAAATAAAATTTCATCCAAAAAGCGTTTAAACCTAACATGACCTAAGTGTTTAATGAATAGTTTGTGGGGTTTTTAGCACAAACTAACTGGCGTTAAAAGTAATGAAAAAACGTTTGGAATTCTGAAATATCAACTAAATAGAACGATTCTAAAAATTAAATTATTTCATGTATTTTCTTTCGATTTAATAATTGAAGAAACTCAAAATTGTTACACTAACAGAAACATTACTTATCTTTAACGCTATGGAATTAGATACAATTGTTGAGTTTAAATCATCGCCTCGAATCATTGAGAAACTGAGCGAAAATGGAATCGCCAAAGAATTTAAGGCTGGAGATGTAATTTTGAACGAAAATGCCTACATCAATGCCATTCCGATTGTGACCAAAGGAAGCATTCGCGTAATCAGAACGGAACCTGACGGCAGAGAAATTTTATTGTATTACATCGTCGCCGGAGAAAGTTGCATCATGTCTTTTTTAGGCGGAATGCACCAAGATACCAGCAAAATCAAAGCAGTTGCAGAAGAAGATTCAGAAATTCTATTTATTCCGATTGAAAAAGTAAGTTCCATGATTCGTGAATTTCCCGAATGGTTGGATTATATTTTCAGATTGTACCACAAACGATTCGAAGAATTATTGGAAGTCGTAAATGCCATTGCTTTCAAAAAAATGGACGAACGATTGCTGGACTTTTTGAATAAAAAATGTAAATTGACAAATAGCAATACCTTGCACGTAACCCACGAACAAATCGCCAACGAACTAGGCACAGTGCGCGTAGTAATCACGCGATTGTTAAAACAATTGGTCGATGAAGGCGTGATTACCCAGGAGCGGAATAAAATTACAATATTGTAAATAAAAATAATTTTTTTCGCAATTGTGACAATAGTCACATACTTTCACTTGAAAATGTCTGAACTTTGTATCACACATTCAAACAATCAAGTTATGAAAGCAAATATGGGAAATGTCGATAGAGTGCTAAGAGCAATCATCGCAGCAGTAATCGCAATTTTATTTTTCACCAAAGTAATTTCTGGAACATTGGGAATTGTTTTGTTAGTGCTTGGTGGCGTTTTCTTATTGACAAGCTTCATCAGTTTTTGTCCTTTATATCTTCCTTTTGGAATCTCAACACGCAAAAAAAAGTAAATGAATTTTATCCTCAAATATAAACTCGTTTTCATAGGTGCTGCCGTTGGCGCATTGGGTGGTTTTATGTACTACTACTATGTAGGATGCGCGAGCGGAACCTGCGCAATCACTTCGAAACCATTGAATAGCACTTTGTACGGCGCTTTTATGGGCGGATTATTATTCAGCAATTTCATCAAAAAATCATAAACACAAATACACACACATCATGAACATCGAAAACATCATCAAAGAAAAAAAAGGTACAATCGTCGATGTACGTTCAATTGAAGAATACAGAGGCGGACACGTTGCTGGTTCAATCAACATTCCTTTACAAGAAGTAGGCGCAAGATTAGAAGAATTCCAAGCGATGGAAGCTCCTTTAATCCTTTGCTGTGCATCTGGAAACAGAAGCGGAATGGCAACACAAATGTTATCACAACAAGGACTGGAATGCTACAACGGCGGTTCTTGGTTGGAAGTAAATTATTTTCAATCTCAAGCAATCTAAGTCATGTTAACAGCAATCAAAAATTTACTCGGATTTGGTCCGAAAGTAGATTACAAAGCCTTAATGAAACAAGGTGCAATCATCGTGGATGTGAGATCAAAAGCAGAATATGCAGGAGGTCACATCCGAAATTCAATCAACATTCCTGTAGATGCTTTGGGAAGTAATTTGTCTAAATTGGCAAACAAAAACCTTCCAATCATTACATGTTGTGCCTCTGGAATGAGAAGCGCAAGTGCGAAAGGAATTTTAAAATCAAAAGGTTACGCTGTTGTTCACAACGGTGGAAGCTGGATGAGTTTACAAAACAAAATCTCATGATAAAAGAACTTTTGAGGAATTGGCATTGGATGCGATTTATTCGCTTAGCGCTCGGAATTTACATTGCGATTGAAGCAATTCAACACTGGGACGCATTCACTGGATTTATCGCACTCTTTTTTCTATATCAAGCATTCGCCAATGTTGGTTGCAGCACTGGTGGTAGTTGTAGTACAGGAAATTGTTCAGTTCCTCAAAATCGTTCTAATGAATCAAGCAACGAAGTCATTTTCGAAGAAGTAAAATAGCATACAATGGACGCGCACGAATACAAAGTTGATCTAAATTGGATTTCAGACCGCAAAGGTGAAATAGCTTCACCAGAATTAAACTCAAAAATCGAAGTTGCAACTCCACCTCAATTTCCGAAAGGAATCGAAGGTATTTGGTCTCCCGAACACCTTTTCACTGCGGCGGTAAACAGTTGTTTCATGACTACTTTTTTGTCAATCGCTGAAAATTCAAGATTAGAATTCAAATCGTTCAGTTGCAATGCAAAAGGAAAATTAGAACAAGTGGAAGGAAAATTTTTGATGACAGAAGTTTTACTCGAGCCAACATTGATTTTGGTGAACGAAAAAGACTTGGAAAAAGCAGAAAGAATTTTGCAAAAATCTGAAGCTGCTTGTTTGATTTCGAATTCCATCAAATCTTCAGTAACTTTGAAAAATAAGATTCAATTTTAAACCAATTTACCATGATTAAAGATATTGTATATTCTGTCGTAAGAAACAAATGTGCGAAATGTCACCAAGGAGATGTTTTTATCTACAAGAATCCTTACAACTTAAAAAAGTTTGACAAAATGCACGAACATTGCAGCGTTTGCGATGCAAAATACGAGAAAGAACCTGGGTTTTTCTTCGGTGCGATGTATGTAAGTTATGCACTGATGTCAGCACTTTTCATCTCTTCTTTTGTGATTGATAATCTTTGGATTCATTCAGAAACTTGGCAATACATGACTTTTTTGGTAACCGCAATGATTCTTTCTGTTCCACTTACTTACCGCTGGTCACGTTTAATTTGGATCAACTTTTTTACTAAATTTGACAAAGAAGCGCTTTTACAAGAAGCAAAAAATTAATTCTTTCCAACGAATCAACATTTTAATAATCAAATAGATATTTCATGAAAAATCTTTTCCCTTTCTTATTTGTAACTGCATTGCTTTTCGCAGCTTGCTCTAACGGACAATCACAAAATACCAAAACAGTATTGGCCGCTACTGAATTTGCAGCAAAAATCAAAGAACTTCCAAGCGCGCCAATCATTGATGTACGTTCTCCCGAAGAATTTGCCAATGGACACGTTCAAAACGCTAGAAATATCAATTGGAATGGAAGTGATTTTGACGCGCAAATTTCGAAATTTGACAAGTCGCAACCTATTTTGGTTTATTGCTTAAGCGGCGGAAGAAGTGGTTCGGCAGCAAGTCAAATGCGTTCTCAAGGTTTCAAAGAAGTTTATGAAATGGAAGGTGGAATGATGCAATGGCGCAGTGCCAAAATGCCAGAAACGACAGACAATAAAATTGTTTCAGCAGGAATGAGCAAGGCAGATTTCGACAAATTGTTGCAAACCGACAAAGTTGTATTGATCGACTTTTACGCGGAATGGTGTGCACCTTGCAAAAAGATGAAGCCTTCCTTGGATGAAATCTCCAAAGAAATGGCTGACCAAGTGGTAATTATTCGCATCGATGCTGACGCCAATCCAGCATTGTGCGCAGAAATGAAAATCGAAGCGTTGCCAGTGATTCAATTGTATAAAAATCAAAAATTAGCTTGGAATAACCTTGGTTTTACTGAAAAAGCGAAGATGGTTTCTGAAATTGAAAAGTTAAAATAAAAAAGCTTAAAGATTAAAATAATTTAAAAAGGGTCTCGCCAAAATTGACGAGACCCTTTTTTTACACTAATTTTACTACTGATGCTAAGAAAACCTTGCCGTTAAATTTGATAACTACTGAAATTCAATCTTCAAGGTCAGCAATTTTTGACTTACTGCGTCAATATTTTGTAAAGTTCATCTTTCAAATGAACTCTTTTCATACGATAATCATTCAAAACTTCATCTGAGGCCACTTCTGCACCAGTTTCAATTCTGTGTGTTGCGTGGTTCACCTCATCATACTGTTCAAACAATTTTCTGAAATGATTGTTCGAAATTTTTAAATCGTGAATTTTTTGTTCCAATTCAGGAAACTCGTGGCGAAGATCGTGTTTTTCCATTTTTATTATGTCTTGATTTGAAACAAAATTACGTCTTCTTTCATGTGCTAAACATGATTAAAATCAGACAGAAACATGACTTTTGAGCGAAGTAGGCAAAGTTTCTTAGCTTTTAGATTTATTAATGTTTAGGCAAAAACAACATTTACTGTAGTTAGAAGTTTAAACTGAAATTAAGGTGTCAGCAAAAGTCAATTATTTTCTGGCATATACTTTGATTTACAGTTTTTATCTAAAATCTATGATTATGAAAAATTGGTTTTTTGTTTGGAGTTTGGTTGCTGTTCTTTTCGGAATGACAAGTAGTACTTCAGTTGTAACTTATCCCACAGTTACAAACAAAGCATTTCAAGCAGGAGAAAAATTGAGGTATCGAATTACTTACGGTTTTGTGGACGCGGGAGAAGCGGTGTTAGAAGTTAAAAAAACGACCAAAAAAGCAGGTGAACGAGAATTGTTGCACATGAAGGGAACAGGAAAAACACTTGGAGGGTTCAATACATTTTTCAAAGTGAACGATGTGTATGAGAGCTATATAGATAAAAAAGGTGTTTTCCCATGGCAGTTTGTACGCAGAGTAGATGAGGGCGGACACAAAGTGAATCAGGATTATACCTTCAAGCACGACAAATTGAAAGTCAATAACGGAAACGGTAAAGAATTCGCGATTCCTTTGGCAATTCAAGACATGGTTTCTTCCTTTTATTATGCAAGAACCTTGGATTTCAAAAAAATGAAAGTCGGTGATGTAGTAGAATTTAAATGCTTCATGGACGATGAAATCTGGCCTTTGAAAATCAAATTTGTCGGCGATGAAGTGATTCATATTCGCAAAGGAAAATTCAATTGTAAGAAATTTGTTCCTGTGGTTCAAAAAGGAAGGTATTTTAAAAGCGAAAACGATGTCAATTTTTGGGTTACCAACGATGAAAATCGAATTCCAATTTTTATTCGTGCAAAAATTCCTGTGGGTGTTGTAAAGTTACATTTGGTGGAATGGGAAGGATTAAAACATGAAATAAACAAAGTAAAATAAGTTTAAATTTTAACAATATTAAGAAATGGCGTTTAAATAAACGTCATTTTTTGTCATAATAGATTGATAATCAAAAGTATTTAGTGCTTGTTAAATTCTTAACTAGAATTATTTATTTTCATGTTGTTGTAAAGTTTATATTTGTTATTGTCAAACATTAACAATGGAAATAACACCCGAACTAAAAGAACGACTTGAAAAGTTGCAGGAAAAATATGCCTTAATTGGTCAGGATTTGAATGCATATTTGGATGGTTTGTTGTATGCAGACTCAGTTAAATACTGGGAATACATACAGTTAGATAGCTTGCTTGGATTACAAAATCCTCGTACAAGTTTTCCAGATGAAAAGATCTTTATCATGTATCATCAAATTACTGAATTGTATTTCAATTTGGCATTACATGAATTTGAGCAAATAGGAAATCATCAAGCATTAACAGGAAAATTTTTCTTAGAAAGAGTTACTCGAATCAATCGTTATTTTGAGGCGCTAACTGCTAGTTTTCAAATCATGATAGATGGGATGGAAAAAGAACAATTTCTAAAATTTAGATTGTCTTTACTTCCTGCAAGTGGTTTTCAATCTGCGCAATACAGAAAAATTGAAATGTATTCAACGGAATTTGTCAATTTGGTTCACAAAGATAAACGCGCGATGTTTGCCGATTCTGATGACATTGAAGCAATGTTTGAACACATTTATTGGAAAGAGGGCGCAACTGAAATTGCAACTGGGATTAAAACGTTGACTTTGATTGAATTTGAAGCCAAATATAAAGACGAATTTATTGCGCTTGGTAAAGCAAATAGAACAACGAATCTTTGGCAAGCATACTTAAGATTGACCGATGAAGAGCAAAAAAATCCTGCAATCATTCAAGCGTTGAAGCAAAATGACATCAATGTCAACGTAAATTGGCCTTTGGCACATTATAAATCAGCGGTTCGATACTTGCAGATGAAATCTTCAGATGTAGCTGCAACAGGTGGAACAAATTGGCAACAATATTTACCTCCAAGATTCCAAAAACGCATTTTTTACCCAGCCATTTGGTCAAATGAAGAAATCGAACTTTGGGGAAAATCTTGGGTCGATGGTGTTTTGGCAGATCCGAAATTGCAATAGTTTAAAATACTAAAAATCAAGGTCTAAAAATAAACTGACCAAAATCATATTTCTATAAACAAGAAGTAAGGCCACTGAAATCACTCGATTTTAGTGGCTTTTTGGTTTATTTAAATCTTAAAAAAACTCCATCTGTTTGTGAAACCGAAAACATTAACAACAAAAAAGTGAAATTTTAATTCTAGTTTATTAATTTTGAAGTAAATGAAAAAGTTAATTGCCATATTATTCATTGCCAGTCTTTGCCAAGCTATTGCTCAAAATAATTATCGATTCAGAAATTATACGATCAATGATGGTTTATCACAAAGTGCTGTAACCACTGTTATTCAAGACAATGTTGGAACACTTTGGATAGGAACGCAAGATGGCTTGAATCGTTTTGATGGTCAAAATTTTGAAAATTTCACTTCAGATAAAATCGACGGACTTGAAAACGACTACATTCATTCGTCTATCAAAGCAACTGATGGTAAATTGTGGTTTGGTACCGCCAATGGTTTAACCTGCTACAACCCGCTTTTAGAGGTTTTTAAAACTTTTCAATTGAAGGGAAATGTGGCATTGCAAATTGAAAGCTTAGTTGAAGACAATCAAGGAAATATTTGGTTTGGAAGTGCATCAAGTGGATTGTATTTACTCAATAAAAAAACCCAGAAAATTGAGCACCTAAAATCAAATCTTCCTTCCAATAAAATAAAATTTGTTGCTCAAAAAGATCTGAATCACATTTTTGTAAGTACTGAAGATCAAGGTCTTTTTACGCTAAATATCAAAACGAAACAAGCGACTCCAATTTATATTTTTGGAAAAAAAGGAAGTTTTGTTCGGGTAAATACCATGCGTGCCATGGACAATTATTCTTGGATGATCGGCACAAACCAAGGACTTTATCAATTGAAAAATCATTCGACCAATGCGACAGCTTTTCTTCCTGTTTTAGATAAATCATATGGCCTGTTAAATATTTCAGACATTGAGATTGAAACAGACAATCATTTTTTCGTCGCTTCGCAATCTCAAGGGCTTTTTTCGATTGATTTAAACTCAGAAAAACCAATCATTTCACAAGCAACCAATGATATTTTTCAAAAAAACAGCTTGCTTGACAATGATTTAAATGTACTTTTTAAAGACAAAAAAGGAACATTTTGGTTGGGAACAAATCGTGGTTTAGGCAGCTTTGATCCAATCAATGCGGGCTTTTTGAGCATCGGCGCAAGTGGTGATTTGACCAAAGGAATTCCTTCGCCAAGTGTTTGGTGTTTTGGGGAAGATCCAAAAACAAAATTTCTATTCGTCGGAACAGATAACGCCATTTCAAGACTTAATATTTCAACGGGAAAATTTGATCAATTCTTTAAACAAAAACAGTTTAACTCTCAAGGAAGTGTTGGTGAAACTTCGATTTTAAGCATTCATGTCCTGTCGGAAAACGACTTGTTAGTTGGCGCAACAGACGGGCTATTTTCACTCAAAATAGTTGGAAATAATTTCAAGTATGAGAAAATCAAATTCGATAAAATTAAAAACCCATCAAATTTTGATAGAGTCTATAATATCGTGCATTGGAAAAACAATCTCTATTTTTTAGCAACAAAAGGTGGTGTACTTTTATACGATAGAAGTAAAAACGATTTTACCGTTTTCGAGCACAATCCAAAAAAGAAAAAGGAAACGATTGCTCCGGGTGTTTGCCGCTTGATCTACAAAGATTTAAATGGGAATATTTGGTTCACTACAAGCGTTGGCGGACTGAATGAATTGAAAATCGATGGAAATAAATTGTCCATTGTTCCTTCTAAATTAAACGGAATCATTTCAGGTCTTTCGAAAGATTATATCACACACATCAATCAATGTTCGAAAAATATATTTTGGCTAGGAACCATGGGTTCAGGCATCATTCGCTTGGACGTTAAAAATCAGAAAGGAAAGATCTTTAGCAAAAAAAATGGCTTGCCAAACAATGTAATTTACGGAATTTTAAATGATAACCAAGGTAACTTGTGGTTGAGTACAAATAAGGGTATTTCTAAATTCAATATTTTCAATTATGAAGCGACAAATTTCACTGAAGTCGATGGATTATTAAGCAATGAATTTAACCAAGGAGCTTTTCTACGTTCGAAATCTGGTTTATTGTATTTTGGAGGAATTTCAGGTTTCAATTATTTCGATCCAAATACCCTCAATAATGTCACTCGAAAAATGGAAGTGAGTTTCACTAAAATAAAATTAGATGCAAACTGGCTCAAACCAAATGACGAAACAAAAATTTTGTCGACCACGATTTCGAATACTTCTCATATCGATTTGTCTTATAAACAGCGCAGTTTTACGCTTAAAATCATGGCTGTCGATTTAAGTAATCCAGAATTAGTATCTTATAAATACTTACTTGAAGGTTCAGATGAGGGCGAAATATTGATGGGAAATTTTAATCAAATTCACTTTAATTCTCTCCAACCTGGTGCTTATGTTTTAAAAGTGTACGCAAGACTTGGTAACGGAGATTGGAGCGAAGAACCTGCAACTCTTGAAATAGTAATTGCAACCCCATTCTGGCAAACCGCTTGGTTTTGGATCTTAATGATCTTAATTATCGGTATTGCGATTTTTGTTTTGATCAGAAAAAAAATTGACAACGAAAGAAGAGAACAAGTTCGTTTAGAAATGAAAATTGCTGAAAGAACAAAAGAGATTAGATTGCAAAATGTCAAAATTGAAAAGCAAAAAAGAACGATTGAAGAGAAAAAAGACAAGCTTGAGGAACAAAAGCAATTGTTAGAAATTGAAAAAGAAAAGACTGAAAAACTGCTTAAAAATATTATTCCTGAATCAACTTACGAAGAGTTAAAATTAAAAGGAAAAGCACAAGCTAGGGCTTTCAAATCTGTTTCTGTGATGTTTACTGATTTTGTTGGCTTTACAAAAATTGCGGAAAAAATCAGACCTTCAGAACTAGTAAATCAATTGGATATTTATTTCAGAAAATTTGATGATATCATTGTCAAAAACAATTTAGAAAAAATTAAAACCATCGGTGACGCCTATATGTGTGCAGGCGGTGTTCCGGTGCGGAATATTACCAATCCAATTGATGCTTGTGTGGCTGCATTGCAAATTCAAGATTATGTTAAAACGCTAAGACTTGAAGCAGAAAAAAACAACCAAATTATTTGGGATTTACGTTTAGGAATCAATACTGGCGAAGTAACAGCTGGAGTCATTGGTTCTGAAAAATTGCAATATGACATTTGGGGCTCAACGGTCAATCAGGCACAAAGAATGGAAATGTTGGGCGATCCTGGAAAAGTAAATATTTCTGGAAATACATTCAAACACATTGAACCCTATTTTGTTTGCGTTTTCAGAGGAAAAGCCATGTCTAAAAGCAAAGGCTACCTGGAAATGTACTCCGTTGAGGGAATCAAACCTGAATTATCGATAGACGGAAAAGGATTGGTGCCAAACGAAAAGTTCAAACAAATCATGAACTTGCACTTTTACAGTAGCATCAATTATTACAAGGCAGAAAAACACATCATGAAAATTTTGGAAAAGAAACTTTCTCCAAAATTGCACTACCATTGTGTTGAACATACCAAAGATGTTTGTCATGCAATTGAAAGATTGGCACTTTCTGAAGGAATTACTGATGAAGGCTTGTTTTTATTGAAATCAGCAGCAACGTATCACGATGCTGGATTTGTTGAAAGTTATGAGAACAATGAACCTGTAGGAGCACGCATGGCTGAAGAAATTTTGCCGAACTTCGGATATTCTGAAAGTCACATCGAGCAAATCAGAGAATTGATTTATGTAACGCAAATTCCTCACAATCCACAAAATCATTTGGAAGAAATCATTTGTGATGCGGATTTAGATTACTTGGGAAGAGACGATTTCCATAAAATTGCTGATAAATTACGCCTTGAATTACGCGAACACGGCAAAATTGACAGCGATAGAAAGTGGGACGAAATACAAGTCGGTTTTTTAGAAAGTCACCGCTATTTCACAGAAACAGCAAAAGCAGCAAGAAACGAGAAAAAAGCACAAAATCTTCAGGAAATCAAAGACAGATTGGCGAGGAATGAATATGTTGATTGAATCAACGTTCAATTATTTTTTAAGTAAATACTTCAAAAGTTGATTTGGATTTTGTCTGTTATCCCAGAGTCCAGTGATAATAATTTGGTTATCTATTTTCTGATAAAGAATACTATAATTGCCAATTATTAAAGCCCTTGTATTTTTAAAATCTGTTTGCTTTCCCAATTCAGGATTTTTCTTGAGAAGACTAATTACATTTTTAATTTGAAGATTTAGTTTCTTGACAAAATTGTAGTTTTGATTTCTTTCAATCCAATATTCAAAAATGAAATTTCTCTGTCGAATAGCTGATTCAGTCCAAAAAACTTTTAACTGAGCCACTTTGAATCCCGTTTGTTTAAATCGGCTTCGGAAATCAGATTACCTAGCGAAATATCAGTTTCACTCAAATTCAAAATTTCTATTTGATCTTGAGAAAAAGTAACAAAATCATTCTCGTTACTTGAATCTAGCATTTGATTTAAAGTTTCAAGAATTTGTTCATTTTTGGTCGCTAAAATCTTTTCAATTAAGTTATTCTTAATAATTTCTAAAGCTGTCATAAAAATAAATTTTCATAAAGTTCTATATTTTTATCGTAATCACCAAAAATCATTTCACCAAAAAATCAATCAATTCTTTGAAAATTTGCTTGCTTTCAGCTGATTGATTCAGGGCTACATTAAATCTTGCATATCCGCCATCGAGGATTATTTTACCTTTTCCGAAATTACCGGATAGAATCAAAGGCTCATCTCCCGACCAAACTTCGACTTTCAAGCGATAATCCATCGGAAATGTGACTGTTGATTGTAACGCAAAATCTTGGTTATTGTCAGAATCATCTTTTAGTAGCTTTTTTTCGCGTATCAATTCGTTGTTCTGTTGCTGATTTCCCCAATAGCGTTTTCCGAAAAAAACTTGCGTCAATTGATTGCTTTCCTCCACAAATGGCCAATTGTCAGCTCCGAGATACAACCTTCCGCCTTGATTGACATATGCTTCGATTTTAGAAACCGCGTCAGTCGTGAGGTTTGAATTGGAAGAAGAAAAAATCAAAATGAAATCGTAATTTTTTAATGAGTCTACTGGAAATGTTGACTCATACTGAAGATGTATTGAACTATCAATTTCTGGTAATTGGATGTTACGACCCATAATCAATCCTTTGCTTTGAGCATGGAAAGCCCCTATCACAAAAAATTGAATGAAAAGTACTGAAAACCATTTTTTCATGGAACGCAGTACAAATTCGACTTAAATTAGTTCAATAAACTTTGTTTATCCAAATGCAATTTTTGCTTTTTCAACCTCTTTGGCTGCATTGCCAATAAAAACTTGTTCGCCGAAAATCATGAAAGGTCGCTTCAAAAAGGTATATTCTTCCAACATGTATTTTCTGTAATCCGCTTCGGTCAATTGCATTTGATTCAATCCCATGCTTTTGAATTTCATCGCGCGTTTCGAAAACAAGGCCTCGTAAGAGCCAATTTTAGACTTGATCCAATCCAAGGTTTCAGCATCGATGTTTTGTACTTTGATATCAATCAATTCAACGTCAGCTGATGGACTGATTTCTTTCAATATGCGCTGACAAGTTGAACAACTACTTAAGTGGTAAATGCGTTTCATAAAACTTTAATTTGTTTTAAAAGTGAAAGGAATAGTGTAATATGAATTTACTGGTTTTCCATCTTTTTGTGCTGGAATCCAATTGGGCATTGATTTGATAACCCGAATACATTCTTGGTCGCATTCAGGACAACCTGGAACACCTCGCATCACTTTTACGTTCACAATCAAACCTTCTTTTGTGACAACAAATTGCATGTAACATTTGCCACTGATTTCTTCTTCTTTTGCGCGAGGAGGATAAACCAAATGCTTGCTTAAAAATTGAAACATGGCAGATTCACCTCCAGGAAACTCAGCCGGCTTATCTACCTCAATCACGGATGTGCTATCGATGGTTTGCATATTTTTATCCACCTGTGCGGTGAAATTTGGAATCATAAATCCAAGAAAAACCAAACTAATAAGGCATTTTATCATACTCAAATGTACGATTTTCACCTTAATTTCAGAAATTCAAAATAATTTATTTTTTTTCGAAAAACACTTTTCAATCTATACTTTTTTCGTATCTTCATTATCAAATTAACAAAAAGAATGTCACAAACATCAGATCCTGCGGAATTTACAACTCGTTTCATCAACCAAACTCAACGCTCCATTTTTCTAACGGGTAAAGCCGGAACAGGAAAAACAACTTTATTGCACAAAATCATTGCTTCAACACACAAGCAAGCTGTCATTGTTGCGCCCACTGGGATCGCGGCTTTGAATGCAGGTGGAGTGACTATTCATTCCATGTTTCAATTGCCCTTCGCAGGATTTATTCCAGAATTTGGAACAGCACCTAGTTTCTCAGATCGAGCAAAATTGGAAACGAAAGACACCTTGATGCGCCATTTCAACATGAATAAACAGCGCAAAAATGTGTTGCTCGGCATGGAACTTTTAATCATCGACGAAGTCAGCATGTTGCGCGCAGATTTGTTAGATGCAATTGATTGGACACTTAGAAATGTAAGAAAAAACAACGCGCCTTTTGGTGGCGTACAAGTGTTATATATTGGAGATTTATTGCAATTGCCACCAGTAGTTAAAAACGAAGAATGGGCAGAATTGCGCAAATATTACCCTGGAATTTTCTTTTTTCATGCCCGCGTGATCCAAGAAAATCCGCCCTTGTATATTGAATTGACGAAAATCTATCGACAATCGGACGAAAAATTCATTCACATCCTAAACAATCTGAGAAACAACTCGATTACGGCGCAAGACGTCGAAAATTTGAATGAATTTGTGCATCCAGATTTTGATTTAAAAAGCAATGAAGGCTACATCACTTTGACGACTCACAATGCCAAAGCAGATGAAATGAACGCCAAATCATTGGCAGAATTGAAAGGCAAAAGTTTCAAATACGACGCCACAATTACTGGCGATTTTCCTGCACACATGTATCCTTTGGAAGAAACTTTGGAATTGAAAAAAGGCGCACAGGTGATGTTTATCAAAAATGATCCTTCGTCCGAAAAAAATTATTTCAACGGAAAAATGGGCGTTGTGAAATCTCTTTCCGAAGGTGAAATTTTGGTCTATTTTCCTGAGGAAAAGAAAACGATTGAAGTGGAAACACACGAATGGCAGAACATTCGCTATTCGTTGAATGAAAACACCAAAGAAATCAATGAAGAAGTTTTGGGTTCTTTCGTTCATTTTCCGCTGAAATTGGCTTGGGCGATTACGGTACACAAAAGCCAAGGTTTGACATTCGACAAAGCGGTTTTGGATGTTTCTCAGGTCTTTGCACCCGGACAAGCGTATGTTGCACTTTCACGTTTGCGTTCTTTGGAAGGATTGGTTTTACTTTCGCCCATGCGCATGAATGGATTGAGCAATGATCAACATGTGATGCAATTTGCCAACAACAAAGCGGATGAAAAACAGCTGGAAACGAGCCTAGAAATTGAGACAAAAACCTTTTTATTGAATACGCTAAAAAGTGCTTTTGAATGGCGAGATCTGAACGATGCTTGGCGTATCCATGAAGCATCCTATGCAGGTTCAGGTTCGAAAACAGAAAAATACAAACACAAAGTTTGGGCGCACCGACAAGCATCAAGCATGAATGAATTGGTCGATCCTTCTCAGAAATTCATGAACCAATTAGATAATCTTTTTAGAAAAGAACCTTTTGATATTGAATTTATTGCAGAACGATTTCAAGCCGCTTTTGATTATTTTTATAAGACTTTAGATGGTTTAGTGTATACTACTTTGAAGAAAATCGAGGAAGTCAAAAAGTTAAAACAAATCAAAGCATATGTGGAAGAATTGGAAGAAATTGACGAAAAACAAATTACTGTCGTGCTCAATTTGAAACGTGCTAAAATTCTATTGGAGAATGTTTTCAATGGAAAAGAAATTACCAAAGAATCTGTTTTCAATGCTGAAATTCAAAACTATAAAGTCACCAAAATTGCGTTAATAAAACAAGAGATGAGACAAAATCCTTCGCTCATGGATTTAGACAACAGTTTTGAAGAAACAGAAGTAATAGAGGTGAAAGTTGCAAACAAAACGAAAACCAAGGAAAAGAAAGAGAAAAAATCGAGTGTTGATTTGACATACGAAATGATTCAAGAAAACAAAACCGTTGCCCAAATTGCAACACTCAGAATGCTTTCCGAATCAACGATTTTGGGTCATGTGGCAAACCTCATCAAACAGGAATTAATCGAAATTGAACAGGTGCTTTCACCTGAAAGATTGGCTGCTTTGCAAAATGCTTTTGAAGGTTATGCTGAAGAATCACTTACGCCATTAAAAGAAAAATATGGGGACGAATTTTCTTGGGACGAATTGAAGTTATATCGCGCGAGTTTACTGAAGTGAAATTTTCTGTCTAGGCTAAAAATAGGATAACAAACAGATTATTCGTTACTTTGCAGTTCAATTTAGAATACAAGAATGTCACATAAAGCAGGATTTGTCAATATCGTTGGCAGCCCAAACGTCGGTAAGTCCACGTTAATGAACCAATTGGTAGGAGAAAAACTATCGATTGTAACATCCAAAGCACAGACCACCAGACACAGAATTCACGGAATCGTTAACGAAGAAGATTATCAGATTGTTTTTTCTGATACGCCTGGCGTTGTGAATGCTGCATACAAATTGCACGAAGCGATGATGAGTTATGTGGAAAGCTCTTTCAAAGATGCAGACATTTTACTTTTCATCACAGATATTTACGAAAGTGAAATGAATCACGTGGCTACATTGGAGCGCATTCAAAAATTGAATATCCCTGTTTTGGTGATTATCAACAAAGTGGATTTGGTTGCAGATCAAGCACAAGTCACTGCTAGAATGAATTTTTGGCAAGAAAAACTTCCTAAAGCGGAAATCATTCCAGTTTCTGCTTTGCACGGATTCAATAAAGAATGGGTTTGGGACAGATTGTTGGAATTGCTTCCAGAATCGCCTCCATACTTTGACAAAGAAGAATTATCAGATAGACCAGTTCGTTTTTTCGTTTCAGAAATGGTTCGCGAGAAAATTTTCTTGTTTTGCGACAAAGAAGTTCCATATTCTTGTCAAGTTGAAGTGGATACGTACTTAGACGAGGAAAAAATCATCAAAATTCGCGCAGTCATTGTCGTTGAACGAGATTCCCAAAAAGGAATTATCATCGGAAAAGGCGGCGCTATGCTGAAGAAAATCGGTCGCGAAGCACGCAAAGACATCGAAAACTTTGTCGGCAAACAAGTGTTCCTAGAAACTTTTGTCAAAGTAGACAAAGACTGGAGAGCTTCTGAAGTGAAATTGAAGAAATATGGGTATTAAGGAAGATGTTGAGACATTAGACTTGAGACAATAGACATTAGACTTGAGACAATAGACATTAGATTTAAGACAATAGACATTAGACTTAAGACATTAGATTATATACAGTAGACTCTAGAAAATAGATGGTAACCGAAAATTATAAGATCAATACAGTCTAATATCTTTGGTCTCAGGTCTTCGGTCTTAAAAAAAGAAATTATGAGCAATATTATAGCTATTGTAGGGCGGCCAAATGTGGGGAAATCGACCTTGTTTAATCGATTGACAGAATCGTCGAATGCGATTGTGAAAGAAATTAGCGGTGTGACGCGTGACCGAATTTATGGTCGTGGGGAATGGAACGGAATGCCTTTTTCAGTGATCGACACTGGAGGTTATGTGCACGGTTCGGAAGATATTTTCGAAGGAGAAATCCGCAAGCAAGTGAAATTGGCGATTGAAGAAGCAAGTGTCATTGTTTTTATGGTGGACGTAACCACTGGTATCGTTGATCTAGACGAAACGGTAGCTGCGATGCTGAGAAAATCTAAAAAGAAAGTTTTCATCGTTGCCAACAAAGTAGACAATACACAACGTTACGGTTTGTCGTCTGAATTTTACCAATTTGGTTTGGGAGATGTGTACGACATGTCTGCTACAAATGGTTCAGGTACAGGAGAATTGTTAGATGATATCATCAATGCTTTTGATCCAAACGCGCAATTTGAAGAAGTTTCTGATTTACCGAGAATTGCGGTTGTTGGAAAACCAAACGTTGGAAAATCTTCTTTGATCAACGCTTTTACTGGCCAAGAAAGAAACATAGTAACCGACATTTCTGGAACAACGAGAGATGCGATTAATACCCGTTTCAAAGCCTTTGGTTTTGACTTCATGTTGATTGACACTGCTGGAATTCGCAAGAAAGCGAAAGTTACGGAAGACATTGAGTATTATTCAACCTTGCGTTCAGTGCGCACGATTGAAAATGCAGACGTTTGTATTTTCATGATCGACGCCACAGAAGGCATTCAAAAGCAAGATTTGCACATTTATTACATGATTGAGAAAAACCACAAAGGCGTGGTTGTTTTGGTCAATAAATGGGATTTGGTGGAGAAAGACCACACGACGATGTTGCAATACGAAGAAAAATTGAGAGAAGAATTGGCGCCGTTTAACGATGTTCCAATTATTTTTACTTCCACTTTGACCAAACAACGTATTCACAAAGCGCTTGAAACCGCGATGGAAGTATATGAAAATCGAATCAAGAAAGTACAAACATCAGAATTAAACGATTTGTTGTTGCCGATTATTGATGCTACTCCTCCTCCATCGTTGAAAGGAAAATACATCAAGATCAAATACATCACGCAATTGCCAACGCACGCACCAGCATTTGCATTTTTCTGTAATTTACCGCAATATATTCCAGACAGTTACAAACGTTTCTTGGAAAACAAATTGCGCGCTAATTTTAACTTTACAGGAATTCCGATTCGTATTTTCTTTAGAAAGAAATAATAAAATTAAGATAAACAAAAAGCCACTCATCTCTGAAGATTGAGTGGCTTTTTTAATACTTAAGCGGATTGTTTTAAACAAATTTAGGATCCACTTCCATCACATCTCCGCAACTTTTACAAGTTCTCATGTCTTCAGAACCATAAAATTCTCTGAATCTTGGCAAGAAATCATTTTCAATGTTTGAAAGCGGGAATCTGTATGTTTGTAATGGATGATTACATTTTTCGCAGAACCACATCAAACCATCCATCAAATCTGTTCCTTTGCGGACTTTTTCGATTACCAAACCGACTGTATTTGGTCCACGCATTGGGTTGTGAGGAATATTTCCAGGCAACAAAAACATTTCGCCTTCTTTGATTTGGATTTCTTGCGCTTTGCCGTCTAATTGAACTTTCACCGTGATATCACCTTCAATTTGGTAAAAAAGTTCTTCACTTTCGTTGTAATGATAATCTTTGCGTGCATTTGGTCCACCAACGATCATCACAATAAAATCACCTGCTTCTTTGTACAAATTTTTATTTCCAACAGGTGGTTTCAACAAATCTCTGTTTTCTTCAATCCATTGGTGCAAATTAAACGGCATCATCATAACTCAACAATTTTGAAACGAAATTACAAAAAGAAATGATGCAAGATGACCAACAAAATATGAAATTCATCAGTTCTGGTTAAAGGTCATTAACGCATCAATAAAAACCACCAATAAAAGGGGATTAGAATACCACTTAACATCGCTATTTTGATGAAAAAATCTGCCCTTTCTAGGGTTTTCTTGTCTATTTGTTTTTTCAATAAATAAACAATACTCAGCAAATTCAAAATACTGGAAAGTGCCAAGGGAAGCAAGGCTAATAAATGAAATGCAAAATCTTGGTGTACTTGCAACAAAAATAAGACTGTAAAACAAACTGGTGCTGCAAGTAAAATCAACATCGCAATCCAAAGTGATTTTTTGATTCCCAAAATCAAGGGCAAAGTTTTAGCAAAAATCAATTTGTCGCCTTCCATATCTTCGATGTCTTTGATTATTTCTCTGCTCAAATTCAAGGTAAATGCGAAATAAGCCAACACATAAATGAAACGTCCTTTGGTCAACAAAAAGTTTTTCCAAACTGCAATGCTATCGTGTAAGGATTCTACTGATGGAAAAACTGAAATGTTTTCTTTAGGAAAATCAATTTGAAAATAGAAATGAATGCCACACAAAATCGGAACAAGCGCCGTCATTCCTGCTATCAAAATATTCCCTATCAAAGGTTTTCTCTTGAAATACATCGAATAAAACCACAAGCTATTGATGGTTACTAAATGAACAAAAACGTACCACAAAGTTTGGTAACGCACGCTCAAATATATCGCAATGGAAAAAGCAACTAAATTGAGTACCCAGTGACTGATAATGGCCCAACGTCGTTTGATATATTTGGTAATGATCAATCTTTCAGGTCGATTGATTCTATCGGCACGAACATCGAAATAATCGTTGATAATATTTCCCCCAGCGGCAATTAAAACCGTCGAAAAAACCAATAAAAAGAAATCAAAACCTTCCGCCGAATTACTTGAATATGCACCTCCCAATACGAAATAAAAAAACCGTACGGAATACATGGTCAACGCAATAATGACCAAATTAATCGGGCGAATAAGTTTTAAAAAATGCATTATCTAGCGATGATTTTGTATTCAGTTCTACGATTCTTTCTGTGTGCTTTTTCTTGTTCAGCAGTTGTTTTCAATTTAGCAATTTCAGCATCAGATACTTTTGGTAATGTTTCACCATAACCTTTGGCAACCAATCTATCTGCAGCGATTCCTTCTTTAATCAAATAATCAACAACCGCTTTGGCACGACCTTGAGAAAGCACCAAGTTATCAGCTGCCTCACCGCGTGTATCTGTGTGACCACCCAATTCAATTTTGTAAGTTGGATTTTGAACCAAGAATTTCTTCAATTTGGCCAATTCAACGTAAGATTCTGGCAATAAAGCTGTTTTGTTGAAATCAAAGAAAATGTTGTCCAAAAGCACAGGTTCTGCGCTTGTCAATGGAATCATCGGAACATCCATTTTGAAAGATTCCAAACCTTCGGCAACCATCATATTGAAGTTTTTGGAGAAATTGAAATACCCTTCAAATTCAACGCTTAAGGCATAATCGGCATTCAATGGCAATGAAACCATGAATTCTCCCGTAATTAAATCTGCTTGAGAACGAATGACTTCTTTTCCTGTTTTCACATCGATCAACTGAAATCTTCCAGGAACAGGTTTTTTGGTCACTGCATCGTAAACAATTCCTTCGAAATACAATGTTTTCGTCGGACGTAATTTTTCTGGCATTACGAAATAATAAATATCCAAATCTCCATAACCACCTGCTCTATCAGAAGCAAAAAATGCAATTTCACCATCGGCGCTCACCATCAAAGAGTTTTCGTCAAATTTGGTGTTGATTGGATAACCCAAATTTTCAGGTTTTCCCCAATTTCCTTTGTCGTCCATTCTTGAAACAAATAAATCTGTTCCTCCCATACCGACGTGACCACGCGAAGCAAAATACAACGTTTTTCCATCAGGGTGAATCAATACGGACTCCTCATTTTGTGGTGAATTAATATAAGATGGCAATTTCACCGCTTCATTCCAAGTTCCATCTTCCTTCATCGTTGACATGTAAATATCATCGTTTCTTGTGGTACTTTGTCCACGCATTCCACGGATGAAATACATTGTTTTTCCATCTGACGAAAGAGAAGGTTGTGTTTCCCAATTGCGCGTATTTACTCCTCCTGGTAAATTGATTGGATTGGTCCATTTTTGACCTAATTTTTTGGTAATGAAAAAATCACAACTTCCTTTTCCATTTCTTCCTTCGCCATAATTTTCACCTGTTTGATCAGGACAACCAACAAAAATCAAGGTTCTTCCGTCAGGTCCCAAGGTTGGCGCACCCTCATTGTTCACTGTATTAATATTTACAGGCATTGGATCGGCTTTCATCCAAATATTTTTATCACTCAAATGAGAGATGTAAAAATCTTCTTGTTGTTGTTGTAAATTTTCTGGCTGGTCTAAATGTCGAGGAACACGTGCATCAAAAATTCGACGTGTAAATAAAATCGTTTTTCCATCGACCGTGATTGTTGGGAAATATTCTGGATCCTTCGTGTTGATTCCAGGCCCAATATTGATTGGTTCGAAATCAGAAGGATTATTCAACGCTTGAATTGAAAATTCGCAAGATGCTTGCAATTCTCTAGCAACTTTCACGTATTCAGGATTCGCATTTCGATTGGAGATAAATCCTTTCAACAAATCCAATGCACCTTTGTAATCTGCAACAGCAAATTTCAAATTAGCTAAATAAAACTGTGTGCTTCCGGTAACACTGTGATTTGGATTAATGCGCAAAGCTTCTTCATAGTATTTTATCGCTTTACTGTATTGATTAGAATATTCTGCAAATTCCCCTGCAACCAAATAAGCTTCCCAAAACATTGGATCTTTTTCTATTGCTTTGTCCATCAAAGCAATTCCTGCTGGATAATTTGGCATTCCATTTGGACTCGCAGACTGATTTGGGGCTTTTTGTCCTTCTTCAAAAAGGGAAATGGCTTTTTTATTTTTTGTAGAATAAGATTGCTGTGCTGTTGCACAAGAAAGCAAACTAAAAAGACTGACAATTAAGAATATATGTTTCATTTTCAAGGAATATTCATGAATTTATGTGTTTGTAAAGAAACTTTCCATTTTGGATTGCTTTTCACATACTCGATGATGAGTGGCAATAATTGTTCCTGTTTTGACCATTCGGGTTGAAGGTATAACAAACAATTTGAATTTACAAGTGATGCGTGTTTTTCAGCCCATTCAAAATCAGACTTGTGAAAAATTACGACTTTCAATTCTGCAGCTTTTTGATAAGCTTCGTCGCAAGGTGCTTTGAACTTTTTGGGTGAAAAACAATACCAATCGATTGCGCCATTGAGCGGATAACAGCCAGATGTTTCGATGGCAACTTCCCACTTATTTTCGTGCAATTTTTCAACCAAGGTGGTCAAATCATACATGGCAGGTTCGCCTCCTGTGATGACTACAAATTCGGTTGGAGTGAGTTTTATTTCATCGATAATTTCATCGATTGTCAAAAGCGGGTGAATTTCAGCATCCCAACTTTCTTTCACATCACACCAAACACAACCGACATCACAGCCTGCTAAACGAATAAAATAAGCCGCTCTTCCTGAATAACGACCTTCACCTTGGATGGTGTAAAATCGTTCCATGACAGGCAAAGCAACTTTTGAATCGATGTTTTTTACGTTCATAAATCAAAAGTAAGCATTCAGTTTGAGATTAGAATCCAACAAATTATAATTCACAAAAAAATCCCGCTAGAAAACTAACGGGATTGAATTTTTGTTTTATTTATTTTTAATCTGCTAAGATTGAATTATGCTTGTTTTACAAATTGTAAGTTCAACAACAATTTGATTTCATCACCAACTACAACGCCACCAGCTTCAGTTACTGCGCTCCAAGTCAAACCAAATTCTTTGCGGCTGATTTTACCAGTAATTTCAAAACCTACTTTCTCTTGTCCGTATGGATCTGTTGCCATTCCACCCAATTCTGATTTCAATTTGATTGATTTTGTGATACCTCTCAAAGTCAAATCTCCTGTGATTTCAAATTCATCTCCACTTACTTTTTCAAAAGAAGTTGCAGAAAAATTGATTGTTGGATGACTTGCTGCATCAAAGAAATCTGCTGATTTTAAGTGACCATCTCTGTCTGCATTGTTGGTAGAAATACTATCCACTTTCGCTTCAAAAATCGCATTTGCTCCAGCAATTTCATTTCCTTCTGTGTGAATTTCTCCTGTGAAATCAGTAAATTGACCTGTTACAGTTGAAATAACCAAGTGCTTCACTTTAAATTGTACTTCTGAGTGAGAAGGATCTAATTTCCAAATAGTTTTTGTTGACATAACTTTTAATTTTAATGTATAAATTTTTATTTGTGCTCAATTTTATTTGATGGTACAAAAGTAATGTCATTTATTTACCATGGAAAGTATTTTTTATCTTTTTTATTGTGTTTTTTACTTTTAGAGTTTTGGTGATCTTAGATCACTCCTTTCTCCAATAACCTAATTTTATTTCTACCTAACTGCACGAAACCGTCATCTTCCATTTGTTTGAGTAGTCTTGAAACAACAACTCTTGCAGTACCAAGTTCAACTGCCAGTTGTTCATGCGTAATAAAAATCGTGTCATTTTGAGCCATTTCAACCTTTTGACGAACTGAGGCTAAAATTCTTTCATCCATTTTTTTGAAAGCAATCGCATTGACAACTTCAAGTAGATTATCGTAACACTTATAATAAACTCTAAAAATATAATCTAACCATTCTGGATGCTCACGATTTAAAATTGCCACAGTTGTTACAGGAACAAATAAAACATCAGTGTCACCTTCCGCAGTTGCTTTGATTCTACTTATTTGGTCATTCAAACTTCCTAAAAAACCCATGATGCAACAATCACCGGGTTTGATATAATAGAGTAAAATTTCTTTCCCCTCTTCATCAGTTCTCATTACTTTAATACAACCACTTTTAACAATTGGAACAGAATTAACTATTGCATTTTCATTGATAATAATTTCTCCATTGGAAAAAGATTTTTCTAAGCCCGTTGCCAATAATTTATCGATTATTGAGGGTGCTGCTTTGAACTCTTGAATATTTTGAAGTTCCATGTTGAATCAAAATTTTTCACCACCGTAACGAATTTTCTCTTTTAAGAAGTCCATCAGTTAATATAGTAGCGTTGTACTTTACTTGTTATTATTCTAACAAATATAAACTATATTATTAATTTATTTAGCAACTTTTGTTACACAATCAAGAAAATAATTAAAAAATAAATGGTTAATTATTAGTTATTTAAAAATATGGTCTTCTGCCATTTTTGTTACACAAAAATCAAGAATAATGATAACATTTTAAACAACAAACAGTTACCAATGCTATTTTCAACTTCTTGAAAAAAACAATAATTGGATGAAAAAAAACAATAAAATCGACCAAGACACAAAAAATGCAGATGAAAAATCACCTGCATTTAAAACTTTGATTAATAAAGAATTTGATTTCTAAATTTTCCCAGCGATAATTTCTTCCACTACAGCAGGATCCAATAAAGTTGAGGTATCTCCCACATTGGCAAAGTCATTCTCCGCAATTTTTCTCAAAATTCTACGCATGATTTTACCACTTCTGGTTTTTGGCAAACCTGTCACAAATTGAATTTTGTCTGGTTTTGCAATTGGTCCGATGATTCTTGAAACAGTTTGAATAATATCCTGACGAATCAAATCTGGATCTTCCAAATTTCCTTCATAAATCAAGAACGCATAAATTCCTTGTCCTTTCAAATCATGCGGATATCCAACAATCGCACTTTCAATCACTCCTGCGTGCATATTCATGGCATTTTCCAATTCCGCAGTTCCAATTCGATGTCCGCTGACATTCAACACATCATCTACTCGGCCCGTAATTTTGTAATTCCCTTTGTCATCACGCATGGCACCGTCACCAGTAAAATACATGTTTTCATAAGTGGAAAAATACGTTTGTTTGCATCTTTCGTGATCGTTATAAGTCGTTCTAATAATTGACGGCCAAGTTTGTTTGATACATAAATTACCAGAAACACTATTTCCTTCAATTTCTTTTCCATTTTCATCTACCAAGCATGGCAAAACTCCAGGCATTGGTAAAGTTGCAGTTCCAGGAATGGCTGGAGTTACACCGGCAAAATTGGTAATCATGATTGAACCCGTCTCTGTTTGCCACCAAGTATCGACAATCGGACATTTTCCTTTTCCGATGTGTTCATCATACCAATGCCAAGCTTCTTCATTTATTGGTTCGCCCACACTTCCCAAGACTTTCAAAGATGATAAATCTTTCCCTTTCAAAGGTTCTAATCCAAATCCCATCAAGCTGCGAATCGCAGTTGGCGCTGTGTAGAGTGTGTTTACCTTGTATTTATCAACGATGTCCCAAAAACGACCAGCGTCTGGCCAAGTTGGAATTCCTTCAAAAATCACCGTTGTTGCTCCAGCGCTCAATGGTCCGTACAAAATGTAACTGTGTCCTGTAATCCATCCAATATCAGCCGTACAAAAGAAAATGTCGCCGGGATTGTATTGAAACGCATTGACAAACGAATAATTGGTATTCACCATATAACCAGCTGTTGAATGCACTACGCCTTTTGGTTTTCCTGTCGAACCTGAAGTGTATAATATAAACAAAGGATCTTCAGCGTCCATCGGTTCTGCATCGAAATATTTCAAGCCCAACGTTTCCACTTTTTTGATTTCTTCTTCCCACCAAACGTCTCTTCCTTTGATCATACTCACAGGAATTCTTGTTCTGGTGCAAACAATGACTCTTTTCACAAATGGACAAGCAATCAACGCATCATCAATCACACTTTTCAATGGAATGTCTTTTTGACCTCTGAATGCCCCGTCGCAAGTAACAATAAATTCTGCTTTCGCATCCAATAATCTATCTGCAATACTTTGTGCTGAAAATCCACCAAAAATAACAGAATGAATCGCACCAATTCTAGCGCAAGCCAATACTGCAATCGCTAATTCAGGAATCATTCCCATGTAAATGCAAACTGGATCGCCTTTTTTGACGCCATTATTTTCCAACACATGCGCAAATTGACAAACTTTTTTGTGCAAATCTTTGTAAGTCAAAACGCGGTGATGCTCTTCCGGGTCGTTAGGCTCCCAAATGATCGCAGGACGATCTCCAATAGATTCAATGTGTCTGTCTAAGCAGTTTTCAGTAATATTTAACGAGGCTCCTTTGAACCATTCTACTTTCGGTTCTTGAAAATTCCAACTTAATACATCGTCCCATTTCTTTTTCCAAGTAAAATTTTCAGCGATGTCTCCCCAAAATGCTTCTGGCTGTTGGATGCTTTTTTCGTAAGCTTCCTTGTATTCTTCTAAAGAAGTGATTTGATAAGGATACTTTTTCATGATTTTTGAATTGATTGATAATATATAATTCTTTTCTGTGAGCGTTTGTCCATCCGTGAACCAATAACATTGGTTCTTTCAGGCGAATTTAGCAGATTAAAAAAAAGTGAAAACTCAAATTATCTTACTAAATTAGCATAGTGATCTAAATTTAATATACTTGTTCTTAAATGTTTGCATTTTTCTAAAAATTTTAAAACTTTTTCAAAACATTTGAAAGGCATAAAATGTACGAAATAACAGCACAAGGTAATGATTAAAAGTGGCATTTTTAAAGGAAAACAGCTGTATAATTTCAAAATGTGAAAAGTTTCAAAAGATTAGATTGTATTGTTAAACGAAAAACAATAATTGCTATAAATTTATATTTATATTTATGGATACAGTAGAAAAGAAAAACAGCATCATCAAAGTCATCGGTGCATCGTCTCTTGGGACCTTGATTGAATGGTATGACTTTTACATCTTTGGAAGTTTGGCTGGAGTCATTGGAAAACATTTATTTCCATCAGATTCAGGCGCTTCTGCCTTGATAAATACCTTGGCGATTTTTGCCGCAGGTTTCATCGTTCGTCCATTTGGAGCTTTGGTCTTTGGAAGATTGGGCGATTTAATTGGAAGAAAATACACTTTCCTTTTGACCTTGGTTTTAATGGGAGGTTCAACCTTTTTAATCGGTTTGATTCCATCGTATGAAAGCATTGGATATCTGGCGCCGATTTTAGTGTTGATTTTGAGATTGGTTCAAGGTTTAGCACTTGGTGGTGAATATGGTGGAGCTGCAACTTATGTCGCAGAACATGCGCCGATTGGAAGAAGAGGATATTTCACAAGTTGGATTCAAACGACTGCAACTTTGGGACTTTTCTTGTCTTTGGGTGTAATCGTGTTGACACAAAACTTAATCGGCTCTGAAGCATTTGGTGCTTGGGGCTGGAGAATTCCATTCTTGATTTCAATCTTGTTGGTTGTCGTTTCGATCTACATCAGAATGAAAATGCACGAATCTCCTCAGTTTACAAAATTGAAAACAGAAGGAAAAGTTTCTAAAAATCCTTTGAAAGAAAGTTTCAGAAATAAAACCAATTTCAAAATGGTCTTGTTGGCTTTGTTTGGAGCAACAATGGGACAAGGTGTGATTTGGTACACAGGTCAATTCTACGCACAATCTTTCTTGGAAAACACTTGTAAACTTGGCTTCAATGATTCCCGTTACATTTTGCTTTGGGCGATTGCAATGGCAACTCCTTTCTTTGTAATTTTTGGTTCGTGGAGTGATAAAGTCGGAAGAAAATGGATCATGATGACAGGAATGGCACTGGGAATTATCTTTTACAGACCGATTTACCAGCATTTCTTGGACAGTACAGATTACAAAACGTTACAGAAAACAGAATTGGTTTCTACTGGTAAATCTGAAACAAAAATGGAATTGGTCAAAGATTCTAAAGACAGTTTGATGACCGTTAAAACTCCCATGGTTTTGAAAAATGGTGCTAAATTCATTGAACTACAAAAAACAGTAATTTCTGCTGATGGAAAAAAATCTAAAACTGAAATAACGCAAGTCGATAAAGAATTATCATCAGGAAATTTCTGGATGTTCGTAGCATTGGTTTTCTTTCAAATCCTTTTGGTGACAATGGTTTACGGTCCGATTGCGGCTTTCTTGGTGGAATTGTTCCCAACCAAAATTCGCTACACTTCGATGTCTTTGCCCTACCACATTGGAAATGGTGTTTTCGGTGGATTGGTTCCATTTATCGCGACATTGGTTGCAAGTTTCCCTGGTTCTACACCACTTTCAGGATTGTGGTATCCGATTGGCGTGGCATCCTTGTGCTTGATTATCGGAACAGTTTATTTGAGTAACAAACGCCATACAAAAGAAGATTAATTTCATTGTAAAACTTTAAAATATAAAAACATGAGCGCAATCAAAAAATTATTAGGCATCGTTTGGATATTATTGGCTCCAACAGCTGTAGTACTGATGTTCATTCAAGCATTTGAAAAAACAAGTGCCGCAGCAGAAGGTATCGCAAGAACAAATACTGCACTTCAATGGGGAATTATTTTGTTCATTTTCATCCCAATCAGCATTGGTTTCACCATTTTTGGATTCTATTCACTCAAAGGTGAATACGATCAAGAGGGCATGGAAAGGTAAGAATCCATTCATTTATTCAAAAAAGTTTAACAAAATCGTAAAATTAAAGGTGTTTTTTTGATTTGATTTCATTAAAAATGACCATTTTTCGGTCAAAAATCTTAATTTTGCAGTAAAATTGCCAAATAGTGATTCAGATACTGGACAAAACATTCGAGACTTACATTTCACCTGAAAAAATTCAGGAAGAGATTAACAACCTTGCGCAAAAAATCAATCAAGATTATGCTGGTAAAGAAGTACTCTTTATTGCGGTTTTGAATGGCTCTTTTATGTTCGCATCTGATATTTTCAAAAAAATCACCATTCCTTGCGAAATTTCTTTTGTGAAAGTTAGCTCTTACAAAGGCACGCAAACTACTGGAAGAGTGGACGAATTAATTGGCTTGAACACAGATATTACCGATAAACACATCGTTATTTTAGAAGATATTGTCGATACGGGAATTACCATCGACAAAATTTTTACGCTACTTAGAGCGCATCAACCGAGTTCAGTAAAAATCGCAACTTTATTGTACAAACCAGACGCGTTCAAAGGAAAGAATGAACCCCATTATGTAGGTTTCACCATTCCGAATGTTTTTGTTGTAGGCTTTGGACTAGATTACAACGAAAAAGGACGAAATCTTGAAGCAATTTATCAACTAAAGGGCAATGATCCCGCACAATAGGCTATGTTAAATATTGTATTATTTGGTCCTCCAGGAGCAGGAAAAGGAACGCAATCTGAACGTTTAATCGAAAAATACGGATTGGTTCATTTATCAACAGGTGACATTTTTCGCGCCAACATCAAAGGCGAAACCGAATTAGGTCTTTTGGCTAAAAGTTTTATGGACAAAGGGGCATTGGTTCCTGACGAAGTTACAATCAATATGCTGAAAAGCGAAGTGTTGAAACACGAAAATGCGAAAGGATTTATTTTCGACGGTTTTCCACGTACAAATGCACAAGCAACGGCATTAGACGAATTATTAAGTTCTTTAAACACTTCCATTACAATGATGTTGGCGTTGGATGTGGAAGAAGATGAATTGAGAGAAAGATTGAAGAAAAGAGCAGAATTCAGCGGTAGACCTGATGACGCCGATCCTGCAATCATCCAAAATAGAATCAACGTTTACAAAAACGAAACGGCTCCCGTGAAAGCTTTTTACGAGGCGCAAAATAAATTTATTTCTATTCAAGGAATTGGTGAAATTGACGAAATTTCAACGCGTCTTTACCAAGCAATTGACAATAGATAATCACAAAAAAATATGGCTTCAGATAACTTCGTAGATTACGTTAAAATTCATTGTGCCTCTGGAAATGGGGGCGGCGGCTCTACGCATTATCGAAGAGAAAAATACATTCCACAAGGTGGTCCGGATGGTGGTGATGGTGGTCGTGGTGGTCACATCATCCTGCGCGGAAATGCACAATTGTGGACTTTGCTCCATTTGAAATTTCACAAACACTCCAAAGCGGGTCACGGTGCCCATGGAACTGGAAATTTGAAAACTGGTTCGCAAGGAGAAGATAAATACATCGAAGTTCCCATCGGAACAATCGCGCGCGATGCGGAAACAGACGAAATTTTATTCGAAATTACCGCTGACAAAGAAGAAGTGATTTTGGTTCCTGGCGGACGAGGTGGAATGGGAAACAACCATTTCAAATCTTCTACCAACCGAGCGCCACAATTTGCGCAACCGGGAGAACCTGGACAAGAAGGATGGAAAGTCTTGGAATTGAAAGTCTTGGCTGATGTTGGATTGGTTGGTTTTCCAAATGCTGGAAAAAGTACCTTGCTTTCTGTATTGAGTTCAGCGAAACCTGAAATCGGAAATTATCCTTTCACCACTTTGCGCCCCAATTTAGGCATCGTTTCTTACCGCGATTACCGTTCTTTTGTGATGGCAGACATTCCTGGAATCATCGAGGGAGCGCACGAAGGAAAAGGCATTGGTTTGCGCTTTTTAAGACACATTGAACGAAATTCTCTATTGCTTTTCATGGTTCCCGCAGATAGCGACAATGTGGCCAAAGAATACGAAATTCTGCTCAACGAATTGAGACAATACAATCCAGAATTGTTGCTCAAAGACCGTTTGCTGGCAATTACCAAATCTGACATGTTAGACGACGTGATGAAATCGCAAATGGAAGTAGATTTACCTGCGATTCCTTATCTTTTCATTTCCTCTTTGGCTCAACAAAACTTGGTGGAATTGAAAGACATGATTTGGAAGAAACTCAACGATGAATGATCGAATGGCTTGAATCTGTTGATCGGTCTATCGTTTTAGCCGTAAATTCGATTCACACTCCTTGGCTCGATGAATTGATGTGGCTCGTTTCTGGGAAGTTTTTTTGGATTCCATTTTACTTGTTTTTGCTTTTTTTGGCTTACAAAAAGTACGGCTTCAAAAAATCGATGCTCTTTTTGCTCGTGGCGCTGATTTGCGTTGGTTTGGCGGATTTAATCTCCAGTCAATTAATCAAAAACATCATTGAACGTTACCGCCCTTCGCACCATGCTTTGCTGACAAATAAATTGCATTTCTACGAAATAAAACCGGGCGAATTCTACAAAGGCGGACAATTTGGGTTCGTTTCTTCCCACGCCGCCAATTTTTTTGCCATGGCCACTTTCATCGGACTTTCACTGAAAAAATCCCACAAATGGCTTTTTCCAACACTGATTTTTATTGCGGTTTTGGTCAGTTTTTCGAGGTTGTACCTCGGCGTGCATTACCTCTCTGACTTAATCGGCGGCGCGCTGATTGGGATATTGGTTTCCTATACCGTTTGGCGGACTTGGTGGCGAAGTTGAATTGAAAGAAAAATAATATTTTTTGCGTTTTTGTTATAATTTCTTACATTTAAGTGAAAATTCATGAATATTTGTTGGAAAAAAACAAACAACAAACTAAGATATTTTTGACTTTTTATTGTTTGCTTTTCTGTGCTTTCTATATCCTATTGAACCAATTGATATGAAATTTATCCTTGCTTTTTGCCTATTCTTAAGTTTGAACGCTAATGCTCAATTGAAGTATTTTATTGAATACAACATTTCAACTACTGTTTTTAGTAGTGATTTTCTTGTTTTAGACAACCGCCTTTCAGTTGGAGTTAAAATGAATAAAATACTCTTTTCCATGGGAGTTGGCCGCGAGGATTGGTCGGCCGATTACTTTAACAATAAATATAAACCCTACACAAATATGTCTCTATACATTTCACATTGTAGAACATACAAAATAGCAGCGATGTTTGATTACCAGTTTTCTATTCCAAAGACTAAACTTTCAATCAGAGTTGGTGGAGGCGCTAAGGTGTACTTTTTAAATCAAATGAAAGATTCATTAAGCCTCGGGACTAATGACCATGTTTTACAGTCGCTGAAACCAAGTGCTTTATTGAATGCAACAGATTACGTGTACCCTTTCGAAAATGGTTTAGCAAATTATAGCTTCATCACTAGCGTTCCGTATGCCTTAACTACTAATTTGGCAGTGCAATACAATTTTAAAAAATGTGCGCTTAAATTTTATTTTGAGCCGTATTGGATGATGATAAAAATAAAAAACGCAAAACATTTTACTCCAGGGTCTAATTTTGGTTTTTATAGTAATCTCGGTCTAGGCATAAATTACCCTCTAAATTTCAAAAAGAAAGACCAAAAAAGAACTACAGGCGAATAAAACTCGTTCACCAAACAAATCCATTTTCACACTTCCAAAGGGATCATTGCCAACTGTAATTTTCCCTTTTTTGTCTTTATTTACTACTTTTAGTTCAAGTTTTGACAATATATTTTGATAATATGCTTAAACAATTATTGCTTCTTATTCTTTGCATTTTTGTAAAAACCGCGTCTAGCCAGAATTTGAGTAAGCAAGTTGAAACGGCTAAAAATAATTATTCCATGCACTTTGGTAAATATGAAGAACTAAAGGAATTGAATAATAAAGCATATAAAATAACTGATAGCTTACGAAAAAACTTACTAGAATTAGAAGCTTTATACGTTCGGTATTATGATCGAAATCAAGATTTTATTTTAAAATTCAACTATTTGAAATTGCAAACTTATGATTCAACAAAATATGAATCCATACAAGTTTTACTGAACAATGATAGTAAGACTTTTGTGGAGAAAAAATGCGAGTACAAAACTTTTCTTTCGGCAGAAACCGAATTTCAAATCGTAGAAAAAAGTGAATTGAAAAACCAATTAAAGGAAATCGAATTATTAAATAAAAAAATTGCGGATTACAACGGTTGCTTAACTGATTACCAAGAAAAATATGCCCAAGTAAATGCTTTTATTCCATTGTTTTACGACTCACTTTTGACTTCATATCTAAAGTTACGTAACACAAAATTAAAAAACGAAGCACTTTTTGCTGAAGTAGAAAATGATTTCATGAGAAACTACAAGAAGAAAAAATATTCTCAAGAATATTTTCTATTATTTCAACCTCAGTCGTCGGATAGTAATGTTGAAACCGCTGAATTTAATGAAGTTGTCACTGAGAATGAAAATTTAAAAAATCAAAAACCTACTGATAGAAACGTTGAATTTATTGGTGGAAATGTAGCGCTTAAATCCTTTTTGAAAGAAAATCTAATACTGCCAACCATCAACGGGTCGAAACATTATGCAGGAAATTCAATCGTTTTATTTCAGGTTTCGAAAGAAGGAATCGTAAATACTCCGAAAGTCATTAAAGGTGTGCCAAACTGCGAAGCTTGTGACCAAGAAAGTATTAGGCTTGTATTGTCTATGCCAAAAATGGGAGCTGCAATAAAAAATGGAGAGGCGATCGATTCTTTTTACAGCGTGATCATTCCTTTCAATGTGGAAGATTAAAGAAAATAAAAGCATTTTGTTAAATTTACTTGATTAATTGTTAAATCAAATCCATTTCAACTTTCGATTTGTTTTTCTTGCTACATTTAGCTCATAAATAAGCAAATATGAACGCAAGAATACTTTCTGTCATCTTTCTGATACTGGCTAATGTTGGCGCAATTCAATCACAAACTGTTTCCACACAATTCGGTTCTATCCAAGGAGCACAAAATGGAAATGTGTATCAATTTTTGGGCATTCCATTTGCGAAACCGCCTGTCAATGACTTGAGATGGAAGGCTCCAGAAAATCCGATTAACTGGTTAAATACTTTAGCTACAACAAGTTTTGCACCCGTTTGTCCTCAAAAACTTTTTCAACAAGGTGATACCACTTCGACGATTATTGGAAATGAAGATTGCTTGTATCTCAATGTATGGACGCCACAAGTAGGCGCTGGAAACAGACCAGTTTTGGTTTTTATCCACGGAGGCGGAAATCAGCAAGGAAGCGCGAATGAAGTGAATGGTGGAACGCAGATGTATTTTGGCAAAAACATGGCAGAACGTGGAGATGCGGTAATCGTAACAATTCAATACAGATTGGGTCCTTTGGGATTTTTAGTTCACCCAGGTTTAGAACCTGAAAACGCGAATGGGACAGCTGGAAATTATGCCGTTTTGGACCAAATTTTAGCATTGAAATGGGTACAAAATAACATCGCCAATTTCGGTGGAGATCCTACTAAAGTGATGATTTTTGGTGAAAGTGCTGGCGGAATCAACGTTGGAAACTTACTCACGACACCTCTTGCCGCTGGATTGTTTCAGCGAGCTTGCATTCAAAGTGCGATGCCAGTGGTAAATACTTACAGCGATTCTAAAACCAAAGGAATCAACTACGTCGCAGACTTTACAACTACAGGAAATGACGTTCAAAAAATCGCATACATGCGTTCATTGCCAAGCGATAGTTTGGTGAAATACGAAACTTCTCCCCTTTCAGGTGGCGCAGTACAATTGGCCTGGCAACCAGTCATCGACAATTTGGTTTTTTCAAATTATCCTTTGCAAACCATTCAAAGTGGTGTTTACAACAAAGTTCCTTTGATTATTGGTTCAAACGCAGATGAAATGAGTTTGTCGGCACCACCAACTGTGCTTCCAGCGATGGTTACAGCTTTGATAAACGCATCAGTTCCAGCAGCAAATCAAGCAACTGCAACTGCACTTTATCCTCCAGGGTCAAACACAACGCAAGCCAAACAATCTTATATTGGTTTGTTGACTGATTCGCAATTCACAGCTACAACGAGAAGAACAGCGCAATGCGTAAGTCAAAATCAAACTGAACCAGTTTGGAGGTATTTTTTCAGCCACAAACATACTTTGGCAGCGCTAGCAAATCTGGGCAGTTACCACGGAATGGAACTTTTTTATGTATTCAACAATTGGGAAAATGCCACAGCAGGTTCTGGCATTTTATTCAAACCAGCAGACGATTCTGTGCAAGTAAATATGTTGAATTATTGGGTCAATTTTGCAAAAACAGGAAATCCAAATGGGACAGATTTGGTCGCTTGGCCACAATACAATGCAACCACAGATTGCTACTTGGAAATCAAGGCAACTCCTAATGGAAATCAGTGCGGATTGAGAACAGCGCAATCAGATTTGTGGGACGATGTAGTGAATTTTGTGCCTTGTACAAGTTCTTTGTCATTGGAAGAAAATGAAAATGAAAACTTTAAGATTTATCCAAATCCAACGCAAAACATCGTTCATATAGATGCAAAATCCGGTGAGTTTAAGGTTGAACTTTTCGATTTTACAGGAAAAAATATCTTTGAAAGCACGAATGCAGAAAGCATTGATTTTGGAAATTTATCTCCTGGAATTTATCTAATTCAGTTGCAACAAGGTGAAAAAATCTCAACTTTCAAAGTGGTAAAACAAGATTAAAATTTAATTTTTTAGTCTAATTAAATATCGTACATTTGATTAAATGCAACTGCAAAGGTTGTGCTATCTCTAGCTTATGAAAAATTTGATTGTCTTGCTGATTGTGGGTTTATTTGCAAATTGTTTGCATGCACAAACCACTTTTTTAGTCACTGATGGTGAAGGAATTCCAATTGCAAATGTTGATGTCTTGAACAGTAAAACAAGCATTGGCAAAACCGACAAAGAAGGAATGATTAAAGTTTCTTCGATCAAAAAAAATGACACGATCATTTTCAGAAGTGGAAACGATTATGTCACTTATACCTACGTTGCAACAAAGAGCAATCCAAAAGATCTTCAAGAAATTGAATTGGAAGTGAAAACGATTGAAGAACGATTGGGCTTGGATTTCAATGTCGCTGTGCCTGAACCAGAATATATTCAAGATGAAGAAAAAATTTATGATGCTCCGGAAGTTACAGCTTCTTTTCCAGGAGGATCGGAAAAAATGATTTTGTACCTTTCAAAAATGATTCAAAAACCAGAAATTGAGCATCAAGGTAAAACCAAATTAACGTCTTATGTGAAAATGGTCGTTGAAAAAAACGGAATGTTATCCAATATTCAAATAGTCAAAGGTGCATTTAATTGTCCTGAATGTGACAAAGAATCCTTAAGGGTTGTAAAATCAATGCCGAAATTTCAACCAGCAATGAATAACGGTCGTGCAGTCCGTTCTTATTTCATTTTCCCAGTCAAATTTGAATATGACTAACCAATGAAATTAAAATATCCTTGATACTTCGTTTGTGTCTTTTTGTCGATGAAAATGTAAAGATAAGTGCCACTTTCAATCAAAGTAGCTGGATCTTTTTTGGTTTTACCTTTGACTGTGCAATTCCAATTTCCCAAGTAAGGAGAAGCTTTAAAAATTTCATTTCCCCATCTATTGTAAATCATTAACTCATTGTCAGGAAACAAGTTTAGATTTGTAATTTCAAAATATGGGTGTTCAGAATTGACTGACACAATTTGACTAAAAATCGGAGTCACCGGTGCAATTTTCTCTTCTCCTGTCTGACCAAAAAGATTGAAAGAACAGAAACTCAACAATAAGATGAAAGCGTATTTTGGAAATTTCATTTTTTTTGATTTTAATTTCAAAGTTGTACAATTTCGAGGCAAAAACGTTTAAATTTAAAAAATTAACAAAGACTCAGGAAAAAAATTTGAAAATACAAATTCTAAATCACTTTAAACTAGAATTATATAAGAAATCTTCCTAAATTGAACTAATTATTAAATTTACATAAATTGTTGATAAAGTGGTATAATTTAGTTCTTATTCCAAATTATTTTGAATTATATTTGTCAGCAATAGTTGATGAGGCGAAAGTCTCGAAAAAGTTAAAATTATGTCACAAGAAAAAACAAGATATTCTGACGCTGAATTAGATGAATTTAGAATTTTGATCAACGAAAAGTTGAAAGAAGCGCAAGAAGATTATGATATGTTGAAAAATTCACTTTCAAACAGTGACAATCACGGAACAGACGATACCGCTCGTACTTTCAATATGATGGAAGATGGTTCTGAAACGCTTTCTCGTGAGGAAGTTGCTCAATTGAGTGCTCGTCAAGAAAAGTTCATCCAAAATTTGCAAAGTGCGTTGATGCGTATTCAAAATAAAACGTATGGAATTTGCCGCGTGACAGGAAAATTGATCCAAAAAGAAAGACTTCGTTTGGTACCGCATGCTACTTTAAGCATCGATGCCAAAAACGCTCAAAAATAAAATTGTGAGAAAAAAATTAATTATTGTAGGGGCTGTCGTGGCCCTTATTTTGTTATTAGACCAACTGATTAAAATTTGGGTGAAAACCTCTGTTTCAACCATGGATCAGCCAATCAATTTAATTGGAAATTGGTTCAAAATCGTGTATGTTGAAAACCAAGGAATGGCTTTCGGTACAACTTTTGGTTCTGGAATTTGGGGTAAACTGGCCCTAAGTATTTTCAGAATTATCGCTATTGGTGGAATTGGGTATTATTGGGTAAAACAAGCCAAAGCAGGTGTGAAAATGGAGTTTCTAATTGCCATCGGACTCATTTTTGCGGGTGCAACAGGAAACCTCATTGATTCCATGTTTTACGATTTCATTTTTCCATTCAAACCATGCATGTCTTTCAACCAATTAGAAGGGTCTGGCGTTTTTGCCAATTGTGATTTCTACGGAAAAGTAGAAGTACGTCATGCTGGATTTTTACTTGGAAATGTAGTCGATATGTTTCAATTTGATTTCACTTGGCCATCTTGGATTCCTTGGTTAGGTGGAAAAGATGTTTTTCCAGCGGTTTGGAATGTTGCAGACGGTTCAATCACTTGCGGTGTCGTATTGATTTTAATCAGACAAAGAAGTTATTTCCCAAAGAAAAAGAAAAATGAACCTTTGGTTAAAGACAATCTCGAAATCGCTGAAGAAAAAAATGAAACGGAAGTAATTTCCTAAAAATAAAATATTTATGATTCGCTTTAGCTAAATATTTTTTATTCCTTTCCTTAAATTGTAATCCCTGCATTTTATAAGTATCTTTGCAAAAAATTTCAGGAAGAGCCATGAGTGATCCGATCAAACATGAGTGCGGAATAGCACTGTTAAGATTGAAAAAACCCCTTCAATTTTATCTCGAAAAATATGGGACTGCCTTTTACGGTTTGAGTAAACTGCATCTTTTGATGGAGAAACAAATCAACCGCGGACAAGACGGAGCCGGTGTGGCAAATATTAAGTTTGACATGCAACCTGGTGAGCGTTATATTTCTCGCTACCGTTCTATCGACAGCAAACCAATTCAAGACATTTTTGATCACATCAACAGTCGTTTCAAACAAATCGAAGAAGAAGATTCTTCCAAATTGAAAGATGTTGAATACCTGAAAAAAAACGCTGGTTTTACTGGAGAACTTTTCTTGGGTCATTTGAGATATGGAACTTTTGGGCGAAATAGCATCGAAAGTTGTCACCCATTTTTGAGACAAAATAACTGGATTACTAGAAACTTAGCTGTTGCAGGAAATTTTAATCTGACCAACGTTGACGAACTTTTTGATGTATTGTTAGAAATCGGCCAACATCCAAAAGAGAAATCCGATACAGTTACCGTATTGGAAAAGATAGGTCACTTTTTGGATGAAGAAAACGACGAAATGTTGCAATCTTTGACAGCACAAGGTTTCTCCATTCCTGAAATTTACGAGCGCATTGCCAAAAACTTAAACATAGAAAAAATCCTAAAAAGAGCTTCTTCTGATTGGGACGGTGGTTACGCAATGGCAGGTTTATTTGGGCATGGCGATGCATTTGTATTGCGCGATCCTTCAGGAATCAGACCAGCATTTTGGTATGAAGACGAAGAAGTTTGTGTCGTAGCATCTGAACGTTCTGTAATTCAAACTGCTTTCCGTTTGAAATACGACCAAGTTCAAGAATTGACTCCAGGTAGCGCGTTGATTATCAAAAAATCAGGTACAGTAAATGAAGTTAAAATCAACGAACCTCGTGAAAGAAAAAGTTGTTCTTTTGAGCGCATTTATTTCTCCAGAGGAAACGATATAGATATTTACAAAGAACGCATCAATTTGGGAAAATTGGTGGTAAATCAAGTATTGAAATCTGTTGATTATGATTTAGATAATTCCGTTTTTTCATTCATTCCTAACACTGCTGAAACATCTTTTTATGGGATGATTAAAGGATTGGAAGATTACCTAAACGACAGAAAATTTCAAGCAATTTTGGATTTAGGAGCAAATCCTACTCCTGAGCAATTGAAAGAAATCATCTACCAACGAGCACGCATTGAAAAAATCGCGATCAAAGATGCAAAATTGAGAACGTTCATCACGCAAGATGATGCACGCGACGATTTAGTGGCGCATGTTT
The DNA here is from genome assembly GCA_947462925.1 of Flavobacteriia bacterium. Classification (GTDB taxonomy): domain Bacteria; phylum Bacteroidota; class Bacteroidia; order Flavobacteriales_D; family Crocinitomicaceae; genus JAQVCM01. Next base: position 8,809 of record CANHQP010000006.1, on the reverse strand, counting down.
ACGATATCACTTACGGTTCTGTTGTTCGAGGAAAAGACAATTTGGTTGTGATTGACGACAGTATTGTTCGTGGAACCACTTTGAAACAAAGTATTTTGCGCATTTTGGACAGACTTGAGCCTGTAAAAATTGTTGTTGTTTCTTCCGCTCCACAGATTCGTTATCCTGATTGCTATGGAATCGACATGGCGAAAATGGGCGATTTTATTGCTTTCGAAGCAGCCATTCAATTGTTGAAAGATCAAGGAAAAGGACACATCATTGACGATGTTTACAGAAAATGTTTGGATCAAGCCAAATTGCCGAAAGAGCAAATCAAAAATTACGTCAAAGAAATTTACGCGCCTTTCACTGCGGAAGAAATCTCCGCAAAAATCGCTGAGTTGTTGACTCCTGCAAACATCCAAGCAAAAGTTGAAATTGTATATCAAACAATCGAAAACTTACACGCTGCCATTCCAAATCACTTAGGAGATTGGTATTTCACAGGAAATTACCCAACTCCAGGCGGAAATAAAGTGGTCAACCGTGCATTTATCAATTTTGTTGAAGGAAAAAACGAACGCGCTTACTAAAAAAGACCCGCTGCGCTTTAAGATATTAGGATTTTAAGATATTAAGAGTCGTTGCTGTGCAACTTTAGGACTGAATTCTTTCGGTTGCTTCTCAACCCTAGATTATCTCAAAATCTCAAGAAAATTGAAAGTCTTAAAATCCTAATATCATAACATCCTAATATCTATTGTTCTAATATCCTATTGTCCTAATATCTAAAATTAACAAATAATTTACATTTTAGCACGGTTTTTGTTGAGAGGGTTTGAACTAGAAAATCAGCGAAAAAAATGAAAAAACAGACGGCATTATTCTTTTATATTCTTGGAATATACGTCGTTTTGCAGTTCGCTTGGTGGGGATTTCATTTGATTCAAATTACCAATGAATTACAGTCTGTAAATGGAAAAGCCAACAATAAAGCAATCATGATTGTGGGCGAAGGCATTGTTTTCTTTTCAATCCTTCTTTTCGGACTCTGGCGCATCAAACTTTCTATCAAAAAAGACCAACAACTTTCAGAACGACAAAGCAATTTTTTGCTTTCCGTTACACACGAGTTAAAAACACCATTGGCTTCCACAAAATTGTATTTACAAACTTTGATTAAGCGTGATTTCTCGACTGAAAAAAGGGAAGAAATGTTGCAAAAAGCCATCATTGAAAACCAACGATTAGAGGAAATTGTGGAATCGATTTTAACAGCTACAAGATTAGAGAATCGCACTTTAAAATTGCACAAAGAATGGATTGATTTAAATGAATTGATTCAACAATTAATTGAAAATTACAACATTACATCTGGAAAAAATTGGATTGTTTTTGAAAATCAAGTCGCAGTGAAAATTGAGGCAGATGCATTTATGATTAAAACAATCTTGAGAAATTTGATAGAAAACGGTTTGAAATATGCCTCCAATTCTGAGCATTTAACCGTTTTCTTGAATCGAGAATTGAACCATGTGAAATTTGGAACGAGAGACAATGGTCCTGGCGTTCCTGCTGATTTACAGAAAGACATATTTAAAAAGTTTTTTCGCATCGAAAACGAAGAAACACGCTCTCAAAAAGGAACCGGTTTGGGCTTGTTCATCGCTGCTGAATTTACCAAATTGAACGGCGGAAGATTGAATTACTATCCGAACAAACCGACAGGATCAATTTTTGAAATAACATTATGATATTCAGTAATTTAAAATATTTATGGAAATGACCAATCACTTTGGCTTAATCATTTTAGACGGATGGGGAATCGGTGATCATTCTAAATCGGATGCGGTTTACAATGCCAATACTCCGTTTATGGATGCTTTGATGGCCAAATACCCAACCGCGCAATTGAAAACTTGTGGTGAAGATGTTGGTTTGCCAGAAGGTCAGATGGGAAATTCTGAAGTAGGACATTTGAATATTGGCGCTGGAAGAATTGTTTACCAAGAATTGACGCGCATCAATAAATCGATCCGCGAAAAAGAATTTTTCAAAAACGAAGCGCTGATTTTAGCCATGGAAACTGCCAAAAAGAACAATGTAGCTTTGCATTTGATGGGCTTGGTTTCCAAAGGTGGCGTGCATTCGTCGCAAGAACACATTTATGCGTTGTGTGAAATGGCGCATACTTATGGTTTGAAAAAAGTGTTCATTCACGCTTTTACTGACGGTCGTGATTGTGACCCAAAAAGTGGCTTGGGATTCATCCAAGAATTGGAACAAAAAATCGCAAAAACTACTGGGAAAATTGCTTCAGTAATCGGTCGCTATTACGCGATGGACAGAGATACACGCTGGGAAAGAGTGAAAAAAGCCTACGATTTAATGGTTCACGGAACTGGTCAAGCTTTTACGTCAGCAAGTGAAGCCATCGAAGCTGCGTATGCTGCAAACATTACGGATGAATTTATCGAACCTGCTGTTATCACTGAAAACGGAAATCCTATTTCAACGATTCAAAATGGAGATGTGTTGATTTCATTCAACTTTAGAACAGACAGACCGCGTGAAATCGTGACAACCTTGACCCAAAAGGATTTTCATGAATTCAATATGCATGCACTTGATTTGCATTTATTTACAATGACCAATTACGATGCGACTTATAAAAATGTACATGTCATTTTCGACAAAGACAATTTGCAAAACACCTTGGGAGAAGTCCTTTCAAAATTAGACCGTACACAAGTGCGCATCGCCGAAACGGAAAAATATCCGCACGTAACTTTCTTTTTCAGTGGAGGAAGAGAGGAAACATTTAGAGATGAAACACGCTTGATGGTCAATTCTCCCAAAGTTGCAACTTACGATTTGCAACCAGAAATGAGTGCTTTTGGCGTGCGAGACACGATCATCAAAAGCATGGAAACAGACAAACCAAATTTTTTCTGTCTAAACTTTGCCAATCCAGACATGGTTGGTCATACTGGTGTTTATGAAGCAATCGTAAAAGCGGTGGAAACGGTAGATTCTTGTCTGCAAGCTGTGGTTGAATGTGGCCAAAAACTAGGCTATGAATTTTTGGTCATCGCCGATCATGGAAATGCAGATTTCGCGATCAATCCAGATGGTTCGCCAAATACTGCCCATTCTTTGAATCCTGTGCCAGCGGTTTTGGTGACAGAAAATCACTTGAAACTAAACAATGGAATTTTAGCGGATGTTGCACCCACGATTTTGAATCGCATGGGAATGGCAGCTCCCATGGAAATGACAGGGAGAAGTTTGGTAGAATATTAAAAAATCTTTTTTTTATTTTTCAATGAACCTTTGAAGGTTGGTTGAGTATTACTTTCGAACGCAGAAAACGAGGTGCACCTGTTTTTAAAAAATCGAAAGTATGAAAAAAATCTTTTTTGTTTTATTTTGCTTGCAATCAATTGCTTTACAAGCGCAAAAACCAGAAACTGTTTACAGTGTTGCCCGTGAGCAAAGATCCATGGATTGGTATCTGACACAACAAAAATTGTGGAAAGAAGAAACTGTAAAAAACAAAATGAACGCAAATGCTTGGTACAACTATTACAGTGCCACGCGAGCAATGAAAAATTCTTGTTACGACGAAAAAGATCCTGAAGGTTCTGCCAAAAAAAAGGAGGAATATATCAAACAAGGAAATCAAATCGTCGAAGAAGCATATAAAGTGATTCCGAATAGTTTTGAAGCCAATCACATGAAATGGTGGGACGGAAACAACAATCCAGAATTGCTCCCTTTCTTGATGAAAGCCTATGAAATAGACCCCAACGATGTCCGTGCTTATGATGATATTATGATTCAATATGAGATACGACGAGACAAAACGAAGTTCAAACAATTCGCGAATCAATTGTATTTAGCCAATGATTTACCGTCAAGTTTACTGAATTGGGGCTACAATTTACTCTCAGAATTGGACCAAAACGCTATCGTATTTACAGCAGGTGACAATGATACTTATGCTGGATGGATTGCGCAAGGGTCCAAAAATTTTCGAGAAGATGTGACTGTAATCAATACCTACTTAATCACCGAGGATGACTACCGAAACAAGATCTTTGAAGAACTTAAAATACCTGCTTTAGACATCAAAGTAAGTAAAGGAATTGAAGAAGATTTTGAAAAAAATCAACAACTGGTTTTTGAACACATTCTCAAAAACAAAGTGGGAATTCCGGTGTATGTATCTACCACTGCTATTTCATACTTTGAAAAAAAGTTTGCAGAAAACCTATATTTGACGGGATTGAGTTACAAATACAGTGACAATGAATTTGACAATATTTCCATCATTCAGCGCAATTATGAAAGCCGCTATTTGTTGGATTATTTGAAACAAAACTTCGCTTTTCATCAAATGAATGCCCATGCTGAATACTTTGATGAAACTTATATTCCTTCGATGTTAAAGCTTTACAAGCACTATCAAGAAAGTGAATCACTCTACAAAATGAAAAACTTAGAACCATTGATTCTTTCCATCAGCGAAAACTCTGGACAACAAACGGAAATATTTGAGTTCTTAAGTCAAAGTAAATCTAATCCGACATTTCTAACTGCTTTATTGGATTCAAAAACGATAGAGGAAAACATGATTCAAATTTCCAATAAAGTAAAGATGAGCAGATATGAAACAACCAATGAAGATTACCAAAAATTTTTAGACAATACGCTTCGATCTAAACAATTGGATTTATACAAAATGGTTGTTTACGATTCTAGTCAATGGATGAAAAAATTTCCGAAATCGACGAACGAACCGATGGAATCAAACTACCATTGGCACCCAGCATATAAAAATTATCCCGTTGTCAATATTTCACACGATGCTGCGGTTGCATATTGTGCTTGGCTGACAGAACAATACAATTTACAGCGCAAAAGAAAATATACCAAGGTTGTTTTTCGTTTACCAACAGAGAAAGAGTGGAAATATGCCGCGGGGGCGGGAAATGAAAATGCAAAATCGACTTTCGCCAAAGACGATGTAAAAAATGAAAAAGGTTGTTATTTAGCGAATATCAAAACTGGAAACAATACTTTTTTTGAAGATGGTGCTTTTTATACAGCAAAAGTCGGTACCTATTTCGCTAATAAGCTGGGATTCTTCAATATGACTGGGAATGTGGCAGAAATGATTAACGTAAAAGGCGTTGCCAAAGGCGGATCATGGTATGATACATTTGAAGACAGCGATTTTCAGAAAAAAACAACTTACAGCAATGCCGATCCAGGAATCGGATTTAGAATTGTAATGGAAATTATTGAAGAATAGAAAATTGAGTAGCAACAATCAATATAGCAAATGCAGCGATGAGGAGCTGATGGTTGAGATCATTGTCCATCATTCCCATCCTGCATTGACTATTCTTCACGAGAGATATAGCAAAAAGCTGTTGGGCTATTTTATCAAAATGTTGCAAAACGACCAAGAAAAAGCGCAAGATTTTGTGCAAGACATTTTCTTGAAAATCATCGAAAAAAAGCATTTATTCGATACAGACAAAAAATTCTACACGTGGATTTTTACGATTGCGAGTAACATGTGCAAATCTGAATACCGAAAACCGTTTTTCCAAAGCATTTCGACAGATGAATATGAACTGCAATCAAAAGCAGTATTTAGCGATGATTTGTCTGAAAAAGAAAGATTTAAACAGATCTATAAAGCAAGTTTGGCACAACTTGAAATGCATCACAAAACGACTTTCATCTTGAGGTACATGGAAAAATTCAGTTTGAATGAAATCGCTGAAATTACAGAAACATCTGTCGGTACTGTAAAATCTCGCTTGTTTTACGCCACCAAAAAAATGGCAGAATTACTCAAAGAATTTGATCCTCGATATGAAAACAACTTATTTAAAATGAATTGATATGGACAGAGAATTAGACAAAAACTCAGAAAAATTATTCGATTTAATTGAGTCACGAAATTGGAATCAGTTGACGCTTGAAGAAATGCAATTTGTTTTGTTGCACATGACTGAAGACGAATATCATTTTCAACGCCAAATTTTAGTAGAAGCGGACGACATCTTTGACGAAAATCTAGAGGCAAAGCCATTGTTGTTGCCTGCAAAAAAAGTTACTCCCATTTTTGCAATTAGCATTCCTTTATATCAAACCATTTTAGCAGTTGCAGCAACGGTTTTGGTATTTTTAATGTTGTGGCCAAATAATCAAGAAATCGAACGACCAGTTATTCGTCCGGTTGCACAGCAAAAACAAGAGATCAAAACGAATTTCGTACACGACACTGTTGTGAAATACATCACGCTCACGCAAATTGCGGAAAGAGTGGTTTATGATACCATTACAGCGGTTGTGCAAAGCAATTTTAAATCTGAAGAACCGAGGTTATTTCAAGCAAATAATAACTTGCCAATCTTGGATTTATCGCCTGAAAAACTAGAAGTGAGAGGAAGTTCGCTCAAAGATGAAAACACCATCGGTTTACTGCCTAAGATGGTCAACACAATCTATTGATAGGCAATCTGAGCTAAGGATGATTTTAATCATAAAAAGCACAAAAAAATAGCTATAAAAAGAATCAACTGTGTTTATTTCGTACTTTTGTAGCTGTTCAATTGGATTGTCTTTCGTAAAGAAAAAATAGCATGAAAAAGTACATCATCACATTGGTTTTATCATTGATTTTAATCGGTCAAAACATTTATGCGCAAGGTTGTTCACAATGTAAGTTGGTAGCAGAACAAGGTTCAGAAATGGACGAAGCATCTTTTGGAACAAACATGAATACAGGAATCATGTATTTGATGATCATTCCTTATTTCTTGCTTTTGTTTTTATTCAGAAAAAGAATCATTGCATTTTTCAAAGGATTGCTTTCAAAATAATTTACCAAAATAATTTTTCGGTCAAAAAAAATGGACAAATCGAAAACTTGTCCATCATTCCTATACAAGGCTAATTAGTTCTAGCTTCCGCAAGATAAACACTCATCATCGTCTAATTCTGGCTGTAACTCAATCGCTGGATTAAGCATTTTTTTCAAATCGTAAATTTGTTGTTGTGTTTCCCCATCTTCGAAAAGATTTCCGGTCAAAAGTGTTTTTAAGTGCGCGATTTGCGCTTGGATTTGAGCTTCTTCCATAATGCAGTGTTTCTATAATTGAAGCTTGAAATTACATTTTTTTTGGAAGATTACAAGTAAAAGTTTACAACAAAAATTTGTGGAAAAAAGCATTCAAATTTTCTTTGAATTCAATGAAATTTTGACTTTGCTCTGTGATAACAGCAGGCTCCGTAGGAGTCAAATATCCCTAGCGAGGATGCAATCCGCAGCGTTGATAGGATATCGATAATTGTTTTGGCGTGTGTTTTTGAATAAAAACCATGACAAGACAAAACATCAAATTAATTTTTGGTTTAAAATATTTACCCAACATAATTTCAATCTCCATTTTTTAAATTTTTCATGTTACTTTTACCGAACAGCGTATTATGCTTTTGAACATTCAATTTTTTAAGATGAGACAGTGGTTTTTAGTAGTAGCAATAATCGGAGGATTAACGATTTTAAGTGCTTGCGGAGAAGACAATTCAACCGAGAAAAAAGTTGAAAAAGTTTCTCAAAAACTTGACAATGAAGATGCGATTGAAGCAGAAATTGCTGCGATTGAAGAAGAAATTGTGAAAGCAGATTTGGTGGCACATTCACTCAGCTACGCCAAAGAAAATGGAGAAGCAATTGAAGTGTTGGCGCATCTTTCCGCAGACAATGTAATTTTGAAAATCGAAGAAAAATTTTCGGATGGAAACGGAAAAAACAGCGGTGCGATTACCTATTATCTCAAAGACAAATACCCATTTGTAACCAAAGAATTATTTGAAGACCTTTCAAATCCAACCGCAACGAAATTCGTGGAACGTGTTTCTTATTACGACAAAAAAGGAAAAGCGATTTCAACGAAAGAAAAACGCGTGAATTACCAAGAAGAATTGCCAAGTGTTTCGTTCCTTTCGGTTCCGCTAAAAACGTGTTCTATTGACAGAGCGATGCGCGTGTTAGAACAAAAAGGTGACTTTGAAACCACCTTTCAAGGTTTTGCGATAACTGAATCTTTAAATTATTTAATTGTAGGTCAGCCCGGTGAAGACGGTTATTCTAGTGCATTAAGGGTCGAGGTGGAAGATAATTTCATCAAAGATGCCTTGAGAAATCAACAAAAATATCTAAACAAAAAATGTCGCGTATCTTTCCAAATTGCGGAAAATTCTGGATTTGAATATCAATTGTACACTGGTGCGAGTTGGGTGGAGTAATTGTTCATATCAAAGTGCCGACAATGTTTATCTATTAAATTTTAATTTTTAGACAGACAAATAGCTCAAATTTTCATCTTAAAACCTGTTTTGTTTGGCGGCTATACCATTTCGTTCATATCTGCGCAGTTGATTTCGCATTTTGAATACTTTAGTATCCTTAACTTAAAAATCTAACTCTATGAAAACGCAATTATCAATTTTAATGTTTTTCATCTTTTGCATAAGTTCAGTTGGTTTTGTTCAAAATATGCTCAAGTGAAAAAACTCTTCAGTAACATTGAAAAAGGCACCTATCTAATCAAGTTCTTTCAAAATGGAATCTACATCAAATCAGAAAAAATAATTAAAAATGCATATCGTAAACTTTACCAGTAATTAATACCAAACAAAAGATACAGCAGCAATCAAAAGTCTGTCGAATACCTTTTCACCAAAATATCTTCGGTTGTATTTGAAACAAAACTCGTTCAAATAATTTTGTAAATAGTTGGCT